>CAZJBW010000099.1:14045-16992 GCA_964543985.1 uncultured Pirellulaceae bacterium | reverse complement strand
GGCGATATTCTGGCAGCACAGCAAAACTTACTCGGCGTTTAATTTTCGGCGTAGCAAGATGCCACGCAGGACTTCCAACCCAATCAACAAGCTGGCCGTGGCAGCCAAGATGGTTAGAAAGATTGGGTTGTCAGAACCTTGCTGGCCCGAATCTGCCGTTGGACTGAGCCCCAGAAATTTGCTGAAAACAAGATAGACAGACCCAAAAAACGTAAACCAGCAAACGGTGACCACCAGCGCAAAAGCTAAGATTGCGTATTGTAAGGTACGAATGAGATTCATCGTGGCTCCATGGTTTGGCACTTCAATCAACTTTACGTCCTGTAGCACAAGATACGCCAAAATTTGGAAAATTTATTTCCAGATTTTGATCGACAAGAATTGCCGCCAAACCTTGTATTTCGTCGCATTCAATCAACCGCTAACCGTCAGGCAAAACTAGTCATCCAACCATCGAGCTCTAGAATGTAGCTAGATATCAAGTGGCATAGGCTTCTAGCCTGTGGGCATTGCGCTCAAACACAGGCTGGAAACATAGGAGATCGTGAATGGAATTTCTTGAGAGCAATCAGATTTTGATTTTGGTGATTGGTTTACTCGTCACCGTATCCTTAGTTTTTGTTTATGCTCAAACGAAAGAGAAGAGGCTACTGCCTTTCCTATTTGTCGCCGCCATCATTGCCCTGTTGCCTATCGTTTTGGATGCGTTGATTACGACCAATAAGGAACAACTACAGTTGACGGTAAAACGATTGGCTCGCACCGTCCAACTGAACGACGTCAACGGTGCGGCCAAGTTCGTTCACCCTGATCACGACAATGTGCGGAACCGCATTTTGAACGAGATGCCAACTTACCGTTTCGCTTTATGCAATGTCACAGGATTTCGTTCCATTGAAATCACGAACGATACCGCAGAAGTAACCTTCACCGTGTTCGTAAATGTCAGCGCTCCAAGGCACAACCACGAAGGCATGGCGCCTCGCGCGATTACTCTGAACATGAAAAAAGACATTGACGACGAGTGGAAAATCACGAACTACCGACATTTCCACCCGAGCGCACGCAAAAAGGTGTTCGCTGATCCATAGTTTTTCGCCTGTTGAAGACAAGACCGAACGATTCGTTGCCACAAAGCCTTAACAGACGGCTTGTATCGAGTAAATTATGAGCTAACCAGTCAATCACTCGTTCAGCGGAAGCGCTATGTCCGACGCAGCAGCCTCAATACAGTTAACCGATTACATCCGGGACGTTCAAGATTTCCCCAAACCTGGAATCGTATTCAAGGACATCACGCCACTGCTTTCGGCCCCTGAGCCATTCCAACACGCCATTGATCAAATGGCCGACCACTATCGCGACAAAAAAGTCGATGTCATTATTGCCGCCGAAGCCCGAGGCTTCATCTTTGCGACTCCGCTGGCGATGGCTCTAAATGTCGGATTCGTTCCCGTACGAAAACCTGGAAAGTTGCCTTACGAAAAGCACTCCTACAGCTACGACCTGGAATACGGGTCGGATACGTTGGAGATGCATGTCGACGCAGTCCAACCAGGCCAAAATGTTTTAATTGTTGACGACCTGTTGGCCACCGGTGGAACGGTTAGTGCTTGTTGCAAAATGGTCGAGCAGTGCCAAGCCAACGTTTGTGGCTGCGCCTTCCTGATCGAGTTGGCGTTTCTTAACGCCGCCGAAAAACTGAACCCCTATCCGGTGTTTAGCTTAATCAAGTACGACTAAAACCATGAGCCAGCCAGCACCATCCAACGAAGTATCCATCAATCGATTCGGTTCGATCTTCGTTCAAGTTGCTGGCCCTGTTTGTGTGATTTTGGCCGTCGCCAGTGCGGCTCATTTTTTGATCGAGGTCTTTTATACTGGGCCGTTGACGGGTCGACTGAATTGGATCTTTTCCTGTTTCAGTTTTGCCGCTGTACTGATCAGCCGCATCTCGATCGAAGAGGGATACGAACGCGCCAATCTGTTTGGAATCTTGCTGGGCATCGCGACATTGATCGCCACCATGCAGTTTATGCAGGGCAACCTTTTAGTACACGCCTTCATCCTTAGCTTCACTTGGTGGATGGCAAGCCGATTGACCTGGGACTGCACGTTCATCGACCGAACCCGCGATGCCACCGGCCAAGGCATGATCGATTTGGCGATCGACGGAGTTCAAAAGTTCCGCAATCGATTTCAAGATCCCAATGCAAGCCCAACGGAACAACAAAACACTGAACAGGCGCCAACCAGTGAACCAAGGAAAGACGCGAGTTCACTAAAAGACTTATTTTTCAAACGCAAACAGGCCAATTCGCCAGGCTTATGGGCCTTCTATTTTTTGCTATTCGGAATCCCGTTTTTTGGACTCGGCCAGCTATTTATCTCGATGAACAACGAAGCGGGTAACCAAGCGGCGGTGTGGTACCTTTTGGTTTACATGACCTCGCTATTGTGTTTGCTAATGCTTTCCAGCGTCCTGGGCCTGCACCGCTATCTGGCACAGAACCGATCGTCGATTCCGTTTCGACTGGCTAAGAAGTGGATGATCACGGGCACTGTCTTGGCAATCACGATTGTCGGCTTTTGTTTCTTGCTGCCACGCCCGACCGCTCGATATTCTGTCGGACATTGGCTGCCTAAATTGACAAGCCAGAATTTGTCGCCATCGGAATTGGCTCACGGTCAAGATGGTCAGGAAAAAGGAAATTCCAATTCATCGAACTCCGGTCCTAAGGCACGCCAGGATCAGCAAAAACAGTCTCAAAATAACGACGGCAAACAATCGTCTAGCGGCAGCTCGGATCAAAAGGAATCCAGTGACCAGGGCGCGAAACAAGACAAGTCGGGTGGCCAGTCGCCTGACGATGACTCGGGGAAATCATCGAAAGGAAAGGGCAAAAAATCTGGTCAGGGCGACAAATCCGGAAAGTCAAAATCTCAA
>CAZJBW010000099.1:0-13945 GCA_964543985.1 uncultured Pirellulaceae bacterium | reverse complement strand
CAACAACAATCAGGCGATAACCAGAACTCAAAACAAAAATCTTCACAGCAAAAACAAAACGAATCACAAAAAAAATCAAACTCACCAGAATCCGAGAAACAAAAAAGCAAGTCCGACAAACGTAAAGGGCCACAAGCGCCCTCCAAAAAATCACAACGCAAGAAGGAAGAACCACAAAAGGGTTCGCGTAGCAGCCGCAGCCGCAACAACAAACAGCAGCAACAACAGTCCCAGCAAAACGAAAGTCAGGAAAAGTCACAGAATGAACGTTCGCAGAGCAAAATTTCATTAGCCCGTCTTTTCAAGTTCATCCTGTGGCTCATCATTGGCTTGGTCGTTTTGTATTTCGCCATCAAAAACCGTGACCGGATTGGACCTTGGATCCGTTCCTTCCTTGCCGAATTGGCCGACTTTTGGAATCGCTTGTGGAACCGTCCCAAGAAGGAACGAGCGCACAGTGAAGCGATTGTGGAGCAGCCCAAACCATCGCGGCCCCAACCCAAGTTCACTCAATACAACAACCCGTTCGCCAACGGGCAGGCCAGCACTTGGCCAGCAGAACGGTTGATTAAATACACCTTCGAGGCCGTGGAAGCTTGGGGCCGTGACCAACATTGCCCTCGTGAACCTGATCAGACGGCATTGGAATTTGCTCGCAAAACCGAATCAAAGTTCAAAAAACTTGCTTCCGATCTCAGCCATTTGGCGAATCTTTATTCCGAGCTTGCTTATGCTGGAAAAGACGTAAACAGCCCAGCCGCCATGACCCTGGCGCCCCTTTGGGAAAAGTTGACGATGTTGTATTCTCCAACCACGAAAGAACAAGTCGCCACGTAATGGAACGATTCTGCTGATTCGAATAAAGTATTGGATGTCTTGGCCTTCAACCGCTTTGACAATCCGACACAAGACGTTCTTGTAAACTTTGATCGCTTGAAAAAACGAAAAATCTCATGTCCGAATATCCCTTCAAATCTGCTCCGACCCTTCCCACCTATTCCGACGAAGAACGTCTGGCCCAAGCCGCCGAATACTACGAAAAAATCAAACACCGCCGATCTATCCGCGACTTCAAACCCGACCCGGTACCACGTGAAGTGATTGAGCAGTGCATCTTGGCGGCTGGTACAGCACCCAATGGTGCCAACTTGCAACCGTGGCACTTTTGCGTCGTTTCCGATCCAGCAATCAAAAGCGAAATTCGCAAAGGCGCCGAAGAGGAAGAACGCGAATTCTACAATGGTCGTGCTCCACAATACTGGCTTGACGATCTGGCACGGATTGGAACCGACGAACACAAACCATTCTTAGAAACGGCGCCCTATTTGATCGTTGTGTTTGCTCAAACTCGTCGTATCGGCAAAGACGGTGGCGTGCAGAAAAACTACTACGTTTCCGAGTCGGTAGGCTTGGCAACGGGATTCCTGATCAACGCACTGCATCATTGCGGGCTTGGCACATTGACACACACACCTAGCCCGATGAAGTTCTTGAACAAGATCCTGAAACGTCCAGAAAATGAACGACCATTTTTGATCCTTGTGACCGGTCACCCGACCGACGATGCGCAGGTGCCGGACATTGATAAGCTGCCGTTGAACGAAGTCAGCTCCTTTTTTTAGAGCGATAAAATTTAGTACTGTGCCAAAAATTGATAGCATCTTTCATGTTTCAGCAGCATTCGGTCGCCTCAAATCTTGGTAATTTCCCACCGCGCAACTCGCTAGCAACCAAAATCCACACCGGATAACTCAAAACTGCACCAGCCCCACCGGTTCACGGATCCGGTACGAATGGAAGCGAATTCACGCCAGCAGCTAGCCGATCAATGATTCTGCCATGCTTAGGGTGGGCACTCGTCGATACTAACCCTGAGGCTTTCGACTGCTGGCATTCTGTTGCATTTCCAGCATTACCATTGTCGAAGAATCAGCCGTTTTGGTAATCAACCTGCGGCTAAACACAGCTGCTAAGCAATTATTCCGCTTTAACGCTGGCACGGACGCATTCATGCTTCATGCTCAAAAAGTTGAAATCGAATGGAATCGAAGACCACCACGTTTGCATTTTTGGCAATCTTGTTCGCTAGTTGTTGCTGCGCGAATTCTGCGTTACTAATCGCACAAAACGCAGACACTACCCAAACAGCCTCAAGCTCAACGGACAGCGCGAACACGTTGTACAACTTGGCTGCCACTTATTACGGCGACCAGGATTGGGATGCTGCGGAGCGGGAGTTCCGCAATCTACTAGAGCATTACCCCGACGACGATCTGGCGATGAATGCTAGGTTCTACCTCGGCGAAACTCTCATCCAGTTAAATCAAAATCAAAAAGCCGAAGCGCTTTTCGACGAACTGTTGGAACGCGACCCACACAGTCAGTTCGCGGTTCGTAGCGAATTCCGTTTGGCGGAATGCAAATATTTGCGTAACGACTTCGAGAATGCCAAACGACTTTTCCAAACTTTTGTGGACAGTCACTCTGGCAACCCGCTTACTGAATTCGCCCTGCCCTACTTGGGTGAATTGCATTTACGAGCCTCTGAGATCAGTCAAGCTCGTGACGTTTATCAGGAAGCGCTCAATAAGTTTCCCAATTCAGGTTTATCGCACAAAAGTCGGCTGGGCCTAGCCCAGTCATTGCACCGATTGGGCCAATATGGCGAAGCCGAAAGGTTCTATCGTTTTCTGTCAGCTCAAACCACAAACCCACTGGGCGATGATGCGCAGATGATGCTGGGCAAGATGTTGGTAGAGCAAGGAAACTGGGACGCTGCCAAAACAGAGTTCGAACAATTAATCGGCAACTTTCCCGAATCCGAATTGTTGACCGAGGCCACTTATATGTTGGCCAAACATCAAATGTCCGAAGGTCAGTGGGAAACGGCTTGGACCACGATTCAGCCGCTGTTAACCGAAACCGTTGATGATGATTTCCACGTGCGACTGAATTTGGACGCCGCCGTGATTGCCGTTCGCGTTGATCAATTGGGATTGGCAGAAAAACGTTTGGAAATCGCTCGGGAAAAGCCGCTTTCGAAAGGCCCTGCCGAATTCGCTGCGGTCGTGGAAATCGATATCGCCAATCGCCGCAAAGACATTAAAACTCTGCAGCGTTTAGTGACCAGCTTCCAGTCCAACTATTACGACTCCGTTCACTTGACACGTTGCATCGAACCACTGGCACGAATGCATTACGACCGAGGCGAGTTTGCTCAGGCAGCCGCACGGTACCAACACTTGATCGAGCTGGTTTCGGTACGCCCTCAATTGGCAGATAACGTTCCTGCCTGGCGTTATCTACTTGGTTTGTCACGGATCGGGACGAGTGAATTCGACGTTGCGTTGAAACAACTGAAAGCCATTCAAGACTTTCGAAACGACCAACAGTTTCAAGCAGCCACCTCGTTCGCCATCGCCACCGCACATAGTGGCAAACAACAAAACGATTTAGCAATTCCTTACTATCGACAATATTTGGAAATGTTGCCAACCGGCGACGACGCCGTTCGCTGCCAAGCCGATCTTGCCATCGCACTGACCAAAACTAATCAGTTAACCGAGGCCGTCAACACATTAGACAACGTCATTGAAACTCACCCCAACGACCTGTCAGTGCTAGGCGCTTGCGAAATCGTGGCCGAAGCGGCTTTAAAAGAAAAACAAAATACTGTTGCTCAAAAATTCTTCCACGTTATGGCCTCGTCCAACCACACTCAGTTTGCATCGCGAGGCGCAAACGGATTGGTATGGGCAGACGACGCGTCCATGTTGTCAACTGAAAAGTTGAACGACGTGATTGCCAGTGGCATTGACAGCGAATTGGCGGTCGAGGCAGTCGTGGGCAAAATCCAAAAGCTGCAAGCCGACAACCAGCACGACAAGGCGGTTGAGATCCTGCAGTCAGTGATCACCAACCATCCAGAATCGCAGTACATTGACGAAGCCAAGTTCCGCATGGCAGTCTCCTTGCAACGCATCGGTGGGCCGACCAACAGCCAACAATCTGCCGAGCTGTTGACTCAATTCCTACAAGACAATCCCAAACACGAACTGGCCGATCTGGCTGAGTACGAATTGGCTTGGGCGTTGCATGACACCAATCAAACGGAAAAAGCTCGAAATCAATTCGACAAAATTGCTGTTCGGTTTCCCAGCAGTGAATTCAAAGTCGATGCACTCTATCGAACGGCCATGCTATCGCGACAGCTTGGCGACGACGCCAGAGCCAAACAGCGATTGTTGCAATTGATCAACTACGCGCCCAACGACTCGTTAGCCAGTTACGCCAACTACACACTGGGTGAATTTGAAACGGAAAACCAAAATTGGGATAAAGCGATCCGTCTGTTTGAAACCGTGATTCGTGAATCGACAGCCACGACCTTGATCCAACCGGCTCGTTATTGGTTGGCCGAGTCCTACTTCCAAAGCGGGCAAACGGCGAAAGCAGAAGCCGAGTTCACCAACGTCAGCGCAATCGAATTCGACAAACCCGAAATCACCAGCGTGATTTGGCTGAGACTGGCTCAGTGCGCGGGTCAACGAGCCGACTGGGATCGCGTCGAAGAAATCGCCAAAGCTCGGCAAAAGGTCGCGAACTCGCACACACCCGCCTATCAATACGAATACCTGTTGGGTCGCGTCGAAATGTCCCGAGCAAACTTTATTGGTGCTCGGGAGAAATTCACCACCGCCATCAAGCACCCGGAAGCCAAGGGCACTCAAACGGCAGCCATGAGCCAATGGATGATCGGCGAAACCTGGTTCCACCAAGAACTATACAAAGACGCTCTACGCGCCTACTTGCTAGTGGACAGCCTGTACGAGTACGACGAATGGCGAGGCTTGGCATTGCTTCAAGCAACTAAATGCCAATACCAACTGGGGCAACTCGACAGAGCCATCCGAACATGCAATCGCTTGCTTAGCAGCTTCCCCGATTCCACTCACAGCCAGCAAGCCCGTCAATTACTTGACGAACTAGTGGCCGCTCAAGATCCACCGAACAAAACACAACATCTCCCTGCAACATTCTCGAAGCAATAATGAATTCGAAAGCACTAAAAATCCTGTTGTTTACATCAATTGGTTTGCTGGTAGTCGCATTCACTAGCCAGCATTTACCAACGGCTTACGCACAATCGCCAATTGAAAATGGCGAACAGGTCGAGTCGGTCGATAGCAGCAATATCGTCTCGACACGTCGCCTGTTGGAGGTCGTTCGCAATGGCGGACCATTGATGATTCCCATCGGCATCAGCTCGTTCATCTTGCTGATTTTTGTTTTCGAGCGAGCGATCGCGTTACGCAAGTCGCGGATCATTCCAAGATACTTCGTCAAGCGATTCTTTAACGAGTTAAGCGACGATGCACTCGATCAAGAAAAGGCCATTGAACAGTGCCAGAAACGTAGGAGCCAAGTCTCGAACGTCTTTCTGGCCGGGCTAAGAAAATGGGGCAAGCCCTCCGTAGAAGTCGAACAAGCTTTGCTGGATTCGGGTGAACGAGCTTCCAACGAGATGCGAAAGTACTTGCGGTTGATTAACGGGGTCGCCACGGTCACACCGCTGCTGGGTCTACTGGGAACCGTCCTGGGAATGATTCACGCATTCGACGCCATTGCCACGGTCGATCCCAATCAAGCCGACCCGAAAATGTTGATCGCCACAGGGATCAGCCAGGCATTGTTGACCACTGCAGCCGGTATGACGATCGCCATCCCAGCGATCATCGCCTACCTGTATTTCACGGGCCGAGTTGATCAGCGGATCATGGAGATCGATCGTTTGAGCCAACGCCTGGTCAACGAAATTTCAGCCGAAGCCATCGCTGCCAAGACGGCCGCGCGTCGAAAGTCGCGTTCCAAGAAAGCGGTCGCCTAGCGATCCAACGACCTTACGCAATCACACAATTACGAACACAACCAACGAGCACGTAGTCGCCACCATGCCTTTGCGAATCCAACGAGACGAACAACCGTCGGTGAATTTGACACCGATGATCGATATCGTTTTTTTGCTGATCATCTTTTTTATGGTTGGCACAAAATTTAGCGAGTTGAGTGAAGCCGAGCGAAACATTTCGCTCAACGTCCCAGAAGTTTCCAGCGCCCAAGCATTAACCGCTGCCCCCAAAAAGAGAGTCATCAATGTGTTCGAGGACGGCAGTGTCGCCTTGGACGATGTGCCGATGAGTCTGACTCAACTGAGCGATGAATTGACTTCAGCGGTAAAACAATACAAGGGCTTGGGAGTCATCGTCCGCGGTGACGCCGCTGCCTTTTACCAGAACGTGGCGGATGTGCTGGCCGCCTGTAATTCGGCAGAAATCAATGACCTGGGCATTTCCGTACGTGTTGCACGAAAGGAGTAGCTGCTGATGCAAGCGACCCTTGATTGGTTGCAACGAACCTGGAACTTTGTCGTTGTCTACTTTTCTGAGTTGACGCTCGGCAGCGCATTGTGGCTAGGCTTTTTGCTGTTAACACTCATCCTGTTGATTCTGATGAGCACCCGGTGGGGGCAAGTCAAACCAATCTGGAAATGTGCGGTCTTATCCATTTTTGCCCACGTCCTGTTGGGCGGGTACGCCTACGGCACGAAGTTGATTTTCACGACACCGCAAAAACCAACCAGTCAAACCGTTGCCCTAAAAATTGTGGACTCGGACGAGCCCAATCGTTTGGCTGAAGACGATGGAACGACCCAGGTAAACCCGTGGGACAAGCTGGACTTGGCTCCCGAATCGCTACCGGTTACCAACCCAGTCAATCGCCTGCAGCCACGCGTCCAACAAACAATCACACGTACTCAACCGGAAATCTCGCCGCCACGACCGCAGCCACAGATTCCGGCTGAAGTCCGCGGACAACTGACCCTCGAAGAACCTCCTTCGTTGGCCCTGGATACGCAAACACCACCCGAAATCCGCACCTCGGACGAAACAGTTGTCTCGCAAGCCCAGCCTATCGAAGTCAACCGACAGAAACGTGAAGAGACCAGTCCGTTTCAAGTGCCCAACCAGTTTCAAAGCGATTCAGTTGCCAGAATCGACACGGCTAATGACGAGACGCTGATCAAGTCAGGAAGCCGATCAGCGCCGGAACCGATGGTCAACCAGAACCAGGACCAAACCGGCCTGCTTCGCAACTTGGCCAAGTCAGCGAACTCCAACGGAAACGAACTCTCCGACGCCTTGGCGCAACAATCCGAAGGTTTGGTCAACCAAACGGACAGCCAATGGGGCCGGCCCGATCAAGATTCTGAAACGCCGTACCAGTTTGCCAGTGCACCGCGACGATTGGCCGATGGTCTGCCGATGCCTGACATTTATGCGGGTCGCAGTCCAGAAAAACGCAAAGAGAAAGCGTCTCGGAACGGCGGCAGCATAGAAACCGAAAAAGCGGTCGACGATGCCTTGCGGTTTTTGGCTGGCATTCAGGAGCCCGATGGTCGTTGGTCTTCCGTCAACAATGGCGGAGGTCAGGAACGGTTGGTGCTTGGGCACGACCGACAGGGCGCAGGAACGGCCGCAGATACAGGCGTCACCGGATTGACCATCTTGGCCTACTTGGCCGCCGGTCACTCTCACTTGGAAGGTGAACACCGGCAAACGGTCCAAAAGGGTTTAGAGTACTTGCTGACGCAACAAGCGACCGACGGAAACATGGCAGGTAGCTCGAAATTGTTTGCCAGAATGTACTGCCACGCCATGGCCACCTTGGCTATCACTGAAACACTGGCCATGACCGGCGACGTGCGACTTCGCGATCCGGTACAACGAGCCGTTAACTACTCATTACAATCTCAACACCCAACGCTGGGCGGTTGGCGATACCGACCCGGTGACGATGGTGACATGAGTCAATTTGGGTGGCAAGTGTTGGTCGTTAAGAGCGCCGAATTGGCTGGCATGACGATCCCACCTCAATCCAAACAACTCATGAAACAGTTTTTGGATCAATGCACCAGCGGCTCAGCCAAAGGGCTGGCCAGCTACCGTCCTGGCCAACCGCCATCGATCACGATGACAGCCGAAGCATTGGTCTGCCGAAACTTTCTTGAGGACGTAGTGCATCCAGCCACCTCCAGCGAAGCGGCCCAGTATCTTCTGCAAGACATCCCGGGCACTTCCGAAGAGAACCTGTACTATTGGTACTACGGGACGTTGGCCATGTTCCAAACTGGCGGCGAAGCTTGGGAAAATTGGAACCACCATCTGACAAAAACACTATTAGGATCACAGAATCAAAATGGCGAACACGCCGGTTCGTGGGATCCCAATGGCTTGTGGGCCGGTTACGGGGGTCGCGTCTACAGCACGGCCATGGCGGCCCTGTGCTTGGAAGTCTACTATCGATACCAAGCACCAACTTCGGAAAAACCGTAGCTTCGCCGTGCACTCTGCCTCTCGGCATTCTATATTAAGTGCCTCGCTTGAAGACGATACAACCTCTGCGATCGTCTTGGTCGTAGCTTCTCAACTGTTTGGTCCATGGCGACCCACTCGAACCATTGCAGGTTTCTTACTATGTCAAAAACTCGCCCACCTCAAAAAATCGTCACATCGAAAACCTGGCTGCCGCTCTACATTTTCATATGGCTTGTCTTTTCAAGTACGTCACCGGCCGTCGCAAAAACGGATGAACTGCGAAAAATCAAGAAGACAAAACCATCCGAGATGACCGGGGAATCGTTTCGTGAACTCATTGAACAAGTCTTACCAGTCCGCAATCACGGTTTTACTTCAGAGCAGTTTTTTGAACTCTACTTTGACAAGAACTCGCGTCGCAACCAGCTTTACCAACACAAATTTTGGTGGGATTTTTACCTCGATCACGTAGACACAATCAAACGCTACGACACCTTGGCAAAAAAACTAGAGGTCTCGCTTGAGGATGCCTCTGCTGAAGAGATATTCGTTAACTACGCCTTAGCCGCATTTATCTATTCGCGGAACGGCGACGAATTGGATGCCGTGGCTGCCGCCCAGGTTGCGGTCGAGGCACTCGACGATCCAGTATTTGAAAACCGCATTGCTAATCGAGTATTAATCTGGTTCGCACGACACTGGACGAATCACCGTTGCCTGGACGAGCCATCGATCGAGTTGTTGAAGACGCTGCTGCATGACCAACTATCTTGGGGACAACGACCAGTATTAGGCGACTTGATGATGCATGTCTGCAGAGAAGCCGACAATCAAGCCGCCATCGACTGGTTGATCGACAGTCACGTTTCCGCTTTCAAAGCGTTGACCGTTCGCGAGGATAAAGATCGCTATGGCGCTGAGACAACGCAAGCAGGCGTCTACGTTGCCAATGTCCTTTTTGCGAACGGGCGAAATCGGGACGCGCTACGAATGATGCTGGACGCTCAACGAAAAAAACGCTACAGCGCTGAATCGCATCATCAGCACAAGGAAAAACACCAAGAACAAGCTGCTCAATTCTGCAATCGAATGGGCACGCAAATGATCGCGACCGAGTTGCTTGGCTGGCTGGATCAGATACATGTCAAAGACTCTAAAACACCTCCCATGCCTTTTGTTCTAGGGTACACGGGTTATTCGTCTCAAGTTTGGTCGGCTACCGAAATGACTTTGCGCCCGCTTGCAGAACTTGCCAGGGATGACTTGATCGAGCAGTTAGATCAACGTGAATCAGAACGACCATTGACGCTAAACGAGTTAGTCATTCGTGAACTCGCCGCGCCAAAGACTGACGTAATGAAAATTGTCTCGCGCATGGACGGAGTTTTATCGCGAATTGACGAATGGAAAAAGTTACCACCCGAACATCGCATCACACTTTGGTTTTTCGCACAAACAACGATGCAGCATTCAGAACTGGATGGAGTGACCCAAGTATTGACGCCGCTGGCTCTGGACGCAGCAGCCAATCTCAACGGGCAATTGTGGTGGGCGTTCAGGCTCGAGTTGTTAAAGCATGTCGAGCGTCGGGAAATCGCCGAAATATTGAATCGCGATGCGACTCGCAATTGGAAAAAATCTCAGAGCATGCCTAACGAAGAAATCGAAGGCGCCGTGATACCAACATACGATCCGCCCAAAAACTGGCCGTGGAATATCGACGACGACCCGGCTCGAACTCAGCCCGAAATGTTGCATGAAGCTGGTAGTGAAGCATCGACCAAAGCCAAACTGTTCCGACAAATGGTTCATTTACGAGGTCACGAAAAAAAACTCCACACATCACTGGGCCATCTTGGCAGTCTGTTTGAACACTTGGTTGTGCGCTTGGAAAATCGCGAACAGTGGAACTTGCTTCGCAAACGTTGGCTGCAGCGTGGCGAGTCGGATCAATCGCTTTATGAAGCCTTGGCATCTGTCCTGTTACCCACCGACGATTTAAACACGATTTTGTCTGGGAACGCCAGCCAGTCATGGACTCCCGACAGTTATCAATGGGAGATTCAATGGATCTGGGACGAAGAAAATTTGAATGCAACGCCTGATGTTTTTTGCCTGTCACGAGAATTGTGTGAACTGGCTGTGGAAACCGGAAACGTAGCAGAACTGAACCAACGGCTCGCAACCAGAACAATCTCGGACGACCTAAGCGAACTGAATACCCGCAATTACTGGTACCTTCGATACTGGTTGGCCGCAGCCCAGAATGACAAGGCAGCGAAGACGGCAGCCGTTAATAAACTGATTGCCGCCATGGGTTCGATAACCAATCATGATGCCCGTAACAACGTGGCTAGAGTTTTTGCCTCTTACCCGTTGGCGGTATGTTCCTACGGAGCTAACTCAGAAGATGCCGATCGCATGTTCGCGGCGATGGCCGAAAAGGCTGGCGACCACGAATTGGATCAAAGGTATTACATGCTGATGATGTCCGGCGCAGCAAGTCATTGGCTGAACACCGATCAAGACGACAAAATCTACGAATACTGGCACGCCTTCCAGCAATCGGCTGAAAACTCGTCCGGTAGTTTGGCCTGCGGATACTCGGGTGGTGGCCGTTGGTGCTTGCGAATGGTGCGATTGGCAATCCAACATGAACGATACCAATTGGCCGGTCAATTCTTGCGTTTGGGAATGGACCACTTTCGACACCGCGAGCAAGCGAACGCTTACGTTTACATACGCGACACCTACAAGGATCAAAGCGAGATCTGGTCGAGTCTGCTGCAAGGGACGATTCTTGGTCCGAATGGGCAAGCCACGCCATGGATTTTTGATCCACGCGAACCACGCACCGAAGGAGGCTGTGCACCCAGCCCATCTCAGGTCGCATTGCGAGCAGGGGCCCAGCAAACGTTGTCGCCCCTGTCTGATTGGTTGAATCTTGAGTCGGCCGACGCTGGAAAACTTGAAGCCGCATTCCAGAATCTCGATTCTGACGAAACATTGATAATCAAACGAACGCTGCAATTATGGCAAGACCCTAACAACGAAGAAGCACAAACCGAGTGGAAATCGTTAGTTGGCCAGCGTCTTGCATTGAGTACCAATGCCACATTTGTGGCAGTCCATTTGTTGCAACAAAAAGAAGCTTGTCGATCTCTGTTAAATTCCGCCACGGATCGATGGATTCAGCTGGCACTCTCGAGAGGCTTCAAGGTTGAAAGAAAAGACTATGTGGAACGCCGAATTCGACGTTTGGCCCACTTACTAGATTCTGACCAAACGACAACTGGCCTGGAATCGACATCATGGCATGTCCGCGAGTTGTTTTACTACGACCATGAGACCCGTCGGTTGGCCACACTCAACTCAATGCCTTTTGAACCGTTTCACGACGAGCCAATAATGGGTCGGGGCGCTGGTCGCTGGTCGGTGCCAGAACCAAACACATTCGAAAGAAGTTTTGGACCACTCAATGAACAGCTCCACCTGAACACGTCCAGCGAAAAGCCCAATCAGTTATTGATTCGAGGCACGGCAGACCTGTTTTCTCAAGTGCAATTTTACAACGACCATCTGCACATCACCGTTCGCCCGTACCGCTGCCATTTAAACCATGCCTACAACGACCCTGTTTATGATAAACCGGTGGGTTGGATCGCAATCGTTCGCGCTGAAAACCGACTGCAAAGTTGGACTTTCTTCGAACCGAAGACTCGCGATGACAAGTTGTTTGAACTGTCCATTCAGCTGCAGAATGCACATTTTCTAATCCAGCTGAATGGCGAACTGCTTCAAGAGTTCCAAGCACCTGGGCTGAACGATAATTTCTTTGTTGAGTTCGAATCCGATGATTCACTACGGATTGAACATCTTAGCCACCAATCAATTCCCGTGGACCAACTGGTTAAACCGAACCGAGTAGCTTCAAACACTTTTGAAACGTACCCAATCGAACACCCAGGCTGGCGCCGCGGATTGCTAAAGACTTCTCGCGGTATTGAAAGCGATCGAAATTGAGCAAGGCAAACCCACTGAAGTCATACCAACCTTAGGTTCTGTCAATTTTGAGGGTCGTATCAGTGCGGACAAGACCCTGAGAACCTGGACCGCCTAAGAATCAACAAAAACGCGTTCATTGTGACCTCGATGTCACTAATCTGTGGCTGGCGCCGATGTCATGGGTTTGACACTCGTTCACCCGCTTCTAGAATAAAAGCTGTCGCCGCGTAGACTCATTCGACACCAACTTTTTTCGCCCTTTGTAATTGGGATTTAATATGTTCGGGATAGGACAAACGGAACTGCTTATTTTAGCTGGGATCCTGACGCTAGTTTTTGGCGCTTCCAGACTTCCCAGTTTAATGCGAAACATGGGGCGTAGCGTCAATGAATTCAAACAAGGGTTAAAGGATGAACCCAAGAAGTTGGACGAAGGTCAAGAATCCTCCAACATCGAATCGGAAAGAGAAAAAACCGAAGTCTAAACTACTTCACGTTTCGGCGTGGACGCCTTCATCAATCTTCCATCTGCGAAACATCTCGCAAGCGACGAGTTCAACATGCTGCCCACGATTGGAATTTGGGAACTGATGGTATTGGGCATCGTAGCCATCGTACTGTTTGGCAAGCGTCTACCCGAAGTCGCTCGAAATGTCGGGCGAGGCTACGGCGAGCTACGCAAAGGCTTAACCGAACTGCAATCGTCGATCAGCACTGAAATCGACAATACCGACGAGCGTCCAACGTCCGAGCCTGTCAACATGGACGACTACGACGAGCCCACCGCTCCTCGACTCGAACCTCCGCCCGTCGACGACTAGGGCTATCTTGAATTCTGCAAAATCCTATCAAGTTCTGGCCGTTGACTCCTGCCCGATTGTCATTGAAGGCTTGCGTTCGATTTTCAAGTCGACCGAGTTTCAACTGGCCTTAACCACCGACTCGATCGTCGAAGCCGCTCGCGCTGTTAACCAGGATCGTATTGAGTTAATCTTGAGCGAATTCCAATTGTCTGATGGCAGTTGCTTGGAATTGCAATCGACTGCCAACCGCCAACAAATCCCTTTGTTGATTTATAGCGTTTGGCAGAACCCCGTCTTCGTGGGACAAATGGTGAAAGCCGGCGCGTACGGCATGATTTCCAAAACCGCAACGCGTGAAGAACTGCTTTCCACTTTACGCAAGGTGGCCCAAGGAAAGAAGACTTGGCAACGCAAGGACACTCGCGTCGTCACCGGTGCTCTGAATGCTGCCCGAGTAGAAACTCACATCGATTTCCCGCTGACCAATCGCGAATTACAAGTTTTGACCGAGCTGTCCAAAGGTCAAACGAATCGTGCCATCGCCGATCGATTAGACATCAGCCACGAAACCGTAAAAGAACACGTGCAAAACGTGTTGTTGAAACTGGGCGTCAACGATCGCACACAAGCCGCCGTCCAAGCAGTACGCCGTGGCTTGATTTAGGCACGGGCTCTAAATTGATCCGTCGAATTCATGATTGCTCGACTAATCGGAATCACGATCTCGTTCCAGTTTTCGGATTTCAAACCGGCGAGTTTCAT
>CAZJBW010000098.1:0-17712 GCA_964543985.1 uncultured Pirellulaceae bacterium | reverse complement strand
AGGGAGGGTAGCTGAGTCGGAAGCTAACTGCCGGAGGCCTATGGTTTGAACTTTTCTAGTTCGTAACGTTTGATTTTGCGATCCAGAGTGGACCGCTCGATTCCCAACGTCTGTGCCGTGCGACTCTTGTTCCAACTGAAGGCAGTCAGAGTTGCCAGGATGTGGCGTCGTTCGATTTCGGCGAGCGACATCGGGCGAAAGCCTTGCCCGGTTACGGAGGCGTCCATGCGAGATTCGCTGGCGGTGGTCAGGCTACTTAGGATTAACTCGTCGGCTTCAATCGTATCGTTTTGAGCCAACACGACGGCACGCTCGACAACGTTTCTTAGTTCTCGCACGTTGCCCGGCCAGCGGTAGGTCCGCATTTTGGAGATCGCATCAGGCGAAAAGCCAGTGATTTTTCGCCCCGTTGCCACATTGAACTTTTGCAAGAAGTGATCCGCTAGGATATCAACATCGTCGGTGCGGTGACGCAATGCTGGGACTTCGATCTTAACAACGTTCAAACGGAAAAACAGATCGCGGCGGAACCCTTCTTCCTTCACCATTTTTTCGAGGTCTCGGTTGGTAGCCGCGATTACGCGGACGTCGACCGAGATGGCTTTGCTGCCGCCGACACGTTCGAACGGGTGCCCTTCCAGGACTCGCAGGAACTTGGCTTGGATCGATGCACTCATCTCTCCGATTTCGTCCAGCATTAATGTTCCGCCGTCGGCCGCTTCGAACTTGCCCATCTTGCGTTCGGTGGCGCCCGTAAAGGCACCTCGTTCATGACCAAATAATTCGCTTTCCAAAAGCGATTCAGATAACGCCGCGCAATTCAAACAGACGAAGGGCCCTTTTTTGCGGGGGCTGGAATAATGGACCGCACGCGCCACCAATTCTTTGCCAACGCCAGATTCACCCACGACCAAAACCGTCGCACTACTGGGTGCGGCGCGAGCGATCTGTTGGTGGACTTGCAAGATGACTTCGCTGGCTCCAACGATTTCACTCTCGACGCCCAGTTGTTCTCGTAGTTGATCAATTTCGCGACGAGTCACCGATAGGTCTTCCACCAACTTTTGTTCGCGGTGGCGAGTCCGAATCGCTAGCGCCATGTTTTCAGCCACAGCCAACGTGAATTCAAGGTCATCGGGGTCGAGTGTGCGGTTGGGTAGTGTCGAGTAAATATGGACAAGCCCAATGGTGCGGTTGGCAACGCGGATCGGCGCGCAGATCACGCCGGTCGCTTGAATCTCGCCCTTACTGTCTCGAATACTAAGTTTACTGTCGTCGGCGATGTCACGAGCCAAAACGGCCTCGCCGGTCCTTAATACCGTCTCGGCCAGAAACTGAGAAACCTGTTGGTACTCGGGCCGAATATCCGATCGCCAAGCGGCAATGTCCAGTTTCTTGGCGTTAAAAGGTTTGGGAAGTCTCGCGGGAACCAATAGGACCGCCCCGGCATCTGTCGAAGTGCCCTCGAACAGCCCGGTTAGCGCTAGTTGGGCGATGTCTTTCAGTGATTTTTGGTTGGCTAGTTCGAAGGCCAAGCGACAAAGCCGTTTGGCGGCACGACCGACTTTGGGGATCGAGGTCTCTTCGTCTTCCCCGGAATCGCTCTCATTCAGAAACTTGGTCCGCGTACGACGGTGAGTAATCGTGGCCGGTTCGGACACTTGGATGGAAACGGTCGGTTGATCGTCCAATTCCAAGCCAGCCATCGTCGCCTGATTGCTGCCAATCTGTTGCTGACCGGAATAGGCCGCCTGCAAATCGTCGACAAAGGCCATTTTGGTACGGGCGATCCAAATGACGTCTCCGGGGCTCAATGGGTGATCGCCAGACAGCCGTTTTTCACCGATTGCCGTACCATTTCGACTGCTCAGGTCACGGATTGTCCATTTGCCCTGGTTGATAAAGATCTCAGCATGTTGACGACTGGCCTGATCTTCACGGATTACGATTTGATTGGTTGGAGCGCGACCGATTGTGACGGTTCTTCCGGGAATTAGCCGAAAAACGTCGGACCATTTGGTGCCATCGCGAATGACCAGATAAGCCACATTGGACATGTGGTCCACCTTTTGATTGATTTACTGATCTCCGACTCGTAATGAGCCGACGAAAAACGATAGTTTTCAGGGATAAATGCGTCGATTCGTGTGAATCATGGCGCAGAAGTCTTTGGGAATCAACGTATACTATATACAAGGTTCCGAACGTCCGTGCATTGCGGACTTGGGGACTCGCAACTAGGGTGGTTCAGTTCCTCGGCTGACCAACCATATTACAACAATCCTGTTTCCTACGTTAGGCTGCAACGGCTCGATTGCCGTGAAGCGACGCGGGTTACTGGTGGTTGTACCGAGGAAGTCATTCGAACCGTTTTGGTTCAACCGAAATATAAATCGGGGCAAGGCACACTGAATGGGAGTAGAAACGATGTCGACATATATCGGCAAATTCAATTGGGTTACGCAATTCGTGGCCTGCGCAATTTTCCTGGCTATGACCAGCACTGCGTTCGGGCAGTTTGGAACGGTGAATCAAATTGGAGGTGTTTTAATCGATGGTGAAGGCGTACTGACCGAAGCCACCCAGCGGTTGCTAGACAAAACAACTCAGGAAATTCGCGACAGTTTAGAAGGCTTGGCCGATTCGGCCCGAGAGGCTTCTGAATTGCGAGCAATTTCTGTTAGGTCGATCGAAAAGGCGCTGGCTGATTCAGCGAATAACGGAATCGAACTGACGGATGCCATGCGATACATGGCCGGCATTCAACGTATCAAGTACGTGATTGTCAAACCAGAAATTAACGACATTCTTTTGGTCGGACCTGGCGAAGGTTGGAAAGTTGACGCCAAGGGGAACGTGGTCGGAGAATCAACCGGACGTCCTGTGATTCGCTTGGAAGATTTCATCGTAGCGGTTCGCACTGCCGACGCTGCTAACCGAGGTCAAGGCGTTAGCGTTTCGATCGATCCGACTCAACAGGGTGATAGGCAACTGAAGCAGTTGTTCCGTCAACAATCGTTCAGCCCTCAGATGGTCCAGCAGGTTGAGCAGGCCATGGGCCCTCAGGATATCACGTTGACTGGCGTTGCTGCAGACAGCCGAATCGCTCAAGTTCTGGTCGCTGCTGACTATCGTATGAAGCGGATGGCCATGGGTTTCGAAAACTCAGCCACCCAAGGTATTCCAAGTGTTCTTGAATTGGCTCAAAAAGCCGGCAAAGGTTTCAAGCAAAATCCTCGTTTCTGGCTGGAATGCAAATACGATTCCGTGAAACGTAGCGATGACTACAACGTTTGGGAAATTTCGGGTGCAGGAGCCAAGGCTCTAACTGATACTGACGCACACCCTCTAGCCCACAAATGGGCTGAAAACATGACCGAACATTTTGCAGCATTGGCGGATGCCGATCCGATTTTTGCAGAATTGCAAAACGTTATGGACTTGTCTGTGGTCGCAGCTATCTTCCGTAAATACGATCTGGCAGTTGCTGCTGGATTGGAAATGCCAACGGTTGCCGGTGAAAACGACAAGTTGGAAATGCCGGAATGGTCAGTTCCCGAAACGGTTTCCACTCAATGTAGTTTTGTGCGAATCAAAAACACCTACATGGTTACCGCGTCCGGCGGTGTCCAAATCAATTCTTGGGGCGTGTTGGAAGATGTTGCAGTAGAAGACTCAATCACTTCTGTTGCCGCAGCCGTGTCCAGCAAAGCTGCTGAAGACAAAATTTGGTGGAATGCGATGAACTAACTAACTAAGTTAGTTCGACCGAAAATCATTCTTAAAAACAAGCGGCCGCACCAAATAAATGGTGCGGCTGTTTTTTTGCGCGAGTAAAGAGCCATCGAATGACTGTGACAGATTTAATTCAGTTAAAGTCATTTGAATGTGTCATTGGATCCAATTGCTGCATTGGTTTTTTAATCTCCACGTCAGCGTCCAGTGCAATGCGAAACCCAACGAATTTTCTCGGACGTGGTGTGCAAAGTGGGGCCAGTTCGTGCTCGCCACTAAATCTAAGGTGTGCAGATTGTCCAATCTGACCCAAAAGGATACTGGCAAAAACATGATCGGACGCAGCCGATGTATCGATGCGAGCGTCCTCACACCACTCACCAAGATTGCCAAGTGTGTTAAACAGCCCAAAGCGGTTAGGAATGACATTGCGATACATGTTCGTGTTCAATTCTTTTAGGTTAGCAAATCGCGAGTGGACCGACGGATCGTCGCCCCAAGGGAACGAACTGTTTCGCGAGCCAGCGCGGGTCGCCCATTCCATTTCATCCAGAGTTGGCAAGCGGAATCCTTTGGCGCCTTGTTTAGCCTTCCAATAGCCAGGCACTCGACGCCACTGCTGCATTGGAACGAAAGAGTAGACTTCCTCTAGCCCGTTATTTCGACTCAGCCAGTTCAAAAATTGACAGGCGTCGCTACGCCGAACACCTCTTAACGTTGCGAATGACTTTTTTCCTAGTGCTTTTTCATCCTGGAAACGCATCCTCACTGGATGACCGGTCGGTAGGCTTTGATAGTAAACGTCAAACATCATGACCGTTACTTCAACATCAGACAGTTGGAATTCTTCAATATCAACCACGGTTTTTGGGTACACCGATGAAAAAGAATACTCTGTGTTTTTCGAACCCTCTGATCGATGCAGTCGCCCCGCTGGAACACGAGTCAGTCGTAGAATGGTGGCTGGCATGCCGTCAATTTTCTTCGAATAGGCTGGCGACTGGGTGTCCCGCATATGAAGTTCGGTTCTAAATGAAACGGCATTCACCCGGTCACGAAGGAAGTGTTGCATTTGAAAGATGCCTGGGTCCGCGTCCCACAGTTTCAGGTCGTCCAACATCTCGTGCACACGTTGTTTGTTGGATTTAGGTAATTCTGCTAAATCGACAAAAGCCAATGTTTGCAGGGCATAAAACAGCAGATCTGCGTCTTCCAGTGAGTTGATGACTTCGCAAAATTTTGGGACGTCGGCTTGCCATTCTGCGAATCGTTTCGCAAAAGCGGTCTTAAGGCTAGGCGTAGCCTCGCTGCCCAGGCAACGGAGTGTCAAAAAGGTTTGATCTAAGCTCAATTCTAGAATCGCGTAGGAAGCCTTGTCTCGATCGGAGGTCGCACTGTCAAATTTTTTAATGAGCGCCGAGGTGGTCATCGCAGGATTAGCCGTCAATGATTTTTCGATAAACTGACGCTCCATGTAGGAGGCTCGCGAAACATTGGCAAGCACGGCGTTCAATTTATCTCGGTTATCGGAATCAATGCAGAATTGAGCTGCATCAAGGCGGCACTGTGCTGCAAATCTCTGACTGTCATCCTTAATCGCTGCAAGCTCGTCTTTCGTTTCCAGCAGGAAATGTTGATACAGGTACGGGTTTTCGCAAATCGTTTCGATCGCAGACAACGACTTCTGAAGGTCAGGTCCAAATATTTGTTGAACCGTATTGGACAGAGCATTGCCAACCAGCGAATTCAACCACAGCGAGGCGGTAACAGCGATCACCGCGATCAGAGCCGCCGAACTGCCATACCACCAATACCCCGCCGATAACAGGCTGCGTGAATGAGTATCCAATAACTTACGCGGAGCAAAAGCAACAATCTTCAAGAAGGACCGCAACGAAGGTAGGTCTTTTAATTCTCGAGAATTCGTAAAACGCGTTTTGTGAATCTCAAGGATTTCCATCGCTTCATCGGCGCCCGATTTGATGGAACGCTTGTCTTCATCATGCGGTCCGGGAAACGATGAATAGTCATCAGCCGCGGGATTAGGCGGGGAACGATCTACATCTGCTGGATTATCCGCCGTTAGATTTGTTTTCGAGCCACATTCCGAAGTGGATTGGTTTTGAATTTGCGCATTCACATACTCGTTCCAACCCAACTTCAAATCACTCAAAAGATCCGAGACATTTTCGTATCGGTCGACCATTAACTTTTGCAGACAGCGTTGGCAAATTTCCCGCAGCTTATGCGGAGTGGTCGAATCGTGTGGAATAAATTCGTCAGGATCCGAATATCGAATGTTGTAAGCCAGCTCGGTACGCGTTCGACCATTGAAGGGAAACTTGCCAGTTAACAAAATGTAAAGTGAAACTCCCACCGCCCATATATCTGTCCTTTGATCGATGCGGTGATTTTCACCTCGGACCTGTTCAGGTGCTTGGAAATCTGGAGTCCCAATTGGGTTGGATCGTTCTGTGTTCTGCGACGTGGCCTCTTCGTAAAGTCGCATTCCAAAGTCAACCAAATGAACGTTGCCATTTTTGTCAACAATTAAATTGCCAGGCTTGAAGTTGCGATGGTAGACCCCACCCAAGTGCGCTTGCCCCAGTGCTTGAACAGCATCGATTAAAATTTCCAGCGTTCGTACTTGGGTTAGCAACCGATTTGTCATGATCCGTTTAAGTGACGTCCCTTCGCAGTACTGCATTACGGCAAACAACGTTCCGTCGTCAGATATTCCCAGGTCGTGAACATTGACAATCGCCTGGCTCTCAATGGCAGCCAGCAGCTTGCCATGCTCAAGAAATCGTTGAGGGGCTTCGGTAGAAAGAGGCACGTCGGAACGTGGCACTTTAATGGCTACGTTGCGGTGTAGTTTTGAATCCCACGCCCGATAGACAATCCCGTGACTACCTCGGCCCAGTTGTTCCAACAACTGGTAACGTCCGAATTCGCCAATGGGTTCCCGCCCCGACAAATCTTTTTGGGAAGGAAGCAGAATTTTGGCAGATTCAGATGGTTTGGCAGTAGGCGATTTTGAATGGAATGGAGTCGGATCGGAGTCTTTGAAGTCAAGGGTCATAGAAAAGGAGAAAGGAGAAAGGAGAAAGGAGAATAGAGGGTTGTTACAGTCAACAACAAGTAGGTGTTTCGTATCGTCTGAAATTTGCCTTTTCTGGTCAGAGGGAAAACAGAAAGTAAACGCTTGATTGAATTGTTATTTGATCGTACAAGTTGCCCAGTTAAAAGCCCAATTTCAGGGCTTTTAAAGAATTCTTAACAAGCAGGTTGGCCTGGCCATGCTTGGCCGTTTGCCAACGGACCCAAGCACACAATCACGGGTTTACTAGCCATCGTCACTTTTGCCGCCGTTTTCAAGAATTTCCTAGAGGTGGGGAAGGAAATAGCAGGATGTAAAACAATAGTTGAGACCGTATTCTGATACGGTTAAGGAGAAACAGTGCCGAACCTACTATCTGCTGGGATTGTCGAACTGGCATTAGCAAGGATTAATAGAACGGAAAATTTGTGAACAAGAAGCAACTTATACGGCTAGGCGTGCCCGAGGACTGTGTGCGAGATGCAGTTGATGGAATCCATCGCGACGCCAAATCAAAAACACCTCATGCCCTGCGTCCAAAGAAGTTGATTCCTCAAATTCTGGACGCCCCAGAAGCTTACTTGGCAGATGCCTCGTTCGGTGACTTTGCGCGACGACTGATTGAGTGGCGGAATGAAGATCACAGCGACTCGTCGATCAACTACTGCCAATGGGGGCAAGATCTAGACGAGAATTCTCGCAAGCAAATGTCAAACGCATGTCGACTTCCAATGGCAGTCGCTGCAGCCTTGATGCCAGATGCTCACAGCGGATATGGTTTGCCAATTGGTGGTGTGTTGGCTTTAGACAACGCGATCGTGCCATACGCCGTCGGGGTCGATATTGCCTGTCGAATGAAAATGACAGTGACCGACTTGCCAGTGGAATTGCTCGTTGAAAATAACGCCAGCAAATGCCGCGAGTTGGATGCTTCGTTGGAAAATGGCACGGTGTTTGGAACGGGCAAGGAATGGAAGCGACCTCATCAGCACGAAGTATTGGACGAGGATTGGACGATCACGGCCGTGACTCGTGAAGTCAAAGATCGAGCTCGCAAGCAACTGGGAACCAGCGGATCAGGTAACCACTTTGTCGAGTGGGGTTTGCTGACTTTGCCTGAAGATGAACTCGGTTTGGACGCGGGTACCTATGTGACGTTACTAAGTCACAGCGGTAGCCGAGGTGCGGGGGCGCGAGTGTGTCAGCGGTACAGCGATATCGCTCGTCGAAAACTGCCAGCGCGATTTCGCAACGACAAGCAGCTGTGCCACCTTGGCTGGTTGCATATGGACCAGGCGGAGGGCCAGGAGTACTGGGCGGCGATGAATTTGATGGGGCGATACGCAAGTGCCAACCATCATGTGATTCACCGCAATGTGACTCGACTGGCCGGAGCACAAACTTTGGCGACTGTCGAAAACCATCACAACTTTGCTTGGTTGGAAACTCACAATAATAAGCAGGTTTATGTGCACCGCAAAGGTGCCACGCCGGCTGGACAAGGTGTGCTAGGCGTCATTCCCGGCAACATGGCCGATTCGGCCTTTGTTGTACGGGGCAAAGGAAACGCTCACAGTTTGCACTCGGCTTCTCACGGAGCCGGGCGACGAATGTCTCGGACGGCGGCCAAACGCCAATTCCATTGGACGGAATGGCGTGAGCATTTAAAAAAGCACAATGTGCGTTTGCTTTCCGCTGGCTTAGACGAGGTGCCTGGTGCCTACAAAAATATCCATGAAGTGATGGCGGCCCAAACCGATTTGGTTCAGGTTGTTGGAGAATTCAAACCGCGTATCGTAAAGATGTGTGGTGATGGAAGTCGCCCAGAAGATTGAAATCAAATGACACGTGAAATGAATTCGCGTGTCGTTTTTTTTGCAATGAAGGGCTGCTATGTCACAAGCTCTGTGCTGCTTCTCAGGCAGACCTTCAAGGATTGTATCGTCTGTATTCTGACATTTCCTCGCGGCTTAATCTAATCTTGCCGTACCGAAACCAATTCAGAATCAAACAGAAAACCACGAGGCCAGCAACGATGAGTAGTATTTCCCAATTATCAATGAGTTTTTGGTAGTTTTCGTTTACTTGCATTATCTTGGACCGTAGTTGAAACGTTAAATGAAAATCTAGGTCATGATGAGCGAAAGTCAATTAAAAGACGCCACATCTCGCGAGTCGTTGTCTAAGTAAAAGCTTTCAAAAAAGCAGCGAGCGAACCCAGTCTTAGGCGCTATGTGAAACCGAAATCTCAGTCTTCAGCTTGTGGTGACAGCTCGTTTCATTAAAACGGGCAACAATATTAGGTCGGCGAATGCGGCAGTCGACATCAACAAGATAAGGCAGACGGCAAAATTGCGCACCGGCAAGAACTGACTGAATGAAAACAGGATGAGTCCACCACAAATAATCAAAGTCGTGGTCAAGATTGGGCTGGCGCAACGTTGAATCGCAAATTGGACAGCGTCGATTGTGGAATTGGATGATTGGCCAATGCGATAGTAATGCAAAAAATGTACCGTGTCGTCGATAGCGATTCCTAGTCCCACACTGGCCGTTAGTACGGCCCCGATATCCAGGCGTTGACCAAAAAAGCCAAAGTAGCCAAACACAATCACGATTGGAAACAGGTTGGGGATCATGGCCAGAGCCCCCAACTTCCAACTGCGCAATGAGAAAATGATTAACGGAATGATCACGACCACGGCAATTCCCAAGCTCCTCATCAAGTCAGAGAAAAGGCGACGTTGACCTTGAGCCGATACGGGGCCCATTCCGGTGGCTGACAATGAAATCCCCGACTCGCCTTTGTTTTGATTGGCGACTCGCATTAATTCTTCGGCACGATCAAACTCGTCATGGGGGTGCTCGATAAAACAAGCTACACTGATCCTCCATCGATCAACCGACTCATCGGAACTTAGAAGCCCCTGTTGCTGAAGGGTTTCATAATCGGTGTCGATTTGGTTCGCAATTAGTTGCTCGTTCAAGTGACGTTGCAGCGTCGAACGCGTGCGAGGAATGCTCACAAAATTAGCAGCAGAGAGGCACGAGTTGCAAAATTCTAGTTTACGCAGCTCAGATTGAACTCGAAGCACTTCTACCAACTGAAGGTAGCGATTCAATTGCAAGGACTTCGGAAAGGACACTACCATGTCGACGCGTCCTTGTGGAAAGAGGTTTTTCTCGATCCAGTGCGTGTCTTTGGCGACACTGGTCTTTTCACTGAACAACCGGGCAACGTCCAGATCCGTTTCAAATTTCTGCAGTCCGATGACGGCTGGGATGCCAGCGGCAAACACGACCAGTAGGACGACGATCGGAAATCTGTGAACGGTTTCTAAGGCTCGGTCGATGCGACCCGCTGATATAAGTTTGGAATGGTTGGCGGCCAGTTTTGGCAACATGATCCGCCAGATGGTGGGCAACAGAGTCAGCAACATGACGGTGGCCATGATTAGCGAAAACGCTGAAAACAAACCGAACTGTCGCACGGCAGAAATGGGGCTAATGCTAAGCGTGCCGATTCCGATGGCGGTGGTTAGCATCGAAAGTAGAATCGGTGGCCGCGAATGTTTGAGAGCAGTTTTGAACGCCGTTGTCGGTTGTGTGTTGGTATTCACTGCGTAAGCAAGTTCTCGTTGCACAGCTCGCACACGATGCACGGCGCCACCGAGTGCCAACACGAAGACCAGGACGGGCATCAACACCAACAGGCCATTGAGCTGGACTCCAAATAGGGGAACAATCGCCAAGGAAAACAGGCCAGCGTAACCTGCGACAAACACGGCACTCATGGCGAATCGCCAACTGCGAATGCCAAGCCAGGTGATCAATGCCGCCAAAAATGCGCCCGGGATCCCAAGCAGTAGTGCTCGATTGGTGTGGTGGTTTAACGAGTGGCTATGGAATGCTTTACCACCCAAATGAACGTCATCGCGGTCTTCAGAAATGTGCTTCAGTAAAATAGTTTCCAGTCGTTGCACTGATTCTGAGCGTTGATTTTTGCCCTGTTGGTTTAGCCGTGCGATCACACAAGTTGTCGTTAGATCGTCACCGAACAGGCTGCCGCGGAGTCGGCGGCGAGCGGAAGCGTCCGAAATTTTAGCAGCCGACTGAACCAATCGGTCAACTGCTGCCGTACCGGTGGTTACCCGGTCAACGATGTCACTGCAAGTTTCGCGGATCACGTTGGCTACGATGGGCAGGCGAGGATCCGTCGTTCGACAACCGTTCCAAGAAAGAATGATTTGATCGTCGCTGCCGAATTGGTCCAAAAAGGTTTGGTACCGATGATAGGCATCCGAGCTGGTATCGATCCAGTTGTTCAAATCGGCCGTATTTGTCTTGGCGACAATTGCCAACCAGATCAGCAAAGGTGCCAAAGCCAAAGCGAGCCCAACCAGTGCAACATTCAAGAACTGATTGGGCTGGCGGAGTTGGTCAGGGCTCATGCGGGGAATCCAACGAACCAATCGCAACTAAGATTAGCGACTTTCACCGGAATCGTCTGGTGTGGAAGTCATGGCGTCTGTGGTTTCTGAAACAGGATTGGTGTCGGATACTCCAGGTGCCGGATCGATGACGATTCCATGTTTGCTTTCCAGACGCTTGTCATGAACTGAGGCGCCAATGACCGCGCGGATCTCTTTTTGATCTAACTCTTCATTTTCCAGCAGCCGATTGGTCAGGTCTGTCAGTTGAGCCTTGCGGTCGTTCAACATGTTGAGAGACTTTTGAGCCGCGTCCTGAAGAATTTTTGTGACCTCTTCGTCAATCACTTCCATAGTGTGTTCGCTAAAGGAACGACTCTGGTGGATCTCGCGACCCAGAAACGGATCTTCATCGGAAGTCTTATAACTGACGGGACCCAGTTTGTCGCTCATGCCCCAGTGGGTCACCATGCGGCGGGCCAAGCTAGTGGCACGTTCCAGGTCGTTTTCGGCACCGACGGTGAATTCGTTGTAAATCAGTTTTTCGGCAGCTCGACCAGAAAGCAACACCACCAATTGGTCTCGCAATTCATGTTCGGACATGTTCATACGATCCTCTTCTGGGATCATTTGAGTCACGCCCAATGCTTGGCCACGCGGGATAATTGTTACCTTGTGTACGGGGTGGGCACCGGTCAAAAACCAAGCCGCAATGGTGTGGCCGGCTTCGTGATAGGCGGTGCGTTCTTTTTCTTTTTCGCTGAGCACTTCCTCGCGTTTAGCACCCATCAGAACTTTATCGTGTGCGTAATAGAAGTCTTCCATTTCGACACAGTTCTTGTCGTAACGAGCGGCCCACAAAGCGGCTTCGTTGACCATGTTGGCAATATCCGCACCGGTCATTCCGGCAGTGGCCGAAGCCAGCGAATTGAGGTCAACATTGTCGTGCAACGGCACATTGCGAACGTGTACTTTGAAGATTGCCAGCCGGCCTGCCAGTGTCGGTCGGGAAACCGTGACATGACGATCGAAACGACCGGGGCGTAGCAATGCTGGATCAAGGATGTCTGGTCGGTTAGTGGCGGCCAGTACAATGACGGAATCGGTGTTCGAGAACCCGTCCATTTCACCAAGAATTTGGTTCAAGGTTTGTTCGCGTTCGTCATGTCCACCACCAAGTCCGGCACCACGTTGTCGACCGACAGCGTCGATCTCGTCGACAAAGATAATCGCCGGTGCGTTGGTTTTTGCATTATTGAAAAGATCACGAACACGCGAGGCACCCACACCGACGAACATTTGAATGAACTCAGAACCGTTGACGCTGTAGTAAGGAACGTCAGCTTCGCCGGCGACGGCCCGTGCCAGCAACGTCTTGCCCGTACCCGGAGGCCCGATCAGTAACACACCCTTGGGAACGCGGCCACCAAGCTTTTGAAACTTAGTAGGGTCTTTTAGAAACTCAACGATTTCTTGCAAGTCAGCTTTGACACCCTCGAGCCCCGCCACGTCTTTGAATTTGATGGCATCTTCAGGCGAGTCATATCTTTTGGCCGGACTCCGTGAAAAGTTGGAGAGGAATCCGCCGCCCATCATATTGCTCTGCGCACGTCGCATGGTGATGAACATGAACAGCAACAGTCCTAACATAAACGCGATGAACAGCGCTGTCATCAGCGCGTTCCAGTTAGATGGCGACGCGATCATATAGTGGACGTCATTTTTTTCTAACAGCTCAATGAAGCGTGTCCGGTCGGGAGAATTGGGTGGCGGAATATTGACCCGAAAGCTCTTATTCAGCGCGTCTCCCGTTTCAGGCGTAACCAAGTTTCCTTTGGTATCTGTTTTGGGGCCCGGTAGTGGCGGGATCAGGAAAGTGCCCTCGGCGTGGTTTTCATGCAGAGTGATTTGCTGGATGTTGGAACCTTCAATTGGTTTGCCATCACTGTCGCGAATCACCTCGCCTTTATAGTCCTTGCCTTCAACCAAACGGTTGAAGTAGGCCATGCTGATGGTCGAGGTCCCGGCGTCCAACCACAATGAGATTGCGATGGCAGAAACGGCGACCAGCAACAACAACGCCCAGATGTTGACACCGCGCACGATTCTACGATCGTCTTCTTGTTTTGGATCTTGGTCGTTGGGCTTGTTTTCCGACATTCATTCCTCAGATCAGATAATCCGTCAACGATGGGACCGCCTAGTTTAAGCCAGAAATGTTTAGGCGGTCGTTAATTGGGTTATTGTATCCTGAATATCTATTTTTGACGATTGCACATTGAGCGGACCAGCAAAGGTCGAGGTACTGGGGTGCGAGCCATTTGACGCTTAGCATAGAAAAACGGGCCTTATGCGGTGGACTTCGCAGAAATTTTCCACTCTGGGCTGACATCCAACGCATTTTCTTCAGCTTGAACCAAATGTCCAATCACTTGCTGGCTTGAGATATTGCGGATTTGGACGACCTGTCGCTGAGTGAATCCCAGCTTAAACAACTGCCACGTCCAATAGTAATCCGGGCAATCCAAGTGGTTCGTCGTTTTCGTTTCCGGTTTATCGATCCGAGTTTCCACGGCTGTTGCGGCGGAAGCAGCGGACTTTTCGGTCGGTAGAGGCTCGGATTTCGCGTCATCTGTGTCGTCCGCCAGAACTTCATCTGAATGAAAATCATTCGTCTGGACATCAAATAGTGAGGGTAATTCGTGGTCGTTCGACGGGGCCGCGGTTGACTCTTTCTCAGTGAAAGCATCTGGGGACGGTTGCCGGTTCCGGTCTGCTGGCGGTTCGATCTCGGCAATGTTCTGCGGCGTCGATTCTAGATCGCTCAATTCGTCTTTTGGGGAATCGTCGATATGATCTGTAACGATTGGCGATTTGTGGCCGTAGTGCAGGTTTAGCAAGCGGCGCAGCTTGCTGCTTAAGCTTCCGATTGCCAGGTCCAGGTCCAGCCCACGCATGACTCGTGACCCGCGTTCTGTGATTTTCACCAGAGGGCGGAATTTTTGGTTTTCGACAGTCGTTACTAACTTGGCGTTCAGCAGACAATCGATAAGGTCCGTGGCATCAGATTGGTTCAACTTTCTTAGGAGTCCGTAAGTGCTAAGTTTCTTCAAGCCCATCTGCTGCATTTTCTTGTTGGTCGAGCCACACAACATTTGGGCAATGACCCCTTTGCCGTAGCGACCGCGACCACGCGCGACCCCACTTATCGAGACTTGCACGGCATACAAGGCGCCTCGGTTGGTATTGACGTCTGTCTCGCTCAGTTGGATTCGCTTGACGGCCACGCCGCCGCAGTTGTCGCACTGTCCGCAGGGATGATTGTTCGGGTCGCCAAAGTAATTCAGGATGTCCAATTGTCGGCAAGATTGCGACATGGCGAACGTGATGACACTTTCCAGGCGTCGAATCTCTTCACGTTTCCGTTGATCTAATTCGGAAAAGTCGATATCTAGTTCGTTAAAGGCAACCCGTTTCAAGATATGGATGGCGCGGCCTCGGAACGGCGGGATATAATCGAAGCAGTCGATTTTGTTGAGTTCGCGAAGGGAGCGTTGTACTGCCTCCCACTTCATTTCCGTTTCTTTGCAAAGATCGTTGGGCGAGAAAAAAACTCGCTCGCCTTTCAGTTTGCCAATTTTTGCTTCAACCGCTCGCAAGACATGACGCCGTTTCGTGGCATCGCGTGGCAACATATCAATGATCGTTGGCAACTGGCTAGTAATGCGTACCGAGGCCAGGTTTTGTTGGGTGTCCAGACGCTCTAGGACCCCTGCCTTTTGCAATAACGTTTCGCTGACTCGAATCCCTTCCGTGCCAACCGAAACGTCTAATTCGTCTTGCAGTTCTTGCAGCGTCATTTCAATCGGATCGATTTTTACACCGCACAAATACAGATAGACTTCACGTACGACCTCGGCCGACGGGTACGAATTCTCGATAAAGAACTCTTGAATAAAACGATCTTGGTACGAGTACAGAAACTGACAGTTAGATGGCTTGCCATCTCGGCCTGCCCTCCCCGCTTCCTGATAGTAAGCTTCGATGCTGCCGGGCATGTTGTAATGGATCACAAATCGCAAATCCGATTTGTCGATGCCCATGCCGAACGCATTGGTGGCGACGATGATGTCAATCTTGCCACCGGAAAAATGTTCTTGGATCTGTTTCCGTTCGTTCGGTTCCAAGCCACCATGGTAGATGTTGACGGTGCGCTTCTTTAGTTTCTTACGGAGAAGTTCAGATACGTGATCGCAGGCTTTGCGAGTCGAGCAGTAGACGATCCCGGCGCCAGGGTTGTTTGTGATAAACGTCAACAGCTTGGCGTCTTTGTCCGAGTTGCTGCTGGGTTGCTCGACGGACAGAGAAAGGTTCTCGCGAGCGAACCCACTGACAAAGATCTTTGGAGATTCCAGTTGCAACACGTCGCAGATATCGTGCCGCACGGCTGCCGTGGCAGTGGCAGTCAAGGCGATGGTTTGAGGGGCGCCAATTTGTTGTCTTAGATTGCCCAGCCGACCGTAGTCCGGACGAAAGTCATGCCCCCATTGGCTGATGCAGTGTGCTTCGTCGATGGCCAGCAGTTGGATGGTCGTTGATTCGAGTGCCTCGACGAACAAGCGACTACGCATTCGCTCGGGAGCGATGTAAACCAAATCGTACTCGCCGCGTGCCATTCCAAAAATGCGGTCTCGTTGAACAGCGGGTGTGATGTTGCTGTTGATGCAGGTGGCGCGAAGACCCTTTTCAACCAATCCGTCGACTTGGTCCTTCATCAGGGCAATCAACGGCGAGACGACCAAAACGGTTCCTTCACGAGCAACAGCCGGTAATTGGAAACAGAGACTCTTGCCGCCGCCGGTCGGCATGATGCAAAGGCAGTCTTGTCCCTGAAACACTGTTTCAATAACTTGCCGTTGACCGGACCGAAACGAAGTTAGGCCGAACTTCGGTAGATGCCTTTCAAGTTCGCTAGTTTCAGCTTCCATCTAGCTGCCGCGTCCCCGGGTTCCGTTTTGGGATAAAGCCTGAATATAGGTAAAGCGAACCTCGCCTGCGAGGTATGAAAGTTCGCTGGCCCTATCTGACGGACGGACCGGCGGATGACGTCGACGAAGGGTCTGTCTGCAATTGGCTGGTCCCGCTGGCGAAGAATCCCAGCAGAAGGAGTGTGCCCAACAGAGTGCAAATGGCACCCAATGTGACCAAAACCATACGGGATACGGATTGGTTGGCTGCTTGTTCCACATGTCGAGTCAGCCAGAATTCGCCGATCCAACGAGATTGAACTAGAGCGGAAACCAGGACAAACAGCCCCGTCGCCACCGCGACAATGCCGACAAAAATATCTTGAGGAACCATGGCGACCATCAATACAGGTTGAAAAGTTCAGTGAATATCCACTCTACCTATCACCAATATCGTATACCGAAACCGGATCGGGCTCTACTGCCAGTCACTCAGCCATTGCCAATCGAAACGTTTGTAAAACAACAACAGCCGCCATAAACTGCCATCATTGCCTGATGTCGTCCAGGACATTTGGTCTAACCTAGTTTCGCCTACGCAGTGTTTGGGAAGAGATAGATGATTGCCCCTTCAAATATGAACAATAGAAGCTTGCGAGGACTCATTCGAAGCTCTGCTTCCGAAATCATTCAGGACCAGCTGGGTTTTTGGAAATTCAAGTTCGCTGATCGGTTGGTGTTTGTGATCACTGACGCCAATCACAACCGCATGCGAATCATGTCTCCGATCACCGAGTTAGACGGGTTGCAGGATCAAGAGTTGCAGATTTTGCTGGCCGCCAATTTCGATCGTGCTTTGGATGCTCGCTACTGCATGAATGATGATCTGATCTGGTCAGCGTTTTTGCATCCGCTTGAGGAGTTGAGTGAGGGGCAGTTCCTGGACGCGCTCAACCAAGTTGTCACTCTGGCTAAGAATTTCGGAACCACATACACAAGTAGCGATCTTATTTTTGGCGGGTAAGTGGTGGCATGTCGAAACGAAACTCCAGGACAAAGCATGCACGTTCGCTTCGACAAAATAAGAATAAGCCTGAAGGGCTTTTGTGGGATCTGCTTCGTGCAAAGCAGGTTTGTGGATTGAAATTTCGACAGCAATACCCCATCGGTCCATTCTTTGCTGACTTTGCGTGTTTGCAATATCGATTGGTTGTCGAGGTTGACGGCGCCAGTCACGATGTGACGGCAGAGGCAGATTTGAGAAGAGAAAAGTACCTTCGGAAAGCAGGATGGAAGGTAGTTCGATTTTCGGCTGACGATGTTGAAGAAAATCCCGAAGCTGTGGCGATTGGGATCGCGCGGATTCTTGGTTTGGAGTATCAGTTTTTTAAAAGGAAAGGAACTGGTTCGGGGATGCTGAATGTTAAGTCGCCACAGAAGAGAAGGTTGAATTCACGTGTAGAGACAGATGGTGAGTTGG
>CAZJBW010000097.1:0-18464 GCA_964543985.1 uncultured Pirellulaceae bacterium | reverse complement strand
CGAAAAAGAAAGTTACCCTCCCTTGGGAGGGTCGCGAGGAACGAGCGGGGAGGGGTTCACACGGCAGCAGAATGTGTCGCCAAAACGCAAGGTTAAAAATGAATGAACTCGGCGGTATCGCGAGCTAGTTTTGCGTTGCTTCTTTCCAAGGTGCCATTGCGGACGTCGAAGACTCGATTGGTTTGCGCATCCAACGGTCCGTGCTGGTCGATAAAATGTTGGATGGCCGCAATTTTCTGTTTGGCGTTGGCTTCGCCGGGGGCCTCGTGACCGGGCGGGTTGCCCCAGATAATGATGCCACCTCGCTTGGTCCACAGCTCGTAGTAAGTCAGACGCAGGCGGTCGCGGGTGGGGTAGCTGCGATTAACGATTCGAAACATCCCGACGCGATCCTTTCCATGCCAGGCGTTGGCGATGGCAATGCAATCGTTCACTCGCATTTCCTGCCATTGCCGACCAGTGGCTAGGCCGGTGGTCAAAACGTTGCGCAGAGAGATCCTCCAGTAATCAAGATTGGCAACGTTCTGGAAGTCGCGACCGTCCAGGACAACTCCTTCGGTATCGACAGGAACCGGTGAACCCTGACCGACGTCGACCAATGCCAATGGGTGGCGGTATTCAAGTTGTACTTTGATTCCACTGGTTGTCTTGGAGACTTGTTGAACACTCTTTATCCAAGGTTGCACGGCAAAAGAGGCGGCGACCAGTTCGACCGCATCTTGTTGGCTGATTGGAATTTCGTCCAGCCGGCTTTCTTGGATGGCGATTCGACGCAGGTCGGTGCGAATCCAATCTGGTTTTTGATTGATCTTGAGTGTCTTATGCGAGATCGTCTGGTTGATTCGCAGATCGAGTTTCGTGTGATATTGATTCCACAGCAGCATGGCCACAAAACAAACGACGACCATCAGGGTGACGGGATTGAAAATCAACGAAATGATTGAGACATCCGCCAGTCGGTCCAGCAGGGATTGTTTCCGCCGTCTAGCCATCTGTTTTGATCCGATTTCGAATAACGTGACATACAACCTGAGACGTGAATCTTAGGCCTGTAGCCAATATCGAATAATCCGTCCCGGCACTTGTTGCAGGGGCGTTGGCGGGAAGGTTGTAGGGACTTTGGCCTGACAGAAGTGTCGACTGGATAAAGTTTGCGGACGGTTACCAGACGACCAGCGACTGTTCCAGGTTGATGCCTAGCCGGTCCGAAACGCGACTTCGCACTAGATCAACCAAGCGTAAGACGTCATCGCTGCTGGCCCCTTGAGCCGCAACGAAGAAGTTGGGGTCTTTCGAGGAAATTTCGACTTCGCCAATACGTGTGCCTCGCAAACCGGCTTGATCAATCAACTGGCCAGCGGGAACACCACCATGGTCTTTGAAAACGTATACCGAATTCAATTCACTACCGGGTTGTTGGGCTTTCTTGACGATCCACTGTTTTTGAAGTCTTTTGGACAGTGCGTCGGCGTCGTCTTGTTCGAACTGGAAGGTAGCATCGACGATAACCAGTTCGTTCAAACTGCTTTCCCGATGAGCGAACGTCATCTCGTTTCGTTCGCGAGTCACTAATTCGCCTTTTCTGGTGACGGCCGTGGCTTTGACGATCCATGACCCGATGGCAGCGCTTTGGTTACCGGCGTTTCCATTGAGTGCTCCGCCGACCGTACCAGGGATACCGGTCAGATTCTCGGGGCCGGCAAAACCTTCGCCGACCGCCAACGAGACGAAGTGCGACAAGCGAGTACCACCGCCTGCCAGGATCCCTTTGTCGTGTTTTTCCAATTTACAAAATACGGGAGCGGCCAAGTGAATTACCAGGCCGGGTGTGCCTTCGTCGCGAATCAGCAGATTACAGCCGCCACCGAGTAGTCGGACGGGTAGATCGGCCTCTTGAAAGCGTCGCACCAGATTGCAAAGTTGCTCGACCGTAGTGGGTTCCGCGAAATACTCGGCGACACCTCCAATCCGCAGTCGGGTGTAGGGAGCCAATGATTCGTTTTCGCGAATGATGGCTTCGAAGCCCTGAGTTAACTCCATGAGTGCTGGTCCTGAATGGTTGCGGCCGATGTGGTTGGTTGATATTTCAGAGCCACAATTTAGCAGAGACTACCAGTATCTTTCCAGCACGATATGCCCTGGCGACTTGCTGCGGTGTTTTTTCATGCTGCGAGTCTCCAGGTAGGTTTCCATCGAATCCAGCATAGCGGGGTTGCCGCACAGCATCACGGCACTGTTTTCGGCGTTCATCTGCGAATTTGCGGCATTTTCCAAGGCTCCGGATTCCAGCAGTTGCGGGATTCGGCCTCGCAAAGCTCCCTCAGCATCGGCTCGTGTCAAAGTCGGCACATACGAAAATTGATCGGGATGTTGGCTGGTGATGTTCGTTAATTCCTCAGCGTAGGCTAGATCCTCGGGGACTCGAGCACCGTGAACCAACACGATTTTTTCAAACCGAGTCCAGGGTTCGGTCGTCCGTAGCATGGCGATGTAGGGGGCCAGGCCGGTGCCTGTGGCGATCAACCAAAGCACTTTCGCGTCGGGGGTTTTCTTCAGCGTGAAGCTGCCGGCCGCGCGGTGGTTGACGTGTAGAGTATCGCCTTCGTTTAGATTCCACAGCCATGGCGTCAATTCTCCATCGTCGACTCGAACGATAAAGAACTCCAGAGTCTCCGACCAGGGCGAGGCGACGGAGTACGGGCGATGGATATGCTCATCACCGTTTTGGTAGCCCAGTTGCAAAAATTGCCCTGGCAAAAACTCCTGGACTCCGTCCACCTTAACGGCGAGTGTAAAAAGACCGTCAGTCCAAATTTGTTTTTTGACGACTTGGCCGTTGCACCATTTCAATGCCATCGTGCGAGATCCGTTCAGTTCGAGTTAAGGATCCTCTTTTTTCGAGGACTCGTCATCCTCGACAGAGTTGGTTGTGGGGAGTTTCGCTTTGACGGAGTCAAGTAACTCCTGAGCGGTACGTCGGAACATAAAGTAATCGGTGCTGCTAACAGCCTGAGTCAAAAGGCGATTGGCACCTACGAAGTCACCTTTCTTTTCCAACAGAGACGCTACGAAGTAGGCAGCGGCTGGTTCGATTTGGTTTAACGCGACGATTTGTTGGAAGATTCGTTCGGCGTCTTTGATACGGTTCAAACGAAAGTAGACCCAGCCCAAAGTCGCCAGTGCGGTCGGACTGCGTCCGTAAACTCGTTGGTTAACAGCAGCCAGTTCCAACGCTTGGCTTTGCTTTTCCGTCGCGGTGCTTTCAATGTAGCAAAGTGCCAACATGTTGGTGGCGTCGGCGTCATTGGGCCGCAGTTCCAGAATCTCTTTAAAGTGAGTTTCAGCAATCTCGTACGATCGTTCGGAAAACGCCATTTGCCCTTTCAGGTATCCGACGATGTATTCATCGCCTTCCATCGATTCGGCTTTGGCAACCACTTGCCTGGCATCCGAGATGCGTTCGTTCTGCAGTAACCATCGGGCGTAATCCAATTGGACCCCGGCATCGGTTGGGTTCAGTTCCGCTGCGGCCAGCATCCATTTTTCGGATTCTTTTAGGTCTCGCTTTCGCAAAAACCATTCCGACATAATGATCTCAGGCAGACGCAGACCGTCGTTCATTAAAGCGGCATCGCGAAGTGCTTTTAAGCAAGCGTCGTAATTTTCCAAGTCGAATTCAACTTGAGCCAAACGAACTTGGACCTTGGGGTTCTGGGGAGATAGTTCTCGTAACTCAATCAAACTTTCGCGAGCTTTGGCTAAATCCTGCCGTCGAATCGATACATCAATTCGAATGTCTAACAGTTCGGAACGAAAGATCTTTAGTTCCGCTTCGGACCATTGGCCACCCACAATCAATTGCTCGGCTTTCTCCAACATCACTTGGCCGTCGGTCACACGATTTTCTCCGGTAGAGAAACGAGCGAACGCCAAGTAGGCCGAAGGATGATCAGGGAATTCGGTAACGGTTCGTTCCAACCACTGTCTGGTCTGTGCGGTATTGCCCGATGCGAAAAGCAATGCGGACATCAGCAGCGGAGCGGGTGGGAAGTCTGGTCGCTGCTTAACGAACTCATTCAGGCCATCGACCGTTTCCACTACTCGATTTGCTGCAAAATCGTTGGCGATCTTCGTTAACGGCTCTTCGTATTCGGTGCCGAAAATGTCCAATGCGATCATGCCGTTCATCGCGTTCAGCAGGCGTTGCACGGGGTCGTTGGAGTTGGCTCTTAGAACTCGACGACCGGCATTGGGTGTGGAACTGGGTGACAATACCTGAGCAGGCAACGGGATCGCGAAAACCGATGCCAATAATAAACATCCGAGAACCGACCATGCTGAGCGAACACCAGCTGTTTGTTTTAGTTTCATTGCTCTCTTAGCTATTCGTACACTAGAAAAAACTGAACCGTTAACCGCCAATTGTATCGTGATTTCCGTTTCGTCCACCAGCAGCGGTCTAATTTTGTGAAATCGACATCAATGACGAAGCAGTTCACGGATTCACCAAGTAATCCAGTTTAAGTATCAACTGTCCGTTTTGGTGGTTAATCTGGTAATAAAACGGTATAGTTTGGGTACAACCCGGGTTTGGACTGCGTCACCCATTCAATCGGTGGACTCGGCGAGTAAATCGATTCGCACGGTGTTTGCTGTGTGGCCTGAATTTGGGGCCGTCGGAACTGTGTGCCCGTCGGAACTGTGTCCAATCTGAATGATCAATTGAAATGAGAACAACTGTTTCATGGCTCTGCAGCGACTAGGTCCATTTGAATTACTTCGAGTCGTCGGGCGTGGCGGAATGGGCACGGTCTATGAAGCTCGTGAAGTCGGAGCCGAAGAACACGTTGCGGTGAAGGCCTTAGCGCCCGTTTACTCTTTTGACGAAAAGTTTCGCAATCGATTCGAGGCCGAGATCGACGCCTTGATGTCTTTAGATCACGAAAACATCGTTCGCCTGTTGAGTTACGGGCAAGACGAAGGGAACATGTTCTTCGCCATGGAATTGGTCGACGGTGTCAGTTTGTTCCAGGAACAGAAAAAGGGGCAAGTCTTTCATTGGGAAGAGATCATCGATATCGCGATTCAAGTTTGCGATGGACTGCGGCATGCTCACAATCGCGGAATCATTCACCGCGACTTGAAGCCGGGTAACTTGATGATCGACAAAGAACGTCACGTCAAAATCACAGACTTTGGGATCGCCAAGTCGTTCGGGTCGTCATCTCTGACAGGCGAAGGCAACGTCTTAGGCACAATGGACTTTATGTCTCCCGAGCAGGCTCGTGGTAAAGGGGTCAATGCCAAAAGTGACTTATTTAGTTTAGGCGCCGTGATGTATTCGCTGTTGGCCGGCAAACCTCCGTTTATGCATAAGACGGTTGAGCAAACTTTCGAAGCTCTATTGTCTGCCAAGCCACCAAAATCTTTAAATCGAGTCGCACCCGATATCCCAAAACCACTCTGTGAATTAATCCATCGCTTGATGGAAAAAGATACCTCATTGAGAATTGCCACGGCTCAAGCGGCCGGTCGGCAACTTGCTCACGTACGCGATGTCGTCAAGAACGCCCCACCACCAGACATAGTCACCCAAGTGGTCGATAGTAAAGTGATGAATTTTGGTAACACCCAGGTGGTTACGCAAGGAACAACTGGCGAACGAGAATTTAGCGACACTCAGTTTCGCGAATCGAAGAACCAAAAGACCGCGATCGAAGGCCCTGCACCTGTGAATTCCGCTGAAACTTCTTTACCCACCGGCAAGCAATCGTCGGGCGGCAAAAGTGAAGATTCAACTGACAGTTTTCAATTGCGGCAACCTGATTACTTCAACGAAGTCACTCCGCAACAACGAAAAAGGAAGCTGGCATATGAGACGGTGCAGGAGCAAAATTCCAGTATCTGGCCACTACTATTGGCTTTGACGGTGGTCGTGGGCCTTTGCGGTGCTGGGATCTGGTTGGCAGTTTTCCAAAAACCGTCAGCCGAATCGCTGTTGGCCACCATCGAAGAACACGAAAGCTACCCGATCAAGGCGATGGAGGAGATTCGTAGCTACTTAAAACATTATCCTGAAGAAGCGGAGACTCCGTATGTTCAGAATTTGTTCGACTTCGCCGGAGTACTAAAATACCGTAATTCATTGCGAGCCCGAAACCGGGCTTCACTCAAAAACCCGCTGTCTTTGGTCGAAGAGCAGTTCCTTGAATTCGCCAGCTTGAAACCTGTTGACGCACCTCGGGCGCAGAAGTTGTTGAATTCCTTTCTGGTTGTTTACACTGGCAACGATAATTTGACCGCCGATGACAGCAAGGCTGTCGAGATGGCACGCCGGCTGCAACCAATCATTTCACGCAGCGCTGAACAGCACACCAACGTTACGTTGGGGTACCTGAACAACTCCCTGGCAAAGGCGCGGGACGCACAAGATGACTCCACGGCGATCGAAATTTACGAGTCCATCCTTGAGCGTTTCTCAGAAGTGGATTCGTCCGACGAAATTTCTGAACTGCTGAAACAAATTCAACTGGAACTCGATTCACGAAAATCGATTCAAGAGGATCAATGACGAACCCATTCTTTGCTGCATTTTGGAAACGTTGGTCGGCGACGGTTTCCTTGACGCTAGGTACCGCCATCTTGGCCATTGCGACCAGCAGTGCTCAAATTCAAACGCCTCCTCCACAATCGCCTCAAATCGCACCCAGCAGTGACGAAGGTCAGGCAGCGATCAAGCTTTTCGTGTTACCGGAAAACGTGGTCGCGAAACTCTTTGCCGCCGAACCACTACTGGCGAATCCCGTGGCCATCGATGTCGATTTTCAGAATCGAGTTTGGGTGTGTGAATCTTTTCGCCAAGAAGAAGGGATCGAAGATAATCGCGAACATCCCGAGTGGTTAAATGACGATCTGGCGGCGCAAACCGTTGCCGACCGAATCGCATATATCCGCAAACACGTCGGCGATGAAATCGGAACCTACATGGAACAGGACGATCAGATTCGTTTACTGGTCGACACCGACCAAGACGGAGTTGCCGATCGAGACACCGTGTTTGCCAATCGTTTCAATGCCATCGAGGACGGAACTGGGGCCGGCGTGCTGTCTTACCGTAGCCAAGTTTATTACACGTGCATTCCAAAGCTCTACAGTCTAGCCGATTCCGATAATGACGGGGTTGCCGACAAGCGAAATGTTTTACATGACGGGTTCGGCGTCCGTTTTGCATTTCGAGGGCATGACTTGCACGGTCTGATTGTCGGCCCCGACGGTCGTTTGTATTTTTCGGTCGGCGATCGAGGCTATCACATCAATGACCAAACCAAAGATCCAGAATCCGGTGCCGTGTTTCGCTGCGAACTTGACGGATCGGACTTGCAGGTGGTCGCCACTGGCCTACGCAACCCTCAAGAATTGGCTTTCGATAATTTTGGCAATCTGTTTACTGGCGACAACAATTCCGACAGTGGCGATCGAGCACGGATGGTCTATGTGGTGCCAGGCAGTGATTCTGGTTGGCGAATGTCGTACCAGTACCTGCCAGATCGCGGACCATTCAATCGCGAGAAAATTTGGCATCCTTACGATTTGGAAGTGACACCGGCCTACATCGTCCCGCCGATCGACAATTTCGCCGATGGCCCATCAGGATTCGCTCACTATCCAGGTACCGGTTTTTCGAAACACTTGGACGATCGGTTTTTGTTGTGTGATTTTCGAGGTCAAACGACCGGCAGTGGCATCAAGACATTTCGCTTAAAGCCGAAAGGTGCATTCTTCGAAATTGCAGACGAAGAGAATACCTTCTGGAACATTTTGGCAACGGATTGTTGCTTCGCGCCTGACGGTCGACTGTTTGTCAGCGACTGGGTGCACGGCTGGCAGGGGTTAGGCAAAGGTCGGGTTTATACGTTGACGGATTCATCTGCCGACCAACGGTTGATTGATGAAACCAAAGCGTTGTTAAGTTCTGACATCTCTACGGAGTCGCTCGCCAAGCTGCTGACGCTGCTAAGTCATGCCGATCGTCGCGTTCGACAGGAAGCTCAATTCGAGTTGGCACGGCGGAATGCATTTTTTGAACTCAATGTGATTGCTAAGTCCGAGTCCAGTAAGTTGCTGGGCAGAATTCACGCGATTTGGGCGTTGGATCAAATTGCTCGTGGCCCCAACAATGATATTCGCGCGGACGAGATGTTCGCTCAGACGATCAGCCAACTACTAGACAACGATTCGATGGAACTGCGAGGTCAAGCTGCACGGTTTGCTGGCAAGCTGATGCAACGAGACGCTGAACGAGAAACCAGCCGACTGGCCCAGCAAGTTGGCGGTCTCAATAAACAACTGATCGATCGGATAAAGCGTGATCCATCGGGTCGAGTTAAGTACTTTGCAATGATCTCGTTGGGTCAATCTTACAGCAGCGGCTTGGAAGCGGTGTTTGAAGCGTTGGCGTCAAATCGCAACGCCGATCCTTTGCTTCGGCACGCAGGGATCATGGCCATCGTGCACCGAGTTGCACGCAATGATATGCAGACATTGACCGACGCGTTTCAAGACGGAAATGATTTTGCCAGACTGGCTGCGGTCGTGGCCGCAAGAAAGTTGATTCAAAACGGCAACACGTCACCGCAACTTAGGCAAGTATTGAAGGACGCGTTGGGCGACTCGTATTTAGTGCTTGAATCCGCGCGGGCGATTCATGACTTGCCAATCCCAGAACTACAAGTAGATCTAGCGGCGGTCGAGTCTTCAAGTGGCTTGTCTGATCACTTGATCCTGAGAATTATGAACGCCAACTACCGACTTGGAACCCCTGCGGCTCTGCAGCGAGTCGTTAGTTGGATTCGTGAATTGAAAGATAAGGAAGACCTGGCCAGCCGTGGACTCCAAATGCTGAAAACGTGGAATGAACCTGGGCCATTGGATCAAGTTTTGGGGATGTGGCGTCCCGTTTCGTTGAAAGGACGTGCCACGCAACAAGCGGTGGCCGAGCAATACCGAGCCTTCTTCAACGATTTTTCAAACTTGCCAGCCTTCATGCAGGAATCATTGCTTGATCCAGAAATTGTTGGCAGGTACCAGTTACCCGAGATGCTTTCGTTGTTGAAAGTGGTGGCATTCGATGCGAATCATCGGTACCAAGTTCAAGCCACCGCATGTTACCTGCAAACGCAAGCACCTGAATCGCTAGACGATTTTGTCGCTGATGCATTGCAGGAAGACAATGTCGAGATTCGTAAAACGGTTCTTGAGTACCTGGTTGATCAGCGCCGCGATTTGGTTGTGCAACCATTGTTGCAAGCGATCCAATCGAACTCGATGACCGAACGGCAACATGCCCTGCAACTGACGGAATCTCTAGAAGGTCCCGAGATCAAAAAGATGTTGCTGGATTCGTTGACGGATTTTCAAGCGATGCCAAAGGATACTCAATTGGATTATTTGTTGGCCGCTCAACAGTACCCCGACTCTTCCGTAAACGAGGCGGCCGCTGAGCTTTTGAAAGATTGGGAATCGCAGGACCCTGATTGGCTTTACAAGCTGACGTTGTTGGGCGGTAACGCTGACAATGGGGCAGAAATATTTTACAACCGCACCGACGTTTATTGCCTGCGATGCCATAAGATCGATGATCGAGGTGGTGCTGTAGGGCCTGAACTTTCCAAGATCGGATCTGAAAAGAATCGTCAATACCTAATGGAATCCATCGTGCATCCAAATCGCACGATCGCAGAAAACTTCGACACCGTGTTGGTGCTGGATTCCGATGGGGTCACTCACATTGGCATCAAACAGGCGGAAACTGACGAGACGCTAACGATCATAACGGCGGAAGGTGTGGTCGTTGAAATCGCCAAAGATGATATCGACGATATCACGGGTGGAAAATCTGCCATGCCTAAAGATATACTCAAAAATCTTTCGCTACGAGATCTGCGAGATCTTGTGGAATTCATGGCAAATCGTAAGTAACTTTCCAGATCGGTAACCGATGGTTTCAATGAATCAACCCGAATCACGCCCTCAGCCAGTCAAAAAATCTATCGTTGCATTTGCAAAGTGCAGCTTGTGTGGACATCCCTTTGAGCGGACGGCTGGCGGTAAGACGTTTCCGTTTTGTAGCGTTCGCTGCCAACAAATTGACTTGGGGCAATGGCTTGACGAAAAGCTGGGTTTACCCACCGATGGCCACGAAGAGCAAGAATTCACAGCGGAAGACGCTGGTTTTCTGGAGTGAAGTTTGGTGGTGGCGTCCGATTTTGTTGACATAAAAGCGATGGCGATACGGTGGTTTAGAAACTTGGGTTTGGAAACTATAATGCCGAACTCGTTTTAGTACGGCGTTAACCAATTCGCGATTTCCGTGATCGGCCCGAGCGCCCAACTCAATTGCTGGAGCAAACTTCCATGGCTGAATCACCAGTCACCGTCAACCGATTCTCGTGGCCCGATTTGATGCCGGCTTTGTTGATCTTTCGATCACTGCCCGCCGCGCTTAGCATGACCATCCTGGTGCTAGGTCTGTTTGCCATGGCAGCGACCCCGATCGGCTGGTTAATCATGGAGAAGCTGTTTCTTGATACCACGCAAATTAACGACGCTGCATTTATTGAAACGGTTGACTTGAACCGCTCGCCCTACAAAGTGGTTTATCCCAAATTGGGCTCGGACAATTCATTACTGACAGTGCTGGGCCGGCAAATGCGTGGAATCGAATTGATTTTCAAGACAGGTGTCGATACTGTCGCGGGCCTGTTTTCACTGGAACAGGGAATCGGTCGGTTCTTTTACTTTTTCGGTGGCGCTTTGTGGACCATGTTGGTGTGGTCGTTTTTCGGTTGCGGAATTACTCGCGCCGCACTGATGCGTTACACACAAAATGAGATCATTGGCATCGATGACGCTTTTGATTATGCCGGTGACAAGTTTCTGTCTTGTTTCGGAGGTATGTCGATCCCGTTGCTGGCCGTGTTCGGATTGTGTATCCCAATGGCGTTGTTAGGGCTATTGATGGCCACCGGTTGGGGTGCTGTTGTGGCGGCCTTTCTATGGATCGTGGTTCTGGTCTTGGCGCTGATTGCCAGTGTGATGTTATTGGGCCTGATGTTCGCCTGGCCGTTGATTGTTAGCGCAGTCAGTTGTGAAGGACAAGATTCGTTTGATGGCATGAGTCGAGCATTCGCCTATGTCTTTCAACGACCTGTTCACTATTTTGTGTATGCACTGATCGGTATTATCTTTTCCGGAGTCTGTTGGACGGTCGCAGGGAACTTGATCGAAGGATCAATCCACCTGTCAGATTGGGCCTCATCGTGGGGCCGAAACGTCATGGCGGAGACGGAAATCGATGCCTCGGATTTTGACGAGGTAATGCAGGACGAGGAAGATTGGAAACAGAAAATTCCCAAGGATATTGGGCCTGTTGAGAACCCCGGTACATTGAACGACGGTGGAATCAGTGGGCCGTTGGGGCAAGCCGCTGCTGGAGCAAACCTTGAACTGACTCCACAAACGAATCAAGCACCCCCTGCACCAATTGTTTCCGATGATGAAACGGTTGAGGAGAGAACGTTTTCTGATCGTGTGGTGGGATTCTGGCAAAACGTCATTCGAACCTTGGGCGCGGCATTTTTGTATTCACTGTTTTGGTGCGTTTCGGCAGCCATGTACTTGCTGTTACGTAAGGATTTGGATTCGACCGAGATGGACGAGATCTTTCTGGTCGACGAACGACGAACGTACGAACTGCCGCCACTAAAGGATGGTGAAACGGGCGTGCCAGAGGTGGACGAGGACGCTGTGTTGCCGGCGAAAGTCGATCCTGCTTCTTCAGATACTTCCGAATCAGACGACGACGGTTAGCAAAGCCAGAAGGCAGGGTTTCCTTAAACCCCAAACAACATCCCGGCGATGCAGGCTGTCATACAGGCGGCCAGCATCCCACCCAACATGGCGCGAAGACCAAGTTGTGCCAATTCGCCTTTTCTTTCTGGAGCCAGTGGCCCGATACCACCCAGTTGAATTCCGATCGCTCCGAAATTCGAAAAGCCGCAAAGAGCATACGTCAAGATTGTCTTGGTTCGTTCCGACAAATCTGCCTGCGCTTCATTTAGATCTAGATAGGCCACAAACTCGTTGACGACCATCTTTTTGCCCAATAGATCACCAGCAATTGCACAATCGTTGGTCTCGATTCCCATGATCCAGGCCAACGGAAAAAAGATGAAACCAAATATTCGACTGAGTGAAAGATCCCAACCAAACCAACCGCCAAATCCTTGCAGCAAGATATCGATAAACGCGATCAATGCAAGAAAAGCGATAAGCATCGCGGCAATATTGATTGCCAGCTTCATGCCTTCGGTGGCGCCGTTCGCAGCCGCTTCGATAACGTTCGATGCTGTATTTTCAAGTACCTTTTCGGATTCGGCCAAAGGCGTTGGTGTTTCCGTTTCTGGCTGCAAAATTTTGGCCAGCACCAATGCGGCTGGAGCCGAAATCAGGGAGGCTGTCAGTAAGTGTCCGGCGCTAATTCCCAAGTTGGCGAAGATCGCCATTAAGCTGCCGCTGATCGTGGCGAAACCGCCAACCATCAAAGCATTCAATTCACTACGAGTCATCTTGGCCACGTAAGGTTTCACGACGAGCGGTGCTTCGGTATGACCTACCAAAACATTTGCGGCCGCCGCCAAACTTTCCGAAGGCGACGTACGCAAAGTCTTCTGCATTACCCAGGCCATCATGCGAATGAGCCTTTGCATGATCCCCAGGTAATAAAACACGCTCATCAACGAGGCGAAGAATACGACGGTCGGCAAGATCCCAAATGCGAACGAGCGAATCAACACGTGTTGGTGCGATTTTGGCTGTTCGTCAGGCTCTTGAAAAACATCGAATACAAAACTTGATCCCGCTTCGACACTCGTCTTGATCACTCCGAAAAAGGACTCGATCCAATAAAACACAATGCCGTTGGAAAACCGCGCAACTTGAATCGTCTGATCAGGTTGAGCGTTCCAATATCTTTGCTCCAAAGGCAAACGAGCAGCCAATTGGCGTTGTTCCGTTAGCTGTTGCCAATCCAACGGGTCTGGGAAACGATCGGGTTGTTGGTTTTTTTCCTCGGCAACTTGTTTGTCGATGTCAGCCTTCAACGCTTGATAGGCGTCGTAGAGAGTGGAAAACTGGACGTCCTGCGCGTCAGGGACGTCGGTGGGCAAATAACCTCTTTCGCACGCTTCGATCAGGCTGTCTTGCGAAGTGAATTCCTTTTCGAACTTCCAGTTTTGCGAGTTGAAAAACAATGCCGCCAAAACCAGTTGCAGCAAAACACCCAAGGTGACCAATCGCCAATTAACCTGCCGTTTGTGCGAACTCATCAACCAAGCGATCACCAACATGGCAAACAAACCGATGATGCTGATTAGATTAAGCGCCGAGACGTTTTGGAACATTGCCGTTGCTATTTAGGTGGGACTAGTAGGTGGCTTAGCGAATTATGCTAAAAGAAATCGCGCGGCATGGCGAGTACTTTCGACCAACTTCGACACCGTTTGACGATTGCCAACCGATCTAATGCCAAAATCCACTGATTACATGCCAAGTCGGCTTGCGTTTTACCGCTTGAAATTCGGAAGGACAGCAAGCGACTTTCTCATCCATCTGCACCACATTCGGTTCCTCGGCGTATTGAGGCACCAACGACATAAGACGTTCAATGCGTTCAGGAGTAGGAGGATGAGTTCTAAGAGCGGTAGGCGCCGGTTGTTTGGCACCCGGGAAAAGGACTTTGCGGATCCACCCTCCCGAGTGTTGTCGCTCGAGTTTTTCTAGCGCCAACACCAAACCTTGGGGGTCACGAGTCAATTCTGCTGCGCCCATATCGGCATTGAATTCTCGCGAGCGGGACAATGCCAGTTGCAGCAAGACGGTCGCACTTGGCGCGAAGAACAAAAACAAGAGACGCCAAAACCCGCTCCACTGACCAATTAACATAGCCGCAAAAAACATAACCAGACCAATTCGTGACGCGATACTTGCAAACCGCGAAAACGAATCGCCAATCGACATGATGCGAATATCTCGATGACGAATGTGGCTGATTTCGTGAGCTAAAACGCCAGCCAATTCGCGAGGCGTAAACGCTCGCAACAAACCATCGGATACCGCAACGACGGCCTGTTTGCCTGTGCCCGTGGCAAACGCATTCATCATTCGGCTGGGGATATAGTAGATCGCAGGTACATGGTCTAGTTCGGCTCGCTCGCTTAACGCTTGTTGAATCTGGTACAGTTCCGGTGCCTGATTGGGGTGAATCAATCTGGCTTTAAACATCTTCAGCACGACTATCGGAGAGACTCGGGGCCCAAACAGAGCCACAAGCAAGGAACCCGCGATTGCCAAGAACGCACCCAACCAACCGAATACCGCCCACCCAATAGCGCCCATGATCAAGCACATGCCGCCAATCAGCTGCAATGACTGAATGGTGTTTGTGCGCTTGTTCTGTTTTAGTATTTGGACGTCCAATTGGTAAAACCTGTCACATGGGAAATTGATGCTTGTTCACGATCGAGCACGAAACCGCTAGACTCTTGCTTCGCCGATCTTTTCTCAGCTTAAACAAATAGCTCGACAAGAATAGCTCAAACCGAATAATCGTGAATGGATCGCCTCCGTGGGTCAAGTATTGCCAGAATGTAACGAACAAAAACAGCAAAGTCTTTACTGGTCGTTGCCATTTTTATTGATCCTGTGCGCTCATTTTGTGATGGATGCTTTTTCTCAGATGATCCCTGCCTCGCTGGGGCTGATCCAAGAGCGTTGGCAGATGACGGATCAACAAGGGGCGTTGTTCTTAGGTGTGGGTTCGTTGTGTTCCGGGCTGGCTCAGCCTTTATTCGCTTGGATCAGTGATCGCACCGGCAATCGGATCTATGGCGGCTTGGGGTTGGCCGTCGCTGGTTTGATGATCAGCAGTATGGGATTGGCGACCAATGTCCTATATCTGTTCATGTTTTATACGTGTGGAATGGTTGGCAATGGAATGTTTCATCCAGTTGCTGCTTCGACGATTGGTCAAATTGACGCCAAACGACGCTCGCGCGCCGTTAGTTGTTTCTTTGTAGCCGGAATGTTGGGAGGCGTTGTTGGTGCGAAGTTGGGCACGCGTCTACTATTGTTGCCCAATGGATTCGATTGGTTGCAGTTGGCTGCCATCCCTGCGCTTTTTCTGGGTCTGTTTTTGCATTGGCATATTCGGCACATCGATCATCGCACTGTCCGACTGCAAGGCACGCAGAATACGCATCAGCATCATTGGTCAGCGATCATTTTGTTGTACTTCTCAGCCGCGATTCGATTCATGGTAAATTTAGGATTGGTTTACCTATACCTGCGTTGGGTGGAAGGAAATATTGCAGCGGCCGGCGAAGGTTTATCACCAGCCGAAATTTCCAGTAAGGCAGCACCGACGGTGGGAGACTTGAATGCCTCGGCAATCGCAGGGATGGCGGTCGGTGGATTGGCTTCCGGTTTTTTGATTCCCAGTGGACGAGAAAAACTACCTTATATCTTGTTGCCGCTGTTGTTCGCTCCGATGGTGGCAATGATCCCTTTTTCCAGTTACTCGTTGGCCTATCTGTTGGCATTCGGTGTCGGTATTGGTTCCGCATCGATGGTCCCAGTGACGATCGCAATGGCTCAACGATTCTTGCCAGGAAGAACCAGTTTGGCGTCGGGTCTTATGATGGGCGGCGCGTGGGCGATTGCCATGTTTGGCCCTTCGTTGGCTCAGTTTTTGATCGATCGTTACAGTATCACCATCGCATTTATTGGGTTTTCAATTCTGATGGCGGGTTCGGGAATGTTGATCTTGCCAATCAGCAACGACAAAATCAAACAGAGTGTCGAGTCACCAAACATGGGTTTTTGACTCGAAAACCGCCGGTTACAACGGTTATTTCACACAATTCGAGTGCAAATGTCGGCAAATTTGACGATCCGATTGCCAGTCGGTGCAACGGTTTTCATAATACAAGTATGACTACGCATAAAACCTCCAAAGCATTTACGCTCATCGAATTGTTGGTCGTCATTGCGATCATCTCGATCCTGGTCGGCCTGACCATTCCTGCGGTTCAATCGGTTCGCGTTACGGCGAGAAGTCTCAGCTGTAAAAACAATCTGCGGAATATCGGTTTGGCTGTGTCGAACTACGAAGCAAATTTGGGTCACTACCCACCGAGCTTTGAAGTAGATCCTGGTACGACCGTCCGTGGTTCGTGGTCTATCCACGCGCGGATCATGCCCTACCTGGAAGAAGACAATGCGTTTAAACAAATTGACTTCGATGTCGACTGGCATGACCAAGTTGATTCGGGTGTGCCATTCCATCGAGTACCTGTTTACACTTGCCCAGCCGAATTAAACGACATCACTCGAGTTCAAGCTGATGGTAGCGACTTCGTGCATGGAACCAATTACGGATTCAATATGGGTTCATGGTTTATTCACGATCCAACGAATAACCGGACTGGTGATGGTGCCTTTCGTGTTAATCGACCGACCAAGCACCGCGATATGCAAGACGGTCTGTCGACGACATTGTGCGCTGTGGACGTTCAGAATTACACGTCATACATCAGAAATGCTGACACCGTTGATTCAACCTTTCCGGACTCGACGACTTTCTTTGAGGGTGTGACGGGCGACTTGCGACTCGGTCCAAGCCTCAGTAATAACACGGGTCATACCGTTTGGTGTGACGGGCGAGTTCACCACACTGGGTTCACCACCGTTTACGGTCCTAACACAGACGTTTCTTATACGCTTGATGGCCAACAGTACTCGATTGACTTTACGACTCAACAAGAAGGGCGAGACCTGACACGTGCCACCTTCGCCGCCATTACAGCTCGTAGTTACCATCCAGCAGGCGTCAATGGAATGAACATGGATGGATCCGTTCACTTCTATTCAAGCTCAATCGACTTGACCCTATGGCGAGCTTTGGGCACGGTTAATGGCCAGGAAGTCGTTGACGTTCGCTCGTTTCAGTAAATCGTCAGCCACTAACGATATTTGGACTTTCCTTGTTCCGTTCGTTTTCGGTTAAGCAGCTCGAAGGCTTCTGGCGCCTTCTTCAAAAATTTGATTAGCTGCGAACTGGAACATTTCAAAACTTCTGCTGTTTTTGCCGCATCAAATTCACGCTCGAATAGGTGGCTTAAAGCTTCTGCCAACAGGCATGGAAAGTCCTCGTGGTTTTCGCTCACCGAAATCTTTTCAGCTTGTAGCCTGGAAAGCCAAAGACTGGACGGGGCAGGTCCAGTGGCCGAGCGAACGCCGATTGCCAAATTGATTCTCAAGCGCAGTACGGCCAGTTTTTGGTTTTCGGCTTGGCTACGTCGCTCGCTGGCTTGCCCAGTGATCCCTGAAGGTTGATGAGTGATAACGATTGCGGTTTCGACCTTATTGCGGTGCTGCCCGCCGGGCCCCGAGCCACGAGTCCGCACGACCTTGCAATCCTTCAGCAGTTGATTGGCGTCCACACAACTGGGGTGAATGTGCTGGTGGTCGGACATTAAAACGGCCAGTCGTCGCCCAGAGCTTCTTGCTGCAAGTTGGTCAACGATTGCGTGCCAATTTTTCCCAACGCAATCAATTCAGCTAACTGTTGTTCGGTGAAAGTAGATTCTTCACCAGTGCCCTGCACTTCAATAAAGTTGCCCTGGCCGGTCATCACGATGTTCATATCGACTTGGGCAGCAAAATCCAGTTTGTAATCTAAATCCAAAGTCGCTTGATCATTGACAATACCGACGCTAACGGCCGCTATGCTGTCCTGCAACGGATAGACATTGGGGTCAGGCAAGTATTGTCGACACGAGTTAATTGCGTCGACCAGCGCCACGAACGCTCCCGTGATACTCGCTGTTCGAGTACCCCCGTCGGCTTGCAGGACGTCGCAATCGACAGTGATTTGTCGCGGCCCTAAAGCAGATAGGTCGGCAACGGCGCGCAAGCTGCGACCAATCAATCGTTGAATCTCGGTCGTGCGTCCATCGACTTTCGCGCGATCTCGGCGTTTTCGAGGACTCGTACTGCCAGGCAGCATGCTGTATTCTGCCGTGATCCAACCACGTGGATTCTCTTCGTTTTTCATCCATGGCGGCACGTCTTCGTTGACGCTGGCCGTGCATAGAACGATCGTTTCACCAGCGGACACTAAAACACTGCCTGGCGTCGGTTTGGTGAAGTGACGTTGCAAACGAAAAGGACGCAGCTGGTCCAATGCTCGGGTAGACATAGTTATTTCCACACGCAAGAAGGGTAAGCCATGAAAACGTCGACAATCACAATTATAGACGCACCGGCCGCGTTAGTGTTTCTTTGGCTCGAAGATAATGAACGGCTTCTAAAATGGGTGCCAAACTTGATCAAAGATGAAGCCCTTA
>CAZJBW010000096.1:0-18808 GCA_964543985.1 uncultured Pirellulaceae bacterium | reverse complement strand
AATCGACTCCGCTCAACTCCGCACTTCCTGACATCCGCCGAGCAAAAGATCTTCCAGCATCTCCTGAACAACAAATTGCGACTTGAACAGGAAAGAATCACACACGCGTGGGTGGCAGAGGTTTGGATGGATTAAAGGAAGCTTGATTTAGAATTGACTGGCAAAGCCCGCCAGCGTTCTCCAGTTGCAACACGAAATGCCGCCAAACGAATGCTCGACGAAGCCAAATTGTCCTTTGTAGCTAATGCTCAGAAGGAAACAGAAACGTTTCCAAAACAAAAGTACCCCGAGCCGACTCCTAATGGCACTTTCTTGGTGTCAATTCCAGTGAGGACAGAATCGCTCTTGGGGAAATCGAGCTTCACCTGAAAACACGATTCTATGCAATGTAGAACGGTTTCAATTGGGAATGAAGTATCAGGACGGCAATGGGAAGACGTCGTCCGGGTTATTGAAAGTTCTTGATGACCAAGCCGATCATGATTACCTACTCCAAGACAAAGCACCCCGGACAGGATTCGAACCTGTGACCTACTGATTAGAAGTCAGTTGCTCTATCCAGCTGAGCTACCGGGGCGTGGTTTGTGTTTCGAAAAGACGGTTGGCTGGATTCAAGAACTGGCCATCGCTAAATGGACAGCAACTTGAACGAGGCCAAGCGAGGCTTCAAATTTAGCAGACACAAGGCTTCGCGCACAGGTTCACTGGACCGTGGATTTACTGGTTGTACGGACGATGCGACATGAAACAACTTGAATTACTTGATGGCCACGATGTAGCTGATCCAGCTGGAATGGCTGGGCGCATCCTCGCCTCGTTCCCATTCACCGGTATCATCGCCGTTTTCGTCTTCGATTTCCCAGTAAACGTGACTGTCGCTGAAACCGGCCTCGACCAACATCTCTCGAACCTCGACAATCGTCCAGAACCGCCAGTGGTATTCGAAGGCACGTTTTAGCTTGCTGCCATCGGCAAACTTGAAGTGAATATAGAAGCTGCAATCCGAGTTGACCGGGTTGTAGCAGGATTGTTCCCAAATGTAGCTAAAGCCCTTCTTTCCTTTTTTGACTTTCTTCTTTTCCACGTGCCCTTCGGTGTAGCATTCACCGCCACCCATCATGTCCATAATCATGATGCCTTCCGACTTCAGGTTGGCTAAGGCAAATTTGAAGTACTCGATGACTTCGGCGCGTGTCTTAAAGATCCAAAACGAAAAATTTTGAGCGGCTAGAATGTCAACCTGAGGTCGATTGCGTTTTCGAACATCTTGCTTCAGCAGCGAAATGCGAGCTTGTTGGCCGGTCGTCAACTGGTTGAGATTGTTGTCCTTGCCCCACTGCAATGTTTCGTTGCACAGGTCGACGCCTATTGCTGTCCGCTTGACATTTGATTTGACCCAATCGCAGCACACCGCAAAGGTGCCGCAAAAGTCCTCGCGAAGACTGTAAGGTTTGCGCCGAAAGGCGTCTCGGAATGCTTGCTCAAAGAACTCGATCTCGTGTTCAGGCGACTGAACCGACCGTTGGTAACAGCGAAACTTGTCGGCCTTTTCTGCCTGAGTCACCTTGCTTCGTTTCTTTGATTTGTCCTTCTTTTTCTGTTTGTTTCGGGGTCCCATAGTTCTCGAGTCGTCATGCTGTGAGTCGTGTTGCGAGCGTCCGTGCGTTTCGATCAGCCGAGCGTCCATTGTGGCATCTGCCAATATTTGTGAAGATTCTAGTTGAACGTGCCTCGCAGATCGATTCCCGAACCGAATTTTGCACCGAATTCGATCGGGAGTGTGCCGGAAGCACGCGTTTTCAACAGCCGATAGCCCCTGGCCGATTTTTGAGCTATGAACCAACGCCCAACCGTTCCGATGTCCCAGTCGTTTTCGATGCGAGAAAACATCGTTTTGCCCGGTGACACCAATTCCCACGACACTCTGTTCGGTGGTTTGTTGATGAAGCACATCGACGAAACCGCCGCCATTTCTGCTCGCCGACATTGCCGAACTGCGGTCGTCACTGCGTCCAACGACGGAGTGCACTTTCACCGTCCTATTCGCAACGACGACATTGTGTGTTTGCATTCGTACGTGTGTTCGGTCGGTCGCAGTTCGATGGAAGTCTTCATCAAGATCACGACGGAAAACACCGTCGACGGGACACGACAGCTGGCAGCGATTTCGTTTTTAACGTTCGTGTCCTTGGACAAAACGGGCAAGCCGACCGAAGTGCCGTTGGTCGAGCCAGGAACCGACGAGGAGCGACTTGTTTTTGAAGGGCGAGCGGTACGTCGGGATGTGCGTTTGAAGAAACGTGAAGAAACCGACGAACTGATCTGCTCGCTTTCTTAATAGGCGAATAATTAATAGGCGAATAAACGCGACTAAGCCGCCTCTAATATTCCAGTGGACCTTCAATCTACGGTATATTGTTAGGTGTTTGCGATGCGGAACATTTCCCCACTTCTTATAAGAGAGCAATTTAATGACACGACCTTATTCACATCTGCTTAGATTTTGTGTCGCATGTTTGTTAGCCTCATCAAGTCTTGTATGGGCTCAACAGGGCGACGACTCCATTAAAATGGGCACGCTTCCGGAATTACCTGTCGGTGTTACCAGTTTTGGCGGCGCCTTGTGTGGTGACGATCTGTTTGTGTGGGGAGGGCATTGCGGGGAAGCTCACCAGTACTACGCGTCTGGACAAAATCGAATCCTGTATCGATTGAACTTGAAAGACCCCACTGAATGGAAAGCCGAACACGAATCGGAACGCGGTCGGCAAGGCTTGGCCATGGTTTCGCACGACGGCAAACTCTATCGCATGGGTGGCTTCGAAGCGCGGAACGAACAGGGCGACGAGCACGATTTGCACTCGGTCACAGATTTTGAAATGTACGACGTGGCGGTTGGCGAATGGGTACAGCTAACACCGATGCCCGAAGCACGCAGCTCGTTTGATGCAGTGGTCGTCGCAGACAAACTGTTTGTCATGGGTGGTTGGTCATTGGCAGGTGAAGGAAACACGAACTGGTCCGAAACTGCCTACTCATTTGATCTTTCGAACCCAGAGGGTCAGTGGACTGAATTGCCAGCACCACCGTTCCAACGCCGCGCCATGTCACTGGCCTTTGACGATGACAAAATTTACGTCATCGGTGGCATGCAAAAAGCCGGAGGACCTACTCGTAAAGTCGATGTATACAACACGTCCACTCAAGAATGGTCGGAAGGTCCTGAACTGCCCGGCGACCAAGGGATGGAAGGGTTTGGAAATTCAGCATTCAACATTGATGGCTCGCTGTGTGTCACGACTTACAGTGGAATGGTTTACTCACTGGCCGATCATTCCGAGTGGAAAAAAATGGGCGAGCTAGAAACGGGACGCTTCTTCCATCGCTTGCTGCCAATTGGTGAACGCAAGTTCGCTCTTGTTGGTGGCGCCAATATGGAATCGGGAAAAACATTTGACGTTTTGACGATCGAGTTTTAAGCGAAAACCGCGCAGACTGTGCGACGTTCGGGTTGTTGAGATAGTCAACAACGCCAGAATATTTAGCTTTCATTCTTGGGTGGCGAACACGATGAATGACCAGTCAGAAAAACCAACAACCGTTGCTTCGTTCGATTGGGCCGTGGATGCTGATTTGTTGAAATTCGAATTGGAGAAGGAAGGTTTCGATGTCTTCCTTGCAGATGCAACGGTGGCAAGCATGGACCCACTACTCGGATTCGCAATCGGCGGGATCAAAGTTCAGGTTCCATCTTCTCAGGCAAAAATGGCTGCCAGCATTGTTGAAAAGTGGAAGCAAACTCGGGTGAACAGAACAATGAAAAAGGAGTTGCTTGGAGACGTTGAATTCGATTGCGAGGAATGCGGGAAGCCATTGCGATTTCCGGGTGCCAGACGAGGTGGAGTGGAAACTTGCCGACATTGCAATGAGTACGTCGATGTTCCGGATTAGGCTGGTGGCCGCTGCAAGCAACTCAGTTAGCGGTTTGAGTTCCCTGCAGTCAGTTGCATAGGCGGAATTCCTGTGTCTCGGATACCTTGCGCCAGCTTGTCCTTTCGTGTGCCACTTTTCGGCGAAACCAACGTCAACAATAGAATTTAGATTTTGGTGTTAGATTTCGGCTTTGTCATGACATCTATTAGTTGCAGGGCTTAACGCTCTGTAGAAGGTGAAAGTCGGCAAAGCTGAGTCCGCAAATTTAAATCCCTTCGGCATTACGACTTTCTCCGCAAGCGCCCCTGGTCGTCCCAGGTGCGCTTTCTTTATTGCGGCAAAACAAACTTGCTAGCCAACTTTAGCCGGTCGGCAGAACGGCCTCGGTGGCTACGAAATCCAACGAGGTTGTGGTCACGTCTGCGACGGACACTCTGCCACGCAAAAAGATCGCCTTAGATTCTCGCTCTAGCAAGTCGACACGAATCTGTAGAGTGTCACCGGGGCGCACTAATCGCTTGAATTTTACGTTACGAACTCTGGCGATCACCGGAATGTGACCAGGATTTTCAGGCAGCAATTTGGTCAACAACACATTAGATGCTTGAAAACAGGCTTCACATTGCAACGCACCCGGGAACAGCGGAAACCCTTGATAGTGGCTCTTCAGTAACGGCAGGTCTTTGTCGATGTGTTTTTGACACAGCACATGGTCATCCGTCAGTTCAATGACCTGATCCAACCACAAATAGGGATCCGAGACTTTTATGAATTCGGAGATTTCTTGCTTGTTCACGAGTTTCCTTTGGACTGAGTGGCGATTGGCCTGCAGGATCGGCCACGGTCATTGTCAGCAAATTCTGTTGCCTATCTTTTCTGCTGCCTATCTTATGACTCGCGAACATTTTTTGAAGCCAGGGTTACGGTCACCAACCTAGTGCAACGCCAACTTTTGATCTTAGGGGCCAGAATTCAGGTCAGTCGCAAAAACTGAAGCCTGGCGAGGCACTAACTCAAACGCTGTTGTACGTATTGTTTCACAGCGGCTTGGGTTTCTGGCGCGCGCCATAGCTGGTCGATTTGCTGGCCGTACTGTTGCGTACAACGATCGATTCGGTCCATCACTGGCAACCGCATCTGTTTTTTTGTCAGTTGAAAAACCTCTGGCGGAACAACTGAAAACGGCTCGATCGCCAGTTTCGCTTTTTCAATCACATCGTTGCTTGCTGCAGATTCATCGGCCATTCCAGCGCGCACCGCCTCGTCGCCCTGAAACGTGGCCCCCGTATTGATCATTTGCTTGAACGAGTGCGAGTTGGCTGCCCATCGCATGATCTCCATCCCCGAAGCTGGAAAAGGAACACCGACTCGCAACTCCGGAACACCGATCTTAGCTTGATCAGAAATCACTCGATAATCCGCGCCGCTGGCCAACACACAACCACCGGCAATGGCATGCCCTGTGACCGCCGCGATCAATGGCTTTGGAAATTGGAAAACCTTTAGAAACATCTTGTTCAGTTCAGGCAAGAACTCGTCCAGATAATCCAAGCCCTCATTGACGACTCGTTTTAGATCCACGCCGGCCGAAAACACTCGGTCGTTTCCCGCAACGATTACAAACCGAACCGTATCGTCGTTGGCAAGCGACTGCAACGTGTTGTTCAACTGCTGCAAGAATCGCAAGTCCATAGCGTTGACTTTGCCATTCCGCATCGACACCACTGCGATAGCTTTGTCGATCTTTGTTTCAATGAGCTCTTCTGACATATCCTGATTCTTTTTGAAATGTGCCGGCCGATTCGATGCTTATGAGATAATCCAAGCCTTCTTTTTGCGGCCAATCGTTTGCCGACAATATAAGACAAAAGAAGTTCAACAAACAACTGTCACAAAACGTTCCACAATTCCACCACTACCCAAGTCGGTCCAGCACGCCCAGTTCCTTTGGTCAGACGGACTTCTTAACCGCCGTGAACCACATCCCTGCCGCCGCAATCGCGCCGACGACGCCGATGGGCCAGTACTGGCTACCCATTTGGGCAACAGCCTGTCCGGTGTCTGTTGTCACCGTCAAATGGTCGATCCAGAACCCCAACCATGGCGCAACGATTAAGGTCGACAAACGCTGGGCACCACTTTCAATGGAAAGAACCGTCGCCCCTTTTTTCGCCTGAGTATGTTCATCGAAGCGACTGATCAAAATGGGACGCCAAACGTTTTGTAAAACGTGCATAACAACGAACATCAAGACGACACCCCACAAAACACCTTGCCAAGCCAACCAAGCCAAGGCGATGTAGACGAGTCCATTGACCAGCCAAAGTCTGCGGGCGGCCTGCTGTTCGTCGCCGGACCAAGCAACGAACCGATAAGCACCACGACTGGCGAATCCACTGAACAAAAACAAGATCGTGTAGATCGCGCCAATGGCGATGGCGGTCGTTTGTTGTTCGTTGAAATCGAATTGCTCACCAAATTGATTTGCAGCAATCCAACCGACCACGACGGCGGCCAACACTGGTTGAATGTAGTCTTTGACGGCGTGGAACACTCCCTCCCACGACATGGACTCAAAAACCAAACGCCGCAAACTTGAATTCCTAAACGATTCGCTCAATGCCGTTCGCAACGTCTGCCAGGATTGACCAATAATTCCTTGCCTACTTGTTGCCTCACCGTCCAGCCCATCGTTTTCTGCATCGCTTTGCCCATCTAACTCGGGCGGGTAGCCCAAAAAGTTAATGATGTTCATGACGTAGGGGATTGTGGCGAACAGAAAAATCGACCGATAGTTTCCTGAGATCACCACAAAAACGGCGGCCAAGATGGCGCTGAGTGCCGAACCGAATTTGCTCCAACTGCGAGTCGTACCGTAGACCTTGGTTTTCTCGTTCGTGCGGCCGTGGATACGCAACCATTCGAAGATCATCGCTTTATGAGTGCCGGTGCGGAAACTATCACCGATGCCGTATAACACCATGGCGATCATGAACCACGCAACACTGCCGGCAAACGCTAACGTCACGAAGCTGACGATGTATGCCGAAAACGACAGGATCATGCTGCGGCGACGGCCCCAAGTATCGGCGATCGCCCCAGATGGAATCTCCAGTAGGTTGATGGTTAGCGAACGAGTTGCCACTAGCAGGCCGATCCAGAAAAAGGTCAGGCCTTGTTCCAGGAACGCCAACATCAAAAACGGCTCGAAGTACCGTTGGTTCTTTAGAAACCCGTAAAGACAAAATCGTTTTAGCATGCGGCAATTGTAGGCCGTTTTTGTCTTAGCCAGAACACGTCTGTTTTATTCAAATCGCCGTCGCCGGGCTGACGACAGCTGAAGGAGTAGTCGTCGATGGGTTTCAACCGGCTATCGAAGTGATGAAAACGCTACTGTTTCGTTTCGGTGGCGTCCGCTTTTTGGGTTTGCATTTCAATTTGCTTTTGACCCAGAAACCATCCGACAACAACCCAGACGACAGCCAATGGGATCACAAAAAAGTTTAGAAACTTGGGCGCGGTCAGCAAACGATCAATCGTTACAAAGGCAGTACTGGATGCGGCATCGCTACCTCGGAAAACAACCGTGTCGATAAAATTCTTGGACTTATATTTGGCATCACGATCAACCACTGTAAACAACACCTCGCGAGCGGGCACTGACATCCCGTAGACGAAAGCGCGACGCAGCACATCAACAATTCCAAAAACCAACAACGACTGCCAAAACCCCAGCAGGAAAAAGCAGCTTAGGTAGATCACGGGCAGCACCATCAATGCCACCGAAATACTGATTCGTCGCATCACCGCACCGACCACGAAAAGCTGTAAGACGAGAGTACCAATTTGTGCGAAAAGGTTAAGCGTGGCGAAATACTTTGTCCGCTCGGAATCTTCCGAGATATTCTGTCCGACGAATTCAGCCATTTGCAAATAAACCGCAGCACCGCAAGCGCTCGTTAAAGCCAAGTAAAGGCAAATCATTATTAGGTAGCGTGACTTGACCACCAGTTGCACGCCGGCCCACACATTCGGAGTCGATTTCTTTTGCGGCTGCTGATTGGGCCATTGTTTCGTGGTTCGACAAAAACCTGCCGCGAACACCAAGCTTAATTCCAGTAAACCAGCCGAGATAAACATTAACACGCCGACGCCAAGATGCGTCGAAGCCCAAGCCGTAAAGGCAGACCCACAAATCGCGCCGGTGGTTGCCCCTGAGACAATTGGGCCGAACAGGCGTTTGGCTTGCTCGGCAGAAAACAGATCTGCCATCACACTCCAAAACAAAGACATCACGAACAGATTAAAGACACTCAGCCAAACAAAATAGATTCGCGACATCCATCGACTGTCGGACATTTCCAACGCATAGGCGGCGACTCCGAAGAGAACAATGTTGAGTGCAAAAAAGTGAAAAACCAATTGCAACAACAGCTGTCGTTTCACTAGCGAGACCAGTCGCCCGAAAATCGGTACCGCCATCAGCATGGTCAGGAACACGGCGAAAAAAAGACGATTGATTTCCTGGCTACCCAACTTGGCCCCGAATGATTCGCGAATGGGACGCAAGATCATGTAACTGCTCATGATCATGAAGCACCAGCCAAATGCCCAACAAACCGCCAACCACTCGCCACGCTTTGCTGGCACAAGATTTGTGAGCCATTTGGGCAATTTCGACTGCGGTTCGCTGTTTGCTTCAGAAAGATTCAATCAATTCTCGCTGGGTTGATTTTTGTAGGTTGCGAACAATTTAATTTCGAAACATCATCGCAAGATACTGCCATTTCATCTACACCGACAGCGGAGCAATCATGAACGGCCAAAGACTAATCTCGGGCATCCTGACCTTTTTACTCGTCGCAGCCTTCACGCTTTCGGGCCACGCCCAGTCCATCATACCGCCACCGGACCGCCGAGCTGACGAAGGGCAGGGGCCTTTTGAAACGCTTTTGATCAAAGACGTGATCTTGATCGATGGCACGGGTGCTCCGCCGATTGGCCCGATCAACATTGTCGTCAAAGGGAATCGCATCGAATCGGTTGGCGGAGGCAACGAAGATGATGCTGATTTCGTTTTAGATGCAGCTGGTATGTATTTGATGCCAGGTTTGATTGATATGCACGCTCATTGCGGCAGCCCCACCAAAGCCCCTCAAGCCGAGTACGTTTTTAAGCTATGGATGGCTCATGGTGTCACGACCGTGCGAGGTGTGCCACTGTCTCGAAACGATTGGACCGTTCGAGAACAGGAACGTAGTGCCAAAAACGAAACGGTCGCGCCACGTATTATTAACTACCAACGTCCACCGGCAAAAATCCGCACTCCACAGGAAGCTCGGGAATGGGTTCGCAAAGCACCCTTGGATGGCATTCAGGGATTGAAGCTAGGTGCCTATCCGCCGGAAATCATGGAGGCCTTATTGGACGAAGCCAAACGTTTGGACTTGGGTTCCGTGGCTCACTTGCATCAAATGGGCGTCGCGAACATGGATGCCATGGACGCCGCAAGGCTCGGTTTGCAAACGGTGACTCATTACTACGGTCACTTCGAGGCGTTGTTGAAAGATCACGTCGTTCAGCCTTGGCCCAGCGAAATGAACTACAACGACGAACAATTCCGCTTTGGGCAAGTGGCTCGGTTATGGAACAAGATTCATCCGCCGGGTAGTCCTGAATGGAATGCCTACCTAAAAGAGCATTTGGAATTAGGCACCGTCTTCGACCCAACGTTGACGATCTACTCAGCCGGACGTGACGTCATGCGAGCTCGAACTGCCGAATGGCATGACGAGTATACGATCCCTTCGCTTTGGAAGTACTTCCAACCGAGCCGTCAAGTTCACGGTTCCTATTGGTTCTACTGGACGACCGAGGACGAGATTCAGTGGCGCAATTTTTACCAAGTATGGTTTCGTCTGCTGAACGACTACAAAAAAATGGGCGGCCGAGTCACCACGGGTGCCGATTCAGGATTCATCTACGACACCTACGGTTTTGGATACATCGAAGAACTTGAGCTGCTTCAAGAAGCTGGCTTTCATCCTCTAGAAGTGATCCAAGCCGCTACCTACAACGGCTCGAAGACCATCCACGAAGCGATGAATAAACCGATGCAGTTCGGCATTATCCGCGAAGGCATGTTAGCCGACATGGTGATCGTCCCTGAAAATCCACTCGAAAACTTCAAGGTCCTTTTTGCCACAGGCGCTGTCAAATTGAACGAAGAGACCGATACTGCTGAACGAGTTGGCGGAGTGCGTTGGACGATCAAAGACGGGATCATCTATGACGCGCATCAAATGTTGGCCGATGTGCGTGAAATGGTGGCGAACAAAAAACGAGCGCCCGAAAATGAAGCAACCGCTCAAGATTCGCAAGAGACGACCTCGCCAGCAGCGTCTTCAGATGAAGCGGCCGAGCCCGACACAACGACAGACAGCGAAACTGCTGAGGCCGCTCAATCGCAGCAGGGCACGTCTACTCTGGTTGTGATTAGCGACAGCAAGAGAAAAGCTTGGGGCTTCTCGGAATCTGGTGACTGGGTCGAATGCGACCTGAAAAACCCAGACGAGATGAAAGTTCGCAGCCAATCCAATGAGTCCGTTGGTTGGGTGCAAGCAGGTTCCAACGTTTTTGCATTCAGTGCGGATTCAGGCACTTGGGACCGATTGGAAATCGAACTGCCACTTGCTAACAACCGCTTGGAACTACGCGGCGAGGTCATTTATGTGCAGTCTGCCAAATCGATCGCAGCGTTCAGTTCCGAAAAGGGAAAGTGGTCGACAGTGAACTTGGACCAGTAACCATTTGGCTGGACATCTTCTATCCAGAGAAACGTCCGTTAGAAGCCTGACAACCTGAACATCCGGCGACGGGTTTCCATCATCTTCCCCGATGATTTAGACATGACAGGAACGGCATGCGTAACTGCTGAAGCATATTTTCGAATATGTCAGCACGGTGCTTTAAGCCCAAAGGGGCGTTCCAATGTCGAAAACCATGATTCATCAAATGAATCTTGATAGCTCGATCGGTGAAAACCAGATCGAAAGCGGTTGGCTTGTGCAAATCCATCCGCTGGACTTGGAACAAAACCGCATCCCGGTGGGTAGGTATCCGCTAACCATTGGCAGATCCAATCATTGCGACATTGTTTTGAATCATCCATCGATTTCTCGACGGCATGCCAAAATTTCGCTCGAGCCCGCCGGTCACCGAATTGAAGACATGGGCAGCACCAATCGAATCCGCATCAACGAACAGTACCAAACGGTGCATTCGCTACGGACAGGGGACCGAATCCAATTGGGAGATCGCATCTTTCGGTACCTGACCGACGATGACGTCGAGAACCAATACCATCGATTGGTCTATTCCATGATGACGCGTGATAGCCTAACGTCGGTATTCAACAAACGATATTTAATGGAGTGTCTAAATCGCGAACTGATTCGTTGTCGCAAGTTCAAAAGACCGTTATCAGTCATTTTGATGGATGTGGATCACTTCAAGACAATCAACGATCAATACGGTCACATTACGGGCGACGACGTGTTAATTGAAATGGCACATCGCGTGAATTCCGTATTGGACGAGGACATGATTTTTGCGAGATTCGGTGGCGAGGAATTCGCAATTGTAGGTTCAGAAATTGACTTCGAAGCAGCGTTTCAACTTGCCGAACGTTGCCGCCATGTCATCGCTAGTTTACCTCTAGAAACCGAAACGCAATCCGTTCCGATGACCGTCAGCGTCGGACTGGCATCGGCCATTCCACGAAAAAATGACAAACCAAAACGATGGTTAATACAGGCGGACCAATGCCTCTATCTAGCCAAACACCAAGGTCGCAATCAGGTTCAAGGACGTCAATTGTCGTCCTGAATCTTTCCGTGAGGTCGAACGCCGTCTCCGGTGCGGTCGGTCAAGCGGTCTCCCAAATCTTGCCTGGCGGATTCTGCGACCAGTTGCAAACGCTGGACGACATCGGGGAATTGCTCAGCCACGTTTTTTGTTTCCGCAACGTCGGCTCGCAAGTCGAACAACTCCAAACCGATCTTTTCTTGTCGGTAAGGTCCCGGCTTACCTTCGCCGCCCATGGGCTGTCCCTGCATCGTGCGATAAGAATGTGGCAAATGAAGTTTGAAACGACGATCACGCACAGCCTGCAACTGGCCACCGGCGTAATAACAATAGAAGGATTCGTGAGGCGACTTGGCTTCCGGCTGTCCCGTCATCAACGGACGAATGTCCTTGCCATCGATTTTATGTTCGGGCAACTCTCCTTGAATAAGCGCCGCCACGGTTGGCAGGATATCGATCGTCGAAGCCAACTCGTCGCAGGTGGTATCCGCAGGAATCGTGTCGGGCCACCACATCACCGTCGGCACTCGATAGCCTCCTTCGAACATCGTCCCTTTGCCTTCTCGCAATGGCAGAGCGCTGCCGGCACGGTTTCCATAACTTAGCCAGGGTCCGTTGTCGGAGGTGAAAATCACCAGAGTATTTTCTTGGAGATCGTGTTGGCGGACCGCGTTTAATATTTCGCCCACCGACCAATCAATTTCCATCATCACATCTCCAAACAGTCCGACACCGCTTTTGCCGACGAAGTCGGGCGAGGCAAACAATGGAACGTGGACCATCGTGTGCGGTACGTACAACAAGAATGGTTTTTGATGATTGCGATCAATGAAGTCAACAGCCAGTTCAGTGTACTGTTTCGTCAACATTGCCTGGTCCTGACCAGTGACCTGCGTATTAACGATTTCATTCCCTTCGAACAGTGGCAAATCAGGAAAGCCTTGTTTTCGCTTCGCAACATCGTAAGGCAGATCAGCGTAGTCGGGATGGAAGGGCCACATATCGTTGCTGTAGGGAAGGCCGTAGTACTCATCGAAACCGTGCTGCAACGGCAAGAATGGTTTTTGGTGACCCAAATGCCATTTGCCAAAACAAGCTGTGGCATAGTCTTTCTGTTTGCAGAGTTCCGCCAAAGTCATCTCGTTGGCATGCAGACCATGTTTGGCGCGAGGTCCCAACGCGCCACGGATACTAACTCGTTCGTGGTAACAACCTGTTAACAAAGCGGCACGAGAAGCCGAACACACTGCGGTTGCCGACACAAAATCGGTGAAGCGTCGTCCTTCTGTGGCCATCTGATTCAGATTCTTGGTGACGTAACCATTCAAATCATCGGGATCAAAAGGCCCAATATCGCGGTAGCCCAAGTCATCAACAAAGATCACGATCACGTTGGGTGGTCGGTCATCGGACCGTGCTTCGACGGAGTAAACGACAGACAAAATCGAGACCAAGACTAAGACCCAAAAGCGGTTTCGTGTTTGCATTTTTTGTTCTTTCGTTTTGAGTCTCTAATTGCTTCTGCGGTTGTGGGCATTGCGGCCATTTCGTCAATGCGACTAGCCTACTCGTCGGTCTGAATGCTGGCCTGGTGCAGTTCATGCAGGAACAAATCTAAAGCATTCAAGGCATAATTCGACAACTGGGGGTCAACAAAATATTCTCGAATCGCTTGCTCGGCATTCTCTTCCGTCGCATCCAAGGCACCACAGACCAATATGGCACGATCCTGATCCTGGCAAGCTACCGCATTGTCCAACAAACGCAACAACGAAGGTGACAGGCCATATTCTGGTTTTTGCAAATAAATCATGCCTCGCAAGGCCGCGTCCACTACATCCGCAGATCTGTCTGTCAATGATCCGGCAAGTAGGCCGGGCGCCAGTTGGTCTGGCGGTGTCAAAGAGACCAATAGTTGGACCGCCAGAGTCCGCAACACGGCGTTACGATCAACCAACAATTCTTGAATGGCGTCTAACGTCGGTTGCTCAACATGCAAACAGTGTTGCAGCAATTGAGCGGCCATTCGTCGCACGTGCCTGTCCAGATGTCGCAGTAAGTTGGGAAAGTTCTCTTTAAGGAGATGTAACCTACCATCACTTTCTGGTTTATTGTTCGGATCCAGTTGCATCAAAACGACGTTCAGGATGGCATAGGTTTTACTTGGCGACGCTTTCTCCAGTTGACGTACCAGTACCGAAATTACCTTTTCATCGAACAGAGTTGCATGGCGACTGGAATGGATAAGACTATCTTGAGACTGGGTCAGGTAGCTAAGCGTTTTCTGAAAAGCGCTTTTCGCATCCGGACGCAGACGGCGCTTCCAACTTGTGTCTTTTGCTGGATACAATTTCTGCAGATAAGCCAACGCGACTCCGAAATATCGTGGTGGCGCGACGGTCATGGAATGCAGTTGGCACGTGTGGTCGTGTTGCATTGTAAGGATCGCTATGGACTCGACTGGATCGTGCACAGACTCATCGATCAAAGCCGAATTGGCACAGAAGACTCCCAAGCCTGCCAACACCGGAGTCAACTCGTAAAGCAACACAGAATCGCAGGTCGATAGCAGCGGTTGATCGACGACCTTGGACCAATGACAGGCACTCAGATGGAAAGCAATTCGAGCGATCAATGCGTCCAGGTTCTCTTGTTGAATCGGGTCCAACAAAATAATGTCTGGCGAGAATGGAACTTGGGACTGACCATCCCAAAAAATCAACTCGCAATCATCACACGGAAAAGGCAAACGCTCTTTCACCAATTGCAAGGTTGCCAGAAAGTCAATCGGCGGTGAATCCGTCCGTGGATTTGCCAAGCGTTTGATGTCGAGACTTTGGCGAGTCAGGTTTTGCGGAGGCTGCCAATCGTTTGGCAACCAACGCAACAGGCAATGCAAATGGTATTCGACCAGAACCTTTTCGTCAGTTTCCAGCGGAAATTTGCTTCGCCCAAACATTCTGATGACTCACAGTTCGGCAAATAGGGCACACACCACGCTATACCAATCTAAGCAGCGAAACGCCTAAACCGATTAAAAAGGAATATCCTCTTCGTTGTACGTTAGCTCGGCATTGGCTTCGTCAAACTGATCGTTAGCCTTGCCGGTTTTGTTACTGGATTTGTCGCCACCTTGGGCCGCAAAAGAAACGGCTTCGACATTGACGAAGAACTTCACTTCCGACGACGGATCTTTTTGCCACTTACGACCGTTCAGTCGATAGGTGATTTCGATTTCGTCACCGACAGAAAAACTATCAGCCAATTCACAGTTATCATTCGTGAATTCCACAGGAATATAGTTGGTGAAGCGTCCTTTGTTTTGTTCCAGGACCACCAACCGTTTTCGGAATCCTTTTTGTCCGTAGGTTTTGGTCTCTTCAATCAAGTGGACGGCGCCACTTACAGTAGGTTGGCTCATCAGTCCTTACCTTTACTACTTGTCGGTCTTTGCAATTAGGCCCCTCATGGTACGGGATCGGTTTAAGAATTTGAATAACCAGCCAGCAAACTCAACAATTCACGATAGTTCCGCCCGATTACAAGGTATAGATTTGTGACAAACTGGCTGCCGACCGAGTGTAAACTAGAAAAAGCTATTGAAACTCGGCTGTCTTTTGGATAGTCGTTGAATGGTTCTGCCAGGTTCGCAAATCGGCAGGATTCCCAAAATATCAAAGGATTCGACTGGCGCGGATCGCAACAATTACCTCGAAACGGCCATCTACTGGCAGAGCTCTTAACCAACACATTCGCGATGTCCAACCAAACATTTAATTCCTCGACAAGGTTGCTTCATTCACTGCTCCGACGATGTCTTGCTCAGATGGCCGTGTTGGCTGTGGTATCGATTTCGGCCAGTTCGCTGACCGCCGCCGCCAGTCCAGTCGCTCAACAAGAGCCCGACTCAGAATCTGGAATGCGACCCAACGTGGTCTTGATTTACGCCGATGATGTTGATTGCGAATCGCTATTCGGACAATGGCCAGCGCAGCTGCCGGAACAGATTCCATTTCCGGCGATACGAGAACTGGCCATGTCCGGCGTGACGTTCACAAACTTCCATGTCACAACCCCAAGCTGTGCTCCATCACGAGCCTGCCTGTTGACTGGCCAGTACGCTCATAGAAATCAAGTGCGAGTCAATCAACCGGGAACACCTGCAGCCAATGGCTTTTCAGGTGGGTACACGGCCATGAACCAAGATGACGAGGTTGGAATATGGATGAGCGACGCGGGTTACCACACAAGCTTTGTCGGCAAGTACATGCACGATGGCTTCCAACCAGATCCTGAAAAACGACAATCATGGATGGACATCAAACCAACCGGTTGGAACAACTTCGTCGCATTCTTGGGCGGACAATATTTGAACTATTCGTTGTTTGACGCCGATCGCAACTCGTTTCAAACAAGTGCCAAGACCTACCGTACTGACACTGAAATGGATTACGCCATTGGTATGATCGATGGTCCACTTTCAAAAACAGAAAAACCATGGTTGTTGTGCTGGGCGCCTTACGCGGCCCACATGTCGACTACCCCCCATGAGATGGAACCCGATCGATATAAAGACTTGTATTCTGAAGTGGTACCGTCAGGATTTCAAACCGATGCCATCGCGTTCCCGATAAAAGAGTCTGATCCAGACGAGACTCGTCAAATGATACCTCTATCACCCGAATCGATCGAGCTATGGACGGAAAACCACACCAAACGTTTGGCGGCATTGCGAGCTCTAGACGACAACCTTGGTCGTCTGATCGCCAAACTCAAAGAAAAGAACTTGTACGAAAACACGATCGTGATCTTCACCTCAGATCACGGTTACACATTGGGGCAACATCGTCACTTCGGCAAACGTTTACCGTACGCCCGAGTCACCCAGGTGCCATTTATCGCAGCCGGCCCAGGCATCCCCAAAAACAAAACTTGTGATCGCTTACTGGCCAATATTGATATCACGCCAACGTTGATTGACTTGGCAAACAGTGAGCCACGCGAAAACGTTGATGGGATTTCGTTCGCCGATTCGCTTTACGACCCAAGCATCGAAAAGAGCACGGAACGCGATGCCATCTTGCTGGAAAACTGGGATCGCTTCATTTTCCAAGCTGTTGACATCGAGTGTGTCTATTCGGCGATGCGCACAAAAGACCAGCTATATGTTGAGTGGGCCAGCGGGGCAAAACAGTTCTTTGAAATAAACAACGACCCTGAACAGATCAATGACCGATTCGCAAGTCTATCGGAAGATCGAAAAAACGAGTTGGCCGACCAGTTGCGACAACTCTACAAGAGCGACACAGCCCAAATCCTGTTAGGACAGGAAATCAACTTCCCCAAAGACTATTCTTACTCGAATATTTTTTCGGCCAATTTCAAACCAATCGAACTTTACGGATTCGCTGAAGCACAAAACGGGCTGAAATCGGTCGAGCTGGAATTTTACAGTGCTGACTTTGACCGCAGTTGGACGGGAACTCGCTGGAAACGTGGAAGACATAAGGTTGCGGCCAACATCCAACAAGCAGCAGGCGTTACATCGCGTTGGAGCTACCGATTGGATTCTTCGGAATTCGCGTTTTCGGGCAAGCCATTCGCTGTCAAGTTTCCCACGACCGTAAACGTCACTGCCACCGATTTGCAAGATCGCCAGGTGCAATGGGACGAGGCTCTGAATTTTGATTTCAAAATTAGCGATCCCGAAACATGGATCGACGAACATCGCGAGACCGATCAGGGCGAGTACTATTTGAAGGGACGAGTCGCCGATAATGTGGCCATCGATCGTGTTACCATCTTGTTCCACGACATTGACAACCATCAATTTTGGAATCTTGAAACTCAGCAGTGGCAAACAAAACGTGTGGCATTTGAATTGCCGCACTCCAAAATTGATTCCCAACGACCTGGCGACTGGGCGTCTTGGGAAATCACGTATACCGGTGATCGTCCAGGTCGCGTTTATATTGGCGTTCGCTCTTATGACAAGGAACACCAGTTTGATGCTTCATTGGCATTCGTGGTGTTGCAGCCTGAAGATGACGAGAAGTCGCCTTAACGAAAAATCTCCTTAGCTTCGGGAGGAGATTCGAGTTTTAAATGGGCAAAAAAAGAAACGGCCGAACCTAATGGCTCGGCCGTTTTTAGTTGTTGTCATTCATTCAGAATGCTGTCGAATATTTCCTGGTTTAGTATCCAGACGAAACCAGTTTGCTCATTTGCACGTCGTACGAGTAAATCGACTCGTCCTGATCGCTTATCACTTGCAAATTCAACAAACCGTTGGATTCCTGGATGATCGAAGGCATCAAGTCTTCGCCAACCAAGTCGGCTCCGTCGGCCTGCAGGATTACCATGCCAGGCACCAATCCGGCCAAGTCAGCAGGTGAACCCGCTTCGACTTCTTGAATCCCCAAGCCGCGGCCTGGGATGAACACACAGTTGATACCTAGATGCCAGCTGTAGTGCTGAGTGACTCCTTGATAGACAACTTTCACAGGACAGTAGTTCCAGTCGTAGTTGATGCAACAACTTGGATCAAAGTAGTAGTCTGAACCACACCATTGGTACCACCAGTGACACTGAACTGGGTAGTAGTTGCACCAGACGTCGTACTTCCAATGCAGTTGTGGTTTGCAGCGAACGGTGTAACAGTAATCGATACAGTTGACGAATGAACCTTGGTAGCAACGTTGCAATTGTTGAACTTTCCAAACAGGCTTGTGGTGATGACCAGGTCGAATAACGGTCGGTCGGTTACCAGGCTTGAACGTTGGACGATGCGGTCGGGTGTTCGGCTTGCTAGGAACATGTGGCCTGCCTCCAGGATTGATACCGGGAGTGTGAGGAACGTGTGGCCTGCCTCCAGGATTGATGCCGGGAGTGTGAGGACGATTGTTCGGACGTGTTGGTCGAGTCTGTGTTGGACGACCGGTGGGACGTGTTGGACGAGTCTGTGTTGGACGACCGGTGGGACGTGTTGGACGAGTCTGTGTTGGACGAC
>CAZJBW010000095.1:0-19285 GCA_964543985.1 uncultured Pirellulaceae bacterium | reverse complement strand
CAGTGGCGGAACCATGGTCCCCGAGTACGCGTCATCTACTTTAATCCATTCAGGTTTCCTATCACCATTTTCGAAAAGTCGCGACTTATCGAATGAAAGGATTTTGTACGGTCTTTTGCGGTCGAGTTTCCCAGGCAGATGACTTTCGAATACGAACACGCGCTCTTTTGAGACAATCGGTGGAATCCAAGTCCAAATTGGATTCTTTGAAGCGTAGCTCCAAATTGTCTCGCCAGTAATTGGGTTAATTCCACAAACCGCTCCATCCGGGCTAACACCGACTAGTTGTTGAGTAGACTCATCTGTTTCTCGATGAATCAAATGTGGTGTTACTATCGCAGAATGCAGAATTGCGTTCGATGCATCGCTGTTCTGCCAAATTACCTTTCCATTCTTGATAGAAACCCGAACCACCCATGGCGCTGTCGGCTGAGGTACGAATTCTCGATTGGAGAAAAAACGAGAGATGCCCCTTGTAGAAGCGTTACCTGTTGCAAATATCATCGAATCTTCAAATATAGTTGGCGACGGAGCGGAACTTCCCGTGCCCGCAATATCTCGCTTAAAAACATCAAGTTCATTGCGCAGATCTAGCGACCAAATTATGTCTGCATGGTTGTTGGAGGAAAAAGTTGAGTCCTTAATTCCGTCATCTTTATTGTCATGAGTTCCTTCAAGATCGGCACAGACTATTTCTGCACGATTATTCCAAAAAAGCACTTGGTCTCCAACAACTTTGGGAGGACCGCGAAGTCCAATTGCTCGATTGTCCAGAAAACCTTGCGCGAGTCTTGGAAACGACAGGCTCCACTTCTTTGTTCCATCCGATAACGCTAGGCAAACCAGTTCCGTTTGCGTGCCATCAGCTGACATAGCACCCACCAGTGCATGTTGTCCGTGAACTGAAAGCGAACCAATATCACCTCCAAACTCAACAACCCAATGGCGAGTTGGCGTTGAGTGTTCGATGAGCTGTGCCTGTGCCAGTAGCTCACGATTTGGCAACAAAAACGACAATAAGCAAATTGCGAGTGGCAGCATTCTTATCAAGCACATTTCTTGAAAACAAGAACTCATTGGTCGCAACAATCTTAAATCCAAACCATTCATCAATATCACTTTCAGATCTCGTTGACCAATCACATCCTTAAAAACCGGGCATCGCGGGCGTATCTCCGTCCCCCGGTTTGGTGTTTTTTTGCAAGAAGGTAATGAATTCATCAGCTACGCTACAGCCATCCGTAATTGAATAATCATGTGCAGCGGGCCGTAGACCGTCTCCAAATTGAATGTATGTACCTAGTTGTCAAGAAGTCGTGTGTCCCCGTCTGATTCCCCTTTGTGTCCCCGTCTGATTCCCCCTTATCTTTGATCGCTCAGCAATTTTTCGTCGTCTGGAAAGTACTCTCGTAGGAATGTCTTCAAGGATTCTGAATCCAATATAGAATAGTAAGCCGACTGTTTTCCATTCGAAAAAACGCTTGTACCACATTGGAAACAAATTAGCAGTTCGAATGTTTCCGTCCCAGTTTCAATCCGTATGCCATGCCTAGGATAAAAACAGTCGGAAATACCGAGGCAAATTTTTTTGTTGTCCGAAAAAATCCCTTTGATTCTTTCCCGAGCCTCGCTACTACTAATGGTACTGGACTCTAAGATTTTTCTGCCGTTGAACGGAAGCTCATCATCACTGTCCGTGTCTTGAATGCGGTGTGCAGTTATATTCCAGCCATCTTCAAAGTCGAAGTCGCTAGGGAATGGCGCAATAGCGACTGACCCAACACCAACTAAAAATTCAATGGGCTCAATTAAATCGCTCTCAAAACTAAACCTTGCGCTCAAGTCTGGTAAGGTTTGGGAGTTTTTCGTTACCCCTTTGTAGGTCATCTGAAACCCAACGCCAAACCGGGTCATGGACGTGACTTTAAGAATTGCATTATCTCCTGTTGGAGTCTCAAATTCTTGAGATTGCTCTAATTCGAGTCGTATTCCACGCTTTATAAACTTGTACTTATATAAAACAGCACATGAAACTACTTCTTTTTTGACATTTTCTTGCGCGAATGCCAACATAGGCATAACAAACAGGAATTGCAGAGCTAAAAAAATCTTTACACTATTCAATTTGACCACCTACTTTTTTGGTGTGCGGGAATTCTCAAGTGATATCGTACTAAGTTGTTCGAATGCTATACATTGCCCAGGATTGAGTGGTGCGAGCTGCCAAACAGGTAGAGTGCAAAGTGGCTCCCATTTTTCGGTAACAGTTGGAGAGTGAGCTTCGGCTGGATCACCAACCGTTCTCAGTCTCTGACCTTTCTTTTTATCGACTTCGCTTCCTTGCAATGTAATTGAGCAACTGGACTGGCAAACGGCACAACCAGTTACATTAGCAAGGTTCTGCCTAAACTGTGCATGTGCCAAATCGTCATCAGCGCATCCAACAATGTTAATTGCACAACGATCGCAATTATTCGAAAATTGTTCTTTTAGTGCCAGCTCTAGTTCCAAATTGTTTGATGGGAAAAGAATTACGGGGCTGTCTTTATCAGTTCCAGGTGCAAAGGTAACCGCTCCCTTATTCCCAAAGTCCCCTCCTCCTCGGTGGCCAAAGACGTAAATCGTGCAACAGTCGTTTTCCTTTACAAAATCAAAGATTTCATTCGGTTCTTCAACAGGTTCATTGCGCATACAGCCATTTTCACCCTTTGCAATTTGTGCTTCCGTACGCCACCTCCAATTATCGAATCCGCCTTCATTATCATGGATATCCATGGAATGAAATGTGCAAACCTTCCCATATCTAATACCGGCGATTTCATATCCGTTGGGATCGACATCGTTTATGCCCAGATATCCTCTCATCATCGACATGCCGTCGACGTATTCGAGAGGATCTCTACTGGTAAACTTGCCTGTAGTTGGATCGTAGTACCTTGCCCGAAAATATATCAGGTCGGATTCGTCATCGTACCGACGACTCGTATATCCGTAAGGCATATCTAAGCTACTGGACTGTCGGGTGGTTGAACCATTCGATTCAAGTATCGTCCGTTTCCCAAATTGATCGTAGGTGTATCGTTCGGCGATAGAACCGTCGTTAGTCGATGCGAGTGCGGTCGCCGACCATTGTTGGTTTCGGGTGACGGTGTAGCTTTCAGAATCGTTGTTTCGCGAGAGCAAGACTAGCGAATCGATTGTTTGTCCGTAAACGTACTCTTTAGCCGGGGAGGTTGGCGGGTCATCGACGTTGTATTCGGCGACACAGTTGGGGCCGACGTGGATGTAGATGCTGTCGATGGTGGTGGTGCCACTGTCGGTGACTTGCTTGCGGACTCGTTTGTTGTCGGCATCGTATTGGTAGGTGCCGGTGAGGGGTCCGTTGGTGGTGGACGATAAGCGGTTGGCGTCGGACCAACTGAGCGAGAGGCCGTTGTGGGTAGTTAATTGGTTGCCGTCATCGTCGAAGGTTTGAGCGAGGCTATTGACGGAGGTTAGCTCGTGAACATCGGAATAGCCGCGCGGGGCGGCTGTGTTGTTGACGTTGACCTCCAAGACGTTACCGATGGCAGAACGGTATAGGTAGACGTCGTTGCTTTGTCCGGATTGAATGAAACGACGGAAGCGGTTTTCTTCGTCATAGCCGTCCTGGTAAGAGGATCGCGAGCAAATATTGGCCAGAATTTCAAAGAATAACCCCGATGCCTAATCTTGTTTAGCATCGAAATCAGTCTTAATTTCCGCGACATATCATTGCCACACGGTTTTCGAATCGTTATTTCGTCTGAAGTTCGATCAGCAATCATATAAGCGATTCAATTTGCCTGCAAAGCTGAGGCTGCCGACGTAGCCGCATTTATCGCTCGGTTTAATCGATTTGATTGCAGGCAATGGGGCAAATCGAACGCCCATTTCTAAGCCAAAACCTCGGGTTTTTTCGAATGCAAATTTTTTTTGACATTAGTCGTCTATATTGGTAGATTTAGCTAACTAAACTATTTCGGTGCTATTTTGGCGAGGTTTTAGTACTCGGCAAAATCACCGATAGAAGTTGGTTGCACAATCAAAAACAACTCATCGCGAGCGAAACGATGTACGACTTCGTCGACGGTATGCTTCAGATGGCAACTTGGCTGACACAGAACATGGTCAACCTGCTGTTTCAGTCAACGGCGCTGATCGTATGCGGCTTGTTCGCAGCCTGGCTGGTTAGAAAGCAGGGATCGGCTGTGCAGTCAGCGATCTATCGCGCGACATTGGTCGCAGTGTTGATTTGCCCATTGGCCGCGGCCGCTTTCAATTTTTATGGTTTTCAAGGTTTGAGCCTTCGGCTTCCCGATCCAATCGCCCGAATCGTTGAGCCAACTGGGCGATCCAGTTGGCCTGAAGTTTCGACTCTGCCAGAAATTGAACTCGAAAGTGCACAACAACCAGCCAAAACCGGGCAAGCCGCCGCCGACCTGCTGGACCAAGATGTCCTGAATGCCGAGCCAATAAACGAGTCGTCGTTGGCGCCCGCTACTTTTGATTCCGAATCGTCGAGCTTGAAGACAGGGTATCACGTCAAATCCGTAGCTCCTGCATCGAAAACTACGAATAGCCAAACGGTTAATCGTCTTGCGATTGTTGTTTATTCAATGGTTGCGATTTTTTGGTTGGCCGGCAGCATTTTTATGTTGTTGAGACTTCTAAAGGCATTTCAACAATTGAATCAACTGCGTCGCCAATCTTTTCCGGCCGACAATGTTGAACGAGAGATCTGCGAACAACTGTGCGGGCAGATTGGTGTGAAAATGCCCCAGCTTCAACGCAACGGCCTGTTGGCCAGCCCATGTTTGATAGGTATCTCGGTCCCCACCATTTTGTTGCCGGTTGAGGTTCGAAATCGTAATTCGGTGAAAAAAGCACTGGCACACGAGTTGGCTCATTTGCGCCGCTACGACATTCTTTGGAACCTGGTTCAACGAGTCGGGTTGGCGTTCTTGTTCTTTCAACCATTGATGTGGCGGTTAGTCTATCGATTGGAGGCAACTGCTGAAGAGGTCTGTGACGATGTCGTAGTGCAGCACTGCGTAGACCGAACAGGGTATGCCCGCCAACTGGTTGATTTGGCCGAGTCCAACTTGCTACCTCCTAACTTTGCAGCGTTAGGGATGTTTCGCAGCAACTCACTACTTGGACATCGGGTGAACAGAATTCTGGACTCCACACGAATGCTGACAACCAGTGTCAACGTTCGGGCAATCCTTGTCATTGCAGTGGCTGCAATCGTTGCGACAACTCTTGGAGGATTTCTGGGTCACAACTCATCCGGTTCCCTGCCGTTAAACGATGCATCCGACATCCAGGAACACATACGTTCTGATGCTTCGAATGACCCGAGTTCTAAACTTGACGAAATCGTGCGAGGGACCGTGGTCGATCAAAATGGCGATCCTGTTGCAGATGCAACTGTTCAACTAAACACTTGGACCTGGTCTCGCGATTGGATCCCAAAAACAACGACGGTCGGAGAATGCCAAGTAGAAGCTAACGGAAAATTTGATCTGAACATTGACGAACTAAATAGAACGCTTTCGTCATCTTCCAGCAAAATCAATGCCGCTGTGGTCGTCAAATCGGCTGGATTCGCCAGTGCTCAAATTCACTGGCACAACATAGACAAGAGTAAGCCACTTCAGATTGTTCTTAACCCGCAAAGCCCGGTCATTGGAAAGGTAATTAATTTGGAGGGGCAACCGGTGGCAAACGCCAAGGTCTTCCTAAACCCCATCCGCAAAATTGGCACTCAAACGGCCAATCTTTGGCTAACCGAGTTGCGTGAGAGCGGCAACTACCCTCTTGCCGATAACATTTTGAAGTCTAGCTCCGAAGTAGTTTCCATGGGTGCATACAGTGGCGTGATTGAGCCATTTGTTGAAACGAACGCACTGGGCGAATTTGAAATCAATCGCCTGCCACAAGACGCTTTGTTCACTGTCAGAGTTGAGCATGCCGAAGTCGCCACTCAAATATTCCAAGTGTTCAGTCGCAGTATGCCCGACATTCGCGCCGACTATCCACTCTACGGTGATCGCCCGGTTTTGGTGACCCAACCAGCACGTCCGATTGTGGGAACTGTGGTTGAAGCCGAGACAGGACTGCCTGTCCAGAACGCCACCATTTATTGCCACCAAACTGGAACTCGTAGCAATACATGGCGATCCAGACCAGTGCCGATCACGACTTCCGATCAGGACGGAAAATTTGAATTGCTGGGAGTGGCCAAGTCCGAGAACACTCGCCTGACAATCTTTCCTCCTAAAGATAAACGGTTGCTGATTCAGGACGTTTTATCTGTCCCCGATAGCAGCGATGTAGAACCTGTGCAGTTGGATATCAAACTTGATTCGGGAGTCTGGATCCGAGGACAGGTAACTGACAAACAAACTGGCAAAGGTGTTGAAAGCCAGCTGGTCTATATAGCATTACGAGACAATCCACACTTGGGTTCGCTGACGGGTTATCAGCAAAGACGCCGATTCGATGCTTACAAAAACTTGGGGCATTTTGATACGGACGATCAAGGGAATTATTGTATTGTTGGGATCCCTGGACGAGCGGTCCTAGGCGCCAGAACGGATTCACAGACCTACGCCAGCGCAGTCGGTTTTCAGCAGTTGCTCAATTCGTTTGGGCAAAAATATTCGCAGGAAGAAATCGAGGAAGCGCGAGAAATCGGGATGGACCTTTCTAACGGTCGTTTCTTAGACACGCGGATATCCTATTCGTTTCAAAACGTGTTCGGTAGTTCGTTTGTTGGGATTCAACCTACGGAAGGAATTCTTGAAGTTACTCAAGATATCAAACTTGATTCCGGAATCGAGATTTTGGCGAAGGCGGTTGATGCTAATGGTGAAGCTGTCGAGTCCTTTGAGGTCAGCAACGTTGATGGCTTTTTTAATTCTGGCGAGTTTCAAAATGGCATCGCCCGCATTCAGAAAGTCACAGAAGACGAAGTTCGCACGATTCGGTTCACTAGCCAGGCCCAACAATTGGGCGCAATCGTCCAGATACCAAGCGAACTGAACCAACAAAATGACACCGTGGTCCTGAAACCATTTGCCAAAGCACAGGGCCGGCTAGTCGATGATGCTGGAAATCCTTTGGTTGGTTACAAAATCAATTCTAACTTGAATGGCAAAACAGTCGTCACTGATGAACAGGGCATGTTTCACATTGCGAACCTAATCAGCGATCACGAATTGAGTCTGGATATTTATGCCCCTGGCGAAAACGAGTATCGACCTTACGTCCCGAAACTGAAAGCGATAGCGGGCGAAACTCTGCAGCTAGGAGACATCAACTTGGACGCGATCAAGATAATTCTGATCTCTGGAGTAGCAGGTATGGCAATTGCTTTTCGATTTTTGACGACGTGAAATGTTAGTCGAGTTTTCAAAAAACGTGCTTGACATCGAACGTCTACTTCTATAAATTTAGTTAACTAAACGATAACAGCTTGAAATTAGCGAGAATATAAATGACCGCCGCAAAACTTGGCAAGTTGCAAACACGAATAATGCAGGTCCTATGGGATCAAGAGAGTGCCACGGCTCGGCAGATTACTGATCAACTCAACAAGCAATATCCAAAAGAGCCGGTCGCTCACAGTACCGTGCAAACTTTGTTGCGTGGGCTGATGGACAAGGGCTCGGTTAAACACGAAACCGAGGGTCGCACGTTTGTCTTCTCAGCAGCGGTTGCCGAAGAAAAGGTCCGCAAGAACGCGACTCGCGACCTGGTCAAAAGAGTCTTTGATGGAAGTGCTGGCGATCTTGTTTCGTTCCTGTTGAAAAACGAAAAGGTCACCAAAAACGAATTGGACGAGATCAAAAAACTGATCAACGAAAAAACCAAAGGCAAGTAACGCAGTCTTGCTGAATTTGACTCAGACAATCGCACATCATAACTCGCTATGAGGCATTTCGATGAATCCGGAATACACCTTGCTCACAGAATTTTCCGCGTGGCTCGCACAGAACGCCCTGAACCTGCTGATTCAGTCGACGGTTCTGATATCGATTGGATTGACGGCGGCTTTTTTGCTACGGCGGCATGGCTCGGCAGTTCAATCGGCCATCTATCGTGCGACACTCGTATGTATTCTGGCCTGTCCGATCGCAGGCCTGGTGATTAGTCAGGTCGGTTTGCCTGCCTGGACCATTCAATTGCCAGAAACCAGTCGTCAGGTCAGCTACGAAATCGCGGTGCCGTCGGTTGCAACAGACCTGTTACGCGATGCAGAAATCCGCTCGCCAGATTCGGAAACAGAAGACGCTACTTTTATCACAGATAGTGCGAATGTTGATGAGTTTTCCATAACCGCCAACTCTGAATCATCAACAGTGGCCGCACCGGCCATGACTTTCCCGCCGAGTCCGGTTTCATCTGAAGCAACAGTTGTTGAAACAATGATCGAGCAACGCTCGGTTTCCAACCACGGCTTGATCGCCATTTACGGATTCGTTGGCATGCTGTGGATCATGGGAACCGTCTGCCTTTCTATCCGCTTGATTTTGGCCTATCGAAAACTCAATCGATTACGTCGACGATCGATCGATGCAAACCAGCGGGAAACCGCGTTGTGTCAGAAGTTGGCGGACCAAATTCGCGTCCAGCCACCCGAAGTCTGTCGCAACGCATTGCTTTCCAGTCCCTGTTTGGTTGGCATAACATCGCCGGCCATTTTGCTGCCTAGCGAGATCAATGGGCAGGTACCGATGGAGAAAGCGTTTGCGCACGAGCTGGCACACTTACGACGTCACGACACCTTCTGGAATTTGATTCAGAGAATCGCACTCACCCTGTTCTTTTATCAACCGTTGATGTGGCGTTTGGTCTACCGACTGGAAACTACGGCCGAGGAAGTTTGCGACGACTATGTGGTTCACCATTGTATGGACCGCACCGGTTACGCTCAGCAACTTGTTGAATTGGCCGAGTCAAATTTGCTGCCACCAAATATGGCGGGCCTGGGCATGTTCAACAGTCGATCGTTGCTGGGCCGTCGCGTCATACGGATTCTTGATTCCACGCGTAACCTCACCACGCATATTAACCGCAAAACGATTGTTGGAATCGTGGCCCTGGCCATGGTCTGCGGGACGCTTGGCGGGTTTGTTGGCAATGGGGCTCCTTTCACAAACTGGTTTGGTGAAACATCGGCAACTCGCCAGGATGACGAAACAGACAACACCGAAGACAAAACAGAAATCACGGTTTCGGGTCGAGTGCTGGACCACAAAGGCAAGCCAATATCCGGCGCACAGCTGAAGGTTTTTCCGTCGGTTTACTATGCCTGGAATAAGCCGAATCCACAACCACTGCGATCAGGTACTACTGATGCCAGTGGAAACTACACCTTCAGATTCTCAAGCGAATTGATTCCTGTCGCCACCAATCGTGCCAACCAAAACAACAACTTTAATGTTGTTGCGACTGCCACTGGCCATTCCATCGGCTGTTATTCTGCAGTTTCAAAAGACGACTTTGAAGAAACCAGCAATGGTATCGCCTTCAAGACTGCCGATATTCAACTCGGTTCCAGCACCTTGCCAATAAAGTTGACTCTGATTGACCCCGAAGGAAATCCGATCGTCGGCGCCAGTGCCAAAGTGAATACAGTGTTGCGTCTGGTAAATGACGATCCACAACCGGTGTTCGATGCCTTCAAAGAAGGTGCACCACTTCGTCATGTTTACAACAATTTTGTAGATTACGATTTGGATTCGATTCGTTTCAATGATCTTGAGTCGATCGTCTCGGACGGGTCCGGGCAGATCGTCATCCCGGACCTGGGCGACAATCGACTGGTGGAGATTGAGTTGAGCGGAAAAACAATCGCCATTCAGTCGCTTACGATGATCACTGCGGATTTCAAGATGGTTTCTTCAACTGAGGGCATGTTGGGCATTCGCCGCACCAACAGAATCTATGGAGCCGAGGCAACTATCACTTGCGAACCGACTCATCCAATAATTGGAGTCGCACGAGATCTTAAGACCAAGAAACCACTTTCTGGCGTGAGGATCGTCGCGAGCCAGTTCGCGGGAACGGACATGATGGGCATGCGTAGCCTGACAACAACGACCGATGACGATGGTCGTTTTGAACTCTATGGAATGCCCAAGGGGTCGGACAACTGGATCACTGCTTTGCCTGACGACGACACCCCTTATTTCATGCAGCGTGTTCGTGTACCCGAAGGGCCTGGGTTGGAACCGATCGAAATGAACGTCGACTTGCAGCGAGGCATCTTCATTCGCGGCAAGGTCACCAACAAAACCACTGGAGAACCTGTCGGATTTGCCCGTTTCGAATACTCTCCTTTCTCGGAAAACCCGATCGGCGCTGCCTCGCCCGCATTCGGTGACGAGCAATTCATGGAGTTCCAGGGACGTTACCTTAGCGACGTCAACGGAGAGTACCAATTGGTAGGGCTACCCGGTGGCGGCATAGTCGGTTTGACGACTCTTCAAGGCTTCTATCCCACAGGGCAAGGCTGGGAAGAAATCGACGAATCGAAAATTAACCCGGAAACCAATCGGACCAATACGCTCGATCGGGTGGTTGGATACGCGCCCGATATTCACACCGCAATGAAACAAATCGAAGTCGCCGAGGATCAAACCGAGTTCAATGTTGACTTTGCGATCGATCCAGGACTTTCGATGCCCCTAAAGGTAGTCGATGCCGAAAACCAGCCAGTCACTGACTTCAACTGCGAACGCATCCGATCCAACAGCGACTACAAATACGTTAGCGATTCCAGCATGGTCATGGCTGGGGCGTTCAAGCGAGGTCAAAAACGCTATGTGAAACTGGTTCATGAACAACGCGAGATCGGCCGGGCGTTACTGCTGGACTCAAATCAACTGGCCCCTGATGGAACATTGGAAAAACCGATCGAGGTCCAGCTTTTGCCCTATTCGCACATTCGCGGCAAGCTGGTAGACGGCGATGGCGACCCGGTTGTTGGTGCCCAAATTCGCATGGATATCTCTGGCGGGAACTTTAGCATGATGATTTATGGCGGAGTGTCGGACAAAGATGGAAAATTTGAGTTCAGGAAAGTTGTGCCCTGTGATGACTACACTATCCACGCCGAACATCCGGACCATTTTTTCAGCATCGCTCAGAACATCGAAGTCGATGGTGCCGAAGTACTCGACTTTGGTGTCATGGACGCGTCAACGCGAACCAACAGCATCAAACCGACTCGCACAAAAATTGGCGAGGAAACGAAACCGAAGTCCGACGCTGAAGAAGCGGCTGAGAACCAACAAGCCTTCTCGGGACGCGTCGTCAATGACGAAGGCCAGCCGGTCGCAGGCGTTCGCGTGTTTCAACAGCAGCACGCAGCTACCTCCGATGCTGACGGTCAATTCACCATCGATTTGCCCTTCGAGAAAATCAAACAGGCAAATGGCCGCTCCATCCTGGGAGCCACCAAAGACGGATTCGGTTTCAGCTATTGCTATCTGACACATGACACGACGGAAGGCATCGAAATCGAACTCGTCCCTGACGATCATCCGATCAGAGGGCGACTGATTGATATCGAAGGCTCACCAGTCGCCGGAGCAATTGTCGAAGTCGAACAAATCACTCAGTTGCGTGATGCCACGATTCAGGACTACATCGAAAAAGCGAAACAGCCAGGCGTTTCCATCAACCAATTGCCGAGTGGATTGGGTTTCGAGGACAAACGGATTCGGCCAGTTACAACCGCCGCTGATGGCAGTTTTGAATTGAAGAACATCGGCTCCAATCGAGTGGTGCAGCTCAAGATCAAGGGTGACAAGGTCGCTTTTATGCAAGTGCGAGTGCTGACCACCAAGTGCGATGAACTGAGTGTTCGTCGCTGGTCCGGCATAGGGACAAAAGGCAACACATCAATTTACGGACATCAAGCAACGATTGCCTGCGAACCGACCAGACCAATTCAAGGTGTCGTGGTCGACTCCGAAACGGGCCAGCCGCTGCCGCACGTTGACGTGTACAGTTATCGATTCGCCGATACACAGGTTGGAGGCCTCCACGATCTGAAAACGACAACCGATGCCCAGGGTCGTTTTGAACTGCTTGGTATGCCCAAAGGCGCAGGCAACGCGGTCAGCGTCTCGCCTGACTATGCTGGCGAAAATGCGTTGCCGTACTTTGGCGAGCACTTCGAGATTCCCGATTCCAATGGACTCGATCCAGTGCAGGTCGAATTGAAAATGACACGCGGTGTTTGGGTTAGTGGTCAAGCAATCGATAAGCAAACTGGCAAACCGATCGCCGCCGCTCGAGTCGCTTACAAACCATTCTTGTCCAATGAACTGGCCAACAGTAATCCGCTGTTTACTGATGGAAAAACGGACGCAGTCCACCCCGGTCCAGTTACAGACGCCAATGGCAACTATCGAATTCCGGCACTGCCAGGTAAAGGGGTCGTGGATATCTGGTGCGTTTCACAAGGCCAGTTCTATCCTGGTGGTCAGGGCTTTGATTCCATCGATGACGAGCAGATCGACGACGAAGGAGAGGTTCAGGTCTATGGGTTTGCTGCCACTGCCAGTCATCCTACGATGATCAGGCAGATCGATATCAACGAAGGGGCTGAGCAAACCGTCAACTTCACCATCTCGCCCGGCAAGAGTGTCAAGGTAACGATGGTCGATCCGCAGGGCCAACCCATCGGCAATGTCAAAGTCAGAAACGCCCGGTCCAATACGGACGACGCGTTTGTTGCCGAGACAAGTGAGTTTCAGGCAACCAGTTTTCTGCCCGGTCAGACTCGATCGCTAGTCTTTACTCATGACGAGCGAAACCTGGGTGCAGTCGTTGACGTTTCTGAATCAATGGACTCGCCCGTTATCGCAACGCTTCAGTCTTATGCCAACGTAAAATTTCAATTGGTCGACGGGGACGGTGATCCGGTCAAACAAGCTATTACTCGCTTCGATATCCTGCAGACCAAAGGAGGCTTCAGTCAGTCACTCTTTCCAACAAAGTTCACCGATGAATCCGGTAACCTGCAGCGGACTGTTGTGCCTGGCAAGTACCGAATCGTCGTACAAACGTCCGACCAGATTTACTTCGTCTACTCGGAAATCGAATTCACTGCTGGCCAGCAAGCCGACCTGGGAACCATCGATGTCACCAAGGGCGACATGACTCGCTTTTTGGGCGAGCAGGAAACGAAAAAGGAATCCGAACAAGACTTGGTCGTCCTGACCGGCGCTGTCGTCGATTCCAGCGACAATCCCGTTGCCGGCGTCCAACTCACTTTTGCAATCCACCAGAGTCTCTCCGATGACCAGGGCAAGTTCGAGCTGAAGATACCTCGCGAGAAACTTGAAGTCCAACCTCAGTACCGCAAATCGATTTATGCCGCCAGAGATGGCTATGGAGTCTCGTCGACCTACATCGATCTGGAACAACTGGACCAACATCGAATCGTCATGACCGGCGAATCTTGTGGAATCACTGGCCGTTTGATTGATACAGAGGGCAACCCAGTGGTTGGAGCGAAAATAAAGGCTGACCAGATTCGCGAGTATCCAGGATGCGATTTCGACAAGGTACTCAACGCTGCGTTGACAGACGACAAAGCTATTTCGCGCTTGCCACAAAGTAAACCCGTTTACAGCGGCAACATTAAACCTGCCACTTCTGACGCCAACGGTCAATTCACAATCGATGGTATCGGCGACAATCGTATGGCCATGTTAATCGTCACTGGCGAAAAAATTGCGACGGTTCGACGAGCCGTTTCCACTACGACCATCGATCGACTCGACAGCGAGGAATTTGACTGGCCATTTAATGATCATCGTATCCATGGAAACGATGTGACAATCGTTTGTGAACCATCGCAACCGATTTCCGGAGTCGTCGTTGACAAAAAGTCTGGCAAACCGATCGAGGGTTTGCAGGTTGCTGGTATCCAGATAATTGAAAACACCCCCGGAATGATTTTTATAGATGAGATCGCTGAAACCCGCGTGATAACTGACTCCGAAGGCAGGTTTCACATCACCGGACTGAAGATCACCGGCAAGCGACAAGTCATTGTGCGCAAGGCGTTCGACGATTCAAATCCACCACCATATTTTGGACAAACATTCGATGTGATCGATGCCGCGGGTGTGGATCAGATAGAAATGCAGTGCGAAGTAACACGTGGGGTAATGGTCCATGGTCGGGTTACAGATGCCGATACAGGCAAGCCACTGGCGAGCGTCCAGATCGACTGGGGAGCGTATCCAGAAAACGAGGCTGTTGCCAGTCTCGATGTCAGGCGGCAGCGCGAAATCCGCGGGCGTAAGGTCTACACGAACAAGGATGGCTATTACCGGCTGGTCGCGATGCCGGGACCTGCACTGCTAAGAGTCATTCGTGAACAGTCCGGTCAGTACCCGCCACACCAGGGAATCGAGAACATTGATCCGAAACGTCGCACCAAGGATGGTATCCAGACTCTTCCCGTCCTGGTTCAAGCTGGACTCGCCAACAAAGAAATTAACGTTCCTGATGACAAAGACCTGGAGGTCAACTTTGAATTGACCACGGGCGAATCCGTCCGAGTTAAGCTCGTTGACCCTGAAGGAAAACCGGTCAGCGGCGCAGAGATTGCCTATGGAGCAAGTGCCAAAAATTCGATCGCCAATGACGACGAGTTTGAAATCGGTGGCTTCTTGGCTGACGGAAAACGCTCTATCGTCTTCCAACACCTGGAGCGCAAATTGGGCGCGACAAGAATTTTCCGACTGGACGAAGATCAGCCAATCGTGGTGCAACTTCAAGCGATGGCCACGGTCACGGCACGGATGGTCGATGACCTGGGCAACCCTGCGGACGTCCCATTGTTGTTTGAGCCCATGATTACCGGGCACTCAAACATTGGTCGTCGACCCGCAGACGATCCGGACGAAAACGGACGAGTTACCAAACATCTGGTCCCTGGTCTCTATCTGGTTTCGTACCGAAACGCCAAGACGCATTCCGGCTACAAGAAGATCGACGTCAAGGCAGGTCAGCGAGCCGACTTTGGCGATATCGACATTACGAAACGTTGGGCTGTGCATTCAATCTCGGCTCCCGGAGAAAACTGGATTGAACAAATCCCAGTCACAGACTTCAGCCACCTCGCTGAGAAAACTGATGAGCCGATGATGGACGAGCCCGATCAGCAGCTCCCGGAATCGAAACAACCAACCAAAGATGATGGCCAACTTGAGCCCGCTGTAGTGAGCGGCACTGTAACCGACTCGCAAGACCAAAAGCTGGCCGGCGTCAAAACCAGAGCGTTTATTTACTGGCGTATTGAAGGCGGACGTAAACTGATCGCTGAAGAAATTGGCGAAACTACGACAGACGAAAACGGCGCATTCCAATTTTCTGTAAACCAAAAACACCTCGACAGACTTGCAAACGCTCATTCGAAACCGAAAGCTGGTTATACCGATCCGGCGGACGCCATTGCGCGGGGCTTGGCGTTTACCGCTGAGGCAAGCGGTCATGGCCCCAACTTCGCAAAGTTCGAATCAGGTCAGTTGCCACAGGAATCGATCATGCTCAAGTTGCCAACCGCATCCACACCGATCCGCGGAAAGGTTGTCGACTTGGAAGGGAATCCGGTTGCTGATGTCGAAGTTAAATCCGTTGGCTTTTTTCTTGGCCAGGGACTCGACTGGGATTTTGCGAAGCCTGTAAAAACGGATGCATCAGGCAATTTTGAAATCATCGGAGCCGGCGACAACTCGATGCTCTGGCTTCAAGTCTCCGGCAAAAGCGTCGGCACTCGGGTGGTCGAAATTAAAGTGGACCAACGAGAGCCATATTCGGTTGATCCGGATACCTCACTCTACGATATCACCGAGGGATACGGTGCCAATCCGGTCATTGCCGTCGAATCCGCGCGGACTCTGGTTGGCATAGTAACTGACAAAGATACCGGTTTGCCACTTGTAGGTGTGGTAGTCTCGTACGGACCCTTTGAAAGGAAACAAAGCGTCAAAACCGATAACAAGGGGCGATACGAACTACATGGAATCGTGGTTCCCAAAAACCAGGACGTGTTTTCTGTAAGGGTTCAAGCGGGTGACGAATATTTTGATACGCGTATTCGCGAATTTCCGGTCCAGGCGGACTCCTACGAATGGCAACATGACATTGTGCTGCCAAAAGCAACCATCATTCGTGGCAAGCTGATTGACAGTGAATCAGGCGAAGCGGTTCAAGGCGCAGTGATGTATTATCCACGCATGGAAAACACCTTCGCAGAGGCCTACCCAAATTTTGACAAGCGAGTTCGTTCGTACAATCAGGTCAACCGTGCAATAACAAACGAACAGGGAGAATTCTCCATTCGCGCAATTGACGGTGAAGGTGTGTTGGCTGTTCGGGCATTGAAGATCAAGGAATACGAGTCAGCAGAGGGTGATCTGGGTATTGATTCTATTGGGTCGTACTACCATTTACCCCAAACGGATCGATTCAATCGACTGCAGGCTATCGACATAGACGAGGAAACGGCGCAGGAAATCGTTGTCGTCGCAATTGATGCAATAACGGAGGGGAATTGATGACTCTAACGCGTTTCAAACCATCGTCGACTACTCCCTGGAACTTTCAACGAGTCTGGACGTTGCATCGCCGCACCGGGTTCGCGGCAACCTGGTCGGAACTGCAACGAGATCTTGCCGATGGGCCGGACGAAAGTATCGATCGTATCCTGGATGGCAACTCGCGCAGCGAGGGAATTCCCTCAAACTTTGGCGATATGCGAAAGATCCTCGGTGATGCGGCCGTCGGTTCCGATCGACCCGAACGACTGATCGCTTGGTGGGTTTACCAGATGTACTTCACGCCGGATCCACTGCGTGAGCGGCTAACCATGATGTGGCACAATCACTTTGCCACTAGCAATGCCAAGGTCGACAACCTGGTTTTCATGCGTCAACAAAACGACGTTTTTCGCGAGCACGGTTTTGGCGAATTCGAGACTCTGCTTGACGCAACCGTAAAACAACCAGCCATGCTCAAGTGGCTTGATGGCGATGAGAACCGTTCGGGCAAGGCCAACGAGAACCTCGGTCGGGAATTACTCGAGCTGTTTACGCTGGGTGTCGGCAACTACACGGAACAGGATGTCAAAGAAGCTTCCCGCGCACTAACGGGTTGGTCCGTTTACAACAACAAATTTCGACATCGCGACGACTGGCACGACGACAAAGAGAAAACGATTCTCGGCAAGAGTGGCAATTTCACTGGTGACGATCTAGTTGGAATCGCTGCCAAGCACCCGGCCACAACGAAACGACTGGCTTGGAGGATTTGCGACGAGTTTCTCAGCAAGTCGTTGATAGACGAGAAAGTTATCGGACAATTGTCAGACGTTCTCACAAAAAACAAGCTGGACATTCGATCGGGGCTGGCGGCACTGTTGCGTAGTGAGTTGTTTTTCTCGGATGAGAATCTCAACCGACGTATCGTCGAACCCGAGTCATTTGTCGTCGGTGCGATTCGGGCTACGGAGCAGTTCTCTCCAGCTGCCAGCACGATGGTGCTGGGTGACTGGATTGAACAGCTTGGTCGTAAACTGTTTTATCCGCCGAATGTTGGCGGTTGGCCGGGCGGAAGAGGCTGGCTGAATTCACGAACCACGATCGCCCGTGCTAACTTCGGAGCTGGATTGACCGGCGGCAACCTGAATCGAAGCAGCGAAGTAGTCGACTTCGGTGCACTGGCGGAGAAATACATTGAAAGCCGCGACCGCGCAAAAGTCGCCGGCTTCTATTGCAAATTGTTGACCGGGTCGGAACAAGAGAGCGTGGTCAAGGAATTGTTGGCCTCGACGAAAGAAGCGGAAAACGATCGTCAACTGATCGCAGCCATCCTGGCAAGTCCGGCTGCTCAACTCTGTTAAACAATCGGAGAATAAAACCATGTTTCGAAGAGATTTCCTAAAAACTAGTGGACTGCTTTCGCTGACACCGATGGTACCCGGTTTTGTCAACTCACTGGCCGCATCCACCAAAGCAGAAACAGATCAGAAGATTCTAGTCGTTGTTGAACTGAGTGGTGGCAATGACGGAATCAACACGGTCGTGCCATTCAAGGACGAAGTCTATCAAGAAGTTCGCCCGAAGCTGGCGTTGCCCGAGAATGAACTACACAAACTGAACGATGAACTTGGTCTGCATCGATCGATGACTGGGGCCAAAGAGTTGTTCGACAACAATCAGCTGGCCATCATCAACGGAGTTGGTTACCCGAACCCCAATCGCAGCCACTTTGAGAGTATGGCGATCTGGCATCGCGGATTACGTGATACGAAACGAGAAAGCGGCGCTGGCTGGATTGGCCACGCACTGGACCTCAATCGAAAATCAGGTTCCACAGACATGGACGGGTATTTCGTGGGTCGCCAGGCGGTGTCAGCGGCGCTAGTCAGTCGTCGGGCTCAGATCGCTGCTTTGTCGCGGTTCCAGGACCTGCAGTTGGACCCAACAATCAAGCCGGCAAATTCAATGCAACAGCAAGAAGACATCGCTGCGTTTGTGCAGCGGCAAGTCACCAGTTCCTACGCGACCGCAAAACAGATTGAATCGGTCTCGAAAAAGACCAACACCGCCAGTGGCTACCCTGGAAACCGACTCGGTCAACAAATGCGACTCGTTTCGCAGTTGATCAAGACCGGGTCAGCGGCTCGAGTTTACTACACCGTTCAGAGCGGCTACGACACACACTCGGCACAGGCCAACACGCATTCGTCGTTGTTGTTTGCATTGTCGCGATCGTTAAAGGCTTTCACCGACGACTTGCAAACCAGCAAGCTAGACGATCGAGTCGTTGTTCTGGTGTTTAGCGAATTTGGACGACGCGTTCGGGAAAATGGGTCGATTGGGACCGATCATGGTACAGCTGGCCCAATGTTCCTTGCCGGTTCGCCAGTCAAAAGCGGATTGCACGGCGCAACGACCAACCTCTCCGATTTGGAGGATGGTGATATCAAGGTTCAATTCGACTTCCGCCAGGTCTACGCCACGCTGCTGGACGAGTGGCTGGGTATCGACTCGGAACAGGTGCTGGAACAAAAGTTCAGCAGGCTGGATTTGCTTGGATAGAGGCGCTAGCTTGTAGTGGACGAGGCAACGGGTCCTTGCGTCAATGTCGACAGGGATTCGTTGCCAAAGGTATCAATCGTGCCGTTGCGCGTTTGACTCTTTTCGAAAAGGAAGCGGACTACATA
>CAZJBW010000094.1:0-19976 GCA_964543985.1 uncultured Pirellulaceae bacterium | reverse complement strand
GGTTGCTCCAGAAACTGCGATTCTTTGATGAACGCAGCGAGCAACTTCTCGACTCTCTCCCGAAGTCCCGAGTCGTTTCGACATGCGTCATTAAGAAAAGCACTGCGATCATCCGCTGATTCGATCTTTCGCGCGGCATTGAAGATGGATGCTTCGTTCTTTTGCTCTGAATTCATGGCCGTGATTCCTCTATGTGCTCAGCATATTATCAGGATGTGGCAAGGGCTCCCCAAAGTAGCTCGGCTCTCCGAGCCGTGAGGTTTCGACTTTCGCCTCGGAGAGGCGAGCTACTTAGTTGTCCGAAGGTCAGTGCGAAATCCTGGCCAAGATCACCCAACGCTCCGCCGGAAATTTCTCAAATTACTGGAAATTATTCTGCTTCCGTCATTTCGACACGCAACCATGCCTTCGCGTAAGCCCAGTCATTGTCTGCAGTTGAGGTTGAAACGCCCAATGCCCGAGCCGCTTCGGCCAGCGTCAATCCCGCAAAGAAGCGAAGCCGCACGAATTCGGCTTTTCGCGGTTCTATGGCTTCCAGCTTCTTCAATGCTTCGTCCACTTCGAGCACTTCAACACTTCGATTCTGAACTTCGTGCACGACCTGAGACAACTGGACTCGAGCGAAATCACCGCCTGCCTTCAGCGATTTTTTTCGTCGAGCATTCTCCACCAGAATCCGCTGCATCGCTTTGGCGGCTGCCCCGAAAAAGTGACCGCGTCCGTTCCAGTGAATCTCTGCGTCCGAACCAAGCAACCGTATCCACGCTTCGTGAACCAACCCCGTCGCCTGAATGGTCTGCCCCGGCTTCTCGTTGGCTAACTTTGCCGCCGCAAGTTTTCGAAGTTCGTCATAAACCAGCGGCAGGAGCTCCTGGGCCGCGTGAGCATCACCATTTTCGATCGCCGACAGAATCTGGGTGACGTTCTTCATTTTGAATTGATAATGAACAATGGATAGCGGACAGCGAACTATAATGAGTGGTAATTCAGAGCTGTAAATGACGCAGCTGGACTGGCAAAAATTCAGGGAGGCCTCGATAATACCTGCAGTCTTGCAACTTATCAAGAAATCCCACCGTCGTTCGGATTTCTACACCCCAATTCTCTGACTGTGAATACGCGGTCGCCTTGCCGGGGAAAGCTTTTTATTTCTGCCGAAACCGTGGAACTAAATTTCGGCCAGTTGCCGAGTTGGCGGAACTTCGCTCATGAGATCATTGTAGCGGGAAACACGCGTTCAAGAACTTTTTCTAAGGTGCGCTGAAAAGGGGCCAGCGATGGGCGTTTGCCCGCCTCTAACTGGATCGGTTTAGCTATAAGTAGCACGGCTCTCCGAGCCGTGAGCATTCGCGCCTTTCGCCTCGGAGAGGCGAGCTACTTTGGCCTGATCCAAATTGTGTATTCACCTTCAGATAAACAAGCGTTCTTTGGATTGTCGGCGATGTATCGTTGCAAGTACTCGAACAGTTGTTCATGCAACAGGTTTAACTGCCAAAGTCGCTAACATCGAAGGAATGTACTTCGACAGCAAACCTACTGGCGGTGCATCCCAGGTATCTTCGAACATGCTGCTGATTTGGAATCCAGCATGCAATTGCCCGCCGATTTGATCCTGAAGTGTGTGCCCAAACGTCATCGTTTCACCTTCGTCTCTTAATTGCTGAAGACGTTCGGTCGAAAGTTGGTCCAGATCCGAAAAGGGCAGAGAATACTTCACGTTCAATTGCCCGTCTTCCATATCCCAATAATCGAACAGGAAGAACAGTGGATTGACGAACCCACTCATCAATTGCCCGCCGGGAACCAGCACTCGATAAGCTTCACGCCAAACGGGATTGATGTCGGGAATAAATGTGTTCGAACAAGGATGCACGATCAATTCAAACGACTGATCCTTCAACGCCGACAAGTCACGCATGTCGCCAGACACCGTCTTAAGCTGCAAACCATCTCGCTGGGCAACTAGTCGATCCTGACCGAGCTGTTTTTCGGAAAGATCATAGACGGTGACATCAGCACCAGCGGCAGCCAATGTGGGACCTTGCTGGCCACCACCGCTTGCCAAACATAACACTCGCTTGCCTTGCAGTTCCCCAAACCAATCACGAGGGACTGGTTTGTGAGGCGTCAACACGATACTCCAGTCACCAGACTTGGCCCGCTGAATGACTTGCGAAGATACGGGACGCGTCCATTCGTTGTCTGAATCGACTAGCTGATCCCAGGCTCGCTGGTTGTATTCTGAGATATCCAAACGACTACTCCGACGATCTAGAACTTGGCCGACGTTTCGAACTTACAGTTCACGAAATACTGCCATACTGGAAGTGAAACCGTGAAGAAAGTTCACGTCACCGATAGGTCCGATCTCGCCTGCAGCAAAAAACCCGGACACCGGAATGGGACCCAACACCTGGCGAATCAACTGCGTGTCGTGATGTTCGACCGGAAACAATCGCGTACCCCGACCGTTGCAGTTAAACACGACTGCCGCTTCTGGTTTTTGCTGATTCGCTGCTAAACGCGACAGCAAATGTTTCAACTCAGCTGCGGCTGACTCATGATCACGAATTTGAAACTGCATCGTTTGTCCAGTTCGAACAAAGTCACCGATCACAATCATTCCCGATTGTTCGTCAATCTGTACCACATTGCGAATTAGAAAGTCGCCTTGTTTGGGCTGTTCAATATATTCACTGACAACCCGCCCCACGTGTAGGCCTTTGTTTACCATCAATCGTTCCTGTTGCGGCAACGTTTGAAAGATGGCCTGTAATTGCTCCAAGGCAGGCTTGCCACCCAGTTGATAAATCTCGTTACGTTCCGATTTGGTAATAACTAGCGGTTCACCGATTGGCCGACACCCTTGCGACACCACTGGGTCGATCACAAAATCGCCATGCACTCGAACCAATACTGCTCCGTGATGATAGACTCGGTCACCCAAAATCAAACAAGCGGCTCCTGGCATATCACAGCCACTCGCCATACCACCCAATATCGGCGTGCCACTTCGATCCTCATTCATACGCTGCAACAGCACGTCCATGGGGAATGAAAACGGGTCGCCAAATGTAAAGACAGTGCTGTTATCCGGCCAGTCACCCGTCAATTCGTCAGTCCAACCGGCGAATCCTGAATCGCCGTGCTGACTATGAAACGCCAAATGACAACTATCAAATTGTAATTTCGGAATGCTACCAACCCACAAAGACAGCGCCGGTGGTAGTTCTAACTCGTATTGATTGGCGATGACAGATTCACCCGAACAGCCAATAATATTTTCGGTTCCCAATTGATCTGCAAGTCTTGCCGCAATGTCGCTAAGCTGATCAATAGAATCACCGTTTATGTAACTTGCCGACAAGAAAATGAAGGCCAAATCAATATTGGCGTCCAATTCGTCGGTCACAGCACCCACCACCTCGTCCACAGCGTGGCTCAGTTGCGGTCGTGTTGAAAAAGCGGCTGCGAATCGCACTTACAAACTCGTTACAGATGATGATTCAGTTTGGTCCGAAAATAGTTGGCAGAACAAATGATACACATTCATGGCGACGGAGAGAACCAAATGATAGCCAGGCTACAAATTAACATGGTTAGAAAATCGCTGGTCAATCTGATTGGCCTTTTTAATACGGTTAAATTCACATTCGGTTTATTGTGTTTGGCCTGGCTTGTTACCAGTCCAAGCCTCGCTCAAAAAGAATCGGCTGCCACGATTAGTGAATCTGATTACGAGCAGCACATTCAAGCGCTACGACAAAACATGCCCGATGTCGGATTTAATATCCGCGTCGAAGCACCGTTTGTCGTGATTGGCGACGAGTCCGCCGAAATGTTGGAGGCTCGTTGTCGAAGCATTCGTTGGGCGGTCCAACGATTAAAGAAGCAGTACTTTCCACATGACCCCGACCACATTATCGACATCTGGCTGTTCAAGGACAAAACGAGTTACGAAAAAAACGTCACGACGCTACATGGTGTAAAACCAGGAACGCCGTACGGCTACTACTCGTCACGCCACAACTCGTTGGTGATGAATATCAGCACTGGCGGAGGAACGCTGGTCCACGAATTGGTTCATCCCTTTATCGAAAGAAACTTCCCAGATTGCCCTTCGTGGTTCAATGAGGGACTGGCGTCGCTGTACGAACAGAGCCAAGATCACGAAGGTAAAATCGTTGGCTTAACCAACTGGCGATTAAACGGCTTGCAGCGGGCAATCGCCGCCGGCACTGTCCCGACTTTCCAGACGCTTTGCGAAACGACAACGCAACAATTCTACCGCGAAGATCCAGGCACGAACTACTCGCAAGCCCGGTACCTGTGTTACTACCTGCAGCAAAAAGGGCAGCTGAACACTTTCTACCACCAGTTCGTTGCGAACGTCGAACAGGACCCTTCTGGATACGAGACGCTAAAGTCCGTACTCAAAACGACTGATATGCCGAAATTCAAAACGGAATGGGCAATGTGGGTCAGCCGTTTGAAGTTCTAAAGAATCGACGCTCGGCAACCCATTGCGATGCGATGCTGTCTAACTTAGTCTGGCTTTTCAAAGTTGATTATCGCTGTTCGCTCGCACACACCCCTTCTCTCTCACTTACATTCAAGATCGATGAATTCCGAAACTTCGACACCTTCGACACTAAACGAAATAATTCGGCAGCGCAAAACCGAGAAGGTTTTGGCTGACCCAGCCCAACCCGTCATCTATTCTGAAGAACAATTGGCCGATGGCGACCAGATTGTCAGCACCGCTATTGCCGATTGTGGAATGGCACCCTTTCACTTCAATCGCAACCTGGACGGAGTCGCAGAACCCTGGCGGATTCAAAGACTTCGATATGCCGACTGTCGCCGCCTTGCGACTGAGCTACCGAATTTGGTGTCTGATCTTAGACCCAATAATAAAACAGCTGGTCTGTTGTCGGCCTGTTCGTGTCTGATCTTTTTTACATGGGTTCCGCAAACGGCGGGCGGCGACGTTCCTTCAGTGAAATTGGAACGAGTCAATCGCGAACATCATGCCGCCACAGCCGCTGCCGTGCAAAACTTTCTGTTGCTTTTGACTGCCGCTAATATTCGGCACTATTGGTCCAGCGGAACGATCTTCAATTTGCACATGAGGGATTTCTTTGGCTGGAACGATGAACCGCGTCACGAACTGATGGCTGCCATTTTCGCCAGCTATCCGGACGGGCAGGGCGAGGTTGAAATTGTCGGTGGGAAACAGCGAACCCAACGAACGGATCCCGAACGTTGGTTTCGCGATATCACACCGTTTGCTCAATCTTAACGAGCCAATTGTCGGACACGTTCTAGTCTTTGTGCCACTGCACTTCGAAAAGCCCATCCGAATCAGATGCTGCGCGAGCCATGCCGCCCGTGCTGAATTCCATTGAGATATTCCCGTCTTTGTCCACGGCGATGATTCCACCAGCGGCGGAAGGCAACTCGTCGGCCAAGATTTCCTTTACGGCGTCTTGTACCGTCGAGCCTTTGTATCGCATTCTTGCTGCAACATCATAAGCGACAACATGCCGTATGAACTCTTCGCCAATCCCAGTGCAAGATACGGCACACGAGTTATTGTTCGCGTAGGTTCCAGCCGCCACGATCGGCGAATCACCCACTCGTCCAAACTTCTTGTTCGTCAGGCCCCCGGTTGATGTTGCAGCCGCCAAATTTCCCTGCGAATCCAAAGCGACACAACCAACGGTTCCGAAATAGGAGCCAGTGTCCATGTCTACGATTTCTAGCTCGCTACGATCCAGCGAGCTACCTTTCTCGCCCTCCATCTTTTGTTTCAATTCATTCCAACGCTTTAGAGTTGCCGGCGTATCAAAGTGGTTGTTGGCGACCAATTCCACTCCTTGCGCTTTTCCAAATTCATCAGCGCCTGGGCCGGCCAACAACACATGTCGCGTTTCATCTTTCACCAGTCTTGCCAGCTTGATCGGATTCTTGATGGTCTTGACGCCCGCTACGGCTCCGCAAGAAAGATCACTGCCGTCCATTATTGAAGCGTCTAATTCATGCCCATCCGCAGCATTGAAAACCGCGCCCTTACCAGCATTAAACTGTGGATCGTCTTCCAAGAAAACAACAACCGCCTCAACCGCTTCCAGGCTGGTTCCACCTTCTTTCAAAATCTTGGTACCGATTTTCAAAGCTTCTTCCATCGACTGATATCGTTGTTGATTAGCCTCGTCCGAAAACATTCCTGGTGACGATCCTGCACCACCATGAATGGCCAGTGCGAATGTCTTTTTAGATGACTGCTGAGCTTGCAGATGACTCGACATGAAAAACACAACCAAAATAATTGTTAGCGAACGAAAGAACATGAACACTCCTTAAATAACCTGTCAAAACGGATTGTCAGTCGCGATTATAACGAAGCCTCACACCAAAATGATCGGTTTTTACCAATCAATGCTGCAAACCCAGTCTTGATTTGCCTACCTTTGAACGAAAATTCATAGCCGCAGAGTTCTTGGGACAGCTAGAATGAATGATGCCAACCGATTGTGGTGGGCCGAGTCTTCATGGAAGCCACCGACCGCATCCGTATCGTACTGCCGCGTTTGTCTTGACGATATGAGTGCTGAAACGTGCAAATAACGACACTCGGCACCAATTTCCGGGCAACCTTGGTGTGCAACGTAACCTATTTTTACGGTAGCAAGGCCCGAATCAACGACGTTGGTTGCCGCCCGATCCAAAGACAACTTTATCGAATCCATAAACGCGATCTCAATGCAAGTGAAACGATCTCTACCGTCCATTCCACACCTCTATCGCAACATGCGACGGTGGACTGAGATCCTTTCGGTCCTTAGCAAATACGGATTGGCCGATTGGCTAAGTCGCGTCAATGTCGAATTCGTGAAAGATCAACTTAAGTCTGCCGACGGGGACGCTTTGGCGCGGCTGACCAAGTCCGAGCGAATTCGGATGGCATTGGGCAGCCTGGGTCCCACGTTTATCAAGTTCGGCCAAATGCTTAGCACCCGACCTGACTTGGTTGGATTGGAATTAGCCAACGAGCTGTCTCGCTTACAATCGAATGTTCGTGCGGATGCATTCGATGACGTCAAGCAAACCATTGAACTCGAACAGGGCAGGCCGCTGAACGAAGTCTTCTTGAGCTTTAACCCCGAACCATTGGCATCAGCCTCGATCGGGCAAGTGCATTTGGCCAAACTTCCGGACGGTACCAATGTCATTGTCAAAGTGCGACACACTGGGATCGAACACTCAGTAGAAACCGACCTGGACATCCTAACCGGGTTGGCCCAATTGGCAGAAAAGATTGAAGAGTTTCGACCGTATCAACCGCGAGCCTTGGTTGCCGAGATGGCTCGATCGATGCCACGGGAACTGGACTTCCGCCTGGAACTAAGAAGCTTGATGCAATTCGAGTCCAGCTTTGGAAACTCGAAAACCGTGTACATCCCAACCGTCTATCCAGAATTGTCGACTGAGAAAATGTTGACGATGGAATTCATGGAAGGCTACAAGCTTGCCGACGTGACGGGACAAAACGGCAATCCAAAAAAACACAGCGACTTGGACCTGCCCCAGATAGCCAAGAACGGTGCCAACATCTTCCTGCAAATGATCTTTGATAACGGGCTGTACCACGCAGACCCTCATCCCGGCAACATGATGATCATGCCCGATTCGCGAATTGGGTTATTGGATTTCGGCATGGTCGGCAGGATCAGCGAGCAACTGCGAGAAGACATTGAATCAATGCTGGTAGCGATCGTTAACAGTGACGTTCCGCTGCTGGTTTCCCTTGTAAAACGCGTCGGTTCGTGCCCATTGGACTTGGACGAAGCATCGCTAAGCAACGAAGTAGCAGACTTTGTGGGCCACTTTGCCACTCAATCCATGGCCAATTTTGACATGAGTGGAGCGTTAAACGAATTCGTATCCATTGTCAGAAAATTTCAGATCGCTTTGCCCGGCGAAGCCGCCATGTTGATCAAGGTGCTGATCCAACTGGAAGGCACGGGTCGATTGCTGGACCCGCAATTCAGCTTGATGGAGATCATGAAGCCGTTTCACCGCAAACTGATCCTCCGCAGACTCAGCCCAGCACGGCAAGCTCGCAAAATGCGTCGACTGTATATGCAGTTCGAACACTTGGCAGAATCGTTACCGCAAACGATCAACCGAGTTCTGGAACAGATGCAGCGAGGACGCTTTGATGTGCACTTGGAACACCGCCGTCTAGGTCCATCGGTCAATCGCTTGGTTCTGGGACTGATGACCAGCGCACTGTTTTTGGGCTCGTCTCAAATGCTAAGTTCCAAGGTGCCACCGCTATTGTTCATCAAACCTTGGATGGGAATGCAAGACATTTCGATGCTGGGGCTGTGCGGTTGTCTGGCCAGCGTCTTCTTGGGGTTTCGGCTATTCATGGCGATCCGCCGTTCGGGCAATCTAGACCAACGGGAATGAGCCTACCTGAGCCGGACAAGACAGAACGAACGTGTTGCCTAGTAGAAATTTTACGCAGCAGCCGAGTGGTCCTGGTCGCAGGCAGCGTTATCATCGGAACAATTGCCAGGGTCTTCGCTGGCTGGCTGGCTGCTGGTGAAGCCTTCGATGATTGCCAACACCCGTGCATTAAGGCGATTCAAATCCTCTAGAAGATGGTCCTGACGCTCGTCAATTTGCTTTAGGAGCGTCAATTGTTCTGATTGGCTAGTCAACGGGCAAACTCGGACCTAAAGAATGAATCCAGACGGTTCATCAAGTAGATCGGGTCCTATCCCCTTAGACGCCCAGTTGGCGGCCCGCAAATCTCGTCAGGGGCTTTGGTGGAGGTAGGTAAAGATGGTTGAGAATTCGGTTTTTTTCGATCAAAACTGTAGTGGATTGGGAAGCATCCTGGCCGAAGATCGTGACCGGATTCGACGCGAAAGCCTGATTTGACGAGTCGTTAGCGTATATTTTGGTGGTTTTGATGTAAAATCGCACGACTGACTAGACAGCAGTGATGATAAAATACTACAATTCGCGGCTTGCGAAATTTCTGACTCAAAAGGTCAAGAAAACGCCCAAGCCGTAGGTCGGGTTGTACCGATTGACTGATAGGCCCCTCCAATACGGGAGGAATTGTCCGGAGAAACCATGGTAAAACTGCAAGTCAGAGAAAAAGAATCCATCCAGGAAGCGGTCCGTCGTTTCCGTAAGATCGTCGAGCGAAGTGGCATCAAAAAAGAGATGCGTCGACGCGAATACTACGAAAAACCCAGTGAAACAAAGCGTCGTGCCCGCCTTCGTGCCGAGCGACGAAACCTGCGAGCCCGCAAACTGGCTCAGCGTTAACCAACAACGCATAATCCAAAAAATCCTTAAAGCGAGCTAACTGAAGTTAGCTCGCTTTCTTTTTGCGCACACCATTTGCTCCTTGGTCGTGATGCCACCGCAGACGATGGAAAACGTTGCGGGAATTTCGACTGTGCCAGATAGACGGATTATTCCGTTGAACGGATTTCTGGCTAACGAATTTTGCAGGCAACCAACCGTGTCAGTGACCTAGTCTTAGAAGATTAACTGTATGTGCCATTCGCTCAAAATCTCGAATTCAATGAGCAATGCAATCGAAGCTGTAATTTCTAAGAAAGGTCAACTGATGTCCAAAAAGAGAAGACAACACTGGGTCGATTCTCGTGTTCAAGGCACGCTAATTCGACGCATCCTGTTCCACTGGTGTGCATTTTTTGCCGTCACCCTAATGTGTGTCTCCGTTATGCAAATGTTGCTAGGCGACCCATCCAAAACCATTTTTGAGCGAATCACGTCACCTGGTTCCAGCCTGATATTGGTTGGCGTCATCATGGTCGCTCTGTTTCCAGCCTTCGCGTTGGATACGATCCGATTCAGTAATCGCTTTGTTGGTCCGATCGCTCGTTTGCGAAAGTACATGCGTACTCTTTCAAACGGCGAAGCGACTCCTCCACTGACATTCCGTGACAATGACTTTTGGGCAGAAGTTGCCGAAGAGTTCAATTCGGTTGTCAAGCGAGTCGAGGATCAAGAACGCGAAATTGAAGAACTTAAAAAGCAACTTGAGCAAACCGCTCCTGTCGCTTCCTAAAGAAGACCGTCTGTTCCCACTTTGAACGAGTTGAAACAAAGATGAAACATCGCAAGCGATCAAAACGATTGGGCGCCGCAACTGTAGAACTTGCAGTTTGCTTGCCCTTGATTGTCCTGGTTACATTTGGCGGCATCGAAGGTGCCAGCCTGATCTTTACCAAGCAAGCACTTGTGGCTTCCGCCTACGAAGGTGTGAAGGTCGCTGTTGCTCAAGACGCAACAACTGCGGAAGTGCTTGCCGCAACACAATCTGTCCTCGATGGTCGAACGCTTAACGGCACGACGGTTGAAATCGACCCCAGCAATTTCAGCAATCTTGCTCGAGGAGAATTCGTTACCGTAACGGTTTCCTGCCCTGGAGACGCCAACAGTGTCTTCCCATTCGGACCTTTCCAAGGTCGAACGGTTTCGGTCAGTTCCGTAATGGTAAAAGAATAGCTGTGAATATTTATCTGTTTTCGAGAGGTTCATCATGAGTAACTCAATCCACCCAAACCGACCACGCAAACAACGCCAAGGGGCGATGATGGTTCTGGTCTTGGTCTGTCTAGTCATCGTCTTTGTTGGTGCAGCATTCGCAATCGATGTGGCTTACATGCACACGACACGCGCTCAACTGCGAACGGCAACTGACGCGGCAGCTCGCGCCGGCACCGAAGCACTGGGGCGTACACAAGACTTGGACTTGGCTCGCGAAGCTGCACAAAATGTCGCTCGACAAAATATCGTCGCCGGTAAACCATTGGAGCTAGCCAGTTCGGACATCGAGTTTGGTACGAGTGAGCGAAACGGAAACGGACGATTTGAGTTCGACACTTCTACGAACGCATTCGATAGCGTACGAGTCACTGGTCGTCGGGTCGATGGATCGCCATCGGGTCCTGTGCCACTGTTCTTTGCTCCGCTGTTCGGCGTCACGGACTTTCAACCCGTCATGTCATCTTCGGCGGCGGCAACCACACGTGAAATCGCATTGGTCCTGGACGTATCCGGTTCCATGGCAAACGATTCAGGTGGAATCACTCGCCTGGAAGCCTTGCAAAATGCCGTTGATATCTTTCTAAATGAGATCAATGACTCCAGCCCGAACAGTCAAATGTCATTGTCTACCTATTCAACCAATTCCCAACAATTGGTCGAGTTGACAGACAATTTCGCGGTAATACGCAACACGGTAGCCAACTTAAACGCTAATGGCTTCACCGCCATTGGAGAAGGCTTGTTAACTGGTAGCGATTCGTTGATCGAAGACGCCAACGTGCGACCATTCTCGCAAAAGACCGTTGTCATCTTGACCGATGGACGACACAACCGAGGTGAAAGTCCTGACATCTCAGTCACAACCGCGACCAATCGTGGCCAAACGGTTCACACGATTACGTTTAGCGACGGTGCCAACCAAGCGTTGATGCGAGCGGTTGCAGATCTGGGTGGCGGAATCCACGTCCACGCTGTCAATAACCAAGAACTGAACGATGCCTTTCGAGATATCGCTCGGACCATCGCGGTATTCCTGACTCAGTAAGAATTAACAAGACTCCCAAGAAACTACACATTGGAAAGACTGGTTCACATCTCATGAACATACATCGTCGAAGAAGATCGCAGAAACGCAATCGCAAAGGCGCCGTGGTTGTCGAAATGGCAGTGACACTGCCCGTGCTATTCTTGATTTTGTTTGCTTGTTACGAATTCGGACGAGCCAACTTGATCCGCCACTCCGCCCAGGGCGCTGCCTACGAAGCAGCTCGTATCGCCATCGTCCCAGGTGCCACGGCTCAAGAAATTCAGGATACCGCCGAATTCTTTTTATCCAGTTGCGGTGTCCACCGTTTCGATTTGGAAGTGACTCCAGACGTAATCACCGACCAAACCGAAACCGTAAACGTCCTGATTACCGTCGCTATGACCGAAAACTCAATCATGGGTTTGCTGTTCAATGAAAATTCAGTGTTCGAAGGACGCTGTGAATTGATTCGAGAATCCATTGATTAACGTCTACATCAGTTAGTCAAAAAAGGGCTTTTGGTTGCACCAACCAAAAGCCCTTTTTTCGTTTACACGCTGCCAAAACTAGAGTAGCCTGCCAAACCTAACGCGGACTTTACCGCAGAGTCTCCAACAAACGTTCCAGGTCTTCATGAACTTCGGTTGTCGCACGAACCACCAAAATCCTCAACGGTGAATAGTAATGAGCGACACCCGCTCCACCGTTACTCTGCCAAAAATCGGGATGCAACACCGCTTCAATCAAGTCGATTAACTCCTGGCCGCAAAACTGCCCGGCACCAGCAGCGTGCCCACGGAAGAAATGTCCACTGGCACCATGCATTCCACTTGCAAAATACATGGTAGGTCCGGTGCCTCCAATAGAATGAGCGACCAGTCTCCAATGTTTGTCGATGATCGCCGTTTCCAGTTCGTTATGTGCAAGCGACTCTTCGTCCGTTCCTGGGTAACGTGATTCTTCGCGTGCCTGCTTCTTCTGATCCTTGATTATCGTTCGCTTGGCTAATTGCAATTTCGCTGCCAACCGCCCACGATAACCCTGCAAACGTTCCGATCGATTAAATCGTGGATCACCGACGACTTTACAATACAAGGCACCGAGATCAACAATCGCATCGAACAATTCCAACTCGGTCTCGGCGTCGTCCATGCGTTTTGAAAACGCTTTGATGTCACCTTTGGTATCAAACAAAGACAGCTTGTCTCGGTCTCGAGAGTTCTGAGCGTCTAATTGCGGTAGCAAGCAACAACCTGCAAAAAGCACCACAAAAATTTTCAAGTTGAACTGCAACATGTTGAGTTCCTTTCACCAGCATTTGCCCCTGGTGATATTTTGATGGTCGTCTATTTGACCCAAGAATAGAATTGGGTCCAGAACCAATGTGTGATCGCATCATAGCGAATCAACCGAGTCCGCTCAAATGAGAACTAACCAAGGCTAGCTGGCGAACAACTTTGCCATGCAGCCCAAAGTGGCCTTCTATCCAATTTAACAAAACAGCCCAAAGCCGTCGTTAATGTGCGAGAGATGAATCGATTACGCCAACTGCATCCGTGCGTTACTTCTCTGGACCGCGGCGACGGCGACCTGGGAACAGGCTAGGGGTGTCTTCGGCTTCAGCAGTGACGGGGGCGCCCAACTTGACCGGCAACATCTGTTCTTCTCCATCTCGTTCGATCACAACTTCGATCTCATCGCCAGAATAATGCTTGGCCAGAATCGTACGCAGCTCGGCAAGATTAGCGGTCGGTTGATCGTCGACTTTTATCAAGATGTCGCTGGCCTTCAAACCGGCTTCTTCTGCTGCCGTATTTGAGACGACTTCCACTACACGAATCGCGTCACGATCATCAATCTCTTCGGTTTGAACTCCCAAGAAGGCACGACGAATGTGCTCGCCCTGCTTCAGCCGCTCCAATAAATCCTCGGAGCCATGCAAAGGAATGCAAAACCCAATTCCGGAATCGTACCACTCGACCCCACTGGCCAAATTTTGCGAGTCACCGGACAGGGGAATGCAGATCCCGATCAACTTGCCTTCGACATCCAGCAAAGGACCTCCGTAATTGGCAGGGCTGATATTGGCGTCCGTTTGAATAGCTCGACCACCAGCGCGATTCTTGGCACTGATAATCCCCATCGAGATCGCTGGGTTGGAATCGCCGTAGCCGACTCCAACGGAAACCGCCCATTGACCGACTCGTACTTCGTCTGGCGAGATCATCTCGGGAACAGGCATACCCGAAATCCCCTCAATCTTCAAAAGACAAAGACGGCGAGTATCGTCGCGACCGACTAGCTCGGCCACATGTCGCGTTCCATCATGGGTAAGCACGGTGATCGTGGTCGGTTGTTCGATAAAGTTGAAGGCGCTCGTGATGATGTAGCCGTCCTCTGAGATCATGACGCCAGTCGTGTTACCTTCGCCCTGTTTCCGGATGCCGCCGATCTGCCCAGCTGCCGTGCTACTGCCACCGAACGATTCGATAGCCACTAACGACGGCTCGATATTTTTGGTGGCGATTCGGAAAGCCTGCGCCGTCAAACGCAAACCCTCCAACAACTTCTTATCTTCGTCGGTCGGTTGCCCTAACACGGGAGATGCCAGACAAACCAACAACAGCGTCATTCCCAATCGATTCTTGATCACGTTAGTTAGCCTTCTCGATAGTGGTCATGGGAATACGCAACAAATCACGCTTTCTTTTTACAATCACAATTACTTCTTGGCCGGGCTTGAGTGTTTTCATTTGAGCGTCGTAGTCGCGGACCGTACTAATCTTTACCCCGTTGATTGAGATAACCAAATCGTCGGGTCTTAAGCCGACCTCGGCAGCAGGAGTCCCTCGCACCACCCGATCGATATAGGCAGGCGACGTGCGACCTCCTAGACGGAATGGGCGAATACCGAAGTCGGCTGGTTTTGTGTTTTCGTCTTCCACAGCCACCGAGTCACTGGTCTCCTCCAACTTCCCTTCGGAAAAGGCCTTCAACACGTCATTGGGCACAGCGTAATTCAGACGAGTATTGGTCTCGGTACTATTGATCACTCGCCCAATCGAACCCACCAACTGGCCATCGATCGTGACAACAGCTCCACCACCAGCACCTGGGTTGCTGGTAATCGCATCGATCAGCACTAACGAGCCCTTGTAGGCGACGTCGCGTGGACTGACACGAGCTTCGATCGTCGTTCGCAAGGAAATGATCCCCAGATTCACCGACATTGGTTCAACGCCGTCTGCGACCTTGAAGGCGTTGCTCAATGTCACCACCCAATCACCTTTGTTGCCTACTGGCTTGTCGGTCAACTCAAAATAATCGGGGGTTTCATGATCGATCTTTAGCAACGCCAGTTGCAATGAACGGTGTCGTCGCAACACCCGTGCTTGATGTTCGGTTCCATCATCCATAACCACTCGAGTATTCTGGCCGTCCAAGTAAACGCCTTGCATGGTGACGATCAAACCGTCGGGTGAAACTACGATTCCCGATGAGTAACCATCAACTCGTCCAGCCGTCGCTCCGTAGATTTTGACCGTTCGTTTTTGCGAACTGGCGATAGCCTCCTCAAAGGCCCCGTTCAAGTTTTGTGCCTGCGTGGTCACACACGTCATCCATGTGCTGGCGACCAAGCCAAGCAACGCCCAGAACCTAACTTCAAAAATTCTCATTCGCTGGCATCCTCGGGCACACTAAATTGACTCTCGTTTAACTCGCCGCGAGTCACCTTTTTTGTAACAGCGGTCCACAAGACGGTTTCTTGCAATCCTTCAATGACACTCTTCTGCCAAGGAAAAACGACTCCCATACTGGTGTCGCGATAGTCATCGAACATGACGCCCGCTGATCCCTTTTTGCAGTTTTTGTCACTAGCTACTTTCACCAACCGTACTTGAGTCTTTCCATCTTGATCGAAAAGACTCAGCCATCCGTAAAACCAATCATCGTCTTCGTCCAACCACAACATCCGCGAACACAATTGGCCGTTGGCTTTGTCGCCACCGTCCAGTGTCAGAGTTCCAAATTGAGGCAAAGGCACCTCCTGAAATGTCGCCAACAGGGCGACTGCCTGAGCAATGACGGGATTAATTTTGGCTTCGACAACATCCATTGGCTTCGCCTCATCATTTTCAAGACGCCAGAACTTTTGGCCATCGAATACGAACGTCTCCTGCGTGTCACCACGCTGGTGCTGAATGCGAAAACGCCCGTCAGTTGCGGCATGGATGGTCTGCTGGCCAATCACTTGCTCGTCTTTTTTGATATCGTCAACGATCGTGAAAACTTGAGGTTCGGTTGCCTGATCCAAGACACTGGAATTGCGCCATTGCTGCAGAACGAACTTAGTACTCGCGGCATTCACTTCCGGATTGACGACCACACCTGGCTCGCTGAGTAAGTATTTCTTCAGCGACTCAGCAGCTTCTCCAGCAGCTGGCGGAATACTCGGCCCCTCATCATCTTCGCCTTCCGGATCCTCGGGTGCTTCTGGTGTCTCACCAGATTCTTCGTCGGGTTCGAAATTGTATGGCAACCCGAACATGCGAACGTTGATTCTCTTTTCTGTCCCGTCCTCTTTGCGGATCAACAGATCGGCAGGCCAATCTTCGGGGAATGTACAAATCAGGTTCTTGAATTGGTTCGAGTATGAAATCGCATGCCCTTCAAATTCAAGCAACTCGTCACCAAGTTCCAACCCAGCCACAGCGGCCGGCGAATCCAGGTCGATTGTCGAACAGATGACTTTTCCTTGACGGTCCGAAAAGGCAGCGTCCAACGTTCCATGTTCGACAATTTTCGTGGCCAACAAATCGGGAATAAAGTTCTTGATTTGATTAACGCTAATCGCATACCCCAGACCAACGTTTACGCGGCCACGATCGCGAAAGCTACCGCGACCATTAATTCCAATGACGTACCCCTGCATATCAAACAAAGGCCCGCCGGAGTTGCCTGGGTTGATTGAACTATCGATTTGAATGCAATTCCCATAGACCAACTGATTGGATCCTTGCCCTTCTTGAAATCGCTGGATCCCACTGACTACTCCCAAAGTCACGGTCGGCACTTGATCGTGAGCCAACAAGAAGGGATTACCCATCGCGATGGCCCAGTCCCCTACTTTGACCGAATCTGAATCACCCAGTGGCGAGTATGGAAAATCATCTCTGCCTTTCAATTTAATGATGGCGACATCCCCACCTGGATCGGTACCTATCAGATCCCAGTCGTACAACACGCCGTCATCCAAGCCACCAAACCCTTTCATTCCAGCGCCTTCGATCACGTGATGGTTCGTTAATGCAATACCGCTTGGGTCAATGATCACACCTGATCCGCCGCCCTGGCGACTAGGACCATAGACGGCAATGACACTGCCCACGACTTGTTCAACGATCTTGATACGTTGGTCTTCTACATCGCGAATCAACTGCAATTGTTCCGCGGTAAGTGTTTCTTGAACAGCGAAACAGGCCGAGCTAAAAAGCAGCGTGCCGATCAACAGCCCACAGGCCGCGCCGTAAACTTTTCGAGATCTTTGCCTACGGTTCTTACGTTCAAGGCATGCCAATTGGTGCATGTCATTGCTCCGTCCGAATTGATGTGATGATTCGTTCTAAGGATCGACTTTCAAGAATCGAGCGTTGGCCCAATCCACATGATCCCCTAAATCCAAATGTTTTCCGTTACGCACGACCAGCGAAACTTGTTTCATCCCGCTAATGTCCAAGTCGACCGGTTGTGGATCCGTTCCGCCAGATACCTCGGCACTCCATAGCTTGATGCCGTCACCCCAAACACTGACCTCGCAGTCGCCTTTGCCGTCCGTTTCGAAGTCGATTCCAACGGTGGCAACAAACCGGTTAAAATTCAGTTCGTTTTGGAATTCCAAACGACTTGCTGAATGAGTACCGATCCCTTTGTTAAATTCCAGTACTTCTTTGTTCGTGTAAGAGTACATCCTTAACGGGTTCCCCTGCACACTTCTATCGCGTTGCCAACCGAACGAAAGCGTGGCCAAGCTATTTTGCACTGCATCCGTTGGGTCCAAGTCGGAAAGGTAAACCAAACGGTCTGAACGGATGACGATTTCCAAGACCTGTTGATAGTCGACGGGGAAATTTACGTTGCCGACCGTAACCATATCAAGCGTACCCGATTGCATCCCTTTGATGACTCCGTGAATCGTTGAACCATCCACCATTTTGACTCGAGCTTGCACACCTTCCACGGCAGCTGGTTTCAAATCGGCCGTCACGATCCCGATAACTTTAGAACGAGAAATCGGCCGTCGCTTTCCTTGGTAATTTATATAGACCTTGTCTTCGTCGACGGCTTCCAACAAACCAGCCACACGCCGTTGTCCGTCGGATGCTTCAGCGATCACAAAATCTCGTTCGGGCGAACGGTCGTTCATCGCTCTCTGGAAGCGTCCAAGATCAGCCGAGGGATCCAACACAATCCCTTTGACCAACTCAGTAGGAACTTTGAATTCACCCAACGCACCTCGAATCTGAAACGACTCGCCGTCAAGAACGAAGCTCTCAGCCTGCCAAATGCCACCACCTGCAAAATGGACCAACATGTTCGGTGGCGAATCGGTTGCGGCAAGCCCAGTCCGGATTACTGAAATCTCATTAATGTCAAACCTTGTCTGCCCATCACTAAGCACGCCAGCTTTAATCGTCTGCACCTTGTACGGTGTTTGCTTGCCATCGATATTGGTCAACGTTGCATCTTGGGCAAATAGGCACGCCGAAAGGCTCAGACAGACAAGCCAAAACGTGGCAACGATCGCGGGTCGTCCACGAAGAAACAGTTCGGTAAAAGAAACGGTTTGCATGGAGGATCTAACCATGATTTGCCAATTGGGTTTCGGTTCAAGAAATTGATACGAAAAAAGCACTCACACCAAAAAGTGCGAGTGCTTCTATTATCTCGTAAAGCCCCCTGTAAAGACAGGGTTTGGTAAGAAAACTTTTACTTATCGTCTTCGTTTCCAGAGGTCTTATCGTAGTACCCTTCAACGACACCACGGTAACGGGCTGGTAACCGTTGCTTCGCTGCATTGTTGGCTGCATCACGCGTGCGGTCACGCAACTGGCTCCAAGGGCTGGCCGGTCCGTCCTGGTAAGTACGTTTGGCAACGCCGTCAGGATTGTTGCTAGTACCGCCAGCGTTCGACTTGCCTTGACCTTCGCCTTGTCCTTCGCCTTGTGATTTGGCTTGTGACTCTTGCTGGCCCTCGCAGTTCTTTTTGCTATTGCAGTTACTGCATTCTTTTTTCTCTTGTTCTTTGATCAACTTGGCCAACATCGATGTGATGTTTTGCTGTTGCTCTTGAGTGTACTCGTCAGTGTTTTCGATTTCCAAACGACGTCGCGAGAAATCCATCCGTTGCAACACATCCGTCATCTTGCCTTCTTCAACAGCCATAATCGCTTGAGCTTGTTGCACAGCAGCAACGCGAAGTCGTTCGGGAGCATCTTCGAAGTCTTCCAAGAAACGCTGGAACGAAGTGATGGCTCGTTGGTTTTCCAACAAGCTGGCTTGAGCCACACCACTGAAGTAAACGGCAGGGCCGGTGTAAAGCGAGTAATCAGCGAGGTCGCCCGAAAGAGTTTCCAACAGAGGTAAAGCATCTTCATACCGTTGTTCATTCATCATGGTCCGAGCCAAGAAGAACGAAGCGTCTGCTGCCAGATACTTGTCGTCGGAAGATGTGAACGAAGTCAACTGAGCCATCGCCGATTCAAAATCAACGCTGGCCTGCAACGCTGCATCGTATTTTGGATACAGCTTGGCTAGTCCAGCCGTGACGGCTTCCGACTTACCATATTCGTCCGCTCGCAATTCGCTGACGATTGTTTTGGCTGCATCTTTCAAATCGTCGTCCATGGACAACGATTCAATGTGTGTAACAAATCCTTCGACGATGTCGTCGCCGCTGTCCAATGCTGCCACGTTTCCAACGAGTGTTAACACTAGTAGGATTGAGAACAGCTTCATACCAAACGAGGTCAGGGTTTTCATAATTAACAACCTTAGGTTGGCCTCTATTGAGGATGGGTGAGTAGGGATGATTTACGAAACGAACAAAACAAGACTTGTCCCTATCGTTCTCCCTTTTCCATAATGCGGATCAACATCTCGACGATTCCGGTTTGGCGGTCACGAATGTTAACCACCTCCCGCGCGAGTGCATCTCCAAGTTTACCGTCCGGACGGATCAAGTCAAACTGAGCAGTCAGCCGATTAACCCGTAACTGTGCGGCTCGTAACATCTTAAGTTCAGCAGATTTTTGCAATAGCGGCTGATTTCCGCCCCCTCCGCCAC
>CAZJBW010000093.1:9258-20091 GCA_964543985.1 uncultured Pirellulaceae bacterium | reverse complement strand
TCAGAAGAGGACACAGGACTTCCGCGACTTCGTGATTTTGTTAGGTTTTTCTTTGTTGGCCCGGATTGCTCGTGCTGATGTGTTTCGCCCGGATGAGATTGCCATCGTTCGTGCAATGAATCGGACGGTTAGACGCTGTTTCTTGATGGGTGATGATCCGCTTACTGTTGAAGCTGTTGAACCGTTAGTGTTGTCGCGGTTGTCCGTTTTCTTGGGTTGCTGCAACTCGCTTGGTCGTCTCGGGGGCCAGCAAAACCAAACGCTGGTCTTTCAAGAAGTAGGGTGAATCTTCGATGACTTTGTAATTGCTGGGCAGCCTAACTTGTAGCTCTTTCAAACGGTCGTTCGTCGTGATGATCATGGCGTTGGGGTGCGCGTCAGTAAATTGCTCGGGACTAGGCCACGTCTTGCGATGCCAGTTGTGCTGACGATTGTCATGCCAACGGTTGCGTCGCACGTCGGCGGAAAGTTCGAAAATCGGCTGCTGGGCGTAGAAAACCCAACTGGATTCCAGGCAGCCAAAGGTAGCGATGGGAACGTCGGAATCGCTGTTGGCAATGTGATTCAAGATTTGCTGACTCTCTTGATGTTGATCGACCACGACCGTCCCAAAGCCAAACGTGGCAATGGCAAACGAGACCGATCCGGCCAGACAACTGTTGACGGTCCAATTCATTCGATCGCTAACGTGACCGTAAATCGCAAAGCCACCAGCCACGACTGGAATCAGGCCGATGAGTACCAGTCGCAGATCACCCTGCAGGTAAATTTTTCCAGTGATGACCATGGCCGTTGCGATCAAGACCCCCGAAACGATCAATGTCACGAACGACCAGCGATGGAAGTTCGCCGAAACGGCGGTCTTGTTGGTTGCCAACTGTTGCAAAAATATTCCGACCAACAGTGCCAATGCAGGATAGCAAGGGGTCACATAACTGGGCAACTTGGTTTGGGCGAACGAGAACAATCCGATTTGCACGCCAATCCAACACAATAAGAAGCAGTAGGTCATGTTCCAGTGATGTTTGCGAGCCATTTGGCGGTCGAAGTTCAACGCCATGGGGCCAAAGAAAATGGACCAAGGAAAAAAGCCCAACATGATGGCAAATGGATAGTACAGCCACCCGCCATTGTGATTCTCGAAAGTGGATGTGGCTCGCGCTAGATTCTCGGTGAAGAGAAATTTCGTTGGCCAATCCCAATTGGTTTGCAAACCGACGACGACGTACCAGGGAGCCGCGACGAGCAACACCGTCACGGTCAACGTGATCGGACGCATGGCCCACACTGTTTTTAGAAAGTGTTTTGGATGGAAGGGGCGTAACGTCGAAACAACCAAGCGTGCCATCCACCCTTGCGCGTTCCATTTTTCGTTGTCAATTGCGGGCAATCGTTGCAACAACATAAACATGCCGATGATTGCACAAGGTAACAGGAATCCAACAGGTCCCTTTGCCAACACGGCCAAGCCCATGAACGCGTACATCGCTACGACGATCAAATACTGCTGAGGAAAAAAGTAGCCGTCCCACCGCAGTGTTGGCGCATCCGAATCTTGTTTTTTGCTTGAAAAGGTACCCCACACGTACAGCAGCATTGCCATGGTCGAGCAAAAGATCAGTACAGAGTCTGGGGTTGCCGCTCGGCTAGCGACGACAAACATCGTACTGGTCGACAGCGCAATAGCACCCCACAGTGCGGCGGTCGCGTTGATCAATCGTTTGCCGATAAAGTAGGTGGCTAGGACGGTCCCGATCGCCAATACCGCCGACCAAAATCGAGCTGCGAATTCGCTAACTCCAAACATGTGGTAGGCACTAATGATCAACCAGTACAGCAAAGCCGGTTTCTGAGGCCGTAATTCGTCATTGAAAATGGGGACGACAAGGTTGCCTCGCTCCATCATTTCGACGGCGCAGCCAGCGTTGCGAGGCTCGTCACGGTCCCACAGTCGGGCCGTTCCCAAGTTGGTGAAAAAGATGATTAGGCTAATCGTCAATAAGATTAGCACGTGCGTCCGTGTTTGCTGCACTGTCGAAGTCCCTCACGACAAGCAATTTTGAATCTCTTGGTAAGATTCTAATTGTTCATCAGCCCTCGCAAAGGCCGGACAGCGAAGGGCCTTAAAGATAGCTAGCATTTTGCTGAGACCCTCCCGGAGAGGCTGTGAATTTTTAGCCTTGGTAATTTCTTATCTATCGCTGGATGTTCGTAGTACCGGCTTTAGCCGGAATAGAGGTGGTTTGCGGCACTGCATTCCGCCTAAAGGCGGTACTACAAACAAAAATTCACAGCTTCGGAGGGAGGGTGTCTGTGCCGGAAGGATGCCTGTCTCGGGAGGGTGCCCCAATTTTGCAATTTGTTGTCGTCCGATTACAGAATCATCTCGATCGCCAAGGCGGCGGCGACACCCAGCAACAGCATCCCGGACATTGCCAATCGGTCGTGCGAATGAAACTGCACTTCGGGCAACAGATCGCTGAGCGAAATGCATAGGAAGACACCGGCGGAAAATGCTAGAGCGATACCTTTGACGAAGTCTTGTTCAGAACCGAACTGGCCGACTCCGAAATAAAATAACAGAGCGCCTAACGGGCACATTAAAGAAAACAACAGGTTCACAAGCCCTCTTTTTTGAGGTGCCCAATTCCGTGCCGACATCAAAGAGGTGATCGTCAACGCGTCCAGCGGTTTGTGCAACAAGATTGCCAGGAATACACCTAAACCGGCCAACCCTTGCACGGCGATACTGTCACTGGTCGGGGCCGATACGGCGGCCGCCAATGCCACTCCATCAATAACCGTATGGACGGCAAACCCAGTGGCCAGTCCAACCCAGCTAACGTCGGCACGTTTGATCTCGTGCTCGTGATGTTGGTGGTCGCATTCATGTGGCTCTGTGAGCTCGCCAGCATCGTGATGATGAAAATGGAACATGCGGATCATGAAAAACATGAACAGCAATCCCGTCAGTGTCGAAGCCAGAGCCGTCCGTTCGTTATTTAAAAGGTTGATGGAATGAGGCAGCAAGTGCAGAAGTGCAACCCCTAACATCACGCCTGACACGACCGACAGTACCATTTGCGTGTGGCGATGTCCCAACTTAATCAAATTGGGCAACCAGCCGCCGACCAATGAGGCAGCCATGATTAGGGCGCAATAGATTATTAAGAGAATGGACATCGGTTGACCGTCGACCTGGGCGTGACATCAAATATTAGATGCCGATGATATCCCCTGCCTGTCGGGACACAACCGTTAACGTTGCTGATTCGTCAAGTTAACGACTCATTAGCTGTTGAAATTCGGCTCGTAATGCCGGTTGCGACAAATAGCCAACAATATTGTGCTCGCTGCCAACGCTGTTCGAAACATCATGTTCCACGACATTGTGGTGAGATTTAGCGATGACATCGGCTCCCGACACGAATCCTCCGTTGCACCAAATCTCGCAAAAAATGCGATAGGCGATCAAGGCGCGGTCTTTTGAGTTTCGGAACATGCGTATCGCTTCAATGCGTTGGTCAAATGCAGCGATTTGCTCATCGTCGACCTTCCAGTGGCAATGGATGACGGGCGCCGAAACCAGCAACTGCAGTTTCGGAGATTCTCGTTGCAGTTTGGAAGCCGTCTCGACGCCAGTAGCCGCGATTTGAGCGCCCAAACTGTAAGTGGCGATGGTGACCCTTTGCTGAGGATTCAAGCGACTTAAGTATTCGCCGAATATTTGACCATCCACAAACGAGCGATCCATTTTGAGTCTAAAATCCGCCAGGAAGTTCTCTTTCATAGTGTCCGAAGGCCAAGACCAAATCACAAATCGTACAGCGGGTAACGGGTTGGCACTGTTGCCAATCAATGACTGATAGGCCTGTTTGCCGCGGCGGCGAGCCCAAAATGCCTCTGTGCGATTGCCATGGATGAAGAACACGGTCGGCTTGCTGGTGTCGTTGTTCTGCTGGTGCAACAGGTTTTCGACAGGGACCGTTTCCCAGGCAGTGCCCACCGATCGTTTGCAAACGAATTGGCTAAGCGGCGCAGGTCGAATCGTGTCGGCTGAAATATTGCGAGTTGAGATCAACCAAACCTCGTCTTGTGGTCGTGGTTGAAAAATAAGCTCCGGGTGCCCGTCCAACATGGGCCGACGAAACGCAGTGACACCAGGTTCGTCGATGGCCGGCGGTGGATAAGGGTAGCCGAATCCACTGGCGTTGGGTTCGGGCAGTGGATAGAAGTCGTCCTGGGCTTGCAACTGATTTTGATACCCAAGCAGCAGCGCACACCCGAGCATCAACCAGGCCAATCGCCAACGCGTTCGTATCGATTTTAAGTTCAGCGTCCTCATCATCCCTGAATTCGCTACTACCGTTTCAATTTCCCATGTTGATCCCGGAAGTGTTTCAGAAAAGCATCAAAGTTGCTTGCCTGCAACAATTCGTAAGGTACTGTTTCGCGACCCCAGTTTTGGCCTGGCCGCCTTCCTGCCAAAAACAACCCCCGATTTTTTGCTCGCGGAGGATTTACCTCATGAAAAAGTTTTTAATTTCCCTGGCTGCGTTTGCAATGTTGTCTACCACTGTTGGATGTGCCAACGGTCCTGTTCGCAATTTCTTGTGTGACGCAATCTGCACCCAAGGATGCGAGGCACCACCAGCAGAACCTTCATTCGGCTTCGCAGCCGACGCGGGATGCGCCACCGGAAACTGTAACCACGGCCTGCCCACTCAAGGTGAGATCTTTAACGGAGGTTTCATCCAAGGCCAAGTACAAGGCGATCCCTATATCAATGGATCGAATTTCAACGGTGCTACCATTAATCCACCTGTGTTTGATGGCAGCAGTAATCCAAGTTTTGGCAGCACAATCGTTCCGCCCGCTTCCAGCGGAACTTTGCCCTTCCCTGCTGGCGGCAGCGGCTCGAGATAATCGTAACCCCAAGCAAACGTTGGCTATTCGATACACGTGAACGGATCCATATAAGTTGACTTCGTTCCAGTAAATTGGGCACTGGCCACGTCATTGGCAGAGTAAAATAGAGAGGTCGTTGGTCTCAGAACCAACGGCCTTTTTTCACGAATGGATTCAATGTCAAAATTAAGCGGTTGTAGTAAAGGATCGGACACCAACGTCAGACGATCGCATTGACAGGCAATGAACGTAGAAAAAGTCATATGAAACTGAATCAACTTTTGGCAGTACTGGTTTGCTTGACCTTCACGTCCCTGACTTGGGGACAAACGAATGACGAAGAAGTCGTTAAGCGAACCTGGCGAGTGGGTGCTCATATTCAAACGGGTGGGTCTCCGGTTACCAACCTACTGGTTACGTTTCCCGTGCCCACCGACTGGCCAGAACAACATGTCAACGTCTACGAAGAGAACATTCCGGACGAAGCTCGTCGAGCTGACTTTCGTGATACCGATGGCTTGCGACAAATGGTGGCGACCATCCCGCGAATCGATAGTGGTACCGCCGTCGAAATCTATGTGTTGATGGACATCTCCATCAGCAAAGTACACTACCCGGAACGCACGGACCATTTGGTCATCCCTGAACGACCGCCACGTGAAATTCGTCTGTACACCAGCCCCAGCAAGCTGATCGAGAATCGCAAACGTGTCGTCAAAAACAAAGCCAAAGAATTAACGGAAGACGTCGATTTGGCCTGGGATAAGGCCAAAGCAATTTACGACTTCGTGACCACCGAGGTTACCGTCGAAGGAAAAAAAGTGGTGGGTGCTGAAGTTGCATTGAAGCACCTGAAAGGCGCAGCGGAAGACCGCACCAATGTATTTGTTGCGTTGTGCCGTGCAATCAAAATCCCGAGCCGCATCGTTTGGGCCGACAACGGTGAATACGCCGAATTCTATTTGCAGGACGATACCGGTGAAGGACTTTGGTACCCAGCTGTCCTGGAAGGCAGTATGGAATTTGGGCAAATGACAAACCCACGTGTGATCATCCAGAAAGGTGATAACGTGAAAGTTCCTGAAAAGGGCCCACGTCAACGTTTTGTACGCGAGTTCGTCACTGGAAGTGGCCGAGGTGCCCAGCCTCGCGTTCGTTTCATGCGAGATACCTTACCATCCCGCGATAGAAGATAGCGCTTCGCACCGACATCTGTGACGCCATTCGACAATAACTAGAAATCGATCGCTGGCGACTATTGGTATAGTAAACTCAGTCGACGTTCCGATTATTAGGTCGATCAAAGACCACTGTGACAAAGGACGATTTCGTGAAAAACATCTTCGCCCAGAAAATTGGCTTACTGCTGACGATAGCTGCCATAGCCCTTTGGGTCCCGTCTTTTGTCCACGGACAAACTGAGACTCAACCTTCACAACACCCGGCGGCTCAAGCACCAGTCGTCTCCGTTTTGCCATCGAAGACGATTTGGAAGTTTGGCATTCAGCTGTCCGGTAGCGGCAACACCAGGAATGCTCAAGTGACGTTTCCGTTGCCGGTCGAATGGGACAACGAACAAGCCATCGACGTGATCAACATCGATGCGTCGGACAATGTCAACGGAGCGAAGATCAAAAAACTGCCGAACAACGCCAGTCAAATGTTCTTCAAAGTACCTCGCTTGACCAGCGGCGAAACCGCTCACGTATTTGTCACGATCGAAATTGCCAAGATGGCTTCCGAGGTCCCTGAAGACACCAGTGTTTTTGTGTTCGGAAAGGCGCGTGGCCGCGCACTTCGCAGCTATCTGACACCTAGCCCTTTTATTGAAAGTAGTGACAAGCGAATCAAGGAACTTGCAGAAGCGTTGCCAATTGACGAGTCAGCGCCGGCTTGGGATCAGGTCGAAACCATTTACGATTGGGTTCGGGAGAACATTCAGTACGAATTCGACACTCAAATCAAATCCTGTCTATGGGCCTTGGATAACGGCAAGGGAGATTGCGAAGAGTTGTCTTCCATGTTCATCGCCCTATGTCGCGCTCGTGGCATCCCGGCTCGTGCCGTTTGGATCCCCGATCACACCTACCCAGAATTCTATCTTGAGGACGCCGACGGCAACGGTCACTGGTTCCCTTGCCAAGCGGCAGGATCGTACGCCTTTGGTCATATGCCCGAGATCAAACCGATCCTGCAAAAGGGCGACAAATTCAAGGTAAAGAATTTCCCGGAACCTCAACGTTACATCCAGCCAACGTTGAAAGCTGTCGGCGCGGCTCCTGCCTGGCAATGGCACATGACCCAAGTGGAAGACCAGCCCAGCCAATCAGAAGGTTCCAATGATCGTTAGATAAGTACCACGACTTATCTATCTACAAAGGGAAGTCGTCGGGTACGTCGACTTCCATGTACAGGATGCCTAGACCGTGAGTCTTTCCTTGGGCGTCGGTTTTTAGCGATTCGCTACCGCCGCCACCTAACGAATCGTGCAGGATAAAATTCAACGCCATCAAGTTTGGCGCTTCGTAGCGCACGACATCGCCAAAGCAGATCTCTTTGAAGTGTTCTTTGACTCGGTCGGTCGTCAATTGTTCTTTAATGACTTGGTAACCGGCTTCGTTGTAGGCCACGACGCCCACGTTGCTGCCATCGCCTTTATCGCCCGAACGGGCAAATGCAATTTTGGATAGAGAAACTTTCACGACTTACACCTCTTCCACCGAAACGGAGCACTTAACTTTGTCTTTTGAGATCAAAGCGGGCCAATAGCTGATGATATCGGTCGCTTTGGGACGGCCACCGGCGAATCCGGTAACTCCCGGAGGCCCACTGGTGACCAACGGTACGATCTCCATGCCCAATCGGTTCAATTTTGCTTTGTCTTGGCCTTTGGCACCGATCCGCAGAATGACTTCGGCAGGTTCGGCTGGAGCGTCAGCAATTCCGGCGTGGCAAACGTTAGTGCCTACGATTTCGACAAAGCGTTCTTCGGGCGCGAACTCGACGCCGTCCAAGGCCACTCGATCGAAAACAATATCAGCACACAATTTGGCTTTTTCGACCGCATCCGGTCCAGCCACCGTTAGTTGCCCGACCAACTTGTAGCCGTCACGGTACGAGATTGAAACTTTGTAGGTGTCGGTGGCTGCGGCACCTTTGATGCCCGAGACCTGCACACGTTCGTCTTGTTCTTGCTTCAATTGAATGGATGTAAAGTCGGCAACGCAATCGGGAGTGATATAGCTGGAAGGGTCACCCATCTCGTAGACCAGTTGCGAGGTCACGGTTTCCACGTTGACCAGTCCGCCCGTACCATCGTGTTTGGTCACGACAAATGTTCCGTCCGAATGAGCTTCGATGACCGGGTATCCGATCTTCGCCATGTTGGGTACGTCTTTCCAGCCGATGAAATTGCCGCCCGTGCATTGAGCTCCGCATTCCACAATATGGCCAGCGATCGTGCCCGCTGCCAATCGATCGAAGTCGTTCATGGTCCAACCGAACTCGTACATCATTGGGGCCAACACGACCGACGGGTCCGTGGCGCGTCCAGTGATTACGATGTCGGCGCCCTGCTGCAGCGCCTCGACAATCGGTTCGGCACCGATGTAAACATTGGCACTCATTACTCGGGCCACATACGGAGCCAAGTCTTCACCAGTGTCCATGTTTTTGAAGGCTTGCCCACTGTCGATTAGTGATTGCAGGTCGGCCAGGATATCGTCACCTTCGACGACACCAATCTTGACACCTGTGATTCCCAATTTGCGAATGGTTTCGGCAACGGCCTGTCGGCACGCTTGAGGGTTCACTCCGCCAGCGTTGGCGACGATCTTGATCCCTTTTTCACGGCACTTGGGTAGGACGCGTTCGACCATTTTTACAAAGTCGGTTGCATAGCCCGCGTTGGGATCGCGACTTTTGAGCTTCTGCATGATGCTCATCGTCACTTCCGCAAGGTAATCCAGCGTTAGGTAGTCCAGCGGGCCTTCGTTCACCAATCGAACAGGGCCCAGGATACTGTCTCCCCAGAATCCCTGTCCGTTGGCAATTAGCACTTTGTCCTTGTTTGGCATTGGCTTTTGATCATTCAAATGGTTGGTCAGCGAAATCGCGAGTGACGATTCTAGTCGAAATGGTTGTTGTCTACGAGACGCTGAATCCGGTTCACCGCTGGACGAGTCGCCGGAAAACGGCGAAATTGGTCCCGTCGATATCTCCGTTGCAGTAGGAAAAATTCAATGTCGGAACACGTACGCTTGGAAATCGCCGCCGGGGTGGCCCGTTTGACGCTAGACCGTCCGGACAAAAGAAATGCCTTGCGTCGCGAAATCATCCAGGCTTTGCTGGATGCCGTACAAAACGTCGCCAACGACGAATCGGTGCGAGTCTTGGTTCTGCAAGGCACTGGGAAAGTCTTTTGTGCCGGCATGGATTTGGGCCAAATGCAGGAACGTGCCACATCGGAAAACTCGGCCGAAGAATGGAAACAGGATTCGCAAGTTCTATGCGATCTGCTGACCGCCATGGTCAAACTGCCCATTCCAACAATCGCCTGTTTGCAGGGTCCAGCACTAGCCGGCGGAGTCGGTTTGGTGGTGGCTTGTGACATCGTGCTGGCGGCGGAAGAGTCCTTTTTGATGCTGCCCGAACCGATGCGAGGCATCACGGCAGCCATGGTCACGCCACTATTGATTCACCGAATCGGATCGGGACCGGCAAGTTATATGTTGCTGTCCAACGAACGGATTCCGGCAGCCCAAAGTTTTGGGCTCTGTCACATCGTCGTTCCAGCAGCCGAACTTGAATCTCGTTTGGAGTCGTTAATCGGATCCATCAAGGGCGGGTCTCGTTCGGCATTTGCCATTACCAAACAACACGTTCATTCTTGCACCGGCGATCAATTGGCGACGCTTGTCGAGCAATCGATGCAAGTCTCAGCAAACGCTCGGGCGACCGACGACGCGCGAGAAGGATTGGCGGCGTTTCTTGAGAAGCGTAAGCCCGCCTGGCAAGCATAGAGAAATTTCTAGATCTAAAACGTCGACACAATTCGGTTTCCAGTATTCTACGTTAACCACACAATATTCACTTTTGCTACAAGGACCTCCTTCATGCGTTCCATCGATCTCTCAGGAAAAACAGCCATCGTCACCGGATCAGGACAAGGGATCGGGCGTGCCTGCGCCGAATCGCTGCACGACGCGGGCGCCAACATCGTGATCAACTATTTCGAAGATAGCGAAGGCAAGAATCGCGAGATCGCCGAATCCGTCGTCAGCGACATGGGATCCCGAGCGATCGCTTTGGCCGCCGACGTGCGTTACCCGGACCAATTGGACCACCTAGTCGCCAAAACGGTTGGCTCGTTCGGGCAACTGGATATCGTGGTCAACAACGCAGGCATCTTGCGTGACCGCAGCTTTAAGAAAATGAGTACCCAGGAATGGCAAGATGTTATGGACACAAACTTGACTGGCGTTTTCAACGTCTGCAAGTCGGCGGTCGAACACCTGAGTGAAGGCGGAGCCATCGTCAATATTGCCTCGCTGTCTGCGGTCACCGGATTCTTTGGCCAAGCGAATTACGCGTCTGCCAAAGCCGGAGTGATCGCATTTACCAAGGTTCTTAGCAAAGAATTGGCTCGCAAAAACATCCGAGTCAACGCTGTTGCTCCGGGTGTTGTTGACACCGAGATGGGCAAATCCATCCCGGAAGAGAACCGCAAAGCCATGCTAACCAACGTGCCGCTGGGCCGTTTCGCTGAGCCTAGCGAAATCGCCGATGTCGTTACTTTTCTGACGAGTGACTTGTCTAGTTATGTCACGGGTCAAACGATCCACGTCAACGGTGGGTGGTGGGCTTAAGTCCGCGGAAGAAACGGCATGAGGTCGCCACAAGTTTGCGCCCGAGTCTAATTCTCGG
>CAZJBW010000093.1:0-9158 GCA_964543985.1 uncultured Pirellulaceae bacterium | reverse complement strand
GGGTTCGTCAGAGTTGGATTCGTCAGAGTTGGATTCGTCAGAGTTGGATTCGCTGGCCGGTTGTTGTTCGACGTGCCGTTTTAGTTTTTCCAATGACTTGTCGTAGATGGCGGACAGCCCGCCCGAGTACGCGCTGCCGAACCAGCCGTAGAAGGGGCCGCCTGGCAGTTCCCCTAAGCTGTGCCAACGGACTCTGGTCTTTCCCTGGTCGTTTGACAAAACGATACGGCTATCCATTTTTGGAAAGTCGCCAAAGGTGGACGAGAATTGGATCTCGCGGTTCGGCAAACTTTCGGTAATCCACAGTTTGCCTTCGCCACGAGGTTCGGACCATTTTTGAACGGCACCGACGCCCGCTTCGGCGCCCGAGTACTCAACTTTCAAGTCTCGAATATCGTGTTCATTCCACATCGACCAGTTCGACCACATGCGGATTTGATTGATGTGAGGAAACACCTGCTCGGGCGGCGCATCGATCACAATGGATGTCGCCGTTTCAAAACTGCGCGGCAGAAGACTGCCGATCAACAAGACCAGTCCGACAAAGGCCGCCATCACGGCCAGGATTCTAAACAGAATGTTAAGCAAGACTATTCTTCCGGCTCGATTTTCTTAATGGTGATGTTGCGGAAGGCCACTGGCGATCCATGGCCTGCGAATCCGAAATGTCCACTTGTGCGGTCTTTCCCTTCGTGAGCCCGATCGCCCAAGACTTCCTGGATATCCGCCACGTCGCATTCCAGGATAACGGTGCCGTTCAATTCCACGTTAATCTTTGACCCGACGACATCGACCTGTTGGAAATTCCATTGTCCAGGTTTTCGCAAGTAGCCACGATGAGCGGCCGCTTTTCCATAGGCCGATCCGTGATACTGTCGCGAGTCCAAATCAGCGTAACTGTCAGCGGTGTTGTCCAGAACTTGCAATTCACACATGCCGACGTAGGCGGTGTCGCCCTGCCCCGGGTAGCGGATTGCCAGCCCATTGTTACCACCCGGTGGCAATTTGAATTCGAAACGGATGGAAAAGTCTGAATATTCTTCGTCAGTGAAAATGGTGCCGCCCGCATTCGTTTTGCATTGAATGGCCTTGTTGACGACTTCGTAGTTGTCGGTTGGGCCGGACCAGCCAGAAAAGTCTTCACCATTGAACAGTGACGAGTACCCATCGTTTGCTTTTTCGGCCAATATTTGATTGGCTTCGGCGATTGGGATCTCGCGAATAAAAATGTTCTTCCAGCTGATTTCTCCGCCGTGAGTCTGCAACCAGATCGGTCCAGCGACTGGAAGTGGGTGTCCCTTTTTCCAATGTTTGTTATGCATGATGGCGTGATCGACTACCAGTTGGCCGTTCAGCCAAACGCTGGTCCGCTGTCCGATTTGCAGGATTCGAAAACGATTCCATTCGCCAAACGGTTTATCAGCTAGAGCCAGTGGGTCTTTGCCGGCGGAATCTTGGCGGTTGTTCCACAGCCCGCCCGAGCCCTTGTCCGCACCGATGTGCCACTTTCCACCCTCTTCCGTCGTGTCCCAGATTTGCACTTGAGGGCAAGCTTTCAAATAGATGCCACTGTCTGCTTTGGCGACGGTTTTGTAGTCGATCCACAATTCATAGTCACGGTATTCGTTTTCAGTTGACAGGAAGACGCCGTGTCCATCATTAAAGATAGCCCCATCTTCGACTCGCCAGTGTTGTTGCATGTTGGCGTGATCGGCGACCATCATTTCGGCGCGTTGCAGGCGACTCAGTTCGGTCAGTCCATAAGGGTTCGTGTCTTTTTGGCCGAACCAACCGTCCAGGTTTTCGCCATTGAACAGAGCCGTGAATCCAGCGGGTGGCGAATTATTCTCTTGGGCATTGATCTGGCCGAATGGCAGCGTGCACAAAGTAGCCAGGGCAACAAAACATGACCAACGGAAACGGATGCAGGATGCAAATGAGCGTGGGAAATGGGCGGTCACTACGACTCCTTACGGAAGAACTTGATTGCAGCGGATTTCAACTGCGGTGGCTAATGCCTACACTGTAACTGACTCGACCGCACTTATCACGTACCCAAATGCCATGACTGATCAACGATCTATCGCTGACGAATTTCTGACCGATTCTATCGAGTTGCTGCAGCAATCAATGGTGAAAATTCGTGCTTGTCTTAACCAACTGACCGAGCAGCAGATTCGCTGGCGTCCGCACCCAGACAGCAACCATATCGCCAATTTGATTTTGCACATCTGCGGAAATCTCCGGCAATGGTCTGTGTCGGGAGTCGGCGGTTTGCCCGACACTCGTGATCGAGATGCCGAATTTGCACAACAAATTGACCTGGATAAGCAGCAGTTGATTCAGCACGCCACGGATGCCGTTCAGCAATGTGAAGCGTTTCTGGCAACCGTGACGCCCGAGCAATTATTGGCCGATTACCAGATCCAAGGTTTTCAAGTCTCAGGTTTGCAGGCGTTAAATCACACGATCACTCACTTCGTCGGGCACACCCACCAGATCATTTATATCACTCGCCAGGTACTGGGATCGGACTACCAATTTGCCTGGTCACCGGATCAAGGCCGCGACCAGCTGCCTATTTAGTCTGTCTATTAATAAATGTAAGGCTGACCACTTCAAAAATGGAAGGTTGGCGACGAATGGGCGATCGAACAGACCGTGACGTTCAATTACCTCAGTATTTTCTCGGGTATCAACCGCTAGCGTTATTGGTTTGAGCAGTCGCTTTGTAGAAAAATGATCTAGGTCGAATTTCCTGGCTAGATTAAATTCTGCCGTCGGAAACCGTACGACCCGCGTTCGGTATCCAGGCGGCCCGCGCCGTTTCGAAATGACAGGAAGTCAAAACGCCCCCCTCGAGCAGCATCATTGGTTGACTCGACCCAAGTAATGGAGCAACAAGCATGAAGCTTACCGAAATTACCGTCGACGGATTCGATGGACAGCAACGTCCTGGACAAACTCATTCATCTCCCATCAACGCAAAACTGCGAAATCTATCTAGCGGTTTGAACGTCGTTCTAGGCTCGGCCGACACTCGTCGTTGCCTTTCAGAATTTATACGCGACGTGTTGTTTGGTGGGTCACATTGGAATGGCACACGCGGCGGGCATTTGAATGTGCAAGCCGGTGGTCACCACTATCAGTTGACTCGCCAAGACACGACTCAAGCCAAAAGCTTGTTGGTTTCGGATCTGCAAGGCGGATCGGCCGGTCATCGGACACCAGACTTTTTGTCGCAAGTCGACGTGTCGATGTTCGAGCACTTTTTTAAAATCGAATTCAATCGGCTGGCCGACACTCGGTCCTTTGTCTCGACGCTATTGAATCACTTCGAGGTTGGCACCACAGCGTCTGGCACGATGCCTTTCGAGGCCAACCAAACGGCCTACCAAGCCTGGCGAACGGCTGCCGAAGCCAGACTAAGTCAGTTGGATAGTTTCCGTCAACGTATCGAGACTTTGACGCACGAGCGGACGCAATTGAATTCGGCTCAGTCAACCTACAACCATGCGAACGTCGAACGTTTGGCGATCATTGAACGAGAACTGACAGAATTGCAACGTCGCACAGACACGTTGAGTGCCAGTTTGCAAAGCGAGCGTCAAATGTTGGCGGACTTGGATCGGCAGATCGAAGAACTAGTGCGGCACATCGAACGCGAGCAAGCCAATGTGCAGCACGTGCCAGTGAACCACTCGCAACCCGACTACCTGGCTTTGTACTACGAACGCTTAGACGAGATCGACAACCAGATTCGTCGTTGGCGTAGCGTGCAGTCGGACATCCAGACTCAGCGTTTGCGATTGCGGGACGAGATGGTCGCCAACGGTGAGATGACGATCGATTCCAACGAGCATCCTTATCACGAGGCTCGTGACATTTTGAACGCTCTGGAAAGTAAGGTAGACCGCACCGAAGAGATCGCTCGCACGTGGGAACACTCGATGACCCCTGTCGAAAATTCTCGTCGCATGGGCCATCTGTGTCAGGAAATGCGAGATGACTTGCAAGCGTTGTGCAATGAACTAGGGCGTCAATACAAACACGTTCGCCACAAGGCAGCTGTTGCCGAACTGAAACAGTTGCGACGCTGCTACCACGAAATGGACGAGAACGTGAAGCGTTTGTTGACGCGACGCGAAACAGTGATTTCGGATATTCGTCAAGTCGACCCGATGGGTGCCGAGGCGATTGTTCAGTCCAATCAACAATTCGCCCTGTGTGCCGAACAAGAAGGGCACCTGGTCGCTCGACAGCGATTCGTCACTGGTTCGCCTCTGCCCCAACACTCGGCAACCGTCGAATACCGAACGGTTTACCCGGATCTGACTGCCGAACAAAATCGGTTGCGGGACTTGCGTTTGAATCGTACTCACAACGCACAACGCATCACCAATTTGGAAACCGAGTTGGCTGGCTTGCACCCCGAACGTCAACGTTTGATTGACGAGCGAAATCGCTTGGGCGTACACGAATATCACGACTACGGACCACGAATTCGAGAGATCGATTTAAGCCTGTCGCAATTGCAAATGGAAATGCAAGCCTTGCAGCAGCAGGTCGAATTGGATCGTCCTTGGGTCCACTGGAAACCGAACTATCTGTTGACCAACGCCAATCGATATTTGACGCAATTGACCGACGGTCGTTTGACTCAGATTTTGCTTGATCGAATAAACGGGATCTCAGTCGGCCAACCCAATATGGCTAACGCTGGGATGCCAACCTTGTCCGAAAACGACCAAGTTTTGGTGCGACTAAGTTTGGCGATGTCGGCCGTTGACCAGTTTGCATTGCGTGGCATTCGTTTGCCCGTCGTGATTGACGAATGGGATCAGAACCTGGTGCCCACGCAGTTTATGAATGCTCTGGCTTCCTTTGTTCGCAATGGTCACCAAGTGATCGTCATGTCCAGCAACCGAGCCCGCGTCGAACAGGGAAATCAGGTGCAAGCCATGGTTTTCGAATTGCCCGATACCAACATTGTGACACCAGCCTACACGCCGGATTATCCTGTGCCTTCACGTCAGGATATTCCTATCCCGCCAAGTGCTCCGGATATGTTGCGGTCGGCGCCACCGGCATGGCCCAGAACACCTGTGCCAGCAGTTAATCCGTCCATGGCTTGGCGACCAGAAACGCAAGTCGTTACCAATCTGAATACCGTGCCGTCATTACCGCCAACGCCGGTCATGGCAATGCCAAGAGACACGATCAACCGCAACACCATGTTGCAGGATATTGATTTGGTTGAGTCTATTTACCTGACGCCGGTCGAAAGTTTGGGTGTGGTCACCGTGGGCCAACTGTTGGATATGGACCTCAGTCAACAAGAACCCGATTTGATCCGACGCGGATTCAATCTGGAGCAACTGGATCGTTGGCAAGCTCAAGCCTGGTTGGTGATTTCTATGCCAGAAATGACTACCAGTGACGCTCGGATTTTGATTGGCAGTGGGATCGATCAACCCGAGCAGTTGCTGCAATTGAGCGAGTCCGAAATCTTGGACCGAGTGCGTCGCTACCTGGATTCTCCGTCCGGTCGTCGCAGCAACGTTTCGTACTCGAGCTTCAGCTCGCAACGAATCCGCGGATGGCAAGACCGCTTGAAGAGTCGCAATGATTGGCGAGGTTACACTCGCAGTTACCGACGCAGTCACAATCCACGGACTCGATCGCGTAGCAACGCACCGGTAAGTTCGACCCCCATTCGTCGCACCCCGGCACCGCAGGTTGCCAGTCGACCGACCGCAACGACCAGTCGACCGACCACAACGACCAGTCGACCGACCACAACGGCCAGTCGTCGTAGCCGCGGCGAATCGGTTCGTTCAACCCGTTCCAACGTCAGTCGAAAATCGACGGCCGAACGGTATCGGTACTACCTGAATCGCAGCGATGATATCGAGGCGGCGCCATCGATTGGCCCAAAGACGGCCGAGAAGTTTTACGCTATCGGAATCGAAACGGTGGAGGATTTTCTAAACGGTGATGCCACCGACATGGCCGCTCAAATCAGTAACCGTCGTATGTCCGCGAAAGTTATCACGGCTTGGCAAAATCAAACTCGACTGATGTGTTCGGTGCCAAACTTGCGAGGCCACGATGTACAGATTCTCGTTGGTTGTGGCATCACCGAAGCTTCGCAACTAGCCGCCAAAGATCCAGAATCTTTACTAGGCACCGTCACTCCATTCGTGGCTACGAAAGAGGGCACGCGAATTCTTCGTAACGGCAAAAAGCCAGACTTGGATGAAATGCACGAGTGGATCGATGCTGCCAACTGGGTCCAAACAACAAGGGCCGCTTAGATCGTTGTTGGTTGCGGCTAACAACATTGAAACGAAACATACTGCCTCGGTTAATCGCCGAGGCTTTTTTTGTGTCGATCGTTTTGCTTCCCTAGCACACTCAAAAAACTTGCGGCGCTATTCTGCATGGCTATCCTTTTAACCATCGCAATTTTTGAAATCACTTCTGTTCTTAAGGGGGTTAGGCAATGCAACATTCGTTACTTGGAAGACGTCGCGGCCTTGGAGTTCTGATCTACATGGTGATCAACGGATTTCGCGAAGGCGACATGATGGTGATCGGAATTACGTTGGGCATCGTGGCAATTATCATCGCGTTTATCGTTGTGAAGGTTGCTAAAGGCGAGAAATTGGTCTGACGTCCACTCATTCAAACATCGTTTTTGGCGATCAGTGACTCAGCACTGCTTCTAACGGGTCTCGGGGTGGCTTAATATATAGGCGAACTTGAAATTGCCCGTTGGGAGCCATCGCCATGATCTGTCTGAATCAACGCCTTTCTGTTGTCGTTGCTTTTGTTTTTGCCGTTCTGATTTTTTGGGGGCCAACCGCTCAGGCCTGTGCCTGGCAAGAACAAGCCACGTTGGTGCTACGTAACGGTCACGTGGTGACAGTCGATGAACAGAACCCGGAAGCTCAATCGATCGCCGTTGCCAATGACAAGATCTTGGCAATTGGCACGGATGACGAAATCGCAAAGTTCATCAACGACCAAACGCAAGTTGTCGATTTAGCAGGCCGCTTGGCGATTCCTGGTTTCATCGAAGGGCATAGCCACTTCGTTGGAATGGGCGAAACTAAGATGATGTTGGACTTGTCCAAGGCCGACACCTGGGACGACATCGCCAAACAAGTTGAAGACGCCGTTCAAGCAACTCCGCCGGGCGAGTGGATTATTGGACGCGGCTGGCACCAGGAAAAGTGGTCCGAGACACCGCAGCCAAGCTTTGAAGGCTATCCGACTCACGACAAAATCAGTGCGGTCTCGCCAAACAATCCAGTTCTATTAACGCATGCCAGCGGTCACATGTGTTTTGCCAACAGCTACGCCATGGACCAGGCCGGGGTAAATGCTGAAACGGTTCCGCCAGAAGGTGGCGAAATTCTACACGATGACAAGGGGCAACCGATTGGCGTGTTCCGTGAAACGGCGACGGCATTGATCGGTCGCGCCAAGGCCAGTGCCGACGCCAAAATGAGTCCCCTGGAACGCGTCGAATTATCTCATCGCGCAGTGGAGCTTGCGGTGCAAGAGTGCTTGGAAAATGGCATCACCAGCTTTCACGACGCGGGGTCCTCGTTCGCCACGATTGCCATGTTGAAAGAGCGTGCCGAAAACGGCAAGCTTGGCGTGCGACTGTGGGTGATGGTCCGCGATCATTTGGACCGGATGGAAGAGAATCTACCCAAAGCGAAAGTGAGGCGTCATGCAGACAACTTCTTTACGGTGGGCGGAATCAAGCTGTCGTTGGACGGAGCCTTGGGGGCTCATGGTGCTTGGTTGCTGTTGCCATACGAGGACTTACCAACCAGCGTTGGATTGAACACGGCGCCGATTGATACGGCCAAGCAGTTGGCGGAGTTGGCAGTGAAAAACGGCTATCAATTCTGCGTTCACGCGATTGGCGACCGAGCCAACCGGGAAGTCTTGGATATCTTTGAAGAGACCTTTAACGCCAACCCATCCATCCTGCCTCGGCGTTGGCGAATCGAACACGCCCAGCACTTGCACCCCGACGATATTTCCCGTTTTGCCGAATTGGGCGTGGTTGCCTCGATGCAAGGAATTCACTGCACGTCGGATGCGATATTTGTATTGCAACGCTTGGGTGCCCGACGCGCGGAAGAAGGAGCTTACGTTTGGCAAAAATTGTTGAAGTCTGGCGCGGTGGTCACCAATGGAACGGATGCCCCTGTCGAGGATGTTGATCCGATCGCCAGCTTTTATGCCACCGTGACTCGCAAGTTAAAAGATGGCAACGAATTCTTTCCAGACCAGAAGATGACTCGCGCCGAAGCTCTCAAGTCCTACACGCTTTCGAACGCCTACGCTGCCTTCGAGGACGATATTAAAGGGACGCTGACGGTTGGCAAATTGGCTGACATCACCGTCCTTTCAAAAGACATCATGGTCTGTCCGGATTCGGAGATTCGTGACGCGAAAGTCGATCTGACAATTGTCGGCGGCAAAATTGCGTTTGATCGAGTTGCCGTTGAGGCCGCGAAGTAATTCTTGCGGTTGCTGGCGACAAAGCGTACGTTGCTGGATACATCTTCGTTTAGGGTGGTGTCGTAAAAACCTTTCGTTGGACGCCTCAGCCTATGGGTGGGTTGCGCAAAATACCGATTCCGAAAATTTCGTTGTCCAATCTGTGAGGCAGGCCTTTCGTTGTCGGTCCATCCCGAAAAAAGGCTGTTTTTTGTGCGGTGCGAAATAGATAGTACGCATTTAGCAATGCACGGAGAAACGATGACAGAAGCGCCAGAATGGTGGGCCAAATATGTTCATCGCGGTTGGTATTAAAGTTGGGCGGTCGGCCGGTGTGGTTTTTCTCCTGAAGAATATAGCAACGTTCGCTGCTGCGCGCGTGTCGACCGACTTCTCCTTCGTCGGGTTGCCGGGTGCCTCGCCTCTTCGAGGTCCAACACCGATCACCATTTTTTCTTTCGCTGGTTAAAAGTTCAAAAAAAGTTTCAAGATTCGCACTTGTCACCGCACACAAGTGCTAATACCATAGCACGTGCTAACTGAACAGCACTTTGGCGTTGGACGGCAGAAAACCCGGTGCGATCATCAAACCAATCAAAAGTGAACCGAGATGGGCAAGAAAAAGACACCTT
>CAZJBW010000092.1:0-20111 GCA_964543985.1 uncultured Pirellulaceae bacterium | reverse complement strand
TCGGGTTCTTTCGACCGCTTTTTTGTTTCCTTCTTCGTCAGTTACCATTTCGGTATAGGGAACCATAACCGTGTACTTTTGAGTGACGTTCTCGGTGTAAGGGACATTCACGGTAAAATTTTGGGCTACGTTCTCTGTGTACGGAACTTGAACCATGTATTCTTGAGTGACCATTTCAGTGGTCGGAGGAACAGTCACTTGCCTTTCACCAACTTGCACCTGTTCCAGTGTAAGTTGAATCTGTTGGGCATTTGCATTTTGAATTGTTAGCGCTGCGAACAAGCTAAACAAAAACGCACTTTGAATGATTTTGCGCATTGGTCGTTTCCCTTTGGTTCACGATTTAAAATCCTACCCGTTTCGTGTTCCCCATGTTCCTTCTTCGTGTGGAACGACTAGCTTTGAAAGACACAATTGGTAGCGTGTAGCGTAAAGGAGTTCTCGCTGCCTGTCAAAAAAATCTCCTTGCCCAAATGATTGGCAAAGGCAGAAGGTGCAAATAAAAAATGGCGAGCGTAACCGCTCGCCATTTGAATTTCTATTTCAGAATTAACTCAGACCAATCCTACAAACCTGGGATCTCGATCTTTTCCTTTTTGGCTGCCACACGCAAGTTGTTAAGGGCACGAGCTTCGCGTTTTGCGCTTCTTGGTTTCAGAAACAGGAAGCTCCGATTCCAGAATCTTCTTGTCCGCGTTCTTGCGATGGAATTCCGGGTTGTCCATAAAGTCCAATGGCAATTCCATGATCGCCCGAGTACGCATCTCGTTGATCACTCGGTAGACTGTCGTTTTCGTTTTGGTACGGCAGTAGCTGCGTGCCAATTGGTCTGCAGATTTACCTACCAAAAAAAGCCCTGATAGATCCGTTCTTTGATTCCCGGTGGCCGGCGAACTATCCGGTGAAATAGAAGGTAAGCAGCATGCAAACCCACACGACGTCCAAGAAGTGCCAATAGGCGGCACAATGTTCGACTGCGAAATTGCGTTCGTGGTCGTAACGGTTGCGGTAACCCTGGTAGATTACCCATGCCAGAAAAACCATGCCGCCCAGCACGTGCAAAGCATGCACAAAGGCCAACGTAAAGCAGATTCCATAAATCTTCGTCGATCCGTCGACGGCCGTGAAGTGAATACCCCACAGGTTGTTCATGCCTGACCATTGCACAGCCAAGAAAGCCAATGCTGCGATCCAAGCACCCACCAACCAACGGCGGAACCAAATCTGTTGCTCACGTCGAATGCACCAGACGGCCCGTTGCAGAAATCCACTGACGAAAATCAACGCCAAGGTGCTCAGCCAAAACGTGAGCGGTACTTCTAAAGACAGGTAGTCACGCGTGATCGGTTGGAACGATTGAAACCGAATGATGATGTACGAGGTCAGGCTGGCGGCAAAAAAGACACCTAGCGAAACCATGAACAGGTAAAAGATGAGTTTGGCCCGATAGATATCCTGTCGAGCAGGAATCAGGCTTAAAGATGTACGTATGGGTGGCGGATTACCGGTCACACGTTTTGGGCCAACAGCCTGAGCGCCATTTCCAGAAGTTTGGTCAGCGCTCGACATTGTTTCTAGCCCTTCTCTACTGTCGGAACCACATATTCGGGCGGTCTGCGATCAGGGGGAAACTTGTCCAAGTCATCGCGATAGGAACCCGTGTCCATCAACGTGAAACCGATAAACAACGACACGAAAAACAGCGACGAGAAAAAGGCTAAAACGTTAAAACCTTTTTCCCAATACATGTGCATAAAGAACAGGCATACCAACGAGGCTTTCAACGTTGCGATTCCCATGGCCACCCAAATATCGAGTGCTCCTAATGGGAAATCGTTGATAACGACTGTGATAATGGTCAACGAAACGAGCGAGAAAAACACGAACAGCAATAACTTCACTGGTACAGGGTGTGCGAAGCCGTGGTCGTCGTGATCGTGATGAGCATTCATGTATGGTTCTCCGACTGTTGGAAGTCAGTTGGTTTTTCCAAGTGTTCTTACTTAGTTGATCAGGTACAGCAGTGGGAACAGGTAGATCCAAATTAAATCCACCAAGTGCCAATACAAACCGACGAAATCAACAGGGCCAAAATAGTCAGGTCGGAAATGAGCGTTCAGGCAACGGTAGTACAGCCAGCTTAACGCCACCATCCCGCCGATCACGTGAATCGCGTGAAGGCCAGTCATGCAGTAGTAGATGCTAAAGAAGACACCAATCAGTGGTTTGCGGTCTGATCCGGTTTCATTTTGTTCGGGGCCGTGATCGTCCGAATGCTCGTGGGCATGTTCGTGTCCGTGCTCATGATCTCCGCCGTGTTCTGCGAGCGATGCTTCGTGCCAATTCTGATAAATTTGCCCGCTAACCGCACCCAGGAAATAGCCACCAATCATGATGGTCAGTCCCAAGAAGAAAGTAGACATTAGCTTTTTACCAGTCATGGCAAAAAAGCCGCAGGCACCGGCGAAACCGAGTAGCAGGAATGCCGGAATGGTACTCAAGCGAACCAGCCATTTGGAAACTCCCATAGCCCCCGCAATGCCTTTGGTTTCGGGCTCTGGGTGATACCCGTCCACTTGGCCGTAGTAGCTGACTGGCAGAATGTTCAGATCCCATTTGTGGCTATATTCGACGGCTTTCACGCCCAAGAACATTGCCGCACAAACCATTGTGATCAGGATCAGTTTGCCAGCGAATTTGTTTTGGCCAAGCTGGGCAGCTCGTACCGCCCACGCCATCGTCAGCGAGCTGAACAGCAATACAATCGTGTTGAGTCCACCAAGGACCTTGTCCAGAAAGCGTGAAGCATCGACAAAGACTTCGGGGTGGTGGTATCGGTACAAGGTGTACGCGACAAACAGCCCGCTGAAGAACAGGACTTCGGTAACCAGGAATACCCAGATTCCAAGCTTGCCCGAATCGAACTGTTGTTCCGCATTGTCGAAGTGATGCGCGATGAATTCACCATGATCATGGTGATCGTCGTGATGGTCATCGTGAGTTTCAGCGGTTGTTTCAACCGACATGGATCTCTCCAAGTATCTAAATGGTTACAAGGCCATCAGTCAGCCTTGAGAACAATGTTTCCAAGTATATTAATCAGGTTTTGGCAGGTTCTGGTTTCACAGGAACCTCAGGCACAATGAAGTCTCGCTGGACATATGTGTCCATTTCTTCGTCGTAAACCATGGCTTCAAAATCGTACGGGTCATTCATGACAACTTTGTGGTCAAAGTTGTGGAATGAAGGTGGTGAACTGGATTGCCATTCTAGCGAGGCCGCACCGAATGGGTTGCCGCCAACCTTGCGACCAAACCACACCGAGTGAATCAACACGCCATAGGCCAACAAGATTCCAATGCCTAATACGAAAGCCCCAACGGTTGAGTACTGGTGGAAGATTTGGAATTCAGGGTCGTAGCGAGCGTAACGACGTGGCATACCACGGGCACCCATCACAAACTGTGGGAAGAAGGTCAGGTTAAACCCGGCGAATACCAGGAAGCAACCAACTCGACCCCAAAAGTCGTTGTACATGCGGCCAAACATCTTTGGCCACCAGTGGTAAAGTCCGCCCAACAATGCGGTCAACGTTCCGCCAACCATTACAAAGTGGAAGTGAGCCACCACAAAGTACGTATCGTGCAAGTGAATATCAACAGACAACGTGGCCAGGAACAAACCTGTCAAACCACCGATTCCGAACAAGAAGATGAACGACATGGCATAGCACATTGGAGTGACCAACTTGATGGATCCCTTGTACATCGTCGCCAGCCAGTTAAAGACTTTTACCGCAGATGGGATGGCCACCGTGAACGTAATCGCACTAAACACCAAAGTGACCATCTCCGATTGACCACTGGTGAACATGTGGTGTCCCCAGACCAGGAAGCCAAGCAAAGCGATCGCCACGCTGGAGAATGCGATGAATGAGTAACCGAAAATTTTCTTTTGGCTGTAGACCGCAATTAGATCCGAAATGATTCCCATTCCGGGCAGGATCATAATGTAAACCGCTGGATGCGAATAGAACCAGAAGAAGTGCTGGAACAGAACAGGGTCACCACCATAGGCGGGATCAAAAATCCCAATGTGCATGGCTCGTTCGGCGATCAACAGCAACAACGTGATCCCCAAAACGGGAGTCGCCAAAATTTGAATGATCGACGTGGCGTACAGGGACCAGATAAACAGGGGTAATTTAAACCAACCCATTCCTTTGGGACGCATCGTATTGACGGTCACCAAAAAGTTCAGCCCAGTAAAGATCGAACTGAACCCCAAGATGAATGCGCCCATCGTGGCGAACATTACTCCCGTATTCGTCGCGATACTGTAAGGCGTGTAAAACGTCCAGCCAGTGTCCAATGAGTTGGTCACCATGGCGACTAACAGGAAACCGGTCCCGAAAAGCCACAGGTAAAAACTGGAGAGGTTCAGTCTGGGAAAGGCCACATCTTTAGCGCCCAACATCATTGGTAAGACAAAGTTACCTAAGGCCGCCGGGACGCTGGGGATAATGAATGCAAAAACCATGATGGCACCGTGTAGGGTGAACATCTGGTTGTATCGAGCTTCGGACAAGAAGTTCTTTTCGCCTGTGAACAGTTCACTACGCAGTACTAAAGCAAAGGCACCTGCTAGGAACAGTGCGGCGGTCACACCAATCAGGTACATGATCCCGATGCGTTTATGGTCCAACGTGAAGGCCCACGACTTCCAGCCCTTTGAGGCATTCAAGTAGTGGTGATCTTCGGCGTGACCGAAAAGTTTATAAGCTTGAGGAGTTGCTGACATAGTTGTCACCTTTTATCGCTTCGAAAATTCGAACTCTAAAAGTTCTCTTTGGTGTCTTGTTTGATTTGTTAAAGGGCAGTTAGCCTTCTTGACCTGCGGGCTGTTCTTCCGCGGTCGGGCCATCTGCGTTTTCGTTTTCATCGGCTGGCGTTTCTTCGTTGCTTCCGCCTTCTTCAGCCTCGGCATCTGGTTCCGCTTGAGGACCCAAGCCACTGAGACTGCGAATGTACGCTCTTAACCAAGCCATTTCCTCATTACTGATATCAGCCTCTGAGAAGACCGTCATCTGCGAAGGTTTTGAAAAACCAGACACAATCCGTGCGTTTGGATTGCGTATCGATTCGGTAAAGTAATTTTCGTCAACCGTAAGTTTGTCTCCACCGCCGAAATCACGTTCTTTACCCCAGATGTTCGCCAATCCAGGACCTGTTTTCTTGACTTCCGTTGGGTTGTGACAGCCCGCGCACTTCAACATGAAAATACGCTTGCCATTATCGACAGGCTTGCCGTCTTCCCAGTTATAGAAGGTGGCAGCATCGCGATCTGCGTGCGATGCATGTACCTTGACGTTGGTTTTCATCAGGCTGTGTCCATCACCGCAATATTCAGAGCAGTACAAGCGAAACACGCCCTCTTTTGTGGGGTGCACCCAGGTATAAGTGAAGCGACCGGGAACCAAATCCTGTTTCTGACGAAACGCCGGGATGAAAAAACTGTGCAGTACGTCGCGTGATTCCATCACGAATTCGACCGGTTGGTTTTTAACCAAATGTAAGTCCGTTGTGACGTCACCATTGGGATAATAGAACTCCCAACTAAACTGCTTTCCGACCACTTGGATTTGTTCGGCATCACCGGGGATGATTCGCTGCTTAAACCAGCCATTGGCTCCATCGACGAAGAACCAAACTAGTAGGAAGCCCGGTAAAACGGACCAAGCGATTTCCAGAGCGGTATTGTGTGATGGGCTTTTCTCGACCTTGTGGCCCGGTCGTTCTCGGTACTTCAGAACGAAGTACACCATCGCGCCCACGATGGCCGCGAAGAATACCAGCGAAACCCAGAAGATCAGCATGAACAGACTGTCGACATCGTTGGCAAATGTCGAAGCGTTTTCAGGAAACCAGTAACTGCCCTCGTGGTCCGTTCTAGGAGGTGGTGGAATCAGACCGTCGCCAGCGTCTTCAGTTTGGGCCAATAGGTTTAGGAAATTCATCATGATTAGTCTTCGTTTTGGAACGTTTGATCCAATTCGTTTTCTTGTATTGATTCAGAGTCTTCAAAATTCCGTTTGAAGAACCAGTAGGGGCCCACGCCGATTGCCAGGGCTAGCATGGTGACCATCCCCGCCAATCGCATCACCCGAATCGCGCTGAGCGAGTGCTTGCCGGTGGTCGGGTCAAACACAAAGCAACTGGCGAAGTATGCGACTTTGTCTGCGAAGCTACCGATCTTCCCATTTCCTGCTTCCATCAAAGACGGCTTCAGCAATTCTTCTAGCTTGCCATTCAAGCCATCCGCGTAGGACGAGATTCGTCCGTCAGCAGTAATAAATATGAAAGCGGCTGGATGAGAATATGTTCGCGATTCGTGGATGTACTTGTATTTGAAGCCGCAAACTTTCGTGAGTTCAAGAATGTTCGCTTTCGTGCCACGTAGGTAATGCCAACCGTCAGCGGTTGTGACATCGCCGTAGGCGTACAGGTATTTTTGTTTTGTCTTAGCCAAGGTGGACGCTTGTTCGTTCGGGTCCAGGCTGACCGAGATGAACTCAAAGTCCTCACCAGGCACCAAATCGATATTTGCCAATGCCGAAGCCAAATTGTTCAGTTGAACGACACACAGTTTGGGGCAGTCGGAATAATTGAAAGACAACAAGATAGGCTTGCCGTTTCTGAAGTAGTCGCCAAGCTTAACGAGGTCGTTTTTGTCATCTTCGAATTTTAGATGCAGAGGCAGGCGTTTACCCATATTCTGCTGGACGGCGATATCCTGGGCAGGACCGTGCTTTTCTTGAGCATCCACAAAGTTGACCAGCGCTAGGCACAGCGACACCTGCAAGCAGGAAAGCAATAGCTTCAATTTGTGAGATCGCGTAGTCATTGTTTTTTGTTTGGTTTGTTTGGTTTGGTTGGACGAGTTCTTTGCAGTCAACCGCTCGGTTGGCTAATGGCCGTCGTCGTCATGGGCTTCTGAGTGCTGGGTCGGATTTGCTGCGTGTTCGTTCTTGTACTTTTCCAAAACGCTCTCTACGACACTCTCAACACTCTTGATGTTCTTTTCAGCGTCGCCGTTGGAGATGATTGCCTTTTGAGCATCCAGTACCTCGACTTGCCGAAGATTTGTTTTGTCATAGTTCACCGTGCGAACCAAGTTGTTTTGCCATTGGTAAAAAATGCCCTCGACAAACCAAATGGTGACGAAGGTCAATACCATGCTGATGACACCCACCAGAATCACTACCGGCACGTTCACATCATCATAACTTGGTCGTTCACGGCCACTGTGAGTATTGTCACTAGAGTGTTCGTCTGAACGATTTTCATTTTCGTTTTGGTGTTCAGTCATAATTTAACCATTACGGGTTGTCGTAATTCAGAGCCTCGTGCAAGCGTGGGTCTTTCAACGTCACTAGTGAACGATTTCCAGCTACCAAGCAGAAGCTTGCTAGGAAGATTGCTGCCATTCCGACAAACAACAAAAAGTCAGGAATGGTGGGCAGGACATTGGCAGCTTCCGACAGGTCGTTTCCGTCGCGTTTAAAGCCATCGTGAATCGTGGCGGCAAGTTGCGGCTTCACGATCCAGAAGTGATCGACCCAGTGCATGATCAGCAGGTAAATCGTCGCGAACATCAAAAATGGTTTACTGCGTCGTACCGTTCTGGCCATGATGCCCAGGAACGGAATGAACAAGTGCCCGAACAACAGAATCATTGATACGGTAAGCCAGCCACTTTCAGCACGGAACTGGAACCAAAAAGTTTCTTCAGGAATGTTGGCATACCAAATCAACATAAACTGGCTGAAACCGATGTAGCCCCAGAAGAAGATGAACGCAAACATAAACTTGGCCAAGTCATGATAGTGCTCGACCGTGATTTCGTCGGTGATGCGACCACTTCTTTGTAGTAGTAAACAGATCAAGGTGATCGTGGCAAAGCTGCTGAGCACACATCCGGCGAAGAAGTAAACCGGGAACATGGTGCTGAACCAAATCGGTGCCAGTGACATTTCCCAATCGAATGCTGCGAACGCCAAAGACAAGACGAACAGCAACATCATGGGTGCTGAAAAGGCCTGAGCCTTTAACGATAGATTCTTGTCGCCCGTTTCGTCTTGTTGGACCGACCAACGATACAGGCGAATGGCGATGAACGACCAAATCGCAAAGTACACAACGGATCGGATGCTAAACCACAGTGGGTTTAAAAACATTTTCTTGATTTCCCAAATGTCTTCATCACCGAACGCCCAGCTGGGAGCCCCGCCTCCGTCTGCCGTGGTCTTGGCCCAAGGGTACAGATCGTCATAGCCTAGGAATGTGGTCAACAAGATCGGGATAAACAGGATCGCCATCGTGACGATTCCACAAGCGACCACCTCGGCCACTCGCCGCACTGTGACGCTCCAACCTGCTTTAGTCAGGTGTTGAATCATCACAAAAAATAGACAGCCAAGCGTGATCGAAACGAAGAAGCAGAAATTGATTAAGTAGCTGTGCAGGAAGCTGGCCATATTGCCACCTGCCAGAAAGAAGCCTCCGCCCAGGCACGCCAGTCCTACGATGCCCAGTACCGGCAATAACCGCGAAGTACTTTCACCACCCAATGAAGTTATTGGGGAAGTGACTACTGCTTTTCTTATGTGAGCCATGATTGGTGTTTATCGGATGGATTGATTCGGTGTTTTGTTCGTTTCGATGGTTGGTAAGTTTGGTTAGGACCTAATCGGCGTCCTCGGAATCAGGATTCTCTTCCTCTGGTACTTCATCCGGGATCGCGTCTTTGCGTGCTTCATGCAGTGCCTTGATATAAAGCACGATAGCCCAGCGATCTTCCGGTGTGATGCGAGTGGCGTAAGGTCCCATCGTGGCACGACCATTGGTGATTGTGTCAAAGATCCGTCCGACCGGTTGTTCCACAATCGTTGGATCATGCATTGCTTTGGCCGTGGTCCAAGCCGATTTGTTACTTAAGGCCAACGCCATCGCGCGTTGGTTGACCAGGCCACCGCCAGCTCCGTCGTAACCATGACAGACGGCACAATAGATTCCAAATTGACGTTGGCCTCTCTCGACCGTCTCGCGGCTGACTTCGATTTGATTGGGGAACATAGTGACCCAATCCGGTTCTGCTACTTCTGCTGCTTCCGTTTCAGCTGCGGGTTCTTGATTGGCAGCTTCGCCGTTTTCTTGTTCCTCTTGAATAGAAGCAAATACCGCAGGGGCTGAATGAGCGGAATGCAATTCCGAACCAGCTTTGATGCCACGGAAGAATTCAATGTCACCACTCTGGTCATCTCGTGAAACGGTACCGGGGACCGGTGCGAATTGACCTCGGATGTTCTCGAAAAAGTGATTGTCTTCTTCGCCACCATCGACGGTGGCGATTGGACCAACCGTTTGGGCTTTGTATTTATGTTGAAAATCCATGTCGGGAACGACGTGCAAGCGAGTCTCGCGGTAAGTCATTCCACGAGCACGATAGACCAAGGCTGGTGGGATCATCAACAAGACCAGAGCTAACACGCCAACCGTTTTCAAAAACGCGGGTAGCCTGTGATCGGTAAGGTCTTCGTGGACTTCTTCAAAGTCACTGGCGCCCAGTTCCGTCAACGTTCCTCGCAGCTCGTCTACGTTAAAGCTATCGTCGTCGGCTTCCACCATTAGGAAGAACTTGTCGTTGGTGACTCGTTTGAATCGAGCCACACGATGCAGTGGATTGGCTAGACGTGGCAGTTTATTCAAAATCAGCATGCCAAAGAATGCCGCGAAGGCACTGGACAGCACGATGACTTCGAAAGTGACTGGAATATTAGCTGGTAGGCTGAAATAAGGTTTACCGCTAATCCGAAACTGATAACCACTCCAGATGGGTCCCAGTTGTTCGGTACCGTTGGTGTACCACTGCATGCCCAAACCGATGGCCAAGCCGGACAGGCCGACCGCCAAAACGATAAATGGCAGGATGGTGCGTGGAATGCCAATCGCTTTTTCGATGCCGTGAATCGGAAACGGAGTGAAGGCATCCATCTTCTTAATCCCCGCGTCACGCATGTTTTCACAAGCGTGTAACAGTGTGTGGGGATCGTCAAATTGTGCGAGGACGCCAACCAGCCGTGACTGTTCGATGTTGTCGACTTCGTTGCTCATTTGATTTCAGTGGGTTGAGGTAATGATCGTCAGCAGGTGCCGAGCGGTTTGATTTGAAAAGGTTTATTCGTTGTCGCTGTCGCCATAGTTACCGGCGGCAGCCATGTGGCGTTGGAATGTCATCGTGCCTTTGACTTCCGAAATGGCGATCACCGGCAGGAAGCGGCAGAACAGCAGGAACAGAGTCATGAACAGGCCAAAACTGCCAACGAACATGCCGATGTCGACCCAGGTTGGTTTGAAGTAAGACCAACTGGACGGCAGGAACCCGCGATTAAGGGTCATCACGATCACAAACCGCTCAAACCACATTCCGATATTCACGCCGATGCCAATCACGACGCTCCAGAACATTGAGGTGCGGAACTTCTTGAACCAAAACAACTGCGGAATAAACACGTTGCAGCTGAACATGGTCAGGTAGGCCCACCAATAGGGGCCGAAGGACCGGTTCACAAAGGCGAACCCTTCAAACGGGTTGCCGGAATACCAGGCAATAAAGAACTCGATCGAGTACGCCAAGCCGACCATCATGCCGGTGACCATAATGATCTTGTTCATGTTTTCGATGTGACGAACGGTGATCACATGTTTCAAGTTGAACAGTGCTCGCATGGGGACCAGCAGCGTGACCACCATCGCGAACCCGCTGAAGATCGCACCCGCCACAAAGTAAGGCGGGAAGATCGTAGTGTGCCAACCAGGAATGATGGAAACCGCAAAGTCAAAACTAACGATCGTGTGCACTGAAAGTACCAGTGGCGTGGCCAATGCAGCCAGGATCGTGTAAGCCGTTTCATAACGATGCCAATGACGTGCCGATCCGGTCCAACCGAGTGAAAGAGCGCCATAAATGAATTTCTTGAATTTGTTAGTCGTGCGGTCACGGAACGTTGCCAAGTCAGGCACCATTCCCATGTACCAAAAAACTAACGAGACGGTGAAGTAGGTCGAAACCGCAAACACGTCCCACAACAGTGGACTGCGGAAGTTCGGCCACATCGCCAAGTGTTCACTGGGAATCGGGAACAACCAGTAGAACACCCAAACGCGTCCAATGTGAATTCCAGGGAATGTCCCCGCGCAGATCACCGCGAAGATGGTCATTGCTTCGGCAGCGCGGTTGATACTTGTCCGCCAGTGCTGTCGAAACAGGAAAAGAATCGCCGAGATCAACGTGCCGGCGTGACCGATCCCAACCCAGAACACAAAGTTCACGATTGGCCAGCCCCAGTACACGGGATTATTGTTACCCCAAACGCCGACGCCCTTGAAAATTAACAACAGGATTAGAGCTCCCAACATCCCGGTCAAGGCGACCGAAACGGCCAGCAGCACATACCAAATTTTGGGAGGCTTGGGGACCTCGGCCAAATCGGCAACGACATCGGTAACGCCGTCGTAGCCCAATCCGCCGGTCACCAGTGGTGCGCGACGTGACGGGTCTTCGAAAGTGTTGTTAGCTAGTTGATCAATGGTGGATGCCATCGAGCTGTCTCAGTTTGTGATTGGTTGGGTATTTGGTTTCAGCGATTGCTGACTATCAAGGATGCGTCTAAATCAACGTGCGACTTAATGATGAGCCACAGCGTCTTTCACCTTCGTGCGATCTGGTAGATCCGGATGTGGATTGACCACTCGCGCCAAGTACTTAGTACGTGGATACACGTTTAATTCTTCCAGCAAACCGTAAGCTCGCGGGTTGTGGTGTAGCTTATGCACGTCGCTGTTTTTGTCGTCAATGTCGCCGAATGCAATCGCGTCGGCTGCACAAACGTCCTGGCATGCCGTGCGAATTTCGTTGGGTTTGATACGGCGGTTGTCTTCGGTCTTGGCCTTGATCTTGACGTTCTGAATTCGCTGAACACAGTACGTGCATTTTTCCATGACGCCTCGGCTGCGAACCGTGACTTCCGGGTTATGCATCATGCTTTGCAATTGCAAGTCAGCTTTGTTCAAGCGATCGTCACCGGGCATCTTCAGGAACGTTTGAGCGTCGGTGTAGTTGAAGTAGTTAAAGCGTCGGACTTTGTACGGACAGTTGTTACCACAGTAACGAGTTCCGATGCAGCGGTTGTAAACCATGTCGTTCAGACCTTCATCTGAGTGCACCGTGGCCGCCACGGGACATACTGTTTCGCACGGAGCTTTTTCGCATTGTTGGCAAGTCAACGGCTGATAAGCGATGGCCGGATGTTCTCCATCCTTGTCACCTTCTTCGGTAATGAAGTAGCGGTCGATCCGCATCCATTGCATCTCGCGGCCTTTGCTGACCTGATCCTTACCGACAACCGGGATGTTGTTTTCAGCTTGGCAGGCGATCACGCAAGCGTTGCAACCGGTGCACTTATTCAAGTCGATGCTCATGCCCCAGCGGTATTTCGGTTCCTCGTCCAACCAGCCGGCCCGCGTCAAATCGAAATTTTCGAAGTGCGGGTGATGGTGAGTCGGCCAGTGAGCGTGATGGCCGTGTCCGCCCGAGTGATCGTCATCGGAGTGTTCATTGCCTGCTTCGCCCGACGGTTCGTCTGAGTGACTATCGTCATCGTGATGTTCGTCACCGTGCTCGTGAAGAAACTCGTGATAGCTGTCGAACGAGCCTGCTTGGACTAGAGCCTCTCGCGGGCTCATGCGACGGTTGATTTCGTCGCGACCGACGGCATCGATCGTGAAGTGATCTTGAGTCGTCGCCAACAAGTAGTTTGTGCTCGTCGGATTGCAAACGACTTGTGGCACGGACCACCAATTACCACTGGTACGTAGTGGCCGCACGTCGCTTCCGACCGATTCGATCGAGTAGTCAGCATTACCAGCGACTCGGCCAGCTGCCGTTCGTCCGTAACCCAACCAAGCGCAGATCGTTCCGTCTGGCAGGCCAGGCAGGATGTAAACGGGTAAAGAAATTTCGTTAGCGTCGACATTCAGTTTGACAATCTTGCCGGACTTCAAATTCAAAGTGTCGGCCGTCTTGACGTTTACCAAAGCGGCATTGTCCCAAGTCAACTTGGTAAGGAACTCTGGAAGTTCTTGCAACCAACCGTTGTTGGCGAAACGTCCGTCATAAATGTTTTTGGAGGCTCGGAAGATCAGTTCCGGTTCGCCACCCGACCAAGCGGTTTTCCAAGCGTCGGCGTCCGCATCAACAGCAAAATCGACAACCGATGGAGTTGCGAATGTCGATTCCGTGCCAGCGATGAATCCAGTTTTCAGAGACTCGTGCCAAGCCGCTTCCGGGTGATCGCCCAACGCGTCATGCAAAGTTTCTTTAACATAGGCCAGGCCCACGTTTTCATCGTGGTGTCCGTGGTCGTGGTCGTCGCCGTGTTCTTCGTCTGCAGAATGATCATCGCTGCCGGTCAACATTGCCAGCAACTCAATGGCCGACTTGCCGTCGAACAGAGGTTCAATCATTGGCTGGCCGATGCAAATGGATCCGTCGTAAGACCGTCCATCGTTCCAGGATTCCAGCGGATGAGCTGCGTTAAGTTGCCAGTTGCATGCCAGCGAGGTTTCGTCGCAGTACAGGCTTAGGTGGGCCGAGTTGGAAACTTTGCCGAGTGCGGTTGCAAAGTCAAAATCGGAAGGAGCATAGAAAACGGGGTTGCCACCTAAAATCAAAAGCGTGGAGATTTGTCCACTGTTCATGGCTTCGGTTAACTCTTTCAGTTGAGCCACGCCCGATTTCTCGGCAGCGTCTTCGACGGGGTCAAGCAGGACCGTCTTGCCAATGTTGCCAAGCTTGGAATTGATTCGGAAAGCCATGGCGTGAACTTCCGGTGGCTGGCAAGGACCAACCATCACCACGCCACCACCCTTGTTCGCATTCAGATCGGAAGCGATTGCCGAGAAGACTTTCTGGTCAATGTTGTCGCCAGAAACCGACGAGACGCCACTGTCGATCGCTTGCTCCAAGGCTACCAGGAAGGAAGCGACTTTGCCGAACGAGACAGCGATTCGGTGGTCTGCCATTGCTCCGGTCGTTGAGAAATCACTCTCCACTGAATACAGGCGACTCATTTTGTGGTGATCAGCGTCTCGTGACTTTGTGAAATCGCGAGTCAGCCGTAGGCCACCAGGATCGATTCCCAATGGATCAGCGTCGACGGCCACAATCACTTTGGCGTCTTCCAGACGGTAGACCGGACGGTGAACGCTGCCGAAGGCGATGCGAGCACCTTCGTCACTGTTATCTTGCGAGACCGAGGTGAATTCGAACCAGCGAGTGTTCGAGTTCGCGGCCATGACTTGTTTCTTTAGCCGAGCCATGCTGGGCGAGTTGGTTGGTTCGCAAAGAACCGCCACGCCTTGCGCTGTTAGCAGCGACTTAAAGTTGTTGATGACGTCTTCCCAAGTCGTCGCCGTCATGCCCGAATCGCCAGATCGCGAAGGTGCGCGACTGCGATCAGGATCGTACAAACCCAAGATCGCGGCTTGAATAAACGAATTGGATGCTCCCAGCGAATCGGGGTGATCCGGGTTGCCGTCCAATTTGATCGGGCGGCCATCGAAACTGGTGGCGACCAAAGAATTGGCAACGCCGCCAAATTCCATCATTGTCGAAAAGTGCTCGGGGATGCCCGGCATGCGACCGTGCGGTCGGAAGGCAAAGGGGGTTATCTTTTCGTCCGGGAACCGACAACCAGCGACTGCGCCGAATGCCATCGAGGCACCCATTAATTGCAGCCAGCGTCGGCGGGAAAAGCCGTCGCCCGGTGACGGCGCAGCAGCGCCGAAGTCGTGATCGATGACCTCGTCAATATTGTCGTTGGACAGCAGTTCATCCACGCTGCGCCAGTAGACTTTCTTTGAAGTCGTTTCGTTAGACGGCGATTTGTTTTCGTTTGTTCGCTTAATCATCGATGACACGTAGAACAGCTAATGTTCGGGTTGATATCCAGTTTTTCAGCCCACTCTTTTCCGTATTCCAACCACGCTTCTTCGGTGTCGCCACCTTCGGGAACAAAGTCCAGTTGCGTGACCAGTTGAGGGTCTCGGATATGACGTTCCGGGTTGCGATGGCACTCAATGCACCATGACATAGACAATGGCTCAACTTGTTGAACCACTTCCATTTTGTCGATGCGACCGTGACAAGAAACGCAGCTGACCCCACGAGTCACGTGGGCAGCGTGGTTAAAGTAAACAAAGTCAGGAGCGTCATGCACGCGGATCCAGTTGATCGGTTTGCCCGATTCCAGACTCTTGCGGACCGGTTCCAACAACAGGCTTTCACCATGGACGGTGCCCAAACTGCGAGCCGTACCGTCGGGATTCTTGGCGACTCGGTTACCGCCGTGACAGTTCCCGCAAGTTTCCGTCGGCGGAACGGCTGCGTGAGCGGCATGTTCGACGGTGTTGTGGCAATAGCGACAGTCAAGCTTTAAGTCGCCCGCGTGCAGCTTGTGGCTGAACGGGATCGGCTGAGCCGGTCGGTGCCCGACGTTAACCGTCGTAGGAAGGTGCGCAGCGTACAAACACGTCGCTAAGTACCCACCCAGCAGAGCAACACTGCCCAAAACAACCAGAGTGAATTTGTTTACCCAATTGGGAAAATGAAACTCTTGCATCTCGCAAAAACCTCAATGAGTGCGGCTTGAAGGACTTCCGGCTCACAAATGCCAGGTCGCCCTATGGGCCGCGATGTACCTGTTGGAACCATTCATTTACTCGGCAAATCCTAAATCAAACGGCTAGCGTCGTCGACGTGATAAATCGTCGCATACTTTTGGGGGGGTGCTTTGTCGGTTCTGTTGCAGCGGCTTGTGGTTAACACTCGGTTTTTAGCTGGTTGCCCAGGGCTGCCTATTTTCCTTTGGTGAGGCAGGTTTTTGGCTATTTGGAACATGGAGCGGACGCGTGGACCGCTGATTTTGTCGTCATGGGAGGTCCGAGCCAAGCAATTTCCGGGCTGTTTTTTTTCACCTAGCTGGATTGGTCAGCCGTGGCCAGCCGTTCTTCTGAAAGAATTCACCATTGGTAACGTGAGACCTGTTGGTTGGCCATAATTGTGCAACGACAAAATCAATTGTTTTTAGTTTCTGTTAACCGTTCGTTTTGAAAGGACTGTGATGTTTCAAGCTGCCATCTTGTTGACGAGCTTTGTGTTGGTGGGTGTTGCCACTGCCCAAAGCGCAGAGTTCACCAATCAGATTACGAATATCAAAGTGGATGAAAAGAAAGTTGCGGCTCGTCGTTCACCCGACGGAGACAGGATCCTGTACTCGCGATGGAAAGATGGAAAGTCATGCGTATTTAAGGCCAGGTCTGACGGATCTGGTGAAGTTCAATTGACAGATGCAACGACTCACGACAGTCAGCCTTGCTGGTCTGCGGATGGCGAATTCGTGCTTTTTGAATCTCGACGAACCGGAACTAGTCAGATTTTCAAAATGGATCTAGACGGAAACAACGTGGAACAATTGACGGACGAGCAGAATGGCGCCCGACGACCATTGTGTTCAGCAACTGGATGGATGGCGTGGGAGGTCATGCGGCAAAAAGACCTCAAGGTTTGGAGGAACGATCTGGTGATCGAAAAGGATGGCGTTCGCAAAACCATTACTTCCGAACCCGACTATATCGGCGATTTTGCCTGGCAACCGAATGGCGAGGCGATTTGTTTTGGAACGATCAATAAGTTGACCTTTTACTCTATCGAAAGCGACTCGTCGCAAGTCATTTCGCTGAAAGAGAAAAACGAGAAATTCTATTCGCATGTGCCGGCAGAAATCACTTGGGCGGCCGAAGCTAACGAGGTCGCTTGCCGTATTCCGTTTCTGGGAGGAAGGATGGCAGGTGGTGGTGCGATATTTGGTGATGAACAGGTTTTTCGAATTAGTCCTGATTCGTTTGAGATGATAGAGGGGGCAGATTTGCAGAGTTATCCGGTTGATTGGATACGCGAGTTCTTTGTTGAGCGTGAGTGACTGAGGAAGAGGTGTCACGCGGAGACGCTGAGGCGCGGAGGAGTTAAGAAAGAGGAAAGAGGAAAGAGGACGGAAGAGGACGGAAGAGGTGTCTCGCGGAGACGCTGAGGCGCGGAGGAGTTTAGAAGAAAGAAGAAGATAGAAGGAAACAGCAGGACGGAAGAAGAAAGAAGAAGAAAGAAGAAGATAAAAGGGAGGAGGAGCAGGAGGAAGGTCAACTGGCAATGGTTTCGTATCTTGGTACGATTCGCTGGCTGTGAAGTCGGTGGGCTCAATCGTAGTTGGCGTGATGTTGTTTCTGATTCTAAATGTGATATTCGCTTCGTCGTTCATGTTGTTCATTAAGTGGGCACATGTACGTGGTAAAGAGGACATCATCACGATCGGGGCAATCAACTACATCTTGGCAGTCTTATTGACGGCTCCCTTCTTTTTGACTCAGGCCAGCCAGCTAGTGACTTCTGAGGCGATGGAGTTGGGGGCCACCATGGGTGCCGCCTATTTCATTGCCTACTTTTTTGTAATCTATGCCATTCGTTGGGTAGGGGCGACGGCATCGACGGTGATTTCGGTATTGTCGTTGTTGGTGCCGATTGCCGTGGCGGCCTGGATTTGGGCCGAGCAACCGGGGGCTCTGCAGACCGTCGGAATTTTGATCGCCTTGCCAGCTTTGATGCTGATTGGTGGACAGAAAAAAGAGTCGCGAGCCAGTGAGGAAAAGCCTTGGTTTGCGCCGATCTTGTTGGCACTGTTTTTTGTCCTTTGTGGACTCAGCCGAGTCGCTCAGGATGGGTTTCGTCATCGGTGTGAATTGGACGAGACGGTCACGTTTGTGTTTGCTGCATTTGCGGTAGCCGCGATTCCTTCGATCGTGGTCTTAATAGTCCGCCGCCAACGTATCTCGAAAACGGAATGTCTGTTTGGGTTGGCAATGGGATTGTCCAATGCCTTGCAGACTCAGTTTATTCTGGAGTCGCTGCAGCGGTTTCCAGGCTACATCGTTTTTCCAGTCGTCAGCGCCGGCAGCGTGCTGTTCACGACTTTGATTGCAACCAAAACTCTGGGCGAAAAGCTAACTGCCAAGTCGTATGTGGGTATCGTTTTGTGCGTGGTGGCACTGGTTTTGTTGGGTATCGAATCGGGCGTTGACAATTAGTGTGCAGGACTGGTTACCCTTATGGCTCCACCCTCTCGCAAAATTACACTGGCCTTTCCTCTGTCTCTCTCAATTTGTTCGAGATCGTACTTCGGTTTGACAGCGGCTAGCTAAGCAGCCAATGGCAGCCATTGGCCGAAAATTCGACTATGCTGTACCAACGGTCCGTTCATTCAACTTGGCAAGTTTTAGCTGGGCACGGACACATCATGTCACTGACAAACGAACACCTCTTTATTCGGGACACTAAAACGATGGCGAAAACTGTGAAGAGAACCTTGATTGCGATGTCGATCGCAATTTGTCTTTCGATTGCCAACCAATCATGTCTGGCTCAATTCGGCGAAGTAACAGCGGTCCCGGACGAAATCAAAACAGGCTTTGATTCGATCACCTCCGAGTACTCGCAGGAAGTGCTGCAAGTTTTGGCTGGTCCCGCGTTCGAGGGACGTGGAACAGGACAGGTAGGATACACTCGTGCCGCTCACTGGATGGCTGGCAATCTGGCCGAGTTGGGTTTGGATCCGATCGGCGATCAAGGCACCTATTTTCAGATGGTCCCGATCATTCGTCGCGAGCCAAATTTGGATGACTGTCGGATCACCGGCCCGAATGGTTTGAGCATCGATGGCAAGGGGAATGTTGGCTTCGATCGAATGACCGACGTGCCCGAGCTGACCGGCGACCTCGTCGTGCTGAACGTCAGTGGCCCAAATCCCGTGTTGCCTGAGGAACTGATTTTGCGTGACAAGATCGTCATGTATATCACCGACGACCAGGCCGCTCGCCGCATCCCTCGCATCCTGGCTCGCAAACGACCTGCCGCGTCGATGCGTATCGTGGAAGGTGAACCTAGCTCGCCCTCCATCGTTTCGTTTCCCGGTGGCCGTCGACGCTCGACCAGCATTTCGGGGACGATCATCAAGTCGGCGGCTGCGCAAGTTTTGGAGTCGATGGAAGGTCAAGCGGAATGGCTAGAAATCGGTGACGAGGCCGGTGTGCAAATCCACGAACTAGAAAAGTCACTGACGATGACCGTGCCCGTGCGTGAAACTCAAGACGGAGTTCCCAATGTGATTGGGTTCCTAAAAGGGTCCGACCCAGAGGTCAATGACGAATACATCGTGATTGGTGCTCACCTGGATCACCTTGGCAATCGCAACGGTCAAGTCTATCCCGGCGCTGACGACAATGGATCGGGTTCGACCGCAATTCTACAAATCGCACGGGCTTTGACGCTGAACCCGGTGAAGCCGCGACGCAGTGTGCTGTTCATCTGGTTTACTGGCGAAGAAATGGGTTTGCAGGGTTCAAGATACTACGTGCAAAATCCGTTGATGGATAACGACAAAATGATTGGGATGTTGAACATCGATATGGTCGGCAGGAATGAAGAAACCAATGCCGAAACCGCTGCCGAGAACGAAGGCCACTTGCACTTGGTCGGTAGTGAAAAGGGAGACAGCGACTTGCACGATTTGGTTCTAAAAGCCAATCAGCATATTGGTTTTGAATTCGAGTTCGACGAAGAAGATGTCTTCGGGCGTAGCGACCAGATCAATTTCTATCGACAGGGAGTTCCCGTGGCGTTTCTGTTCGGTGGTTTTCATCCTGACTATCACCAACCTTCGGATGAAGTTCAGGAGATCAATTACAACAAGATTGCCCAGGCCGCTCGGTTGTTTTACTGTTGCCTGTTCGAGGTCAGCGAGCACGGTCCATTCGAGTTGAAGGAAGAGTAATCTTGTAGCCGGATGTCTAACCATTCGGCCCACAAGAATTGTTGAGATTTACGTTGACGTAAATGGCTTGCAGGTTTTTGCCAATGCGACTAGCTATTATCGGCTGGTTACAAAA
>CAZJBW010000091.1:0-20381 GCA_964543985.1 uncultured Pirellulaceae bacterium | reverse complement strand
CTTGCGAAGAAAGTAGCTCGCCTCTCCGAGGCGAATTCGTAAGATTCAACGTTAAAGTAGCTCGCCTCTCCGAGGCGAAAATTAAGCAGCTCGCCTCTCCGAGGCGAATTCGTAAGATTCAACGGCTCGGAGAGCCGAGCTACTATGGCCCGCCGGGCCTTGAGTTGCTGGAAGAGATTCAATCGACGACCGTATCAAGATCGGTGCAGTCGCACGCGACTACCATTAATTACGGTCGGCCGGATTTACCAGAGTCGTCGGAATCATCCGTGACTTCCTCGTCGGGACGCTTTGCCACTTGCGCTTTTTCAGGGGTCGGACGGCTTTTTGGATCAAACCGATGTTCCTCGAAGTACGTGATCTTTTCACTGAATGTCCGGTCCGATTCCGACTTGTCTCGTGCAAACGGAACATTCAACTTGGAATCGATCATTTCACCCGCGAATCGAGTCCCCTGGTGCAACGACCCCTTCTGAAACGGTCCCGCACCCAACACCCATGAATTGCGACTTGTGCTTTCGGCGCGGGCCACCCCTGACTGCCAAACTGGCGCCCGAGTTTGACTGTCGTAAGCGAAAACCATCAGCTTGGCGATGCCCGATTGCGCATCAATTCTGGCCGCAGAAATTTCCGGGATCGTTGGAATGTTCGGAGCATTGGGGATCACAGCAGCTGCGGAACTAAGCAGGTTGTTTTTTGGTAAGCCGTAGATCACTTCGTGGCCGTCGGTTCCCAAAGCGCCCACTCTAGCCTCGACAATCACATCGGCCTCTTCAGGGTTGTCTTGCAGCAGACAGCCGGCCGCCGTCAACTGTTGACGAAGCGAACTAATAATGTAGGGAGCGTTAACAAAGCCGTAGCCTTTGACTGATTCCAGATAGCCAGTTTCCAAGAAGACTCGTGAATCGGTCAACGGTGCGAAATCCAACTGGGCGACGGCGTGGTCGACGGCGTCTGATATTAAAAGCTGTTCAGTGCCCACTCGCTGGGTGGTCGTGCCACATCCGGACAACACGACGAATAACATGGCAAGGCAAGCGAATCGAAACATATCGTTCACTGGATCGGGAATAAATAGGTAGGTTAAAGACGTTGCCCACGGCGTTTAGCGAACGGGGCGGGGGCCAGAGTAGCAACTCGTCGAGTCGGCTTCGACGGCAATCTTTGCCAACTGCATAACACTTAGCAAAATACTTGGATTAAACGTCAATCAACCCTAAGTCGTTTTCGTTGATGACTTTACGTGTTTTTGATCAATCTTGACCCATGTCAAACCGCCGATATAATTCGCCTGTGTTGGTAATCGAGGCAGCTTTGGCAGAACAAGCTGGAAACAGTGGAATTGGTCAAACCAATCGATTGGACCAACATCGTAGAATAACCACACTGCGTACCACGCACAATTTTGTTTGTTAGGGAAGGTCAACAAACATCACTGGTTTGGACAGCAGCAGCAGCAGCGACGGTGATTTTGAGATATTGATTAACTCGGATGGATTCGCGCGGCTGGCCAAACAACACCCTAAGGAGAGGATGGCTTAATGACCAAGAAGACTGTTTTCACCACCGGCGAGGCGGCCAAGATCTGTAAGGTCAGTCAGCAAACGATTATTCGTTGCTTTGACAATGGCTCCCTCAAAGGTTTCCGAGTTCCCGGTAGCCGGTTTCGTCGTATTCCGCGGGAACAGTTGTATGCCTTTATGAAAGAAAATGGCATCCCCACTGATGCTTTAGAAAGTGGCAAACGAAAAGTCCTGATCGTGGACGATGACGAAGAACTTGTAGAGTTGATGGTCGACGTATTTAGTCGTGACGGGCGTTTTGATATCAAAACCGCCAATAACGGCTTCGACGCTGGCATGCAAGTTCGCGAATTTCGTCCCGACATGGTCGTGCTTGATATCATGCTTCCGGACATCAACGGTAAAGAAGTTTGCCAACGAGTTCGCAGTGACAACACGCTTGAATCTGTAAAGATCATCTGTATTTCAGGAATGATCGAACAGGACAAAGTAGCGGATATCCGTGCTGCTGGCGCCGACGACTTTATGCACAAACCGTTCTCGGTAGACAAGTTGCTGGAACGATGTTGCGAAATGCTCGACATGGAAAAGATTGCGACGGGGACCTAACCAGCCTTTTAGCAAACTCGAAAAAACAAACACACCGCTGTAATGGCGGTGTTTTTTATTGAGTCTCTTTTTTATTGAGCCTCAATAGCTGCACGCTTTGACGCCGTTTCAAGGAACCGATCATGTCATTGTTTTCCATCTCGCCCATCTGCCATTATGGACACGGGAACCCGATCCGCTTCCAGCTTTCTGCCGACACTGCCTTGCTATGGCTTTATGCCGTTAACCATTCTGCAGACGACCAAGCTAGGCACCAACTGCTGGCGACCTGTCCCGAGGCGTTAATCTGGTCAGTGTTGAAGTCAGCCGAATCGACGGCAGACGACACTTCGGACGACCAATGTTGCCTGGCTACTCTCAACACCGCATTGATGAATACCAATTTCGATTCTGCTACCAAAGATGACGAGAAAATTGTCTGCCTTTCCAATCACTTATCGGAATCGTTTGCTCAACGATTGCAACGCACTGACTGTGACTTGGCGGAATTAACGACGGCCTGGTACGACCTGTTAAAAGATGTTGGCTTGTTGGAATCCGACGGATTGGCGCAAGCGCTCACCCAAGACTTGCAATCACAACTGTGTACTGCTGCCAACCATCCACTACCCGAAATCGAGTTGGATTCAGTACTGAGTCGTCGCTTAGATAGTAAGCAAGCCGACCAATCGTTTGAGAAACGTTTGTTGGAAGAGAAATTGGCCAGCATGAAACAACTGGCTTACGGCGCCAGCCATGAAATCAACAACCCTTTGGCAAATATTGCCAGCCGCGCTCAAACGCTGTTGCGAGATGAAAAGGATCCCGATCGCCGTCGCACTCTGGCTAAAATCAACGAGCAAGCCTTTCGTGCGCATGAGATGATCGCTGACATGATGCTGTTCGCTCATCCACCGCAACCAGAAATCACCAACGTCAATGCAAATCAATTAGTGGACCATGTGCGTCGTGTCATTGATGAACTGCAAGCCGGCGAGCCCAATCCCACACCAGTTGAAATCAAGAACTCGACACAAGGCGACGACCCATTCGAATTGGACGAGGTTCAATTTAGTGAAGCTGTGAAAGCCGTCATCAAGAACAGCCTGGAAGCGACCGCCGGTTGCGGTACCGTCCAGGTTGAGCTGCGGAAACGTGAAGAATCGCTCGAAGTCCTGGTTTCTGACGACGGGCCGGGTGTGGACGCTGCGCAACAAAAGCATATGTTCGATCCGTACTACTCAGGACGCGAAGCCGGGCGTGGCTTGGGTTTCGGATTGAGTAAAGCTTGGCGAATCGCACAATTGCACGGCGGAGAAATCTCTCAAGAAAACCTGCCAAGTGGTGGAGCGCAGTTCTGTTTGCGAATACCCTATCGTGGAGTCCTAAATGTTTCGTCGTAACCGGGTAGGCAAGCTGTCTTAACCGAGTGATACGCGACTTAGGACTAATGCAACAAACCTTGGTCCATCTACTGTTCGGCGAACGTCATGACTGAATCAACCTTGCCTCCTAAAAATATCCCGCTGTGGATGGCAGTTCTGCCCATCGTCGTGTTGATTGTCTTGTTGGTTATCAACGTTTTGCTGTACACCGACAATGCATCTTATGGGCCAAATCAAATCGCCTTGCTTTTGGCAGCAGCGGTCGCAGCCGTCTTGGGCCTACTGTTAAAGTTCCCGTTTAAATCGATGTTGGCTGGGATCGTAAAAAGCCTTGAGTCATCGATGACTGCGATGTTGCTGTTGCTGTTGATTGGATCATTGACAGGGACTTGGATGATCAGTGGCGTGGTACCTGCCATGATTTACTACGGACTCGATCTGTTGAATCCACAAATCTTCCTATTCGCGAGTGTTATCGTTTGCGCGATCGTTTCGGTGGCGACAGGAAGTTCATGGTCAACGATCGCCACAGTCGGAGTTGCCTTGTTGGGCATTGGTGACGCCTTAGGAGTCAGTCAAGCCATGGCGGCCGGTGCGATTATTTCGGGAGCCTATTTTGGCGACAAACTTTCACCGCTTTCGGATACCACCAACCTTGCCGCAGCCATGGCTGAAACCGAATTGATCTCACACATTCGCTACATGTTGTGGACGACGGTGCCTAGCATTTCGATCGCGTTGATTATCTTTTTGGTGATCGGTTATTCCGGCGATACTGGATCGGCAGAAGCCATCGACACCACCGCGCTGAAGGAAGCCATCGCTGGCAAGTTTAACATTACACCTTGGCTGTTCCTCGTTCCACTCGCCGTATTGGCGCTGGTTATCATGCGAGTTGACGCCATTGCGGCGTTGTTCATCGGTGTCCTATTAGGCGCCGTATTTGCCCTTCTTTTTCAGTCGGATATCGTAAAACAAGTTTCTGGTCTGCCCAAAGAGACCACCGAAGAACAAGTTGCCGCGAATTATGCAACCCATTGCTATTCGGCCTCGATCAACGCCATGGCGACCGGCACATCTGCCGTGTCTGATGACGAAATGGAAGAATGGTCTAACGGACGAGACGCCATCTTGTTGGCCCGCGCTCGGCAAGCAACGGGTAACGATTCCCTGACGTTAGAACAATACAACGCTCAAGCCGAAGATATTGAAATCGACCAATCCACGGAGTTCGACGCACGCATTTCGGCTGCCGATTTGATGACGGGTAAAGGAATGGAAGGGATGCTAAACACGATTTGGCTGATCGTGACCGCCATGTGTTTTGGCGGGATCATGGAAGCCTGCGGATTTTTGCGGAGGATCACTGAGCCATTGGTACGCATGGCTAAAACTGACGGATCGCTGGTTGCCACAACGGCCGGCAGTTGTATGTTCGTCAATGCCACGGCCTCGGACCAGTACCTGGCCATCGTCGTTCCCGGTCGGATGTTTCGCGAGTCTTACCAGGAACGTGGCTTGGACCCTCGCAACCTCAGCCGAACTCTAGAAGATTCCGGCACTGTGACCTCAGTCTTAGTCCCATGGAATACCTGTGGGGCCGCCCAACAGGGCGTGTTGGGCGTTTCGGTAATCGCCTTCGCTCCATTCTGTTTTTTCAACATCATCAGTCCGTTCATGACGATTTTTTATGCAATTGTCGGATTGAAGATCGCTCGCTTAGTCGGCAACGGAAAGAGCGAATAAGAACGCGGCGTTCCCGATCGAATGGATCGAATTTTTATCGATGCCGTGGATCTAGTTCGACGACCTTCACGTCTTTGAACTTAACAGTTGTTTGGTCATCGTGACCTTGCAGCATCAACGTTCCACCATCCAACCGACGTCCACGTCGAGGGTTAGGATCTGCTTTGCGTTGGTCGGTCCAATCCGTAACTTGATAACCATCGACCCACACGGCGACGTGAGGCCCCTCGGCCACGATCGTTTTGGTCAGCCATACTTCGTCTTGTGCCACGATTCGCCGCGCGTCTTTTCGGCGAAAGATCCCGCCCGTCCCGCAATTGCCCGGCTTGTCGGTTCCAGTGACTGAGTTGTCGATTTGTGATTCGTAGCCGTTAGTATTTTCGCCAGGAATGCAACGATAGAAAACGCCCGAGTTCCCGCCGCTGGAAATCCAACACTGCCCCTGCCACACAAAATTTGCGTAGGAACTTGTGGACTCGATATACCCGGGTCCACCCTTAATCACCATCGCTTGGTCTTGAAAGTCGACAGTGATGTTGCCGTGGCTGGTCCAGCTATCTGTTTGGTCCTTTTGAAAGATTGGTTGCAAGGAAACTGGCTGCAATCGGACCTGTCGGAATCGCACGGTGCCTGAAGAAAATTTCAGTCCCACGTAACCTCGACCAAGCTTGGCATCGGCGAACTGTTGAACCAACTGGCCGTTCACGTGCACCGTAAATTGATCTCCGACACAGGCGACATTCATTTTTTGAACCTCGCCTGAATCGTCCGCCTTTAGTTTGACTCGGTAACCGTTACTCATGTCATCGGCGGGGCGAGGGCTAGTCCTCAGAAACAAATCCGCTTCTGCGTTTTCGGCGCAAACGTACTCCAGGTACAGGTTAAAGTTACTAAATTGACTGGCCGTCCGAATCAGGCCTGGCTGACCAGACGTGGCAAATAGCTGCCCGTCTTTCACCTGCCAATTGGCACTCGATTCGACTCGCCAACCAAACAGCGAATGCCCGTCAAACAGGGCGATCCATCCTTGCCTGGCAAGTTCTGGTGAGATAATCCGTTCCACATGCTCTTGAATTTGAGCAGTCGAAGTCTCGGAGTCCACGCATTCCTTACCGAGAAAGTCTGTCTGATCGAACAAAATTGCGACTATTCCGAATACATTGAGAATGACCGAGCAAAAAATAAGCATCCGATAAACTGCCTTTTGTCGTTTCATATTTCGTTAAACCCTATGCAGGCACTCGTTTTAGAGTACATTTTTAGTCTGCTATCCAAGAATGCGAAATGGTCTGCCCGTGCTTCGTTTGTTCCTTTTAATTGCTCAGACCTATTCTTATTGCCTTCTGCTCATTTCATTGGGCATCAAAAATCGTAGGAAATCTAATCAATGTTGCATGAATTTTGCCTTCTAACGGGGGCCACCGGTTTGGTCGGTCAGTACCTGATGCGTGACCTGTTGTTGGCTGGCCAACCTTTGGTGGTGATCGCGCGTGGGAAACGTAAATGGTCCGCCGAACAACGCATCGAAGAAATCCTGCAACAGTGGGAACAACGTCTGGGAACCATTATACCTCGCCCCAAAGTTCTCGAAGGGGACATTGCCTTACCGGATTTAGGCATAACGGCCGATGATAAGCAGTGGCTTAAACGGCATTGCGGCAAGATGATTCACAACGCGGCACTCCTTAAGTTCAAGTCACTTGGGGGCGATCGCGCGACAACCGAACCGTGGCGTACCAATTTGGGAGGCGCACAAAATGCTTTGCGACTGACCGAAGAGTGCGACATTCGAGAAATGCACTACCTGTCGACCGCCTACGTTTGCGGAAATCGCGACGACTACGTCATGGAATCGGATTTCGACAAACAACAAGGATTCCGTAACGATTACGAAGACAGCAAGTGGCACGCAGAAAAGGCAGTCCGCGACGCAACTCACTTCGATTCGACGACTATCTATCGACCAGTCGTGATTTCGGGAGATTCCAACACTGGATACACAAGCACCTATCACGGTCTTTACGTGTACCTGCGATTGTTTGCGATGCTGATCCCGCAACAAGATCGTGACGACGATGGTGTGATCCAAACGAGAGTCAAAGTGCCAATGAAAGGCGATTCGACTTTGAACATTGTGCCAGTCGATTGGGTTTCCGATGTGTTCTGCGAGATCTTTAAACGGCCGGAATGCCATGGCAAAACTTACCACCTGGCACCCGAAAAATGTTTGACGCCATCCCAGTTCATTGACGCCTGCTACGACTATTTTGATTCAGATGGTGTCGAATTCTGCGACAAAGACGATGTCTCACCCAGCGACAACCCTGAATTCGCCAACACGATTTTGGAACAAGTAGCGGTCTATCAAGATTACGAGTCTTTGGACCCTCGATTTGATCGCAGTAACCTGGAAGCGGTCGCCGGCCACTTGCCATGCCCTGAAATCGACGCGGATATGATTCACCGTTACCTGGATTTTGGATACCAAGACGGTTGGGGGAAAAAGAAGGCGGACAAGCCAGCGCTGCAAGCGACTGACTAGCCGTTTATCGGTAAGCCGCAGGTTGGTGTGCGTCTGCCAACGCACTGATTTTACCAACCCGATCAAAGAGATGTGCTAACGTCGTCGCTGGACGCTCGCATCGGACGGTACTCAAGCATTTGCACCTGTTGCGCTCCGCGTACATTGTATTGGACGCCTCGCCAAACTACGCATTTCTTTAAACACGCTGCAATTACTGAGCAAGTGTAAATCGCCTGAGTGACCAGGATGTTTCGCCATGGCACCTCAGTAAATTTAACCACCGGGGCGTCATGCCCGCGTGCTCGCAATGCTTTACCCGCCACACGATTGAGCGACCACCAAGTTATCCCATAGAACGCTGTCATTAAAAAACTGCAAACTAGCAACGCGTAAACGCAAAACCAGGCACTCAGAAAAACACTGACAGCCATCCCGATTGAGCCAGCCACAATGGCCAAAGAAGTCAGCCAGCAATGCCCAACCACCATCGGAAATGAACCGTGGTACAGTCGCATGTCCAATAGTTGACGAGTGATAAAACCAGAAGCACCTTGCATTGTGGTCGATTCCCGATTGGGAATCAAAAGTGACGGAATCAAGTGCACTCGCTTTCTGTTCTTTTTCACGAGTGACCCTACCGACGCATCCTCAAAAAGAGACTTAGCCCATAGATCCAGCAACCCGCTACTCCGCACAAACTGGCTGCGTATCGCCAACGAGCCTCCCCAAGTCATTTCGTACAAGTGCATTTGTGGTGCGGCACCCATGTTCCAAATGGCGCGCACATCCGAACCAAGGCTTGTCGATTCTGGCAAGAACCAACGATTGCCACTCACAGCAACAACCGACGCATCTGCCAACGGAGCGACCAAATCTGGCAGCCAATGCTGATCGACGACGGCGTCCGCATCCACCAACACAATCAACTCGGGATCATGCTGCCAACTGTTGATCACTTCAATCAACGAATTGCATTTCAGGCTACAAGTGTCGCGGTGTTGCTCACAAACAAAAATTTCCAACAGAGGGGCTTTCTCGAATTTCCGCACAGTGTCTCTGGCCGGATCTAACGGACTGTCGAAGACGCAACACAACCGAAAGTCGTCGTAGGTCTGGGATAACAAGGCTTGCAAACAATCATCTAGATAGGGATCCCGACCTCGCAAACACAACAAGATAGTGACATCCGGTTGATAGTCCCGCCGTTTTTCCTTAACCAAATCCTTGTTCACCGCTCGCCAATACCTCCAAACGACGAACGCTTGGATCATGTACAGGATCAAAATCAACACGCAACCAATCAAGCAAACGGTATTGATCACGGATGACGACGTCGCCAGCAACAAAACATGGGCGAATGCCATACTCAAGCTTCCACGACTTCGTTGCGTTCCAAATCCCAAAACAATCCGGCCGGTCCAGCGTTTACAACGACGGAATCACCAATACGTTCCCACTGCCCGGCACTGTCGTGAATGTGCCCGCACACAACCAGCTTCGGTTGATTGGCAATAACAAAGTCGCGAATCGCAGTACTGCCCAACCGATTACCTTTCGAACTCCGATCGACGGCGCCATATGGTGGGCTGTGCACGACTAGCACATCAAGAGGCGTGGGTGATTTCGCCAAATACTCGGCAGCCGTTTCTTCGGACAGATCGAAACTCCAACTGCCAAACGGAGTGATAGGGATTCCGCCGCCCAAACCAAAAAAGGTAACGCCGTCGATTTCGCATGCCGTTGCATGAAGCACGCGAATGTGATCCCCGCTGACTGCGTCTGCGAGTTCCTGGTCGGATTCGCCGTTGCCACAAACGGCCACCAATGGTTTGTCCAAGTCGGCGAAAGGTTGCATCGTTTTTGCCAAACCCTTCCTCATCACTGCGAAGTCCCCGGCACCAATCAACACGTCCGCCAATTCGGATCGCTTCAACAACTGGTTGATGGCAGGTTGGCTGCAGTGCACATCGCTGAACAATAAAAGTTTCATCGTAGATAGTCGATCAATGTAAACGTCCCGTATGCGAGCTAAAAATATCTTATCAGCAGATACATCAGGCACAAATTACATAAAACAGCCAATCCAAACTTTAAGCGATACGACAACTTTTGCGTTTTGTGTCGGAACCGTTGTTGGCTCCACCATCCGCCCGGCCAGCCTCCCAAGGCATCGATTGTTAGTAGAGTAGTTTCGGGGATACGAGACTTCTCGGCGACGGCCTGCCGTTTATCGAACCAATACAAACCTATGCTTATGGCACAGAAAACGGGCACCAAAAAAAGGTAATAGAAAAACATGGTTCGCGACCGCACAAATCTATGTGACCGTTCCGTCGGGCTTCTTTATGCTAAGCAACGTTGAACCCAGTAACACCAAGACCACTACAGGGATCACACCGTACAAAGATATTTTACCCACTGTTTCTGCCGCTGGCATCTCGTTGGCATTCATCACCAAATAGGTCACGTAACAGAGGTACAACGTAAACAACAGCGCACCTTCCCATCGATAAATCCGGCCGCCCGCAAAGAAGATTGGTAGCAGTATGATCGCGGCACCTAGCGTGACGGGAATGTCAAATGACGTGGCTTGATCTGGCACGGGTAAGCCACCGGGCGCGACGATGGACGTCAGTCCAAGCACACCCAGGATGTTGAACAAATTGCTGCCGACAATGTTACCAACGGCCAGATCACGTTCACCTTTCATACAAGCGATCAACGTGGTCACCAGTTCGGGCAGTGACGTGCCAATGGAAACAACCGTCAATCCAATCACCAATTCTGAAAGCCCCAACAGCGTTGCCAATTCGACGCTGCCGTCGACGAACAGCCGACAGCCTAGCCCCAAAGTCACCAAGCCGACCAGGACCATTGATAACTGCAACGAGATAATTGTGAATCTAGATGACGACTGATTCTCCATCTCGGCAACGTCTTCTAACTCGCCGATCAGTTTGTCAGCTTCGGCTTTTTCGGCGCGCGTTTGCCTTCTCGCATTCACAATAGAGAAGACAATATAGCCAATCAGCGAACCGAAAAACGCAGCACCTTCCAGGGTTGAAATGTTGCCATCCTGAGCGATTAAGTACAACGCCACCGTCGCCAGAATCATAAATGGCACGTCGATCCGCACCACTTGGCGTTTCACGTTCAGCGGTAATACCATCGAGCTTAAACCCAGGATCAACAACACATTCATCGTGTTGCTGCCAACAGCGTTGCCAACGGCCAAGTCACTTGAATCCGACAGGGCACTCTGTAGGCTAACCGCAAATTCGGGCGAGCTAGTACCCAAAGCGACCACCGTCAAGCCAATCACCAATGGTGTCATACCAAATAGAGCCGCCAGTCGGCTGGCACCGCGCACCAACACTTCGGCCCCTACGATTAGCAAGATGAAGCCGGCAATTAATTGTAAAGCAATGATCATCGGCTCTTTTTAGCAGATCCAGCTTGATTGGCCTATGCGACTAACGAGTCAGCAAGTTCATGCGAGAAACTGAGAAGTTCAAATTTTTGACGGACAGATGAAGCAACCAGCTGCATTCATAGCCGTTTTGAACGACGTTTGCTGACAGAGCCTTAACAACGGGCGGCCTTTCGTTTCCTTCCAACGCGACCCATTTTTTCAACTTTGGCGATGTAGTCGGTTGCTAATGGAACTTTACATGAGGTTTCACCCATATCGACCTCAATCTTGCCGATCTTCTTGGCAGTGGCCTTGGCCTCTTTCAACAACGGTTGCACAAAACTGCCAACGGCGATCACGAATCCGTTCATCGTGTAACGAACGCGACCAGTAGCACCAGCGATCTCTTTCTCAACTTGCTTCAACAACGACTTGATCTCTTTCAGGTCCAAGTCTTCGTCTTCGCGAGTGCCCAGCAGGGCCGTGTAGGTAGCCCATCCACTCGACGCAACATTTTCCTTTTTCGACTTCATCCATTTGACGGCCATACCTGCCGCGTCTTTGTGGTCCGACGTCACCCAAGGAACCGAATACTCCGAGATCATGTACCAGCTGGCCTCTTTGGCCCATCGGTTGAGTTCCGTTTTCGTCATTTGCCCGCCATCTGCTATTAAACCGGCCAGATACATGGCATCCGCGTTGCCAGTTTCATACAGCTGACAAGCGAGCTCATGATCGTCTTTGATTTTCTTGGCAATCGTCTTTAAGTCCTTCACTTGCACTCCAAACATCGATTCCGGCGCACCATGCCGCTCGTAGATTTTCCGAGTCTGTGCCGTGCCACATTTTTTCAGTTCCGACATTACTTGCGAAAGTTTCAAAGCTGTACCCTTCAAAAATCAGGTGAATTGACTGGCTATTGAAGTTAATAGCCTGTTTTTTAGCAAACCAATACAAATTGAGCAATTTGCTGGTTTTTGTAGCATTGGTGGCTTTTGAAGATTTGGCGGCAATATAATTTTTTTCTATGATCGCTGTCACAACCTAAAACTTGGGCTGTACTGACCGAAACCAAGCGGCAATTTCCAAATATTCCAATGAAAAAAAACAAGACACCGGTCTTCGCGCCTTTGGCAGACGAGACGATATCCCGAAAGGAGATTGACGAAACACTAGTCGAAGCGGACTCCCAGGCAACGACCTCTGGAGAAGTAAAACCAGAGCAAAAAAAAGCATCCTCAACACAACGATACCCAACCATCGAAGGGTATCAGATCCTGGATATTATTGGGCGAGGTGGCATGGGAGTGGTCTACCGAGCGCGGGATCTAAAACTGGATCGCCTGGTGGCCATTAAAACCTTATTGGTATCACGCAGTTCCAAACTAGCTCGCGAACGTATCGAAAACGAAGCTCGTTCATTGGCTCGCGTTAACTTCTCGGGCGTGGTGCAAATCTTTGAAGTCGGGCACTTTGACGAGGGCGACGTTCAAACTCCTTTTCTGGTGATGGAGTTAGTGGATGGTCCAACTTTGGAGAATCTAAACGACGGAAACCCGTTGGCACCAACCAAGGCCGCAAAAATCGTCTGCCAACTAGCCAACACACTTTCAGCCTGCCATCAAACAGGGGTCGTGCACCGCGACTTGAAACCAGCCAATGTTTTGATGGAGCACGGCAAGTTTCCGAAACTGACCGACTTTGGTCTGGCACGAATTATGGAAACCAAAAATCGCATGACGCGTACCGGTGAAGTAATGGGAACGCCTGGCTACCTGTCGCCGGAACAGGCCGGCGGTGTGGTTGAAGGCATCGCTGAAGGCACGGACATCTACAGTCTGGGCGCCGTCTTATACCGATTGTTAACCGGCCGACCACCGTTTATGGCTCCCGATCCCGTGCAAGCCATCCTTCAAGTCATGACACTTCAGCCGGCCGCCCCCAGAACGTTACAACCCAAAGTGCCAGCCGATCTGGAAACGATTGCGTTGAAGTGCTTGGAAAAGAAACCGAAACATCGCTACGAAAGTTGCCAACAATTGGCGGAAGACTTGCAGTGTTTCCTGGACGGCCGCCCAATCTCGGCCAAGCCAACACCCAAGCATCGCAAAGCAGCGATGTGGGTTCGCCGCCACCCCACGATCTCGGGCGCCTGCCTATTATTCGCATTGTTGATCTTCGGTGCCTTTGCCGGATTCAGCATGCATATCAATCGCTTACAAGACGAACTTGCACGATCCCAGCGGATCATCAATGAAGGTCGCACACTTTCCAAATGGCTGTTGGATGATTTCAACATCATGTTGGCTGATCCACGAGGCTTAACCTATCAACGCAGCGAATTAGCAGACCGAACGCAAAACTATCTGAACGCGTTGTTGGCCGAGGCCTCAGAAGATCGCGAGTTAAAAACAGACTTGGCCTATGCGTTCACGAAGTTGGCAGACCTTCAAGGCCAAATCGATTCCAGCAGCTTAGGAGAACTAGAGCTGGCTGCCGAAAATCTGAAAAAAGCGGATGCTTTGCTACAGTCACTCGGCGATCTAGATTCTGAATTAGCCCAAAAAGTGAAGTGCTTGGTGGTGTCGCACCGGTGCAACGAGTTATTGGACTCGCAACAGTTTGACAAAATCCCAACTCAATTGTCCATCATTGAAGCGATCCTGGAAGGCGATTGTTTGATCCCCAGCGAAGACCGAATTCTGTTCGAAGCGCAAGTCGCAACAGTCCGATTCCAAATGGCGCGAGCAGCCGCTGATGAAGCCACGATGGAAACTCAGTTGAAGAAAATCAAACGGATATGCGAATCGTTAATCGCGTCCGATGCCGACAAATTGCGAACAAGCACCTCGATCGCTGTGTTGGCACAATGTTATACACAGTGGCTAGAACCACAGCAACGCATCGAAGAACTTTATGAATTGTTAAAAGACGGTCTGCAACAACTGCAAGATTTGTTGGCCGAAGATCCTGACAATCAAACTCTTCAAGACCATGTCTCGAGTTTGGAAATGTTTGTAGCCGAAACCATGTTTCGTCAGGAACGGTTTCTGGAAGCGAATCGATACTATCAACGAACGAAAGCTCATTTGGATCGCACGTTGTTAATTGATGCCAAGAACCAAGTTGTCTTATTTAATGTCGCCATCTGCAACCAACGGTTAGGCGAGGTCGCGCTAATGATGGAAGACCTGGAGGCTACCGAACGACACTTCGCCAACGCGGATGATTGCTTTCAGAAATGGACGACTCAACTGAATGTGGCACCGGAATCGCGATCTGAATGGCTGGACTTCCGAGGCGTGCAAGCGGATCTTTCGGCTGCGCAAGGAAAACTAGACGAAGCCAGCCAGCACATTCAAGTAAAACTGATGGGCATGAAGAAGCTGGCCAAAAACAACGCTGAATTTCAAAGGGCCTACTGCGACGCTCTGTTCAAAAGCGGTTTGATCTCGGCCCAAATTTCATCGTTGGAAGTAGGCAAGTGGGCCAACGGCGAAACAAACGATGTGATTGGTAAAAGTGAAGCAGCGTTAGAAAAGTTCAATGTGTTGCTGTTGGAACTCAAAAAAATCGACAATTCATTGACCGACAGTTTGGTTGAACAGCAAATCGAAAATGCTCAAATAATGATCGACACCATGACTCAACAGATCTCGAAAATCAAAGAGATTGAAAAACAAATTCAGTCCGAAGATCTGTAATCGCTTTTTGCTGGAATCACCGTTTGTCGCGATCGGCAGCCTGCATGACTTTCAACATACCGTCGACCGCTGGCTTAGCCACTGGCGCCATTGTGCGTCCGCCCCAAAACGGAGTCGGGTAGGTGTAGGTTTCAGGTGGCACCGTGTGAATTTGCGAAGTAGTTTTGTGAAGCCACGAGTAGTCATCTGCGTAATCCCACAAAAAGAGGCCTTTGCAGGCGGGTTGTTGCAACGCCAGGCCAAGGATCTCTTGGAAAAACACACTTTGACGATCTTGCTGACCCTGATCAGGAGTCGACAGTCCGGGGTTTCGCGGGTGAGGATCCTTGGTGTAGATCGAGCAGACGTCCATTTCAGTTATGAAAATCTGGAATCCCGCATCGGCAAACCGTTGAAAGTTACGTCTCATACTATCCACATCCGGACGATCGGCAGGCAACTCTAAAAAGTGGCACTGAAACCCGACGGCATGTACCGGCACGCCTTTGTCTTTCAACTTTTTCATGTAGTTGAACAGCCGATCAGATTTTGAATTGATCGTCTCGCAACCGGTAGAATTAAAAATCAGGATCGCGTCCGGATCGGCCTCGGCCGCCCAACGGAAAGCTTTTTCGATGTAGGTCGCTCCCATCGCTTGATATTCTTTGTATTCGGTCTTCAGACCATCTTCGTCCATCGCGTCACCATCCGCCGCAATGACCTCATTGACCACATCCCAACACCAGATCTGACCTGACTTGGTCTTCGCTAGTCCATTGACGTAACGAAACAGCAGCTCCTCGACTTGATCGTTCGGCAATGCCTGCCACCAACTCGACTGCGCGTTGGCCCAAGGGTAGACCAACACATGTCCGTGAACTTTCATGTCATTTTTTTGAGCCCAGTCAACAACCGCCACGAAGTCATTGAAGTTCGGAGTTTGTCCCGGACGCTTCCACACACCCCAGGGCATGAAAATACTGGAGGTGACGGCGTTGAAATGTTCGACAGCGACAGCTCGATAATTTCGATTCTTAAAGCTTTCGTCATCACCGTGTAAGACGCCACCAATATGGAACCCGTCTGGCGCGTGATCCTTCAGTCCTTGCGCGGACGCGGGAATTGCAATCGTCGTCATGGCCAAAACCAACAGAGTCAAATCCCTACACTTCGTGGTCATTCGAGTTGATTGTCGAGTAAACAAACCTGCACCTTGCGGGGAAAAGGTAGAGAGAAGAAATAGAGTGGCCAATTTTTTTGAGTCTCAAAAAATTGGTCGCTCTATTTTACACGAAGCAACATTGCTTAGGTCGTCAGTTTCAGGCGCCGTGCCTAAATTTTGATTGTTCAAACGACTAGTTGTCTGCGAAACTTGACCGAATGGCGTTCAATGGCACGCACATGCGAATCAGCATTTCGACATAGCTTTTGTCAGCTCCAGACTTTTCGTCGCCTTGCTTTGAAGGGTCACGTACTAACGGACGGATACTCGAAACCAAACCAACCACTTGACCGTACTCATCAAAAATGCCGCTGCCGCTTGACCCGGATCCAAAGGGAGCAGTAATCTCCATCCAAACTTGCCTTTGACCCTGTCGAACTCGCGGCCGACGCATCCGCGCGTAGCGGCTAACTTCGCCTTCGGTCATCACAAAAAACTCGCCGTACGGGTGACTGACAATACGTACTGGTTCCATTGGCTTCGGTTGCTCGGTCGCGATTTTAGCGGCATGAAATTGATAGTCTGAACCCTCATCCTCTGGCACGCCTAATCGAATCACCGCCACGTCATGCTCGATGGACGCAGCTAGAATTTCCGCGATTGGCCAGATCTTGCCGTCCCAAGTCATGGCAAAAATCCCTTCGGTCTTGCCTGAGTTCCGTGATTGCAGAACGTGATAGTTGGTCAACGCCAATCCATCCTTCCCAATCATCACCCCTCCAGCAAACCCAGCATGAGTTCGCTCGCAGCGACCGCAGTTGTACAGTTCGCCAATGTAGATCGTTGACTTGACCATGTGTTCGTACAAACTGCCGGAAGGTTGCAGAGCGTCCGATTCAAGCTCGGTCAAATTCAACTTACAACTTTCATCAGCCTGCTTTAGTTTCATTTGAAATTCTTGCACGGCGTCATCTGTCTTGTCCGGCAATTTCGCTACAGCGACCGTCTCGTAATGACGATAGATCGCAATATTGTCGATGGGCTCACCGAAAAGATCGAATGGACGCTCTTGCTGAGCGGACAAGGGTAGGGCAGACCAGAAGATCACCGTCCACATTACGCAGCTGAAACCAAAGGCGATTCGTAAAACTCTGTTCCGCTGAAAGCTCATTTCAGACTTTTCCAATTCAAGACTCTAGGACAAACAATATTTATTCAACTAAGAATACACTGGCGGCCCAATCGTCGCTGGCGATCAAGCCTGGAAAAACATAGCATATTAGTATGAACGGCAAACTTCGCATCAACGGACACTCACATTTACTTCCATATCCGGAAGAAATCCCTCAGTTCATGAAGGATAAAGAGATTTTTTGGGTCGACGCAGAGCGAAAATATATGCTCCAGAAGGGTTGGAAACGCCCTGTCACCGACTCCAGCTTCTTTCTGAACGAGAAACTGGAATGGATGGAGCGGTTCAAAATCGATCATGCAGTCGTCCTCAACCTATCCCAACTGTACGGAAATGGGCTGCGGTTGGAAGAGATGAAGAAGGCGTTGCGGTTCCAAAACGATTTCAACGCCCGCGTCCAACATGACCACCCAGACAAGTTCACTTGCGGGTTCGTGGTCCACCCAGGATTCGTTCGAGGTGCCCTGTGGGAGATTCAGCGGTGCGTCGAACAACTGGACATGCGGTTGCTCTGCTTGCCGACTCACTACATGGACACGATCGGTTCGTGGCGTTGCATTTTCGACGAGGAAAACGAGCCCATTTTTGAAATGGCCAACCACTACAACTTGGCCGTAGAGATCCATCCTTACGATGGCGAGAAGTTTATTCTTCTAGAGAACACCGCTTGGCGATTCCACTTGATCTGGATGTTGGCTCAGTGCGCTGATGCCTATCATTTTTTGACATTGAATGGTTACCCTGATCGCTTTCCAAACATGCGCACCTGTTTTGCTCACGGTGGTCAGTTGGCTCAAATTAATTTAGGGCGACGCATCCAAGGGTTTGATGGTCGACCGGACTTATTCGATGGAAAAGTTCACCCGCGTAAAGCCGTCGCGCATCGCAACATCTTTTTCGACACACTGGTTCACGACACCGGATCGTTGAAGCTGCTTCTGAAAAATCAAGGAGCCAACCAGATCATTGTCGGACTAGACGATCCCTACCCACTTGGAGAGATGGAAAGCGAATCACAGTCTTCCTACCCCGGCAAAATCCTGGACTTGGCCGTGGACGAACAGATCATGCAAGCCAATGAACGAGACGCCATGTGGAACGACAACGTTTTGCAATGGCTGTTCGGCGATGACGAAGACAGTAAAAAAGCGTTAGTGCAACGTATCCTGGATGGCCGAGTTGAATCGGCGAAATCAAACTAATCCAACGCTGACTTGATCAAACGGCCCGGCAAATCGTCGATGGTCTTGCAACACAACTGCTCCAAAATTTGCAGCAACTGTTTCTTCATCATCGCCATCACATGCCCGCCGCCTCGGTTCCCTAAGGCACCAACACCGAACATGAAGGGCCGCCCCATAAATGTAAACGCGGCACCCGAAGCGATCGTGCGAGCAATATCTGGTCCGGATCGAATCCCTCCGTCCATCATCACAACCAGCTTGTCAGAAAATTCAGCGGCCAACCGCGTCAACGGCTTAATCGACGATTCACCCGCATCCAACTGACGCCCGCCATGGTTTGAGACAATGATCCCGTCGACACCCAATCGCACACAACGCTCGGCGTCCACTTGATTGACGACCCCTTTAACAATTAACTTGCCCGGCCATTTTTCGCGTAGCGCGGCTAACTTACGTTCTTGCAAGCGACCGTCAAACGTATCGTCCATAAATTTGCCCAACGCCTTCAAATTCAAGTTGCTGGGCATGTAGGGAGTTAACGAACGAAACTGAGGCTTTCCGTGGCGCATCGTATTCAGCGTCCAAGCGGGTCGACCAAGCATCTGCATCACATTGCGAACCGTCATTCTCGGCGGCATCGCCAACCCATTGCGAATGTCGCGAGGCCGGAAACCGAAGGTCGGCACATCCGACAAAGCAACCAACACCTGGCAACCAGAATCGCTGGTTCTCTTTAATAAGTCGTCCAGCACTTTTTCTTCGGCTGGGTGATACAACTGGAACCAAAATTTGCCGCTGGTGACTTCGGCAACCTGTTCAATACTGGCAGTGGTGACGGTACTTAAAATAAACGGCAGGTTGTGTCGCACCGCAGCCTTGGCCAAAAACAGAGGAGAATTGGGCCACATCAAACCTTGCAAACCGATCGGAGCGACTCCAAAGGGAGCTGCATATTCCTGACCGAACAACTGGCAGGTCATCGAAGACTCATCGTGCTCGGCAAGGTACTCAGGCATCAACTCGATACGTTGAATATCAGAGCTGTTGCGAGCTAAGTTGACGTCGTCATTGCAGCCGCCGTCCAGATACTCGAAGGCAAAACGAGGCATTCGTTTGCGAGCTCGCTGCCGTAAATCACGCACATCTGGGTATTGATCTAAAAAATCGGAAAGGGCTTTATCGGTTTTCATGGCCCCATACTAGCAAAATTATTGCCCCACAAAAGTGTCCAGTTATTCGACAAATACTGACCAATTCGAATCATGCCCGGGGGAATCTACAAAATCCGTCAGCCGCTTTAACCCAGCCCCAGTAGGCCATAAAATGAGGGCCGTCCAAAAGCAACCGGACCGATTCTTTTCACTGACTTACGAGATCTAAACCATGACCCGCCATCAACTGCTCGCTCCACTCGTCGCTTTAGCTCTTTTGCTTGGCTGCAACGCCAAAGAAGCTGCCGAGACAAACTCCCCACCAACCAACACCCTAACATCCACAGCCACGAACTCGGCGGAAGACGAAATCGCAAAACACGTCCAAGCAAACGAGCAATTAACTGAGCAATTGAATTTGGCTCAGACAAAATTGAAAGAAGCGCACGCCACGCTATCTCAAACCAAGGAACGATCACAAGCAACCATCAAACAGCTAACCACTGAACGTGACAACTTAAAGGCGATTGGCGAACAACTGGCTACACAGATCGCAGACCTCCAGTCCAATATCGCTTCACTGGAAACTCGGGATCAGCAATTGAGTGAACACGTGGCCAAGATTCGCGAACACTCTTCTAATTTTTCAGCAGCGCTCGGTGGACTAGACCAGTTCTTCCCAGTTGCTGAACCTACAACAGAACCGGAGACCGACGAAACAGAAGCGGTTCAAGAGCTGGAAACTGTTGAACAAATAGAAGCGGTTGAAGAAACAGAAGCGGTTGAAGAACCGGAAGTGGTTGAAGAGACGGAAGCGGTTGAACAAACGGA
>CAZJBW010000090.1:0-20472 GCA_964543985.1 uncultured Pirellulaceae bacterium | reverse complement strand
AAAGACTCGGCCAAACGAGAACTATGCTCGTGAATTAATGGAGCTGTTTTGTCTGGGAACCGGGAACTATTCGGAGCAGGACATCAAGCAAATCGCTAGATGTTTTACTGGTTGGTCTGTGCGACGCGGTCAGTTTCGCTTCGATAAGCACCAGCACGACGAGGGACTTAAGTCGTTTCTGGGCCAGTCTGGAAACTTCGGTGGGCGACAGGCTGTCGACATTGTTCTGCAGCAAGACGCCGCACCCAAATTTATTGCTCGCAAGCTGGTTCGCTATTTTGTGGCAGACGAATTGAATTGGAACGCCGATTTGATGGAGCCATTGGAGAAGCAGTTGCGAGATACCGATTTTGATATTGGACAAACGGTGCGCACGATTTTGGAAAGTAGGCTGTTCTTTTCCAAACATGCCATTGGGCAAAAGGTGCGTGGACCAGTCGAATTGGCGATTGGATTGTTGCGTGGCTTGAACGCTAAAACCAACATGAACCTGCTGGCAAACAAATTGGAAAGCGTTGGCCAGTTGCCACTGTTTCCACCCAACGTCAAAGGCTGGGAAGGTGGGCGGCAGTGGGTGAATGCTTCAACCTATTTTGGTCGTGCAAATCTGATCCGCGACCTGGTGACTCAGACAGACGATCAGTTTGCAGATGGTTCAGTAGCGTCGGCGATCAAGGCCAGTTCCCGAAACACGCAGCAGTGGGTGCGACGGTTAATTGATACTTGGGTCGCTGTTCCGATAGGGCCAGAAACGGAAAAGCATCTCATGGAACTAGCCACTCAACAAAGACGGTCGTTAGGTGGTTGTGTTAAAGACGTGATCTGTGCGTTGGGAGCCCTGCCTGAGTTTCAACTGAGTTAATTGATACGCCGGCAGCGAAATCATTAAATTTCGATAGGTAGTTAAGAGAAGATGACAAATCGAAGACAGTTTATTCAAGCAACATTGGGCAGTACGGCGTTGGTTAGCTTGTCGATGGGAGTGCCCGAAGTGTTGTTGGGCGCTTCGGTAAAAGCCATCGAAAATCGTGACGAAAAAATCTTGATCGTGATTCAGTTGACCGGCGGCAACGACGGCCTGAACACCGTTGTGCCCTACGGTAACGACGAGTACTACAAGAATCGTTTTACGTTGGCGATTGCTCGTGAACAAGTTCAGAAGATCAACGATCAGGTTGGTTTTCATCCGTCGTTGTCGGGGTTTTCGGAATTGCTAGAACAGAATCAGTTGTCGCTGATTCAAGGAGTTGGATACCCAAACCCAAATCGTAGTCATTTCGAGTCGATGGATTTGTGGCACACGGCGCATCGTTTTCAAGAGAGTTCACAATTGGGTTGGTTGGGTCGCTGTTTGGGGGAATCCATTCAGGGCGAACTGCCAGCCGTGCACTACGGCGGCGGCAAGCAACCATTAGCACTGGCAACTCGCAAACAACCTGCCGTCACGATTCGCAGTTTGGATCAGTTTCGGTTGAACATGGGTGAACGAAACGAACGACTGACGCAAGGTATCGTTAGTGATATGCGACAAAATCGACCGGTAGACAATCCGTTGCTGGGGTTTGTGCATGAGAGTGCGTCGGTTGCATTGAGCACTAGTCAGCGTATGGAAAGTATTTTGGATGATGACGCCACGAAGAAGTTTCCAGCCACTCGCTTGGGCAAGAAGCTGGCCGCTGTATCGCGTTTGATTGATTCTGGCTTACCGACTCGAATTTACTATGTGACTCACGAAGGGTTTGACACACATTCCAATCAAGCGGCAGCTCATGCCGCGTTGCTTGCCGAGCTGGGTGACGCCAGTCGGGCCTTGATGGCTGACTTGCAGGAAAAAGGGCACTCGGATCGCACTTTGGTAATGACGTTTTCAGAATTCGGCAGGCGGGTGCGCGAGAATGCTAGTCGAGGAACGGACCATGGATCGGCGGCTCCATTGTTTTTGTTTGGTGGAAAGGTCCGTTCGGGCCCTCTTAACCAGCATCCCAGCTTGACTGACTTGGACCAGGGCGACTTAAAGTTCTCTAACGACTACCGCAGCGTTTACGCCACGGTTCTTGAGGAATGGTTGGGTGTTGAAAGTCAGCCAGTGCTAGGACAACCATTCGAAAAACTTGATTTGTTTGTTTAACGAGGTCGCCAACCCATTTCGCGAAATTGGAAGACGAGATAAAGATGAATTTGTTCGGCAAGCTAGGTTTCTGGCGTTAACGTTTTCGCAACACGACGACGGATTGCTGTTGGTGAACGAGCGGCAGAATTTCCACGACTTGAAACCATCGACTCCAAACCTTGTGAATGTGCAGGTCTGACAGAAATACTTGACTGCGGTATTCACCTGCGTCGGCAAAGTGAAAGACCATTTTTGATTCAGGCATCGGCTGACGCAGTTGTTGACGCTGGAAAGATTTCGTCAACAGCATCGATTCGACCAGTCGATTGGTAGGGTCCGTTATCTGTCCCAGTGCCTTCCACGTATCTTCGTTGTGAACCGTCAGATAACCCAAGCCGCCGGGACGTAGCACTCGCTGCAGTTCACAAAGCCAATCTGTTTCCAATTCGTCGATGTGTGTAAACACCGAATAGGCTGTTATCAGATCCAAAGTGTCATCTTCGATTGGCAAACCGATTGGTTGTCCAACTTGGATGGCTCGGGGGTTGATCGGAAAATGTCTCTGCAGCCATTGAATGTGGTCCGAGTTGATGTCTGCCGCCCAAACCCGGATGTCGTCCAGTTGTTGGCAAAAGTGTCTGGTAACCCGGCCAGTAGCGCAACCGAAATCGAGCATCGAATTTATCTCGATTTCATACTGATTGACGACTTGCATCGTTTTCAGGAAATCGGCAAGCCCGTGTAGCCAATAGCCCTTATCGGATCCGACCATATAGCCCTCGCGAGCCTTATCGCCTGGCAACGGGAAGTTGTCGCGCAGTACCATTCGTCGAAACTGCTGTTTGTCGATCGAAAACGGCAACAGGCTTTTGGGTAGCAAGAATTTTCGGGGCTCGTGGGTGGTGATGGCTGGCTGGGTCGACTCCACGATTGAGTTTGATTGGTCGGCGGGGTGTGGCATATGGATAGCTAGATTTCCGATTTAATCCGAGTAACCAGAAAACGCTGGTTGGTTATCTTTGACTATTTTCGGGCCAGCCTTTTCGCCAGGATCAGCAGGCTGGCACTCGCTTGGCGGACGTGCGGTAGGCAAACACCCGTTGCGGTGGGCGGGTCGTAACGATAATTCAAGATACCAGTGAGGATGATCTGCGGCAGGGCTTGGGATGACTACCACAAAATCGTCCGACTTCTCAAAATTCTCCCAAAAACCGAGGGATTTTGGCTCTATCCGCCCCTGGCCTCCGAAAGATGCCGGATGCAACGAGCTGGCAGTTTCCTCGCGAATTCGTTTACACATTTTTCCGAAGTCAACTATACTGACAAGTCACGGCAAACGACGGGGATTGGGGTGCTTGGGCTGTATTGTCGGCCATCCTCCACCAACATAAAATCTGTCGCCGACAGGTCCTGGAATTCCAGGACTTATCCGTTTTTAAAAACACCGCGTCCAAAAGACGTAAAATATACCGAACCAAATTTGAATTGATTTAGCTGGGGGCTTCACGATGAATCTTGTGGGCAACATTATCACGGTGCTGATTCTTTTGTTGAGTGTTTGTTTCATGATGATTGGCATCATGGTTAACGCATCTCATCAGAACTGGAAAGGGATTGCGATCGAGAACAAGAAAATGATCGATCAACTGAATGCCAATCGTGGAGATGTTTTGCAGCAAGCCGAATCGGGTAAAGAGATCATTCGCAAGGAGCGTGTCGCTCGTATGCTTCGTATCCAACAGCTGGAAGCTCAGTTGGTGGTTGGAGAGCAGGAGTTCAATCGGGTCAATGAAGCGCTGGCTGAACAGCGAGTTACCGCTCAGCAAAGCTTTGCTGTTGTTCAACAATCGGAAGAGCGAATTGCCGAACAAGACAATTTGATCGATACCCTAGAGAATCAACTTCGTGTTACCAACGAAGAGGTGCTTGCACAGCGATTGAAGGTTACCGACATGACGGCTCAGATCTTCAATTTGCAAACTCAAGTGCGAGGGCTGGAAGGCATTCGCAACGATTTGGCTGAAGAGTTAGCTTTGCGAACAAAAGTCATGACGTTGAATGGCTTGGAACCTAATGATGCCACCGCACATATTCCACGTGAATTGGATGGTCGCGTAACAGCGATTCGTGACGGAACCATTGCCGTCAGCTTGGGTTTGGATGATGGTTTGCGAAAAGGACATACCGTCGACATCTTCCGTGACGGGCAATTCGTTGGAGCGGCAGTAGTGATTGAAACGGAAAACAACCGTTCGGCAGCTCGCATTGACAGGAATTTGACAAAATTCCCAGTCCAATTGAATGACGAAATCACCACCAAGTGGGTTGTAAGCGACAATCGCTAGGCTTTATTTGAGCAAAGGAATCTAAAACCATGTCAGACGCATTCGAAGCCTCCGAACCAATTGGCGAACCAATCGCCCCAACGTCGTTCCAAACTGCAGTGACACGCAAGCAGAACTTCAACATTTACACAATTATGTTGATCATCTCGTTTGTGTGTTTGTTGATTGGCACATTGCTAATGTGGATTGAGTTGACAAAGTACGGGTCTCCACTTGAGTTCCCTTGGAAAGTCGATGATGCCATACCACGAGTCTCCTTTAACTTCCTGAATCATTTCAGGGTTTAGTAACTACTCGGTAACATCAAACACGAAAGCCTCGGCAATTGCCGAGGCTTTTTTATAATGTCCGGATTCTAACATCGTCCTTATTTTGACGTCGCCCAGATTTCTGGGACGCGACAACGTGCCCTAAAAGCGGTAATATTGGGCATGTAAATATGGAACAGGAAACGGATGTGAATGAAATTCAATTGCCAGACTTGTATGGCATGGTCAGCAAGCTGGAAAACAACATAGCTGCGGTGGTTTTGGGGAAACGCGATGTTGCGCGGAACTGCTTGGTCGCGTTGCTGGCTGGCGAGCACGTGTTGTTGGAAGACGTGCCCGGCGTAGGTAAGACACTGATGGGCAAGGCGTTGGCCAAAAGTGTCGAGGCTGGTTTTGTGCGGCTGCAGTTTACCCCCGATTTGCTACCCAGTGATATTATTGGTAGCAGCGTGTTTAATTCGCAGACTCAAGAGTTTGTGTTTCATCGCGGCCCGGTCTTCAATAACTTTGTATTGGCCGACGAAATCAACCGAGCACCCCCTAGGACTCAGAGTGCCCTGTTGGAGGCCATGAGCGAAGGGCAGGTCAGCGTCGACGGCACGACTCATGATTTGCCACAACCTTTTATGGTGATCGCCACACAGAATCCATTTGAATTTTCAGGCACTTATGTATTGCCGGAAAGTCAGTTGGACCGCTTCCTGCTTCGCATCTCAATGGGCTATCCCGACCGTGAATACGAACAACAGATTATCAAGAATCATCAAGCGGGCGAGCCTGTCGAGCAAATAAAGCCTGTCTTGGAACAAGGGATGATTCAGAAAATGCAACGACAGGTAAGCAAAGTTCGATTGGACAAGGCGATTGCCGATTACATGTTGGATATTGTTCATGCGACACGGAATAGTCCTGAATTGGAGGTTGGCGTCAGTACTCGCGGCTTGTTGTTGTGGACTCGGGCAACGCAGGCGGCTGCCTTTATTGAAGGCCGTGACTATGTTGTTCCCGATGACGCCAAAGATTTGGCTGTGTCGGTATTGTCTCACCGAGTTCTCCTAAAAGGTCAGACTAGCGAAGGGGATCGACAGGCATCCGAATCGGTGCTGAGTCGGATCCTTGACATGGTCGCAGCCCCTTAATTGATAGTCGTGTTGGCATGAAATACCCTGCTCGAACTTCTTGGATCACGTACGAAGGCATGTCTTACGTGTCTGTCCTGGCATTTATCGTGTTGGGGTCCATCATGCGGCAAATTAATTTGCTGGTGCTGTTGTCCGGGTTGATGATCGCGCCCTTCTTTTTTAACTGGCGAATTGCTTTCAAAATGGTCGAGCGGACTCGCGCAAATCGTCGTCTTCCCGACTGGGTTCATGCTGGTCGATCATTTACGGTGGGCTGGCTGATATCCAACGAACGTCGACGTTTGCCTGGTTGGGCCTTGCGAGTTGTCGATCGCATCAAAGTGCCGAGTGCCGATCTGGACAAAAGACAGATTGAAAAAGTTCAAGTCGTTGTGCCACCCATCCGGCCAGGCGAGCAGTTGGAGGTCAACTATCGTTGCCTGGCTCCTACGCGAGGTCGGTTGGAATTTGGGCCTGCCGAGCTCAGTTCGGCGTTTCCTTTTGGCTTGTACCGAACAAAGATCAAAATCACCGCCCCAGAAGTTATCGTCGTAGCCCCTCGCTTGGGCAAGCTAACAGAAAAATGGCGGCAGATGACGGCGTCTATTGAAGCCGGCGCAGATTCAAAACAGCGACGACGCAGCTCGCAGGATGATGAATTCTTCGGTGTGCGTGATTGGCAAAACGGTGACAACGTCCGACACATACATTGGCGTAGTTCGGCCAAACGAGGAGAATTAGTCGTTCGTCAGTTCGAACAAATGACGGCTCAGTATTGGTGTTTCATTCTGGATCCGTTCCGCGACGAGTTGGTGCGGTCGGAAGATTTTGAACTGGCATTAAGCTTCTTTGCCACGCTGGCTTGTAACGCCGCCCGTGATCAAAATAGTCGCCTGACAACTTTAGGAATCGTTGGGTCGGAAGCCATCTATCAAGGTGATCGCCGTCAAACTGGCCAGTTAATGATGCAGTTGGCTGACCAGTCTTCGATCGCTGACGGATCGGTGGAATTTTTGGTGAGTGAGCTGAAACGGATCAATGTCTCTTCCAAGGCTAACGTGGCCGTTATTAGCACTCGCAGTTTGCCAGCTGATGTTTCCAAAGAAGTGAAGATCAATAACTGGATTGACGTTACCAACGGACAAGCCAGCCAGTTTTTTGTTTCCAACGAATCGGATGTGTCTGAATTTCTTCGTGCCGCGGACCTCGCTGCCAACCAAGCCTCGAACCATGCAACGGTCACGGATGTGTCAGTAGAGGCCGTCAAATGAAAAAGGTCCAGCGAACTTTGCAGTGGTTGATGTTGGTGACGCTTTCGTTGAGCGGTTTGCTGCTGGGAATGGGACAGGGAGATTTTGAACCCTTTTTCGTTGCGGTTTTCGGCGCCTTGGCATCGATGTTTTTTGTCGACTGGTTGAAGTGGTTCAAATTGAAACAGTGGCAAGCCAATTCGCTGGCGATCTTGGTTACCGCGTTTACGGTCGTCAATTTCTATTTCACAACCGATTCCGTCCGCCACTTGTTGGGAGTGGGCAAGTTGTTGGTTTACTTGCAAACGATCTTGTTGTTTCAACGGAAAACGTCGCGAGTCTATTGGCAAGTGATTGTGTTAAGCTTGCTGCAGATTGTCGTGGGAGCGGTCTTTAATTTGGGTTTTGAAGGCGGCGTCTTGTTTATTTTGTACATGCTGTTCGCCGGCTTGACGATGATGATGATCCACCTGTTCCAGGATCGGCAGGTGGTCACTTTTCGCAATCAAGAGTACGCTCGGTCGGCTGCTCGACCAGCTGGATTGGGCGGAACCACGAATCAGCCGATCGCTTTTTCCGATGTCTCCGAGTTGCCCAAAGGGTTGCTCAGCAAGATGGCTCGTAATTTCGTCGTCTTTGGATTGGGGTCGCTGGCCTTTTCGATATTGTTGTTTTACTTTTTGCCTCGCGACAGTTCCTCATGGGCCGGGCCTCGCGAAGTTTCGATGCGAAGAACGGGACATTCCCAAGAACTGGATCCAAAACATACTGACTTGATCTTGTTGTCGAGCCAGTTGCAGATGAATGTGCGTTATCTGATGCCGGATGGTGAAACGACTTTCAAGCCGGTTACTCAACCCTACCTGCGGGGACTTACGTTAAGCAATATTGAAATCCGTGATAACCACACCCATTGGGTCGCTCCGCCCTATCAAGTTCGTGATCAAGACTATCGCATATTGGGTGGCGGGGATCGTTTACCAGCAACAGTGACCCAGGAAATTACACTGGAACCTACCGAAGATCCGTTGCTGTTCTCAGCGATGCCGGCCTACCACGTTTCCGGTATGGATTCGTTGTCTGAGGAATTCGCATTCTGTTGGCCATTGGGTAGTGTGACTCGCGAAAAAATCGCTGACAAGTTATCGGTAACTCATTATCGCTACACGTTGAAAGTTCCTGTTTTACCAAGCGAACAGTTTTTTTCGTCTTGGCCATATCAGGCGCGCGACAGGCGTTCGCAAGTACCACTGACGCCGCAGGGTGATTTAGGAACTTACAAATGGCTGACTTACTTGGATCGTTCGCGATACCCTGTGATTGTCGAGACCGCACAGCAGTTGGCCGAGCGAGCGGGCGACAATCACTTGGTGTTAGCCAGAAACATGGAGCGATGGTTTTCGACGGATCAAGGATTTCGTTACACGTTGGACTTCCGAAACGTTACCAAGAATCCAGACATTGATCCGGTCGAGGACTTTGTTGCGAATTTTCGAGTGGGGCACTGTACCTACTACGCGTCTGCGTTGGCGCTGATGTTGCGAAGTCAGGGGATACCATCGCGAGTCGTCACGGGGTTTCGCGGTGGAGACATCAACGAATTCAGTGGCGATTTGGATGTCGAAGCTCGGCATGCACATGCTTGGGTCGAAGCGTACGTGCGTCCAGAAGATTGCACAAGGACGATGATCGAAACTGGTCAAGCGAGTCGTCGCCGTGGGGCTTGGGTGCGGTTGGATGCGACCCCGGAAGGTGCTCGCAACGCAACGCTGATGACACGTGCCGGTGACGCTCTGGATTTTGCAAAGAGTCTGTGGCGCGACTATGTGTTGGGGTTGCAATCCGAAAATCGATCACGTGTCATCGACAACGATAGTTTGAAGCTGTCAGGTTTGTTGCGAGTTTTGGACTTGGATTGGTGGCAATCGTCGATTAGCAGTTTCCAAAAACAAGTTTCCATGCAAGGTGGCTGGAAAAAATATATTCCGCACGGCTTGGGATTGCTCGCCATTTTGGCCTTCGTAATGATTTGGCTGAAAAAGAATCAGCCCAAATCGGCCGTCGCGGCAGGCCCAGCAGGGCATTCACAGGCCTCCGCAGGTTGGTTGAGACGGACATTTGGCAAAGTTTTGAAGCCTCTGTCGCCTCGTTTGGCAGAGTGGGTTGGCGGGACCTCAGGCGATCCGGACGAAATTGCATTCTATGAAAACATGTTACAGCTACTGGAAAAGTCAGGATTCCAACGCCTGCCTCAGCAGACTCAACGTGAATTCGAATCGCAGGTGCGGCACAACCTACCCGGAAACGCTGGTGATGAGGTTGGGACCTTGACGAAAACAATTACCGATTTCTACTATTTCGTTCGGTTTGGTGATGGTCGACTTAGTGAAGGCGACCAAACCACTATCGACGAGTCTCTAGATTCGCTGCGGCTGCGACTGGCAGAACTGAACGAGGCCAGTCCGAATCCGGCCCAACCCAATACGCTCTAACACCAAGCTAGTAGAAAAATGAAAATCGGAATTGTTGGTTACCAGGGATCCGGTAAGACCACTCTGTTTCAATGGTTGACTGGTGTAGAACCCGACCTTTCGGTTTCGCATACAGGGCAAGCGGCATCGGTCGAAGTGGCCGATGAACGAATCGATAAGTTGTCGGATATCTACCAACCCAAGAAGGTCACTCGGGCCTCGTTGAATCTGGTTGACACGCCAGGGATCAGTCGAGATCACGAAGGTTCGGCTGGAAAGTTGGCATTGATTCGCGAGGCAGGCTGTTTGGCGATTGTCGTGGGAGCCTTTTCCGGCGCCGACGTGCAAAAGGATCTATTGGCGTTTGAGGAAGATCTGTTGTTGGCCGACTTGGACCTAGTCAACAATCGTGTCGAAAAGCTACGCGACAATGTCAAACGTCCACGTCCCAACCGTGACAAAGAATTGGCTGAGTTAGGCGCGTTGGAACCCGTTTTGGCCGGATTGGAAGAGGGAAAGCCGTTACACGAGATCCAATTGACCGAAGAACAGTCGCGAGCGATCAAGTCGTTCCAACTGCTGACCAGAAAGCCGCGAATCGTCATCGTAAATATTGCCGACGATGCAACATCTTCCGCAGAACCGATTCCGGATTATTCGGCCCCAGTTCAACGTTTGTCGGTTTCGTTGCAATTGGAACTTAGCCAAATGGAGGTTGTGGAACGTGATGAGTTTTGCAGCGAAATGGGCCTGACGGTTTTGGAGCGTGGGCCGATATTGCGTGCCTTGATGGATGCATCCCAACAGATGTTGTTTTTTACAGCGGGTGAAAAAGAGGTCCGCACTTGGATGATTCCAAAGGGAGCGACTGCCGAAGAGGCCGCAGGTTCGATCCATACGGACTTGGCACGTGGATTTGTCCGTGCCGAACGAATGACCTGCGAAGATCTTTTCCGTGTTGGTAGTGAACGAGAGATTAAGGCTCAAAATTTGATGTCAAAAGAGCCACGCAATTACGTCGTTCAAGAAGGCGATATTCTACATATCTTGGCCAGCACTTAAATCAGCGAGCAGGTCGACCGGCTGACATTCAATCGTCGGCGATGACTGACAATTTTGCATCGATCAGCCGTTTTTGTATTTCCAGGAAGATGGCCGCACCCACCGCGGTTTTGTTGCCTGAAAACGTGCCGCCGATTTGACCTGTCTTGTCGATGATTTGTACCGAATTTGTGTTTGAGTTCATGGCTTCGGCGCCATTGATGACTACTAAATCACAACATTTTTTGTGTAGCTTCGTGACGGCGCGAAAGTGGGCGTCCTCGGTTTCCAAAGCAAAACCGACGACCCATTGATTGGTCTGTTTCTTCTGCCCCAACGTGGCCACGATGTCAGGCGTTTGAATCAACTGCAAGACGAGCGGTTGTCCCGTCTTTTTAATCTTGTGGTCAGCGACTGCCGTTGGTTGGTAATCGCAAGGCGCGGCGACTCCGATCATGCCATCGCACTGGTCAAATTCGGCTAGACAAGCCTCTAGCATTTGCTGGGTGGTTAGAACCGGGATCACGGTTGCTTCGGAAGGGTAATCGACATTGACTGGCCCGCTGACCACGACGACTTCATGACCTGCCTGGATTGCGGCCGCTGTAATGCAGCGTCCCATTTGTCCACTGGAACCATTGGAGATAAATCGAACGGGGTCGATGTACTGTCGGGTGGGACCTGAGGTGATCAGAATTCGGGCCATCGTGAACGGTGATTCCTTTTTTGCTTTTAGCTAAGCGTTGAAAGTTACTTCGATTGGTTTTTTGAATTTAAGGTAGTCTGGATCGCATCGAACAACTCGTCGGCTTCGGCCATTCGTCCAGCCCCTTTGGCGCGACAACTTAGCCAGCCCTCATTGGGTCCAACCATTTGAACTCCGTCTTGCTTCAAGGTTTCCACGTTGCGTTGCACAGCTGGTTTATTCCACATCTCGCAGTTCATTGCAGGCGCCATCAACACGGGGCCTTCAAAGCACAGATATAACGTTGTCAGAAGGCTGTCCGAGAGTCCATTGGCCGTTTTTCCAATCACATCAGCGGTGGCCGGTGCAATACACAGTAAATCGCTTTTTCGCGCCAGTTCAATATGTGGGCCCAGAGGATAGGTGTCTTGGCCATCAAACATGTTGGTGAAGACGGGACGTCCCGCTAGTGCCGCGAAGGTGGCTTGTCCAATAAATTGGTGAGCCGACTGGGTCATGATTACTTGGACAGCGTGACCCGATTGCACCAAACGAGAAACTAGAATTGCTGACTTGTAGGCCGCAATCCCGCCGGTAATACCAACGATAACTTCATGATCTTTCATGACTTCATCTTAGAATGCCGTTTGGTTTTCGAAAAGTCGACGGCTGAGTTAGTCACGCGTCGTAAAGAAATTCGTCGATCCAACGTCGGTAGGATTATAGTTTTTTGCCCGAGCGAATACTGCGAATTTCTGAGTGGACACCCGACAGCATGCGGATCCAGGGTGACACGGCAGCGGATGAAAGTTCCAGAGTCGCCAGTTTCGCCTCTTCGCGATTAGCGTAAACACCGCAAACCACGATGTACAACATGCGAGTCTGACCAGATTTGCAGAAGATGGCAAAGTCTTCCGGGTTGTCCTGTTCGGCGATATGAGCTTCAGCTCGCTCAGCCGAGATCGCACTGAGTACTTGGATTGTGTAGTGCGAAGCAGGTTGTTGTAACAACCACTGCTCGTCCTTGGCGGCGGATTTTTTGGGATCTTCCGGCTTAGGTGATTCTGCTGTTTGCGTGGTTGCTGACGTCGAATGCAACTCGGAAGAAACCGGCTGATCGCTTAACCACGCGATACTGTCTGACAATGATCCAGGCTTGCCATAGTGGTAGCCTTGTCCCAGATCGAATCCGATTTCGCGTAGTGCGTTGTGTTCCGCTTCCGATTCGACACACTCTGCCAGCGGCGTGACTCCCAGGTCCTTAATCATTTTGACCAAAGCGCGAACAAACTTTCTGCGTTTGTCTGACGCGGTATCAATTCCACGAATCAAGTTCTGATCGAATTTGACAAAATCGGGTGTTACTTCGCTAAGTACAAACAGTTGGCATTGGCCTTGACCAAAATTGTCAAAAGCCAAGCCGATTTCGAGTTCCGACAGGGAACGCCGTAGGTCGATGATGCGTGCTGTATCGCGTAGATCCGTTTCCGCGACCTCCAATACGATATTGTGGTCCGGGCACCGATTTTTCAATTCTCGCAGCGACGGCAATAGTCCATCACAGGTAAGTTCTGCCGGATGAGTGTTAACGAACAAGACCAGTTCTTTTGGGACTTTTTGCGTGACGATTTCTACGCCTCGCTGCCTAAGGACCTGGCTAAGTTCCGATTCCATCTCAAGTCGCGCTGCTGCGGCGAACATCTGTTGGGGTGTGCGTAAGCCAAAAATGCGACTGCGTCCCAATACTTCCAAGCCAAACACCGTGTTCTGCTGGTTGCTGATGTTGATAATGGGTTGGAAGAAGGGAACAACGCCTCCATCGAACAGGCGTTCCATTTGAATGTTCTGAATGGTCTCAGATGATGCCGCTTCCAGTTCTTTGCGAGTCCGGATTTGGGCGGGCGGTCCATTCGATTGCGCCAGATGAAAGAGCACGGCAGCAAATTGAATGTGGTCACCGTCGACTACTTCAACGGCGTCCTTAACGCGTCGACCATTTACAAACGTTCCGTTAGTGCTGCCCAAGTCGTGCAACCACAGTTGGTTACCGTCCAATACCAATTTGGCATGGACGCCAGAAACGCTGCGATCGTCCAGCATTAATTGGCAAGCAGGCGAACGCCCAACTCGGGTTGTTTTGTCCACCAGAAAGTTGCTGACTTCGCCAATATCGACTCCGCCAACGAGATACCATTGGGATTTGGAGGGGGTGGCGGCTTTTGAGGTGGCTGGTTCCATGGAACTGCAAAAAATCCTGAGTACTTCGTCTTGCTAGGGAAATATAGCTTCCTGTGAGAGCCCGCGACAAAAAACAGAAGATTTTTATGGTCGAGTCCTGCTGGAATTAAGGGTTAGAGGGACTAAATGTTGACCGTTTCGCGTTGGGCTTGGACCAATTCGTCAACTAAGTGAAGAAGGAAGTCTCTGTCATAGGGCTTAACGACATATTCGGTGACGCCTGCTTCGAATGCCATGTGACGATGCTTTTCCGAGGCGCGACTGGTAATCATTACCATTGGGATCCCCTGAAACTCGTCCTGGCGACGCAGGCGTTTGATCAACTCGATTCCGTCCATCCTTGGCATCTCCATATCGCACAAGAAGATGTCCGGCAGACATTCCATGTCTTCTAGTTTTTCCAACGCGTCCAAACCATCATTAGCAGTGACCACATCCCATCCAGCATTCTGCAGTAATCCAGATGTGGCACGACGGACACTGATCGAATCATCAATCACCATCGCCATGGAAACTTGGATTTCCCTTCGTCGGTCGATGTCAGAATTGGCAGGTTGAACCATCGCCATGCTAGACACCAAATCGACAGGGTCCAGAATGGGCACGATGGTTCCATCACCCATTACGGTGGCACCCAGCAAACCTGGTACGTTTCGTAAATGTTCGCCTAGATTCTTGATTACAATTTCTTCACCGCCAACGACCGAATCCACAATCATCGCAATCTCTTCATCACCGATTTGCAGAATCAAAACTGGCGGCGGAGAATCAGGAGACATCAAATTCGGATTGGCTTCCAGTTGCAAGTGAGAAGCGAGTTCACGAAGTGCCAGCTCCTTTTCGTCGATCACAACAAACAGTTTCTCGTTCACTTGTTTGATGTCTTCGAGAATCAGGCGTCGAATTTTTGCGATCGCCTGCATGGGGATTGCAAACATTTGGCGGCCCGACTTCACCATCAAAGCACTCGTTACGCCGACCGAAGTGGGCAGCTGGATGGTAAAGCAGGTGCCCTGCCCTGGTTCGCTGGTAACGCGGATTGAGCCATTCATGCGAATGATGGCCTCGCGAACGACGTCCATTCCGACGCCTCGCCCAGATACTTCTGTTAGTGAATCGGCAGTGCTGAATCCTGGCAAGAAGATCAAAGCGAACAATTCTTCACGTGATAATTCGTCCGTCGATTGAATCAACTCGTTTTGGATAGCCTTTTCACGAATTCGGTCCTGATCCAAACCTTGCCCGTCGTCACTTAAACGCAATGTCACCTGGTTGCCCATGTGAACTGCTTCCAGGCGGACATTGGCTAAGGCGGGTTTGCCCGATTTCGATCGTTGTTCGGCAGATTCGATTCCGTGATCGATCGAGTTGCGGATCAGGTGTTGAAGTGGATCAACGATCTGATCCAGCACCGTTTTGTCCAGTTGAGTCTCATCGCCCGTAACGGACAACTCCACATTTTTCCCAAGCTTATTGGAAACTGAGCGAATCGTTCGGTCCAATCGACTAACGATGGTCTTCAACGGAACCATGCGGATTTGCATTAGGTTGATTTGAGCACTACGGTTCAGCCGATCTTGTTTGCGAGTCAGGCTGTCCATTTCTTGTTTCAGTTTGCCCAGTTCCGAAGCGATAATATCCACATCGCTGTTTCCTTCGGCTAACAAGTGAGCCAAAAGATGAAATTCACTGTAGCGATCGATCTCGGCAATATCGACGCCTGAAAGCTGCCCTGTGAAGTTGGAGGATTTTCGTCGCGCGTTGTGAATGCGATGGCTGGCTTCCAAGTCGGTGCTTGATGTTCGGACACGTTCAACCGTGCCCATGACTTCTTCAATCCGAGTCTCTAATTCTTGCAGTCGCCGGTCCATAGTGGAACGATTGACGATCATTTCACCAACCAAGCCAACCAGGTCGTCCAGCTTTCGCATGGAAACTCGCAAAAACCGTTGCTTGGCTTTAGGATTTTCCCGTCGTTCGCCGAGCCGTCGTTTTGCAAGGCGACGTTCTTCTTCAGCTTCTGATTCTTCTTTATCAGCGTCTTCTGATTCTTTCGCGGTGGCTTTGTCTTGAGCCATGGCGTTTTCGGAATCGTCTTGCAACAAAACGGTTTCGCTGCCTAATTGGTCGTCGTATCCAGCGTAAATGGCTGCAACCAATTCGGCCATCTCGTCGACGTTGTGGATTTCTTGCGTCGTCAGTTCCTGAACCATGTCCGTCGTGGTCAGTAGAAGTTTGACTTGCTGTGCGGAAGCCGGTTCGCCAATTTCTACTAGACTGTCCAGCAGGTCTTCCATGCGGTGAGCCAAGCGAGTCACACACGTCAGCCCGACGGCTCCTGCCGCGCCCTTTAATGTATGAGCGGATCGACGCACTTCCTCGATCGCTTGATTGTCCGAGTTGACTTTGGCCTGGTTCAGGCCATCGTACATGATGCGTAAATGCTCTTCGGCTTCTTCATTGAAGATTTCCAGCAGTTCAACTTGGACGTTGCCGCTCTGTTGTAGCTGGTTTTTAATCTCTTCAAGGTTTTGAGTTTCAGACATTCCAATGATTCCAATTACTTAGCGATCGACGTTCCATACCACAGAGCACTTATTTGCTTAGTCCAACTTCAAAGTTTGCGTTTGTTGACGCTTCAGTGGGCTGGCTGGTGGTTTCGAGCCTGGTGTTTCTGACTTTTCGCGAGCGGCTTTGGTCAACTCTTCGACCTGTTGTTTCAGGCGGTCTTCTGGCAGAAGGTTGTTCGCCGACGATTGATTCGGTTGCTTGGCTGGTTGTTTCGAGATGGTTGCGGCAGACTGCAGGGATGTTGCCGAGGCTCCCACCTTAAAACGAGACACCGAATCACGCAGCAAGTCGGCCATTTTCGTCAAGCGACCAACCGACTCGGTGGCTTGACGATTCTTTTCGGCAGACTGCCTGGTGCTACTGGAAATGTCGGCCATGTTGGCAGCAATTCGGTTTGCCTTTTCGGCTTGAGATCGAGTCGAATCAGAAACGCACTCGATTAACTCGACCAATTGGTTGGATACGCTGTCGATTTCGAACAGTGTTTCACCGGCCTGAGTTGCCAACTGGGAACCGGTGACGACTTCGCGAGTCGACTCTTCCATGTCGCTCATCACCTCACCCGTTTCGTTTTGGATTCCACGAATCAACTTGGCGATTTGCTCGGACGCCGAAGCACTTCGTTCGGCCAGCCGTTCAACTTCTTCGGCCACCACAGCAAATCCATGTCCGGCATCACCTGCCATTGCCGCTTGGATCGAAGCATTCAAAGCCAGGATCGATGTGCGGTCGGCAATGTCCGAAATGAGTTGAACGATATCACCAATCTGTTGCGATGATTCGCCTAAACGCTTGATGCGTTTGGATGTGTTTTGAACCTGAGCACGAATGCGTTGCATGCCTTCGACGGTATCGGTCACCGCTTTCAATCCGTCCGAGGCAGTTTTGCGAGCCTCAACGGCCACTTGTACGCTCTCTTCTGAAAGAGCGGCCACTTCTTGGAATGACTGAGTCATATCCAGTAGATTGTCGGACGCTTTGCGAATTTGACCTGCTTGTTGATCGGATTCTTCGGACAAGTCGTTGGACGAATTGCGAATGTCGTTGGCCGAATCCGTTACTTGATCCGTTGCCAATTTGACCTGATTCACAATCGAACGCAGTTGCTCAGTCATGTTGTTGACCGAGCTGGCGATTTGACCCGTAATGTCTTTCCGCACATCAGCTGCGATAGTCAAGTCGCCGGCAGCAATGTTTTCAATCTCGCGATTCAACAATTGAATGGACTGTTGAACCTGAGTCTGAGCGGCATTGGATAAGACTAAATTCAAGTTCTTGTCACACATGTTGTTTAATGCCAGTGCGACAGATCCCAATTGATCGCCCGTTACCTTTTCGGCTCGCGCTTCAAGGTTCCCATCGGCAATCTGGCGTAGCGTTTGTTTAATCGAGGTGACTTGTTTGGCCAGCGACAAATAGACCACATAAGAAACCAGCAATCCAATCAACAATACAATGATGGCCGAGATGCCTGCCATTGAGGTCAGGCCACCTGCGCCAACGAGACTGGCCAAGATGCCGAACGGTAAGACGGAAGTCAGCAACAGGGTGGAAATCAATTTTCCTTGAATATTCATAGTTTGCCCAACCGTTTTGGTGTTTGTGTTGCAATTAGTTTTATGTGACAGTTTGTGCCGGTTACGTTATTACTGCATGTATTGGACAAGAGCGGGGGATCCCAGAAACTTGTCTGGGTCGATCAAGACCACTGTTTGATCTTCGATCACGCTAGTACCCGAGGCCAATTCGGCAACAAAATCTGGTAGTTCACCACACGAGTTTGGTGATCCAGATAGACTTCGAATGCCCACGATTCGTTCGACCAAAATTGCGGTCGTAGCAGAAACGTCTTTGCCGCGTAGGACAATCATTTTTTGAGGTTGTGCGTTTGAGCTAACAGGTATTTGCAACAAGCTGGCAATGTCTGTGACAGAAATCAAATTGCCGCGAAAACTAGTTGTACCTTTCAGCCAAGATGCTGTTCGTGGCAAAGGTGCAATGTGCCCGATGTGGGCAATCTCAACGATCGATTCCATTGGAAGGCCCAACCGAATCGAGTCAAAACTGAATACGACATAACGCAACTCGGATCGGCTGCCCGAATCGGCCGCTTGATTGCAGGCCATGGCAATCGATCCAGCGAATGCTAACTTGGGATTCTCGTGCAGTTTTTCTGCATAGCTCTCCAGAACCAACTCCACATGCTCCGCTTGCGAAGAATGATCGGCTTGTCTGACAGTGCTGGCCTGAGTGCACAACAAGTCAAGATCGTCTTCGCCTTCGTCGGCCAAAACGTCTAACAGGTCTTGGCCAAACATAGCGATGGCGCAGTTCAAGTCCTGATTTTCATCCTGACCGGCGCTGCTCTCCTGTGAGTTGTCAGTGGAGTTTGTTTCGTTAGATGGCTTGTTCATGATGGGTCCTCACAGACTTGCCGCCAATTCGCAGAGCACTGGTGACGATGACCAGGAACGCAAAATTGGGAACGACGGATTTGGGATTTGCGTTACCAGTTGTTGCAGATTTCAGAGACGAACAATCCGGCGCTGTGATCAATTTCAGTTGCCAGGTCACTGTCTGATTGCAACAACGCAGTTGCATGAAACAGTGTGGCGGAGGTGGCGCGAATCAGGGCGTTACCCAATTTGCTGTGCGCGTCTTTGATGGAATCGACCTCGTCAGCCTTCCAAAACGCACGAAGCAGAGCGTTACCCAAGGGGCGAGTCTTCAAGACTTCGTCATAGGTCAAGGCAACAGTAGATGCTTTACCAATTTCGTCGAACGCCTGGTTACTGAGTTCGGCACGCAAATGCTGGCATGCAAACTTACGCAACAGATCGATCAACTTTCGTGCGTTGGTTCCCGCTTCGTCAATGTACTCAGATTGAGGTAAAGCGCGAGCACGAGTGAAACACTGTTCCAATCGACCAATTAGATCGACGCAAGCAATACCGAGCGTCTGCTCATCGATCGTGTCAGTGATTTCTTGTTCAGTTCGTACCAGGTCCAGGCCAGCGCCTTGTGCTTGGGTAACCAAAGAAGGAGTCTTAGGGAAATTCATGATTCAAAGTCCAGTTTCTGAGGCACCAGTTAGTTGTTCACTGAAACAGGCAAGTGTTGCTTGACGGTTTCAATCAATTCCGTAGTTTCGAAAGGCTTGGCGATGAAGCCATCGCAACCACTTAGTTTTCCACGCATTTTGTCAAACACACCGTCCTTGCCCGAAAGCATCACTACGGGGATTTGGCTTGTTCGATCATGTTTCTTGATGAACTTGCAGAGCTTGTAACCACCCATGCGAGGCATGTTGATATCTGAAAGGATTAAGTCGGGTAGTTGTTCAGCAAGGATGTTCAAGGCTTCGATACCGTCAGCTGCAGTCAAGACTTCAAAGCCTTGCTCACGTAACGTTAACGAAACCAGCTTGCGAATCGTGGCACTGTCGTCCACAGCAAGAATCACTCGCTTTGCGCTGGCTTCTTCTTGTTGGGCATCGGATGATGCTTCTTCAGAAGTCTGCGATGTTTCCACATCCAATTCTTGTTGAATTTCGTTGACCAGTGACTCAACGCACTCTTGCAACTTTTCTTCGTCTTCACCAATCGGGAAAGCCAAAACGGCGTTGTGGCTGTCCAGTTTGTTCTCGGCCAAGTCGACTGTTTCCATGTGCGGAATCACGAACTCTTGTTCATCAGCGATGGGTTGCTGTGGCACTTCTTGTTCAGCGACCACGTCTTGCTGAGCTTCAACGGCGTCTTCCACTTCGTGATTGGTTTCGGCTTGAGGTTCAATATTGACCCGCGAGCTTTCGGCAGAAAGTTCATGGCCAATTGAATCCAAAGGTCGATCGAACGATTGCGTTGCTTCCACTGACTGCTCGTTCGCTGGCTCTTCAGTTTCCACAACATTTGCTGGTTCAACCTGAGGCTCGTCTTGGTCCCATTGAACGGTACTGTTAACAGGTGTTACCAGTTGCTGGGTTGCTGCAATCAAGTTGTTCTGATCTTCGCCGGTCGTCTGTTCGTCAACCGATTCATTCGAAGCTTCCAGATTGGTTGGTTGCTGTGATGCTGCTTCCTGATTCACGTCCGAATCCTGGTCGGTCGAATCATTTGACAAATTCAGTTCGCCCTGCACGGTTGCCAAGATGTCTTGGATCGTCAGTTCACCCATCGGATTGGATAAGGGGATCTCTTCCGAGGCCACGACTTGTTCACAAACTTGCTCGGCTTGCTTGCGAAGCTCTTCCAACTCATCGTTGGAAACAGCTTCCTGGGCGGAATCGGCATCTGAATGCGGATCATTTTGAATGGTTGGTTCCACAACAAATTCTTGCTGGGCTAGTGCTTCTTGCTCAGCCAGTGCTTCTTG
>CAZJBW010000089.1:0-21048 GCA_964543985.1 uncultured Pirellulaceae bacterium | reverse complement strand
CCGGCGCGAGCTCGCTCGTCGGCCTCCATCTCCAGAACGCTTTCGCCATTCAACAGAATATCGCCTTCGGTCACTTCGTAATTGGGATGGCCCATAATGACCAGACCCAAAGTGCTTTTGCCTGAACCGTTGGGTCCCATCAAAGCGTGAGTCTCGCCTTTTTTGATTTCCAAATTGACGCCACGCAGGATCGGCTTACCGTCAATTTCGACGTGTAGATTTTTAATTGTTAGAGTATCAGCCATGTTTCTTTCCAATTTTGATCAATCGATCATCAAGAGAGTTTGAGTTTATTTTTCGACCTTCGCCACAGCAGGCGACTCGGTCGTTAGTTGATTAAGTTCTTGTTGAGCATCTGCTGAAAACGTACAGCACTTGCCGCCGGACGAGCTGCAACTGCAGTGGTTCAAGGCTACGGGAGCGTCCAGTAGCTCGGCCACCAGTCGTTGTTCAAGCTGGCAAATTTCATCGCCATGATCGTTCAACTTTGGATAAGGACACCCCACAATTCGCAATGAGGCTGGCCCGTCGCCGTCCACTTCATTCTCAACGACAAATGGAATTTTCCTCTGTCGAAAAAGAGCCGCAATCGAACGCAGGCGATCGGTAATCGTGCTACCCGACACTTGATCTCGGTACCGGTCTACTAACCGATTCAAAACACCATCGATCACAGACTTTCGTACATCTGGGTCAGCAATATTGATGACTTCCAGCCACAGCATTTCAGCCAAGTCGGCCAGGTTCTCGCCCATCGCCTGCAAGCCGCGAGGCGTCAGTTGATAAAAATGAACCGGTCGTCCGCGATCCTGTGGCGTTTTCACGCTTTCCACCAACTCCGCAGCCTCCAATCTGGAAAGCCGCTGCCGAATCGCTGTTGCCGTGACGTGCATCAAATCGCACAAACGCGCAACCGATACCGAAGCCTCGTGGCGGATAAGATCCAGCAGTTGCTGGTCTGTTTCGGACAACTTGGGATTTGGTGAAAATGACATCTGAGCCTGCGGCAACAAAACATGAAGTCGCACGATGATATTCCCTTAAGACACATTTGACAATGATTTATGTGAAAAAGACAAGTCGAGTGCTCAAGGGTGAGCTAATTCGCGTAAATAATTGACAATCCGCAAAGCTTGAACTAAAAATCGTGCTTCCATATTCACCTTTTTCCCGAACCATGCAGAGACGGCAATGGCTAGCAGAACCCGAGGATTAACGCGTTTCCGCGCGCTCGCACTATTATTATTGGCTGTGATCATCGGCATGGGAGCGGCTAACATCGCTTCTGGCAAGCCGGTCCCCAGCCCCGTTACCGCGGTTCAGGAATCAGAAGGTTCAGCTGAAACTTCGGAAGACAAACCAGCTGACGAGAACAAAGATGTCGATCTGGTCGGAAAAATCCGCCAAGCGTTGGGGAAGGGCGGAGAAGTGGATAAGTGGTTTGGCGATTACCTGGTATCGCCGATGGGCAGCTTCTTCTTTTTCGATTTCTATACCGGACCACGGCATGAAAATGGTCAGATATATACAGACTCAAACGGAAACGGTGAATTTGATGAGGGCGAGCCTGTCAGCGCAAACCTCGCCACCAAAGTCACCACCAAAGACGGAACCGAGCATGACGTAACCACGGATGCTGAAGGTAAGTGGGAAGTCATGACATCCGAGGGATGGCTGGGTGTAAAGATACCATTCGTCGTGCTGTGGCTTTTGCTGGGTGCGATTTACCTGACCATTCGTATGTCGTTCATCAACATTCGTGGATTCTTCCACGCCATTGCACTGACCAAAGGCGACTACGACGATCCTAACGACCAGGGGGAAGTTTCGCACTTCCAAGCACTCTCTTCCGCTTTGTCCGCCACAGTTGGACTCGGAAATATTGCCGGCGTAGCGATCGCGATTGGCGTGGGTGGACCCGGAGCCACTTTTTGGATGATCGTCATCGGCTTGCTAGGTATGAGCAGCAAGTTTACAGAATGCACACTGGGTCAACTGTATCGCCGAGTCGACGAAAAGACTGGACGAGTCTCAGGTGGTCCTATGCGATACCTGAAAGAAGGCTTGAAGGATATGGGCATGGGTTGGCTGGGTTGGATCCTGTCGATCATCTTTGCCGTACTCTGCATTGGTGCTTCACTGGGCGGTGGTAACGCGTTCCAAGTCGGACAGTCGCTGGACGCAATCAAAGGCGAAATCCCATTCCTACAGGAAAATTCTTGGGTCTACGGTTTGGTGTTGGCCGCCATGGTAGGCGTTGTGATTATTGGCGGTATCAAATCAATCGGAAAAGTTGCCGGTCGAATCGTGCCGTTCATGTGTGCTGCCTATGTGATGATGGCGATGTACATCATCATTACCAACTTCGATAAAGTCGGACCTGCGTTCCAATCCATTTTCGCCAATGCATTCAACATGCAAGCTGGATTCGGAGCTATCCTTGGAGTCATGGTGGTCGGTATTCAGCGAGCTGTGTTTTCGAACGAGGCGGGCGTCGGTTCCGCAGCCATCGCTCACTCGGCGGCCAAAACAGAAGAACCAGTCAGCGAAGGCATCGTGGCTTTGCTGGAACCGTTTATTGATACCGTTGTGATCTGCACGATGACCGCCTTGGTGATCATCATTGCTGGCGGCGAGTGGACAGCTGCTCAAGATCCCACAGCCCTAGTCAATGCTTCGGTTGGCAAAGAAACGTTTGGTAGCTGGTCCAACGAAGTTTACGGAAACCTTGTTTCTGGTGAGAACAAATCGGGCGCAGCGTTGACGGTCTCGGCGGTCAGTGGTGATCAAGGCGTTTCATGGTTCAAATACGTGCTATACGTCGCAGTGGTGCTATTCGCCTACTCGACACTGATTTCCTGGTATTACTATGGCGAACGTTGTTGGACTTCGCTGTTCGGCGAAGCGTCATCGTTTCTGTTCAAGATTCTATTCTTGATATTTACCGTGCTGGGTTCGATTGTCACGACGGGTAACATTCTTGACTTCAGTGACCTGCTGATCCTGTCGATGGCTTTACCCAATATCCTAGGCCTGTTTTTGCTTAGTGGAAAAGTTCGCTCGCACCTCGATGAATACGTATCAAGGTTAAAATCAGGCGACCTCAAGAAACACAAAAGCAAATAACTGAGTCCGCGTGAAGACAAATTGTTGGCTTCACGCGTGTCGGTTTGAACTTTTACTCCAGCGCGTATTCACTGCTTACCAGCAGTGTGTCAAACGACGATCAAAAAACGCCGGACCAAATGATTGGTCCGGCGTTTTGTATTAGTTAGTTTCGTTAGCGATAGAGTTGGATTACTATCCAGCGCCGCCGACGCCCGGTGGGCAAACGGACGTTGTCGTATCGCCAGGTTTGGGTTCACCACGGGTGTCATCTGGGGCCGGACATCCTTGAGGTCCGCTTTGTTGAACCCATTTATCGCCATCGTATTCCCAACTACATGTTTGAGGTCCTGGCATCTGTTTCACTCCTGAAAAAAAAGGTAGGTACTAACGCACACGCGTTAGCGAGAATCATCTTGCAAAATTCGCATCAAGCGAAATCCGTCGTATTTGTTTAAATTGTTTTTTCCAGTTTGCCCGCGAAGACTTTTTCGATCTCTCCGTATGACGGTCATGCCTTTAAGCACAACGTTGTTTCGGGCATATCTTTTATCTTGTCGCCAGGTCTCGCGGAATTGATTCGGGTCCAAATACAATCCTCCCACATTAACCGGCAATGCGTTTTGGTCGCTTACTGATGAGTAACGGTCACTTGTAAATTCCCCTATGTTGCCCAGCAAATGAAACAAGCCGAATCGACCGGGCATCACGTCTGTCATCGTACGGCAATGCAATTCATCGTTGGCTGTCTCAGACCAAATCTGAAAAGGCATTGTTAATTCACTCCGCAGTCGTGTCCGTTGACTCTCAATACTGTGCGGCCCTGCCAACCAATCCCATTCGTTTTCCAAAGGCAAACGAAATCCTCGTCTATTGCGATAGTCACTGACCAATTGCAGGCGTGGAAAATCTTTTTCCATCCCCCAGGCCCAGGTCGTAAAACCAATCGGCAATACTGGCCAACTCAAGAAGTCCGATTGATTCCATCGAAATTCAATCTCGTAACACCATTCACTTTTTGGCAGGCCCGCCTGTTGGCTTAGCCAATTGCAATACATGGCCGCCACGTACCATTGAACGTTCGTTGCTGGTCGCTGCATGTTGGCCAAGTCCAAGGGATCCAATTTGAATGATTGACATGTCAGTTCGTACTGTTCTTTATAAAAAGGGCAGCCTTTCAAAAGTTGTTCCCATGTCACTTCATCGGTACTAAATTCCATCTCATAGTCGATTTCTGACGTTCGCTGAAGCGACATTTCAAATCTGCCCGGCGCCGTGATTCTGGAAAACGTTTGACCGGTTGCGTCAATCCGCCACTGTTGATCCGTATCAAACTTACTCTGGCCTGAGGCCGCCATAGCCTGAGTGGTTTCAGACACCCAATCAGCATGCCCAACGGTGTGCAGAAACCAGCGAGCACAACTGTGCACCCGCGCATCTGGGTGCTGTCGAAAATCCAGCTTGGCCTGGTCCACCAACTCTTCGGATACCACTACCCCCTGCATCAAATAGGGGTTCAAAGCTAACCACATAGCCGAACGCAAATCGGCATCATCGGCCTTCATCAATTGCCGGTTGATCACTTCGAACTCAACCCCTGTCTTATGCAGTTGTTGAATGAGTAGTTCCCTGGTCAATTCGTTGTTGTCTCCAACAAACAATCTCAAGATTCGAGGCATTTCGCCCAACCCCGCCATGACCGAGGCCACGTTGGCGCGTTGACACGAAACATTTTCCCAGCTTTCGATTTGGCTCGTCGACCGTCGGTCAATCGAATCGCTTTGGTCATCCATTCGCGCTAGTAGTGCGTCCAGGTAATCAAAAATTTCTGGCCATTCTTGATAGTGCGTCCGCAGCAAGCTCATCGGCTTGTCCAACAACACCTCTTCGTCTTTCTCAAACCGCCATTCTGCGATGTTTTGAATGAGCCCTTGCATTAACTGTTTGCGTACTGCGGGCATCGCTTTCATCCATCGCCCGGCCGCCAGCAGGTCCTGCCTGATCAACAACCGCGCAATTCGTGGTGACAAGTTTTCCCATCGATCATCGCCTGGTGCCTGCGCTGACAATACGGTCGCCGCCCTTAATTGCAGTCGTTCGTTGCCGACCGTGGCGCGATCGAGCAAACTATCCCACAAAAACTTCCGCTGCGTTTCGTCTAACTTTAAGCGGCGAGCAATCGCAGCAGATTCGTACGCTTCAGCACGCGTGTCCTCGCCAAACAATCGTTGCCACAACCGTTCGCGACTTTCGGGCAGGTGCGACAACACCAAATCGATATTCAATTGTTCTAGTTCTGTATCCGCCTCAGTATCGACAAGAATCGCCGTCACAGCTTCTCTATCAGACGACTGCTCAATTTCGGTAGCGACTCGGTCGACCTGTTGGATATCTGATTCCAAAACGCGAGCCACCGTTGAATTGGTTCGGATTCTTTTCAAGTAGGGTTGGACGAACAAGGAACTGGCAACCCAACCACCGATCAACAATGTGCCTAACACCATCAGCAAACGCACGCCATAAATTCGGTCGGCTTGACCCATCAACTCCTTTTCGCCTTCCGACCAACTCGACGCAGAAGTTAACGTTCGGACGTTTAAGTATTCGCCAAACGCCGGCAGGAAACGATTTTCCTTAGTACGCGCCCAGGTTGCACAACGTTCGTCCAGCCGTAATCGAGCTCGTCCACGCATCGTTTCTTGTTGCTTCTGGTTGAGCCATTTGCGTAGTGGATTGACCAGAAAATCGTGCGTCAGCTGATAGTAACGATGCTGGGATGCCGTTTGAGAATCTTGATCTTGGATGTTTCCATCAGGGTTGGTGGGTGAAATTAGCCTGAGATCCTTGTCCAAGACCCGCAACACATCCGCGAATGCTTGTGGCCGATTCGTATAGCCTGATTGATGAGCAAGTTCACTACGCGATTGCATATTGCCACGAATATCGATGTTCGAATCTGGCAACAAGGCCGCCAGGATCTTACGAGCGGCATCTTCATGCAAACGATGTTCCGGTCGAGAATTTCGCGAGCAAAAAACGTCTTCCAAAAACGCGACGCCGACCCCAGAAACGCCTCCAGCACGTTTTAGTGTATTGGTATTCCAGGGCTTGTCACGAAACATTTCAGCGAACAGAGCCAGCCGAACACTGATGACTCGATCGTTTTCGGCCAGCTGGTTGACTGCGGCATCGATGAACTCAATTTGTTGTGCCGTCGGTTTTTCTGTGTTCACACATCCGTAACCTTGCCCGAACTTTGTCAACACACGACGCGCATGACGTTTGTCAAACAGATCGATCAGCCTTGCGTTATGCCCTTCTACCAAATCGATTTCCAAAGCTTGCAAGAACCTTGTCGTGGCGAGCCAAAAGTCATCGCGTACGGTCAACAAACATTGCAGTTGTTTGCCGTCACAATGCCTTAGTGCCTCAACCAGCTCAGTCCCTTCGAAAGCGCTACGGTTGTGCAACCATTGTTCGAACTGGTCAATGATGATCAACAGACGCTCGCCACCACTACCCCAAACCCCTTCTCGCAACGCCTGGAACGCTTCTGGCAGCGACAACTCGGTTGGGATCTGTGGACAGTGTTTCCGAAGCGCTTTGATGATTCGTACTTCGGTGTCGGCCGACGTTGCCTCAATCCAAATTGGTTTAACAAACGGTTCCAGAAACGGCATCAACCCGGCTTTAATAAACGAGGACTTGCCACAACCGCTGGGACCATACAACAAGCCAACGTCGATCGGATCTTTCTTGTCTTCCAATCGAGCCTTCCACTGCCGCAGACAATCGGGAATCCCTTCGCGACCGCAAGGGCCCGGCAACAGCGAGATAAAGAATCCTGCGTCTTCGCCCGTGAACGAACGCAGACCTCGCGGCACCACGGATTCGCTACCATTCCATTTTCCCGAATCCGAAAGAAGTTCCGATCCATCACGGATCCAAAGCCGCAAGTCATCGGCGACATCGTTTGCCGTGGCGTGTCTGCCAACTACTTGTTTACTGAGACACTTCAAGCAAATGCGTTCTAGTTCGATTGGGATATCTGGCCGAATCTGTCGCAAAGGTTTAGGGTCGCGATGTTTGATCTCGTCGAATAATTCTGAGCGAGTTTCTCCTGCGAATGGTCGCTGCCCTGTTAGCATTTCGTAAAAAATGACTCCCAGACTCCAAATGTCCGACCGTCCATCAATTCGATGCGATTCGCCGCGTACAAGTTCAGGCGACATGTAACGAGGCGTCCCCGACTGATCGCCTCGCCGACGTCGCTGAAAGCTCTCGTGAATTGCTAATCCAAAATCTGCAATATGCGGTCGACCCTCGGAATCCAACAGGATATTTGCAGGCTTCAAATCTCGGTGAAAAAATCCTTTCGAATGAGCGAAAGCGATCGAGCGACAAATCTCGATCATCCATTTCACTGTTTGCTTTATCTCGGGCAAACCCTCTTGCAACTCAGTCGCCATGTCATGACCGTCAACAAATTGCTGCACGATGGCGACCAATCCGTCGTCTTGCACTACATCAAACACCGAAAGGATCCCGGGATGGTGCAGTTGGGCGATCGTACTAGCTTCATTGATCAAATTGTCTTTTTCACGTCGACTTCGAAATCGCGACGTGCGAGCAATTTTCAAAGCGACCATGCGATTCAACTTGGTGTCCTTAGCCAAGCAGACCACTCCAAACCCACCCGTCCCCAAAACACCAGTGACAACGTACCGCCCAACCTTTTCAGGGATTTCGTCACCACCAGCAACAAGTTCGTAACCTCCGCTATCGCTGGTTTCCATTAAATCCGACGACCTGGTGATGACGGAATCACTCATGTTCATTGGATCAAGTGCATCGCTTTCATTGGACGAGAATGCGTCTTCAATGATTTCGTGATGGTTGGGAAAACGCTTGTAGTATTCCTGAACGTCAACTTCTTCGCCGGTAGACTCGCGCACGTATACCTCTAAGCGAATGAAAAAGTCATAAGCTTCTTCCAATTTCGAGTCTGAAAATTTTGCGATCCAAGACTCGACACGGATCCCCGAATCCAGAATCCAGTGCTGGACAAAACGATGTCCAGCAGATTCGATTTCTGGATCGATGGATGAATCAGACATCGATTGACTTGAGGAGCTATTCATTTTTCGTCAGAACCTACTGGGATAGTTGTTCATCGATGGCGTTCGAAATGTCAGCGATATCATTGTAGACGTCACTATTCTTTAAACTGCTCATTACACCTTTTGCGTATTCTTCATCTGGGGCGGACTCAAACGTCGACTCATCCAGATTTGACGAGTTAAGTGATCCCTCCATATCCACACTCAAATTACCTATGGAATCAGATACCGCCTGCGCGTCAGCTCGCTTGCCAAGCATGGTGGACAGAAAGGGACCCACCGAACACACCTTGCCTGGCTCCTCTTGGCAACGCACCTGACATTTTACTTCGGCACGAAAACAGTAGTCCACTTCCCGCCAATGGCTTTGGCTGGTCATCACGCCACCAGACGACTCGTAGCAATCAACTTGTACGCGAAACTGATACTTGTGATCGCCAATCGATTGAATATCTCGCCAATCGGTCAAGACCTTAGCGGAGTTGTTCGACTGGTCTACTTGAGCCGTACAATTGACACCCTGAAACGGATCCGCCAATATCTTTTTCACGTCGTCGGCGATCGCCTGATAGTTCGTGCCATTTTGTTGGTAACGAGAATTCAAAGCATGCAAAGGACGCAAAAAGCTACCCATTCCGCGAGTGATCTTGGTAAACCGCGGGTTGTCGCCCATCAAAGCCTTACCCACCAACCATTGAAAGTGTTGGTTGTGCGAATAGAAGCCAAAGTCACGCTGTTTGGTTTCAAAGCTCTCATGAGTTGTCAAAAACATGCCTTTTGGACGCGGACGATCGGGCCAGGCTTGATGATACAGGTCGGACACCCGCGATTGAATCTTGTTCCATTCCAAATCCAAAACCAACCGCTCAACAGAACTTTCATGAAAAACACTGGCGTTGCAGTTCTCGGAAATGGCCCGCATGGAACTGATCAACTGATCGTCGGACGCTCCAACATCAACCTTCACATTTCCAGAACTTCCGGACTCCGCAACATCTACCGCTTTTGAACCACTACTCAACGAGGTTTGCCCGCCATCAGAAGGTGACTGCGGGCACCCACAAAAGAAAAGCAAAACCGGAACAGCTGCTAACCAGGCAAAAGAATGTTTCATTGTGATTCCCTTAAAGAAGTTAACAATTCCGATTGTGGTTTTTTAGAGATCGCAAAACGAAATCCCATTTCTAAATGCCGCTCGGTGCCCGCAACGGTGTCTCCGTGTTTGTGCAACACGGTTCGTTCACGTCGCTTGTTAAAAGTGCCATCTTGAGTTTGAATTTCGATCGTTTCCTTGACGAGTTCCCAAGGCTGCCCCGTTTCGGGTCCAGCAGTCCGTCCAGGCCAACACCATTCTTGAAGGTTTCCGTGCATGTCAAAAAAGCCATAGGCATTGGGCAGTTTGGAACCGATCAATTCAGCGACACCATTGGAATTTTCTATCGAGCAGCCAAAATCTTCGAAGTGCTCAACGTCACCGAACGAGTATTTCGATGTAAGACCGGCACTGGCTGCGGCGGCCGTACGCCACTCGTGGGAAAGCGGTAACCGGAATCCATCTCGATTCGCGAATCGCCACTCTCTAGACGAATCATTGCGTTCATACGTTGCACCGGAATCAGTCATCACTTTGCTGTTCAGCCAATTGCAAACCCCCAAACACTCTGACCATGTTAAAAACCGAGCACCTGCGGAAGGGTTCCTCGCATTCCCATAGAACAAGCCGATATCGCGATCAAAACTTGATGGGTTAGTGTGACTACCTTTCCGACGGTCAAAGACCTTCTGTTGAGCATTTCGGGTGCCTTGCGAAATCGCCTGTTCCATAACGACTCGTGGAACTTCCGTGGTGCTCAGCCAGCAAGACTTTCCGCGATCGAGTTCGACTTTCGCAAAATCGATCACGACCTGTTTCGTTTGGCCAAAGTGGTTGAAGTCGACGTACAACGCAAACCAGTCATCACCTTCATGAACGTCTATTTGATCCGCTGGAAACACCTCGTCCTTTTTTTCTAAGCCCGCAAGTACGGCCAAGGCACTACTGCGGACTGCGATTTTTTGGTGTGTCACCAACGGCATCACCGCGTCCACAACGGATTGAATTTTTGATTCTGGAGGCCGTTGACGCCTGACCATGTGCCACAAAGCCTGACACTGCGCTGCTTTGAACCAATGTCGACCCGGCGCTTTCATGACCTCGAATAAAGCCTCACTGGAATCCAAAGTATCCAAGTAAGTCCAGCTTCCCATCTCTTTGATCGTACGCGTCCGATCGTCGGGTTGTGAGTGCGGACGAAACCATTCTTCTGGGACCATCTTTTGAAAATCGGCCAGTGCCAAAAACCAGGCCACACGGGCTCGATCTGCCTCGTCTTCAGTATCTCCAATCAATTGAGTGATGGCCTGAGTCGATTCCACTGACAAATCGCTGGCTGCCGTTTTCCAAGCGTCGCTGAACAGTATCAATTGCTGACAGTCATAAATGTTCGACAACGCGGCACTCAACTTGTCGAAGTTGGCTTGGCCAGTCCAAGCATTCAACAAGGCGACGTTTAGATTCGTGCGTTCCTGCTTAGCTGGGCTTAACTGATCCAGCTTGCTGGTGACTCGTCTAATGGCTTCCGACGTCCAATTGGGATGCTGCCCGAAGTTCTGAAGATTGTCATGAATCCCGTCAGGTTCAGCGCTCAAAAGGACGTCAGCGCGTCGTGAAATCTCGGCCTCTCTGGTTCGTTGTTGCATGAACCAAATGGTCGCCAACAATAGCACCCCAACCCCTGCTGCCAAAAAGTATTTGGTTCTGGATCGAGCACGCAAGTTGTCTTGGCTATCTTCCAACAACTGCTGTTCCTCTTTCGCCAAACTGCGCATGTGCGGCTTGGCTCGATTCAACAGCTTTAGTTCTCGCGCATCCAACAATGGCTGCTGATCATCCAACGATGCTGGACGATGAAATGACAGGATTCGTTCGGCGACTTGAGTCGTCCGGTTGGATTCTTCAACCCGCACGCGTATCAGCGGAGCCAAGGTATCGTGAGACAATCTGGTTTGTTGGTCGCTGTCGGCATTGTCGTCTGCTGGGTCCGTTAACAAACGGTGCTGTTTGCACAAGGCGATGATGGATTCGCACTGCTGCAGGTTTTCGCCGAAGTGATTGGCCCGTTCCAATCGTGTTCGTGATTGGGATGTATTCAGTTCACTACAATGGAAATCGAGAATCGAAAGCAATTGGCCGGACTTTTCTGCTTCGGGGCAACTGGCGGCTACCGTTTTGATTTGCGAGTCCAAAAAATGCACCATCTGGATACCCGACCTTCTCAAGTCCTGGTACATCTGATGAGTGATTTTGGGTTGGCCACGATTGTCATCGACTGCCTGATTCCAAAGATTGGTTAACAGAATTTGCAAAGTGGGGGCCAACGGCGATTGATGGTCTTCTACCAGTGGGCCAGCCATCTTTTCGGCCAATCCATCGTCAATGCACAGGCGGTAGTGCTGGCGAGCCTTTTCAGAAAGACAGATCGCCTCCTGCACTCCCAGTTCCGACAAACGCTGCAGAAAGATGCTGGTGCGTGAAACTCGATGCTGCTTGAAGGCGTCTTCGATTTCAGACAACCATTCTTTACGAAAAGCCAAAATGACTTTTCCTTTCGGACGATTGCTGCCGTCGTGGAAGATCAGATTCATCAGCTTGCCCAGCTGATCGAGCTCCCTTTTGCCACTGGCATGATTGGCCTGTGCGAAAGCTTCTTCCAATTGGTCCAAAACCAACACCAGCGGCTTGTCGTTTTCTAACGCACACCATGCACCCGTCAACGCTTCGGAATCACTAGCATCGTCCACACCTAACAGACCAAGCACATCATGGACCGATCCTGCACTGCTGCGGCGAATGTATTCGATATGAAAATCGTTTTGTAACCGAGGCAGCAGACCGGCATCCAGCAAAGAAGATTTACCAACGCCCGACTGACCATAGTACAAAATCAGCGGCACATTCGTCGGATTGGTGACCTCGTTGTACATCTGCAAAATCTCGCGACCACGCCCAAAAAAGATGCTGGCCTTATCGCGTGTGAAACGTTGCAGGTGTTGATAAGGATCTTCCGGGAACCGCTTCAATTCCGCCGGCAAATCCGGCAAACCCAACAGTGGATTATTTGAGGCTTCTGGCAAATTCCAGCGAGACTGCGGATCGAGCCCCGGTCGCGCCATAAGCTTCCACGGGAACTGTTGCTTTAACACCGGCATCTTTTCAATCGCGTCGGGAAAGTAAAAGCCACGCGGAGAATTCAATGCCTGATCTCGCGTTCCTGCCTTGGCTTCGTTCCACGCAACATCAATGTTTGAGCCACTTGCCAACCCTTGATAAAACATTGTCGACAACTTTGTGGCGACCTGATCATCAATCGCTTTGCTAGTCGCAATCACATAGGGGACGCCGGCATTGATCAATCGCTCGACTTGATCGTCCGTCGAACAACCATTTAAGAACACGAGCTCCAAATTGTCTTGATTCTTCAGGTACTCAGCCAATGTTTCCGATTGAAATCCATGTTTGGAACCGTCGGCTGATTCCAACATCAGTTGCAAACTTTCGGCATGACCGGCGTAGTGCAAGACGGCGACACGGTGCCGATATTGACTAAGCAGTTTCCAAATTTTTTCGGCGGTCGTATTCTTCGTGATCACGACTTCGCACATTTCGTCGACAGAACTCAGTGCATCGTGAATCGCATCAGCCTCGCTGGCCAAGTTGCGCAAGTACTCGCCAGCCGCCTCGACATCGTTTGCAAAAAAGAACAACAAAACTGGCTTCATTGGGCAGCACTCTCTTTGACATTGCCGGCTACCATCTGACGAACACACTGCAAGCCAGATTCGTCAGTCAGATAGTTCAAATGGTGACAAGCAATCGTCTCTTTACGCGGAGCCGGGCTGCGAGAATCCAACACGGCTCGCGCACTGTCTACCGACACGGCAACGTCGTTGGCCACGCCCTTAAACAATTTGCGAACGCCTTTGGAAGAACCCAATTTGTCGATCAATGATTTCTGGTGGTCGTCTGCCAATTCGCTAACGAATCGATTCACGTCTCCCGCAATGATGGTGTAAGGGACGCCGGGATCCTGACTGGTATTCAATTCACGCAAGAATTCGGAATTTGCAGAAAGCTGAACCAAGGTGGTAGTTAACGAACGCTGCTTCAACATGTCCTGAGTGGACTGAATGAATGACTTGGCGAACCCAGGAATCAAGTTGATCGCCATGTCGGCAAGATTGCTGAGCGCCGAAACGGCCATCGCGAAATTTGCAAACGGAGACCCTTCGTTGGGTGTTCCAATCATCACCACGTGATCGACAAACTGGCAAGACTCGCGTTCCACCATCCATCGCGTTAACAAACCACCCATTGAATGGCCAACCAACGTCAACGACTTGCCTTGCGTTTCGGCATTCAACCCTTTGCTGGCCAACAGTTGTTTCAGTTGTTGTGCTGACTGTTCGATTGGCGTATTCAGAGTCTCGTAGTTGTAGCCCAAAACCAGATCGAATTGATCCAACTGCTTAGCGATCTGTTCATCGGATTGCTTCAACAATTGCAACTCGTCAAACATTGACCTGGAATCGCCAACCAAGCCATGCACTAACACCAACACGTTGCTTGCCTGATGGATTAACTCGCCCAACCCACTGGATTTTTGGCCAACGGTATCGTTGATGATCTGAAACGTCACCAATTGGTCAACGTTCTTAACACCACAAACTGTTTTCAAAAAGTAAAGTTTCGCGGCCGACAGAACACTGCGTTCCTGAGTATCACTTTTTGGTATTTCTTGAATGCGAATCTGAGTCTTCCCCGTGTCGTCCTTCCAGGTTTCGCCAGCGATGCGAAAATGTTGACCGTCGTGAATCACCGGCACGACGTACTCTTCGTCAGACAGCGGCACATCCAGTTCGATCTCCAAAGGCTGATCGTGAATCGAATCTTGAGATTGGATTCCATGCAAATCCAGAATCGATTGATTGCCGCCGCGTTGATTCGAAAAATTCAACGGCGCAAAGCCATGGCTCAACAAACACTGCACCGGTTCTTCGTCGGTTCCACTGCGAGTGGCGTCGACCAGCGGCAACAAACTGGCATTGGCTTTGAATGAGGGGTGGGATTGAATGCGGATCTGACCGTCCGCCAAATCCACAGTTTGCCCGCCAATCTCCGCCACCTGACGAACAATGTGGACGGTGTGTCGAATCGTAAACCAGTCGACAGGTTTGCCACCGAAACCGTGCCCACGGGCTGCGGTTGGGTTCGCTTCAACCGTCTGACCGAACTGGAACAATGAAGATTGAGCGACATCGAAGTTTTCGATTTTGTCCTTGCTGGCAATCACCATAAAGTCTTGCGTGATGTGATCACCGTCGTTCTCATCCAAAAAGAACCACACTTCCTCGGAAATCCCTGCGCCAGAATCCAACTCCAACAGCGTCGGTTCAGCGGTTCGATCGTGAGGGTTGTTGTTCAACACATGCACGCCATAACTCTCGTCCAACCAAACCAGCATCAGGTGCAATCGTTTTGCAGATTTATTGCGAACCTTAAACTGCAGTGTGGCCAGATCCTGTCCTGGCTCGCCTTGCCGCACCACGTGATAGGTGTGGTCACTAGCATCACGAGGCACTCGCTGGCCGTCCTCTTTGCGTGAGATAATAAATTCAACTTGCGACTGTTGCGCACGCTGACTGGGGTTGGTCAGTTGTTGGATGCGATGCCAGTGAGCAATTTTTTTCAACAAGTCAGCGACATGTTCACAACTTTCTTGACTCGTACCGACGACTCGTTGGACGATTGTGCCGTTTGGTTTTTGTAATTCAATGTGCTTGTCGGTGATCTGAATCAGCAACTCGGCCGCCGATCGATGGTCGGTCCAGGCAACAGCCACTGCTTGCTTGGCGAGTATTTTTTCCAGTTGTTCTTTGTTAGCATCATTCGCCTCAATAAAAACATCCAAGGGAGCGGCTGGAATGGAAGTCAGTTCGGCTCGATAGGTTTTCTGCCAATCCAATTCCAGATTTTCAGTGTTCAATACACACGAATTGATGCCCACTTTGCTGACCGTCGCCGTCCCGACTGATGATTGATCGTCATCAGCTGGAAAAATTTCGAAGGTTGCAGGTTTGTCCAAACCGGGACTGGCCCCATGGACAACACCAAACCCAACTTGCCAATGTTGTTCTGGCAAAATCTCATAATTGACTTCGTGTCTTTTTCGTTTGCCAGGTACCTGATTGTTTAGAAAACCAGCCCAACCATTGAACCCATTGTAGGTTTCAAATTGAGGGATCTGTTTCAGTGCCTTGGGATGTAATAAAGCTCGGGTTCGCTGAAACAACTCGGCGTAACTGGTACTGGGTCCAAGCTGTTCAAGCGCCGCGATCAAACTAGTGGTGAACCAGCCACGCTTCATATTTCGACACTCGGCTGCTCGGCTAAAGCGTTCGCATGCGGCCATCAAAATGTGTTTCCCTGATGGCGGAAGGGGAGGGCGATTCTGCGAATCCAGTGTCGTGTAAAAGCCGTCCAGATAGGAATCTAAAGGCCTCGCCGCCTCGATTGTGTGAGACGCCCGCATAACCGTTCGATTGACCGCGTCTGCCGAACGAGTGGCCGAACCACTGTGGCAACAATCCATGATCACGGCCAAGTGAGGATCATTCATCGCCAACTCTGAGACCAGAATCGCCAGCTCCTTGTCGGCCAAGTCCCAGTCTGCCGACGTGCCACGACTGTCGTAGCAAATCAAACCCTCGTCATAGGGATCGGGGTAGATCGAGTTGAATTCGACTGCCGATTTCCAGCGAGCACCGTGGCCAGCGTAATAAAACAGGGCCACGTCGTCGGCGGTGGCCCGACTTAGAAAGCTGCGGAAGCCGTCAATGATGTTCTGGCGTGTCGCTTGGCTATCAAGCAATTTCTTGATTTTCAAAGGCCCAGATACGTTGGCACCTAGATAAGTCTCCACCGCCAATACGTCGTTTACCGAGCCATTCAATGGTCCCACGGTTGGACGATAGTCATTTATTCCAACCAACAGCGCATACGTCACCATGGTCGCCCCTTGAAAACAGATGTCGGTTTCGCCCGTCTCAACGAAACCACCTAAGTTGCCGTCTGGTTACGAGTTACCTCTAGAACAAACTCGCAAACAGACACTATTACGAACTGGAATTCTGGTAGTAGCCTCCGCAATCAGAATCTTAAAAGTCAGCCATTCTTTTAAATTTCAGACGCAAACCGTTTTCAGCAAAGGCTTTACAGAGACTTCAAAAATCTTGTTTTCTTGCCAATGATCGGGACGCTGCGACGAATAATACTCGATAAGCGTGACCATTCAGGAGATATTCGGGTATGCGGTATCACATTCCATTCACCCACCGTGGCCGAGCAGGCGTTGCTGGCCCTGTCTATATAGGGTTCGATGAACCGGTTTCCATCCAACGAAGAAAACAACCATTCAACTGGTGTGGATTTTTCGGAATGCTGCTGGCGTTGCTCAGCCCAATCACGCTATTTCTAATCGCCCCCTTCGCGCTGTTGCTCAGCCTGATCGGCATGCGACGCGCGCCACGAGGGATGGCTTTGTCAGGCCTGATCTTGTCACTAATGGCAACCACTGTCCTGTCACTTGGGATTGTTGGAGCGGTTTCCGACCACCGCGAATATCAAGCGACGCAACAAGCACGCATCGTGGCAGCCAAGAATCACAAAGAAATCAAAGCGACTCTTGTAGTGATGAAAGAGGCACAACAACAACTACGAGATTTCCGCAACGAAAACGATTTGCAATTGCCTAACCTTGAACAGGGCATGGACATGACCGTCCAGTATGAAGACGCATGGGGCACGAAGCTGTGCTACGGCGTGATCGACGACGGCTGCATCGTTCGCAGTATGGGGCCAGACCAGGAATTTAACACCGCCGATGACCTGACCCTGAAACTGGACGGCAAACCGATGATCTACAACATCGCAAAAGATGCCACACTGGAATAATCGACAAACATTTTGACACACGTCGAACACGCACAATCGACAAAGTTTCAGACCAACTGTTGATCAGGAATCAAGCTCAACGCTAACCTCAGCTAACTCCAATAAAACCAAATCCAGGCAGAGCCCAATTGGCTCTGCCTTTTTTCGTGGCGTTCGAAACAACTGTTGTGAAGCAACTGGTCCTACATTCTGGAAAACTTTCCCGAACCCGACTGCTGCGTAACCTGTGAAAAGGACTCAACAACGCTCGATTAGATACAGGCATCGCAACAGACCAACAGATTGTATTTTTTTCAATGAATGAAAACGAGCGACGCACGTTGGGCTCGTGGAATCGCGATGAAGAAGTTAGCTCTTGCCGATTCGTTTTGATTTTGGAGTTAACAATATGTTGCGTTGGACAATCTCGTTGTCTGTAGCGGTTATCTTTTTCGCATCGACTGCGGACTTGATGGCCCAAAGAAGAACCCCGATTCGGAATCTGCTCCGTTCGGTAGGTGCTGGCTGGTCAGCCGGCTACCACCATAGAAATCCTGGCTGGGATACAAATTATTACAACCCGTATTCGCAAGCCCACAACACTTACATCGATGGACAATTTTCTGATGGTCAAATCATCGATGGTCAGTACTTTCCGCAAAACTCGATAAACACATTCCAGCCTCAAACCGTTCCCGTTCAGCCTCAGCCGCCGACGCCTGAGACACCTGCGGACGAGGAACCGGACAACTCGGCGATGAGGTTATTGAATCAACCGGGCCAAACCACTGGATCCTATCCGATCCAACACCCAACCACCAATCAACAGTTCACCAACCAACAGATCAATAGATACTTAAAACCGTATCATCAAAGCACATCTGCTGGTGGTGTACCTATGAACCATGGCGGGAATTTCCAACTCACGCCAACTCAAACGCCAGGACAGATTCCCTCTGGCAATACTGGTTGGGAAACAAGATATCCCCAGCCCTACCAAGGCTACACACCTAGAAACTAACTTCTGCCCTTTTTGACTCGTGGACAGCAGTTTTTCAACAAGCGAGCTCGCCAGGTTCTGGTGAGTTCGCTCTTTTGTTGCGCTCGTCATTTATCAGTTGGTATTCGCTTAGCTTGGCCGATGACAACATCGCTAGCATTACCCAAGGCCATTCATCTTGAAAGCGGATATTTATATTGAGCCCAACCGCACGGACTCATATACTCTCGCCACCAGTGCCCATTCAGTTTGAAAACTGAAAACAGGACCCATCATTGAGCGCCAGGAAGGTTAGCTCAGACCGGTTTAAGGAGAAACCCATGTTACGCCAACGCCCCGAGCCCGTGCGTTTGCTTTCTCGAGTTGTCGGTTGGATTGCCGCGGTTATGGTCGTTGCCGTCCCACTGACAGTTCACGGCCAGCAGCAGCAACAACCCATCGCAAATAATCAACAGATGCAAATTTTGGCAGTCGTCAACGGCTCCCAAATCACTCGAGACCATTTGGCCAAAGAATGCATGCGACGTTTTGGCGAATCCGTCGTCGAAGACATGGTCAACAAATTCTTGATCAATGTGGAGTGTCAAAAACAAGGCATTCAAGTGACCGCGACTGACGTGGAAAACGAATTGAATCGTCGCGCGCAAAAATTTGGCATGTCGATCGATCGGTACGTCGATTTGATTTGCAAAGAACGCGAACTGACTCCTACAAAACTACGCAACAAAGTCATTTGGACCGAACTGGCTCTACGTCGATTGGCAGCGTCAATGACCAACGTTTCTGATGACGAAATCACGAAACAAGTTGAAAGTGAATATGGCCCGAAAGTCCAAGTGCGTGCGATCGCTTTAAGCGACCCCGCCATGGCTCAAAGAATTCATGCGGAAGCAGTCGCCAACCCCGACGAATTCAGTCGTTTGGCGATCAATCACTCAGTCGATTCCAACAGTGCGTCTGTCGGCGGACTACTGCCTCCGTTGCGACGCAATATGGGTGAACCGCAATTGGAACAAGCTGCGTTTGGCCTACAGGTCGGACAGGTCTCCGAAATCTTGCAATTGCAAAACCAGTACATCATCCTGAAATGCGAACGGCAACACCCAGAAAACTATCCAACCGGACAAGACCTGGTTCTAGCCAAACAACGCATCCAAGACGAGATCCGTGAATCGAAATTAGGTGACGCAGCAGCAGCATTATTCACACGCATGCAAGACAATGCTGAAATCGTGAACGTCATTAATAATGAATCACTTCGACAGCAAATGCCTGGTGTTGCCACGACGATCAACGGACACCCCATCAAATTGCAAGAAATCCAGGAAGAGTGCCTAACACGGTACGGGCGAGACGTTTTGCAAAGCGAAATCAATCGCACCATTATTCAACAACGTCTGCAACAAGTCGGTGAATCCGTAACGGACACTGACTTGGAACGCGAGATCGATCGCGCTGCCATCGAATATGGAGTGGTCGGGCAAGACGGCAAGGCCAATCGCCAGGAATGGATGGCCCTGGTCACTCAAAAAGACTCGTCCAAAGTCGAAATCTACGTGCAAGACGAAGTATGGCCAACCGTCGCCATGAAGAAAATCGTTTCACGCGAAGTCCAAGTAACCGAAGAAGACATGCAAAAAGGATTCGAAGCCAACTTCGGACCGCGAGTCCAAGCATTGGCGATCGTCTGCCAAGATCAACGCTCGGCCCAAAACGTTTGGGAATTGGCAAAGAAAAAACCAACTGAAAAGTTCTTTGGCGAATTGGCTCACGAGTACTCGGTAGAACCCGCCACTCGAGCTCACTACGGTGAAGTTCCTCCGATTCAAATGCACGGTGGACGAAAGATCCTGGAAGAGGAAGCCTTCCGTTTGAAACCCGGCGAAATCTCAGGGTTAATCCCCGTTGGAAAAACCTGGGTCGTCCTGTGGTGCAAAGGACGGACAACACCCGTCGTTCAAGACTTCGATGCAGTCAAAGACGAACTGTACAAGGACCTCTTGGAAAAGAAGATGCGAATTGCCATGGCTGAAGAATTTGAACGACTTCAAACCAACTCGCAAATCGACAACTTCATGATCGGTGCATCACAACCAGGCGCACGAGCCATCCAAGCGGCTCGTCAACACCCGGAACAACAAGCACCCACCGGGCGTTAAGCCACGATTGGCCTAACAGAAAACTCGAAACACGAAGCCCAGCACCTTGACTGGGCTTTTTTCATGCTGAATTCACGTTACGTCGCACGTCCAATCACGTGGCGTCTTGACGATCATGCAGCACCGCTAAAATGCGGCTATCAAAATCTCCAGAAACCCCCGTGAGTTCCCTGAACATTTTCACTAGACTGGGGTCCAAAGAATGGAGGATAAGCGAATGGCTAGCAGGCTGATTCGAAATCAGTTGCCCGAAAGGGTTGCGGGTTCGACCCCCGTGTCCTCCGCTCTATTCTTTTTGCCGAACAAATTCGGGTCATGCGCACACCATTGCAACCCAACACAAAATTCAACTGACCTACTGGTGTCAGGCTGTCGTAGTTGACAATTTGCACGAAAATAAGTTGAAATTTTTTAGAATCTTTGAGGGGGTTGCTTCGAATTCTCCATTAACGCTTTGAAACCGTGGTTTGTGGCTGTTTGTCCTTCCAATCGGTTTATAAACAAAGTGCATTCAAGGAGACTCAAAAAGTGCGGATTCGAATCTTTCACCCAATCGCAGTTACGTTGGTTGTTTCATTAGTTACGAGCTATGCGTTTGCTCAACAGATTGGCCAGCAACAAGGTTTGGGCCAGCAA
>CAZJBW010000088.1:0-21131 GCA_964543985.1 uncultured Pirellulaceae bacterium | reverse complement strand
AACCTCGATGATGATGCAGATGTTGGCGGCCGGCGGGCTGGAAATCTATACCGATAACAAACGGAAGCCGGACGAGAATAATCCACGGGGCTACTTCGAAGCGGATGTGGTCAAGTCAATCGCGACCGACAATACATGGGTCAAGGACTGTCGGGGCAAAGTTATCAAAGTCGTGGCACCGGTTGTTCCTTATCTGCCTCAGGAAGAACGTTATCGCGTCGTATTTATGCAACGGGATATCAAGGAAATTGTCTCCTCGCAAAACCGCATGTTGGGTCGCCTGGACAAAAAGGGTGGAGATATTGAAGAGGAGCGGCTGCGCGAGCTCTCTCTACAACAAGCTCTATTAGCCAACCGGCTTATTGTTAGCCACAGAAATGCCCTGCTGCCGGTGAGCTATGCCAGTGCTCTTGAGGAGCCGGAAAAGGTTGCTCGCCTGATTGCCCAGTTCTTTGGCAAGGAGATGGATATCTCAGCGATGGTCGCAGCCGTCGACCCATCGTTGCAGCGAGAACGGACAGAAGTACCCAATTAACATGACAATTAGCCCCGTTTTTGCTGTTTCTTGGTCGATGGAGGGCAAAAATTGTCAGTTTTTACTCGCAATCTGTTGGTGGTCGCTTTATATTCGATTCAACAAAAATTCTTCATGATTTTATTTCCCGCCATTCGCAGCTTCCGTGAAAATCAACAAGACTAAACTCGCCGCGGCCTCGTTCGGAGCAGCTCTAACTTCGCTTTATACAGCTCCCGAATTGCATGCTCAAATCAATATCGTTTTTGCACCGGATACGCTTCTTTTTGATACGGGGCCTGCATCCGCAGCCGAACTTACTCCGGTTGAGTTTACGAATGTCATATCTGGCACCTACAATATTCCTGGCGTAAACAATGCCGCAGTGGGTGCGTTCAACAACAGTTATGGCGTAACAATCGTCAATCGATTCTTTACTGGCTTCGACGGCGGGATCTTCGGATTTGGTATCGCCGAATTTGGTGATTTCTTTACTACCGTTACAAATACCTATGCTGTTGCGTTCGGTACATCAGAGACCGGAATCCGATACATCGGATTTGTCGCCGGAGGTGCTGTTGGTTGGTTTAGTATCGACCTTGGAACTTCGCCTACAGACGAGCTCGTGTTCACTGGTGGCCGATTTAATGAAGGCATAGCTGGTGGTATTATTGTTGGTGTCCCTGAGCCTTCGAGTACAGGTCTGGCCGCGTTGGCAATGGGTGCTGTTGGACTTCGTCGCCGCCGAAAGGCAGCTGCCTAGGTCGATCGCTACACAAGTTAAGAACAAGTAATTACAGTCAGAAGAACCTTCTTCATATTTCTATTTCCCGCCATTTGGAGTTCCCATGAAAATCAACAAGACTAAACTCGCCGCGGCCTCGTTCGGAGCAGCTCTAACTTCTTTGTACACAGCTCCCGAATTGAATGCTCAAATTAACATCGTTTTCTCGCCCAACACAGTTGATTTTTTTGATGGCCCTTACTCACAAAACACCATCACTCCCATTGAGCTACTAAATGTCACATCTGGCTCCTACGACATTCCTGGCGTAGACAACGCAGCAGTGGGTGTGTTCAACGATAGTTTGGGCGCAGCGCTTGTAAACAATTCTGGTACATTTAATGGCGGGATAAGCCAGTTTGGCCTGGCAGATTTTGGCGATACCTTTACTACCGGTTCAACGGGCTTTCTAAGTTTTGCCACATCGGAAACCGGAATTCGATACATCGGATTTGTGGCTGGAGGCGCTGTTGGTTGGTTCAGTATCGACCTCGGAACTACTGGTACCGATGAGCTCGTGTTTCTTCGTGGCCGATTTAATCAAGGCGGAGGCGGCAGTATTATCGTCGGTGTCCCTGAGCCTTCGGGTGCAGGTTTGGCCGCGTTGGCAATGGGTGCCGTTGGACTTCGTCGCCGTCGCAAGGCAGCTGCCTAGTTCGAACGTTCACCAGTTAAAAACAAGTGTGGAAGAGAAAGAAGGGCGTTGGGCGTTGCGCTTCACGCCTTTCAAATTGGGTGCCACCATCTAGCCACGGCACTGTTACGCGATAGATAAGCGTCAGTCTCGTTGGAAAATTACTTCCCCTTGCGAATTCAACAGGCCGACAGCCTTGCTCGTAGAGACAAACGTCGATGAAAATCCAATACTTGGAAATTGTTACGACGGATGTCGATGACGTCTGCAAAAAGTATTCTCAATTGCACGACGTTACGTTCGGCGAAGCCGATCCGAGTCTCGGTGGAGCTCGCACGGCGAAACTTGCCGGTGGTGGAATGCTGGGCGTCAGGGCGCCAATGCACGCCGCTGAAAAACCAATCGTCCGCCATTACATTCTTGTGGAAGACATCCAGACAACGGTCGATGCTGCATCCCAGTGTGGTGCGGAAGTGGCATTGCCGCCCATGCAGTTGCCCGGTCATGGCACTTGCGCGATTGTGATTCAAGCTGGAATTGAATTTGGGTTTTGGCAGGCGGAGGCATAGCGGTCTAACAAATCAATACGCCTTCCAAAACGGTGATCGCTTGGCCCAATAATTTGACGCGATCGTTTTCAACTTGCATGGTCATGCCACCACCACGTGGCGAGGCTTGCCAGGCGTTAAAGCAATCTTTGCCCAGTTTAGTCTGCCAGTACGGACCCAGGCTGCAATGAGCGCTGCCGGTGACCGGGTCCTCGTCGATTCCAACTGGGTCCGAAGAATCGAGAGACGAAGTCGTATTGGCCGGATTCGTCCTGTGCCGTCACAATTCTTCTGAGACGCTGCCGGTTTCCCACAAGACGTGTGAAGTTGCCAACGTCGCGTGCCCACAAAGATCGACCTCGACGGTCGGTGTGAACCAACGCAATTTAAAGTGGTCTTGTTCGGCATGAACAAACGCCGTTTCGGCCAAATTCATCTCCATGGCAACGTTTTGCATCCAGTCAGGGTCGGCCGCTTGATCTAAAAGGCAGACGGCGGCGGGGTTGCCTGAGAAGGGAGTCTTCGTAAATGCGTCCACTTGAAAAATGCGAGGCACAAACCCCTCCCTCGGTTAGCTGATTAAATTTTGTTAAGATTCGGCACTGGAAATTGTTACTCAGTTCGTTCTCGCAAGAAATAGCAGCTTGCTTATGTCTCAAGTCCAACTGGAATCTGTTACTCGAACGATCCAGTATCGTGATCCCGTGTTGTTGTTTCATCATCTGGTGCGAGAAGGTGAAAACGGATTGTTGCTGGAATCGGCAGAGGTCGACAGCAAACGACATTTGCAGAGCTTTCTGATGGTCAAGGCAGCGTTGCGATTAACGTGTCGCGGTTTCCAAGTTCAAGTCGAGTCGTTGTCACCTAATGGCGATGCGTTGTTGATTGGTCTAGCAGATGCTTTGAACGTTGGACCGTTGGAAGCTGGTGCCAAAGAATTTTTGATCGAGTACCAACCGATCGATCAAAATCTTGACGAAGACCAGCGCTTGGAATCTGATTCGGTAATGACGCCGCTTCGCCAGATCCAGCAGATAGTGCAGGTCAATTCGACGATCAAGGAAGCGTTGTTTATGGGCGGCATGCTGGGTTATGACCTGGTCGAATGCTTCGAGCCATTGCCTGAGGTCACCGACGGTATGGCGCCGAATTACGTGATGTACGTCGCCGAGCAGTTGATCCGACTGGACCACGTACGCAACGAGGGTCATTTGGTCGGCAGCTATTTTTACCAACAGGATCAGCCGGCCTTGCGCGAGGCCTTTGAGGAGCAAATTGAGAAGACTTGTCAACGATGCGACAGTCTAAGCTTGATTGATTTGCCACCTGCTGCCGAAAACAACGAATCGGTTGAAGTCGATAAAACGGATGAGCAATACTGTCAGATTGTCCGAGACTTAAAAGAGCGAATCTTGCACGGCGAAGTTTTTCAAATCGTCCCCTCGCGTTCATTTTCCATGCCGTGCCCCAGTCCCTTGCGGGCCTACCGCCAACTGCGAATACTGAACCCCAGTCCCTACATGTTTTTGATGCAGGACGAGTCCTTCAGTTTGTTTGGCGCGTCACCTGAGATGGCCATTAAGTTCGAGGCCGAAACACGAACGGTCGAGGTCTGCCCGATCGCCGGGACGCGTCGACGAGGCAAACACGAAGACGGATCGATCGATCACGATCTTGACGGACGAATCGAATTGGAATTGCGAACGGACGTTAAAGAGATGGCCGAGCATTTGATGCTTGTCGATCTGGCACGCAATGACTTGGCTCGGATTTGCACTCCCGGTAGCCGGCATGTGGCCAAGTTGTTGAAGGTGGACCGCTACAGTCACGTAATGCACCTGGTGTCCAATGTGAAAGGAATCTTACGCAGTCCGCTGGATGCCTTGCACGCTTATCAAGCCTGTATGAACATGGGGACCCTGACGGGTGCTCCTAAAGTCCGTGCCATGCAATTGATCCGCGAAGTCGAAAAGAAACGTCGCGACAACTATGGCGGTGGCATCGGGTATATGTTGGGCAACGGCGACATGGAAACATGCATTGTGATTCGATCGGCGATTGTCAAAGACGGTGTGGCGCGGGTCCAAGCAGGGGCTGGGATTGTGTACGATTCAGTGCCGCAGTCGGAGGCCGACGAGACTCGGACGAAGGCGGCGGCCGTCCTAACCGCCTTGGCCAAAGCTCATCTGTAAAAAACCACGTCCTACCACTTTCGCTTTTCGCTTAATCAGGCTTGCCACATGTCGACTCAAATTATCCTGATCGATAACTTTGATTCATTCACATATAACTTGGTGGATCAGTTTCGTGCTCGCGGAAATCAGGTCACGATCTTTCGCAATGAGGTTCAGCAGCAGGTGGTCGATGCCGCATTGCAATCAGCCACTCATCCGATTTTGGTGTTTTCGCCAGGCCCCGGTCACCCTCGTGATGCCGGTTGCATGCCCAGTTTGATCACTCAGTATCGAGGCCAGATTCCGATGCTGGGGATTTGCTTGGGCCATCAGGCGATCATCGAGGCTTACGGAGGGCAGGTAGGTAAGGCGAACGAGGTGTTTCATGGTAAGCCATCGATGATTCAGCATGACGGTCAGGCCATGTTTGCGAACTTGCCCAACCCGTTGCAGGTGGCCCGTTATCACTCATTGGCCGGGACGCAGATTCCGGACTCGTTAAACGTGGTGGCGCGGATGGACGAGACGATTATGTCGGTGGTCAATCTTGAGGACCGAGTTTGCGGTTTTCAATTTCATCCGGAATCCATTATGACTCCGCAGGGCATCGATCTGTTGGACCAGACGTTAGCATGGGCAGGAAAGGAATTGTGATGACGGATAACCAGTCGAAAGTCTTGCAGATGGTGCAGCACGTTGCTGAAGGCCAGAGTTTTTCCGAAGATCAGGCTCGGCAGTTCTTTGGGCACGTGGTTAACGGCGACGTTGATGATTTGTTGTTGTCGTCGGCCCTAACGGCCCTGAAGGTACGTGGCGAAACGCCAGGCGAATTGGCCGGTGCGGCGATGGCGTTGTTGGATTCAGCTAAGCCGTTTCCCAAACCAGAATTCGAGTTCGCTGATGTTGTTGGGACGGGCGGAGACGGGTTCAACACAATCAACCTGTCTACGATCTCGGCGATCACGGCAGCCACTTGTGGCGCGAAAATTATCAAGCACGGTAACCGTTCGATCTCCAGCGTTTCCGGTTCGTTTGATTTATTGGAGAAGCTGGGCGTCGATTTTTCGGTTTCAGCTGAGACAGCTAGGCAACAAGTCACGGAACATGGCATCTGTTTCCTGTATGCACCGAATTACCACCCAGGAGTGCGGCATGCGTCGACCGCTCGCAAAACGCTAAAGGTGCGAACCATTTTTAATCTGCTGGGCCCATTGGTGAATCCCGCTCGGCCACCACGAATGGTGTTGGGCGTCGCCGATTACAGTTTGTTGTCTCCGATCGCCACCGTACTGGCTAGACTCGGTTGCCAACACGCGTTGGTTGTTCACGGCAGCAAGACGGACGAGGTGGCTATCCATGGCCCAACGAGCGTCGTGGAATTGAAGCAGGGTAAATTAAATCAGTTTGAATTAACGGTGGAAGATCTTGGGGCAGTTCCGCACAGCTTGGACGACCTGGTGTGCCACGAAGCCGATCTAAGTCATCAACGTTCGATGGCGGTGTTGGCAGGGCAGGGCAGCGAGGCAGAACAGGCGGCAGTGGGTGTCAATGTTTCACTGATCTTGAAGCTGTTCGGCAAAGAAGATTTAAAAAACAATTACGCTCTGGCTCGCGAATCGTTGAGTGCAGGTCGCCCGATGGAACTGATTCAACAACTGGTGCAGAGCCAAAGCTAAGGGCCTATGACAACTATCCTGGACGAAATCGTCGAATCCAAACGACGTCAATTGGCGGATCAGAAGAATGATATGCCACTGGAAAGTCTGAAACGCACTTTGCAACCATCAGACAGGGACTTTGCAGCTGCGTTGCGCAGTCCTAGTCCGGCGTTCATTCTGGAATGTAAGAAAGCCTCGCCGTCTAAAGGGCTGATTCGATCGGATTTCGATCTGCCTTCCATCGCCAAGACCTACCACCGATTCGCCTCGGCAATCTCAGTGCTGACAGAACAAGAGTACTTTCAAGGCAGCTTGTCCAACTTAGGAATCGTCCGGCAAAATGCTCGGCAGCCAATTCTCTGCAAGGATTTTTTCGTCGAGCCGTATCAGGTTTATCAAGCTCGGCATTTCGGTGCGGATGCCATTTTGCTGATCTTGGCGATCCTGACCGACGAGCAGTGGCACCAGTTGTATGACTTGGCCAAGTCGCTGGGTATGGATGCGATTACTGAGGTCTCTAACGAACAAGAAGCACGCCGCGCGGTTGCTTTGCAAGCGCCCATCGTGGGGATCAACAATCGCGATCTGCGTGACATGTCTGTGAACCTGGAAACGACTCGAATTCTACAGGCTCAGCTGCCCAGCGATCGTATTGTGATCAGCGAATCTGGTTACTACACGAACTCGCAAATTCGATCGATGCAAGATTGTTGCGACGGGTTCCTGGTTGGCAGTTCTTTGATGTCTGAGTTGCGGTTAGGGGTGGCGGTCAAAAAGTTGTTGTTTGGCGAGCACAAAATTTGCGGTTTGACTCGCAACGACGACGCTCAACAGGCTGATGTAGCCGGAGCTGTCTACGGAGGTGTCATTTTCGCAGAGTCCTCGCCCAGAAAAGTCACCGTAAAGCAAGTTGAGCAGATCTTTGCAGGGACAGACTTGGTGAGGGTGGGTGTGTTCCAGGACCATGACAACGAAACAATTGTGCAGACTCAACGTGAGACTCAGATCGAAGTGATTCAATTGCACGGCAGCGAACCGCTTTCCTTAATCACAGAAATTAGATCACGTACGCACGCCGAAAGCGTTCAAGTTTGGAAGGCGTTGACGGTCGAGGAATTGGTTGCCAGCGGACAACAATGGTTGGATGCCGGGACCGACCGTTTACTGGTTGATACACGTGTTAATGGTCAATCTGGTGGGACCGGCCAGTGTTTCGATTGGTCGAAGATTCCAGAAGCGATGCGTTCGCATTTGATGGTGGCCGGGGGAATCGGTGACGAAAATGTTGCGTCCGCGGTTCAGTTAGGGTGTTGTGGTGTCGATATGAATTCTCGACTGGAAACCGAGCCGGGCCGTAAATCACCAGAGAAAATTGACAGAGCTTTCCAGAATATCCGGAGTGCATAAGCGTGGCAAAATTGGACCCCTATTTTGGAAACTATGGCGGGCAGTTTGTGCCGCAAATTTTAGTGCCCGCGTTGGAGCAACTGGAATCTGCTTTTATTGAAGCACAAGCGGACGAGTCGTTTCAAAGCGAATTCAATCAGTTGTTAGAAAATTACGCTGGCCGTCCGACACCGATTTCGCTGTGCAGAAATTTGGCGAGCGATTCAAAGTGCAACATCTATTTGAAACGCGAAGATTTGTTGCACGGGGGGGCTCATAAGACCAATCAAGTTTTGGGGCAGGCTCTGTTGACCAAACGGATGGGAAAGCATGACTTGATTGCCGAAACTGGGGCAGGTCAACATGGTGTGGCCACCGCACTGGCCGGGGCCTTAATGAACTTGAATGTGCGAGTTTACATGGGTGCGAAGGATATCGAGCGACAGTCACCTAACGTTTTTCGTATGAAGCTAATGGGTGCGCAGGTCATCCCCGTGACCTGTGGCAGCAGCACTCTGAAAGACGCTTGTAACGAAGCCTTGCGAGACTGGACTGCGAATTACGATTCGGCTCATTATCTGTTGGGAACGGCGGCTGGACCTCACCCGTTTCCTACGATTGTTCGCGAGTTTCAAAGGATGATCGGTCGCGAGTCGCGTCAGCAATTTCAACAGATCGCCGGGAAGCTGCCCGACCAAGTGATTGCGTGTGTTGGCGGTGGTTCCAACGCCATCGGTATGTTCGCTGACTTTATTGACGATGAAGGTGTCGGGCTGATTGGTGTTGAACCTGCGGGAGAAGGTATTGAGACCGGCAGGCATGGGGCGCCGTTAAGCCAAGGACGCGATGGCATTTTCTTTGGGATGAAAAGTTTCTTGATGCAGGACGAGTGGGGGCAAATTCAAGAATCGCATTCTGTTTCGGCAGGATTGGATTTTCCATCCGTTGGACCTCAGCATGCTCATTTGAAATCGATTGGCCGCGCCGATTATGTTTCGGTCACCGACCAGGAGGCGCTCGATGCTTTCCAAGAGCTGGCGCGGTGTGAAGGCATTATCCCGGCATTGGAATCGGCCCACGCAGTTGCCTATGCTCTTAAACTCGCCGATAAACATAAAGACGAATCGTTGAATCTATTAGTGAACTTGAGTGGCCGTGGCGATAAAGACATCTTCACGGTCGACAAAGTTCTGAACGGCTAGACCATCGAATTTAAGCACCATCTAAACTGCGATCATCGAGTCAAGCGAACTTGTTCGCCGTCATGTTCGACGCGTATATTTCCGGGCAATTGGATTGGCGAGTGATGCGGATCCAAGATGAAGTCGGCCAAACTGGACCACTTTTTGTGGTTCATATCTATGGTTGGAAAGTTTGTCTCGGCCCACGCCGCGCGAATCAAGCTGCGGACAATCAACGGTTCGCGAGTAAGATTTTTGGTGTTGATGACAATTTGATTGGGTTGCACCGTAACATGGCTTTGTAATAACGGAGCCAATAACTTGCTGAGCAAAACGCCTTGTTCACTTGCCAACTCGGCCAAACCTGCGAGTGACTCAGACACGTCATTGCCGAAATGTTGGTCTAACATCGGTAAGACGTCGTGACGCAAGCGATTGCGAGTGAACTGGTCGCTGGTGTTGGTTTCGTCGATTCGGAATGATTGGTTCATGTCACGCAAATACGATTCGATCTCAAGGCGGGTCATCGACAGTAGCGGACGGGTGACGGTGACGTGCTGGTTGAGTTTGCGTTGGTAGGGGATGCTGGCCAAACCCGAAATGCCCGTGCCTCGAAGAATACGAAACAAAACGGTTTCGGCTTGGTCATTCTTGTTGTGTCCAGTGAAAACGATTCGGGCGCCGACTCGATTGGCCAATTGCTCAAACGCGGCGTAGCGTCGACTGCGTAGTTTGGCCTCAAGGCCTTGGCCTCGATTGGATTCGTTGCCGTCTGGCTGCAAAACAACCGTTTCAAAACTGATGCCCAATTGCGTCGCCAACTTTTGCACGAACTGTTGGTCTTCATCGCTGGCAGCTCCACGAATCCCGTGATTGATATGGCCGACGAATATTTTGCCTGGAAACTGGTTAGCGGCGTCGGTGGACCCAATCAGTTGTCGTTGGATACTTTGTAACGCCAACAAAAGTGCGACACTGTCCGGACCGCCGGACACGGCGACCAGCAAATTGAAATTGAACCAATGGTGAACAGGATTCAAATTTGCGAGCTTTTCTTCGAATTGATGGGCAAACATCGCTTGAATCCGATGGCGGTTGGTAGGCAAACTTTAGGTGGTTTGTTACAGTGTTTGATGTTGTGGGTGGTTATCACTGATCGCGACCCCAACATTGTCTTGAACTAAAAACACCTTTTAGCCCGTGGGCTGAAAGATAATCACCATTCGGACTTGGATCGATTCAGGTGAACAACGTGGTGCAAGACGCGATGTCAAATTCGAAGATTCCCAGAAGGAATCTTGCAAGGTTACGAGATCGCAGCAATACAAAAAAGACGGCAATCATGCAATTTATCAATATCCTATTCGCGTTCATATTCAGCATGATTCGGTTCCTGCGCACAGAGGCATTTTCCGTTCGTCAAATCGACGGAAATTCGACTCGACGAAATGCACAGATTAAAGGTGATTTAACAAAGTACTTTCGCTTTCTGCTGGAATGTATTCCGGTATTTCGACAGGCTAATTGGCAGCCAGTTCGCGTGCCCAAACCCAGGCAGTTAGTTAAATATAGGCATCACCAAGCCCGAATGCAGGACGACTTTTTCGGTCGTTAGTCTTTTCCGTTGCTGCTGTGACGGTTGAGTCGCGGCGCTATCCATATTGGTCATCATCGACAGAGCCCTCTGGCAACTGTCAGGAATTCGGTTCGTGTTCGTAGTATTGACGAACTGACCATGCAAATGATTTCTCTGTTAACCGGTGGCGGCATTGGACTGGCCATCGCGCTGGCCCTCAGTTTCCTTTACCAACGGATGGCCAAAAATAACGCTCGAACCCAAGCTGACCTTATCATCAAGGATGCCGAACGGACTGCCGAGTCCAAGGTGAAAGAGGCCGATCTGACGATCAAGGAACACGAACTGGCGTCCAAGGAAAAGGCTGAAACGAAATTCAACAAGACGCGAGATGAGTTGCGACATCGCGAACGTGATTTAGACAAACAGCAAAACAAGTTGGAACAGTCCTCGCAAGATCTTAAGAAGCAAGAGAGTTTTGTCGAGCAGACTCAAAATCGCTTAACCGCCAAACTGGAATCGGCGACTCTTCGTGAAAAAGAGCTGACAGACATTCTAGAACGGCAACGGACTCAGTTGCATCAAATTACAGGCCTGACTCCGGATGCCGCTGAAAAAAGACTGTTGGAGATCACCGAAGACAATCTAGCACGAGAAGTTGGCACTCGGATTCTGAAACACGAAAACGCTCTAAAAGAAACGTGCGAACAAAAGTCTCGCGAGATGTTGCTGATGACCATGCAACGATTCGCGGCTGTTTACACGTCAGAATCAACGACTAGTACGGTTGATATTCCCAATGATGAAATGAAGGGCCGTATCATTGGTCGTGAAGGACGTAATATTCGAGCATTCGAAAAAGAGACTGGCATTGATGTGATCATTGATGACACACCCGGTGTTGTGATCGTCAGTGGATTTGATCCTGTGCGTCGCGAGGTCGCTCGTCAATCGTTAGAGAAACTGATTTCCGATGGGCGAATCCATCCTTCGCGAATCGAAGAGATTGTCGCGGAAACTCGCGAGGACATGGAAAAGTTCATTCGCAAAAAGGGCAATGAAGCTGTCCGTGAAATCAATTTGCACAACGTTCACGAGCGTATTGTCGAGCATCTTGGCCGCCTGCATTTTCGAACCAGTTACAGCCAAAATGTGCTCAGTCACAGTAAAGAGGTGGCGTTCCTGTCCGGGATGATTGCGGAAATGATTGGGATGGATGCCGACCTGGCGCGTCGCTGTGGGCTGCTGCACGATATTGGAAAAGCCGTTGATCACGAGCGCGAAGGTGGGCACCCTCAAATTGGTGCGGAGATCCTGAAACAGTTTGGCGAGAAGGCAGATGTCGTGCACGCTGCTTTGGGCCACCATGATCAAATCGTGATCGAGCATCCGTACACAGTGATCGTTGCTACCGCAGACGCTTGTAGCGCTTCCCGACCAGGCGCCCGACGGGAATCTTTGGAACGTTACATCAAGCGGATGGAAGAACTGGAGACGATCGCGCGAGAATTCAAAGGGGTCAAGCAAGCGTTCGCTATTCAGGCAGGACGCGAATTGCGTGTCATGGTGGGGGCCAAAGAATCGGATGATGCCACTGCCGCCAACATTTGCCGCAAAATTGCCAACGAGTTTGAAAATCGTTTGCAGTACCCTGGCGAGATCAAAGTTACCGTTATCCGTGAATCACGATTCATGGAAATAGCCAAATAGTGGTCGTGCGAACGGTTAGCAAATCCAAACCTCGCCCAAACAAACATCCTGCCTACCTGACTAATCTTGGAAAGTTGCTAAGTGCGAATTCTTTTTATTGGCGATATTGTCGGAAAACCGGGTGTCGAAATAGTGCAACAAGTAGTGCCTATTTTGCGCCGTGAAGAATCCATCGATATCGTTATTGCGAACGGAGAAAATTCGGACTCAGGTTCGGGGATCACTCCGTCGATCTACCGCAAGTTGAAAGATGCAGAAGTTGACTGTATCACTTTGGGCGATCACATTTATAGAAAACGTGACATCATCGAAACGCTGCAGTCCAAAAAAGACATTCTGCGGCCAGCAAATTTTCCACCTGAAGCCCCAGGGATTGGCTACACCGTCGTCAAATCGGAAACGGGAATTAAGGTCGCGGTCATCAGTTTGATAGGTCGAGTCTTCATGAAGCCGGCCGATTGTCCCTACCACGCAGTCAATCACATTCTCGAACAAATTCCCGAAGACGTGGTGGTGCGATTCGTTGACTTTCATGCCGAAGCGACCAGTGACAAGCAACTGATGGGGCACCATTTGAACGGGCGAGTTTCGGCCGTGATTGGGACTCACACTCATGTGGCGACTGCCGACGAGCATATTAAAGACGGCGGTACTGCCTTTTTGTGCGATGTGGGAATGACCGGGCCCCACGATAGCATTTTGGGGCGACTGAGCGAAAATGTTCTTGAGACTACCTATTCTTTCAAGCCTCGCACATTTCATGTAGCCAAACACGACGTTCGAATCTCCGCCGTTTTGATCGATATCGATCGAAAGACTGGGAAAGCGCAAGCAATTCGTCGCCTTTCGGTCAACGAAAAAGATGCCGAGCGGATGCAAGCATTGGAATAATGTCTCCCGATAAATTCGGAAGGTGATCGTTGTTTGGACCCGCCAGAAACCGACTTAGAAACCTCCCTTGGCAATTGAAATAACTGCACTTGAATCGTGGTAAGCATGCAGATACGTTCCCGACAGCAACATTCAGATCCTTATGACGACCGCGAATCGTCCGACCGGCTTTACGGTGATAGCCCGGCTGAATCTTCAGTGATTCCGCAGGCTCTCAGGGGGCTGTATTGTTTGCTGGGAGTCGCGATGTTAAGTGTGCTGGTTCTAGCAAGAACGTTAAGCCCTGAGGCATCGGGTTTGGGAACTCACCAACAACTGGGACTGCCTCCATGCGGGTTCATACTTGCGTTTGGCATGCCCTGTCCATCGTGCGGGATGACCACATCATGGGCTTGGGTAACGCGAGGCGATTTCGTTCGCAGTGCCCAATGTAATGTTGGTGGACTGTTGCTGGCCTTAGGGACATTGCCAACTGGAATTTGGTTGGTGGTTTCGGGTTGGCGTGGTCGCTGGGTTTGGCGATCCCCCAATGCGATGGTCGTGACCGTGATTTTTATGATCATTATTGGTGCTACGTCGATTCAGTGGTTAACAAGAATCCTGTAAGACGTTAGTTACCCAACTACATACAACTTAAAAGAACTTACAAGCCAAGGATGGCGTAATGAAAAGGTCAGCAATCGGTTTACTCTTGGTCATGCTAATCATGACCGGTGTTGGATGTCAGTTGTTTTCTAACGTGGTGTACCTGATCAAAGGGTCGGACATCCCGGCCAAATACGAAGGCCTGTCTAATTCAAAGGTCGCGATCGTTGTTGTCTCGGATGCCTCGTCCTATGGGCCCGATTCTTTGACGGCCTCAATATCAAGACTGCTGACCGTTCAGTTAGGACAGAACGTCAAAGATATCAGTATTGTGCCACAAAATGTCGTCAACAATTGGCAAGACACGAATGGTTGGGATCAGATTGACTTTTATGAGCTTGGCCAAGGTGTCGATGCTGACAAGGTGATGGTGATCGAGGTGGGTAGCTATTCGATCCATGAAGGTGCGACTCTTTATAAGGGGCGTTCGTTGATCTCGACGAACGTGTACGACATATCTGACAACGGTAATGTTGTCTTTTCCCAAGGCCCTGCCGAGTATGTCTTTCCAAGATCTCATGCTCGCCCGGCTATTTCGACATCCGAACAGCAATTTGAATCAGCTTATCTAGTAAAACTAACGGGCGATATTTCGCGAAACTTTTACGCTTACGATAAGACGCTGGTCGTTGCAGACGATGCCACTTCGTTTGACTTTGATTATTAAACTTGGTCAGCTTTTAACTTGATCAGCTTTTTAGAATTGACTCAATTTTCTTCTGCCCCCAGCGATAGTGGCCGTCAGTGTTTCCTGCCAGGTAGCTGATCAAACCCAATTTTTTGGTCCAGGCAAAGTGGCCCGGCTTGAATAGTTGGGGTTCGCTTAACTGTTGGGCCAAACGGTGCACACGACCGTGTGATCGTTTGAGACGCAGCACAACGCTGCTGGTGGGCAGTGATTTTAGCTGCCTATACAGAGACTGGTTCAGTGCAGGGGTTTGTCGCCAATTGTAATCTTTGGCTGGTAGATCAGGCTGGCCGTGCATTCCCGTTTTGTACCAGCCCAAGAACAATCGATGCCAGGCATAGATATGGGCCAGTACGTCCTTGGGACTCCAGCGGATCAGTCCCATGCCCTCGGCTTGGCGAAGCGTCATCTGTTTCTGAGACAACGCTTCGAATGTTTGTCGTAGCTGCTGCCACGATGCCTCAGTCGCCTGCAAGTAGTGTTGCTTGTTTTTGTATTTCACAGAATCGTTGGCCGCATTCTTTGACGGCTACACTTCGCGCGCGACTACAGTTTGGGTGGCGGTCGCTTGGGCGGCGGTTGAGTTGGCTGGCGCATTGGTCTGGGGCGATTATTATTGTTGTTGTTGTTTCTTGGGCGTTGCTGTCTTGGTTGGGGAGGCTGAGTAAAGGTCTCACGCCATTCCCAACCGATAGGCCGTTTCAATTCACGGTCAGCCAAAAATGCCCAAGGTGTGCCCGGGTGCTCGTCGACGACCCGTTGCAGGTACATGCGAGCTTTCTCGGCCAGCTTCTCGTCCTTACTGCCCGTCGAGATTTTGTTGGCGGGACGCAATACCCAAGTGTTGTTCTTTTCCTGTTCAAAGCGAAGTGAGGTTTTAACTTGAGCTAACATCGAGTTGTACGTTGCGGCGCGGATCTTGACAGCCAATGTTCGGCCCATCGCCAAGTCGTAGCCAGCCTTCCACCGCAACGAAAATTCGCGTTCGCGATCCTTCTCGCCCGTTTTCAGTATTTGGTAAAGCTTCTCGATTTCTGGTTCAATGAAAGCGGACGAACGTTGAGCCAATGATACTTGCTGCACAAAGGCCGCTTCGTCAAGGCGCGGAAATCTTAGTCGAGGCGGCTGCAATGGCGTTACCCGGGACGCTCGTGCTGCACCGACCAAAGCCAACCGCGATTGGTTTTCCCCGAGTTGGCGTTGATATTGCTTAGGGCTGACGTAATCCGGGCGATACCTACGCATGACGTCTGGATCAAAAAAGTGAGTCAAGTGTGCTGAGTAGGTTGAGGTTTCCCAGCGAGGCACTTCGCCGCCAGCTTCTTGACGATTGGGGTGTACCGTGAAGTAGACGCCACCGGTTTGGTAGCACAAGCGAGTCAGGCCGAACGGCCCGAAACCGGAATCAAACAGCTCTTCCTCTTCTTCGTTTTCAGTGAAGTGCAACTTAATTCGTTCTGGCTGAACCGATTCAGGGCCCTGTCGAACGGGTGCCCACTGAGGTGATTGGTCAAACTTGGGATCAGGGTCGACCCATTTGACATAGGTGTGTTCACGACCAAAGGGCGCGGGTACGCCGATCGTGTAAACTCGGATTAGGTTGCGACGGCAAAGGTCGATGGCTGGGTCCAGGTTTTGAATGTCGTCACCAGACTCGTCGGAAATGATCACAATTAAAACATTGCGTTTTCGCTGGCCAGTCTTGCGATCGACTTTGCAAAGTGACTTGTACTTGCGGGCGACACTTGCCACGGACCCGAAAACGTTCTCGACACCCGTCTCGTCGACGGTGATGTTTGAGATCGCTTTTTTAATTTCGTCAATGTTGTCGGTGGGTTTTCTCAACATCTCATTGCTGCGTTGTCCAAACGCAACGACCTGAGTTAACAACGGGATGTCGTCGTGTTTTTCGAACGCTTCGTCACCGGTCGCATGAATCTCATCTAGCTCGTCGTAAACGTTTTCAAACCGACGTACAATTTCTGATCGCTGCTTAAGCAAACTGGCTGACTGGTCGAACATCCAAACGACAAGTGTCTTGTTTTCTTCCAGTGACAGAATGATTTCGTGAGTGATCCGGTCGATGGCCCCGTCCGTGTTGTTGGTAGCGAACCCTGCTACGCCGTTAACGGCTACGGTCGTGACGTCGACTTCGGCGTCGAATTCCGGCATGAATTGTTCGAGTTCAAATTCGCCAATGTCGCGGATGCTTTCTTCCAGCGCCGAGTCCGGTTCGTCGAACGCGTCGGATAGCGGAGCCAAATCCATCATGGCTTGAAACTCTTCATCTTCGGCCGCGCCTAGCTCTTCGACCTCGTCATCAACGTCCAGGTCCAATTCGAACTCGGGAATCTCTTCGATGTCTGCGGCAGCATCGGAAACTTCAACCGATACCGGGCGGTTTTTGCGGTACTCGACGAAGAATCCAGATAGGGCGAAAAGTAAGATAATGTGAAAGATCAGGCTGAAAATCCAAAACGGTGTTTCCCCATCGAGTGGAGAATCATCTTTGCCGGTTTTGATCTTCCACAAATTGCGGAAATTTCGAATCAAGTTCACGCCGTGATGCCTGCTGTCCGAGTCTTGAAAAGTGAGTCTGCGGTCTATTGGTTAACGAATGAACCTTAGACTGGCGACTCTTTATTTTCCGCGAAAACGTGCATTATTGCAAGTTTGGTGTGATTAAACTGCCTTTTAGGGCTGGTAATGTAGTTTGTGGACCTATTCGGTCCTGTTTTCAGCCGTCAGCAGACTTCTGGTAGCTGAGCGAAACGAAACCAAAATTGACTGCTTTGGTTCCTATTCCTACTATGCCTATGTGGGCACAGCCAATTTGAATCGAAGAGAAATCGAATGAACATGGTTAAAAAAACTTTTTACTCTACCGGGACACTTGCTTTTGTGGCCGGCGTTCTTGGCGTGTTTTGCTTGACAGCAAACTGTTTTGCACAAGATGAAGAGCAGCTACCAGCTCAAGAGACGTTGACGTTGGAAACGAGTGACGGGGTTGCGTTGAATGCAATCTATTTTCCCGGAACCAATGAAAAGGAAACCATTCCGGTGATCCTTTTACACGGTTGGGAGGATAGTCACATATCCTTGATTGAGATGGCTGCCAAATTGCAAGAGAAGCATGGCTATGCGGTCATCGTTCCAGATTTGCGAGGTCATGGCAAAAGCAATAAAACCGTCACTGGTGACGAAATCGAAACCGATCGTTGGCGAGCGGACCAGGTTGGCACGGTCATCGAAGACATTGAAGCTTGCAAGAATTTCTTGATTGGCAAAAACAATGAAGGCGAATTGAATATCGATATGCTGTCGGTTGTCGCTGAAGAACAAGTGACCATCTTGGCAGCAGTGTGGACGATTCGTGACTGGAGCTTCGAGTCGTTTGGCTCAAGAAAACAAGGCCAAGATGTTAAGTCGTTAATCCTGTTGAATCCTCACCGTAGCTTCAAAGGGATTAACGGCAACAATGCCTATCGCCATAATCTGTTTGTTGGTGCTCCGTTTCCGGTAATGATTGCCGCTGAACGGTCTTCTACCAAAGATGCCAAAACCATCTTTGACGGAATGATGCGTGGTCGCAAAAAACTGGAAGACACGAACAAACACATTTCCAATATCCGTTTCGAAGAAGAGCAACAGCAGCGCGTGGTTAAGTCTAGAGGCAACAACGATAGACCCCTGGCGTTGGAAATCGGTAAGTTTATTGAACAAGAAGTTTTCGCTCGTCGACACGACTTCCGCTGGGCGGAACGCGGAAATTGATGGCTGGTTAATCTCGTGTTTCTTGGCCGAGGGCTCGTCGTGCACTACGAAGACGAGCAAGGCAAGCTAAATTGACCTGCCTGCCAGGCGTCCAGAAATTCTAGATTCGACGACAGTACCTCCGGGTGACCACGCAATTGATCGGTGGTCATCCATTGCCACGAGGCCACTTCTGATTTACTGGGGCGTGGCATTTGATTTGGTTGCAACAACTTGGCGTGAATCCAGTTCAGGATGCAACCAGACGGAGCGACACTTTCCCATATCTTGCGAACAGCCTGAATATCCAAGCCTAGTTCTTCTTTAATTTCTCGGACCACCGCTTCGGCAATATGTTCGCCTTGTTCGACTTCGCCGCCTGGAAAGCAGAATTTCCCTGGCGCCCGAACTGTCTTGGATCTCTCGATGACCAACAGTCCTTGTTCGTTGACGATCACTGCAATCGCAGCTTGACGTTGACCTTTGGATCTAGCCGTATTCATTTCGGTTCCGCGCAAAGTTCAGTTAACGATTGAAGTCCAAAATGGTGGCCCGATGATCGGATTGAACGTCCGGGCCAATACGAATTTCGATGACTCGATTTAAATCACTGATCAAGGCATGATCAATTTTTACGCCACCCAACCAAGTTGGAAAGCAATACCAAGTAGGTTCCAAGCCGTGCCATCTTCCCGGGTCTGAGTATCCCGTGTCCAGAATTTTTTGAAACCATGGCGACCAAGGGGTTAGATTGAAGTCACCCGCCAAGATACTCAATTTGTTGGCATCCCGAAGTTTTGCAACCTCCATTAGCTGCTGGTTGCGACTGGCGGCTGCTGCTGCACTGACGGGTGGAACCGGGTGAACGCCAATTAATTGAAAGCGATCGTAGTCTGCAACGATCGAAGGTATTCGACTGCTACTTCCTAATTCGATCCGACATTCATTCCAGGGCTCTTTCGAAAAAATTGCGATTCCGAAGTTCCCAGAGTGCACCATGTGTTTTCGATGAGGGTAGGTCGTGTGAATCGACTTTAGCTCGTCCATCCAACCCTGATCAATTTCAAGCAAGATAACCACGTCTGGGTCTTCATGTTCAATCAGGTCAACCATCAACTGAAATTGTCGGTTGCTGGTCAACACATTTTGAGTCAGTACACGTACCTGATCGCTTATTCGAAATGAGTGAGAGCCCGCAACGTAAGGCCAAATTAAGAAGGCATTGATGCTCAAAACGACAACAAACAATGCCAAGTATTTCCACATTCGTACGGCGGCAACCAAGGCAATGATCGGAATCAACAACACGACGTACTGGACCGCAAATTGGCAAAATAAGTCTGCGACCCACCAGTAAGTTGCGATTGGTCGCAAGGCGGTGGCCAAAGTGATGATCAGCCCTGAACCGCAAGCAAATTTTGCCAACACGACTAGGATAGAAAAACCGGACTCAGCAAATTCGCTGGCATCTTTGGTGTTTGAGTTCATGGTTGGTTTTGATCGAACGATTGACTTTGTTCGTGGAAAAACCAGGGCTCGAATATTAGCTGCGCACCAATATCTCTTGCTGGTACTCCAACTTGGCAAGTCTATCGGCAAAGGCGAAGTGCACCAACCGCCCCGTAAACCGCAAGCTAAGCTGGTGAAATGGCTTTCAACCAAAGCGGACGTCGAGGTAGCGAAATACGACGAATCTCCTCTTTGCGATTCAAATCCAACAAACTGATTGTGTTGTCGCCGGTGTTGGTGACTAATGCACAATCGCGTTGTCGGCAGAACGTCATGTCTCGTTCAAAGAAGCTGGCTCGCGCTGGCCCTGCTTTAACAACGCCTTTAAATTGATTAGCGACCGTGTCGAAGATCGCGATCTCCTCCAGGCCTCGTAAACTGGCTAGGCCCCACTTGCCGTCCGGTGAAAGTTGCAAGTAGCTTGGCTGCAGATTTGGGTCTCCCGTTTTGATAGTGTCGAATTCACCTTTTTCCGTGTCGATGACCAACAGGTAGGGTCGATACTCGTCGCCAGGGTTCCAAGAAACATCGTGACTGTATCGACCGCCTTGAGGTGTCCAACAGAACCAACTTCGCTCGCCAGAATTTTTAGTTTCTAATACTTTCAAACGGTCGCCCATTGTGCTTTCGGCCAAACTGACAACGTGTACGCCTTCGGTTGACCAGACGAATGCTTCGCCACGTTCGTTGTTGACTGTCACGCCGTGCCCCCAATGACCAACTGGGGTGCGAGATATCAGATCGCCCGTCTTGCGTTCGACCACGCTTAGGTAGGTTTCGCCGGACATTTTGTCGGTCGCCACCAGATAGTCGTTAAAGAAAGCCATGTTCGAATGCTGGCCGCCTCCTTCGAATCGCTTGATCGTCAGCTCTTTGGTATCCAGCACGTGCAACCCACCGTCGCCTACCGTGTTGAACATGATCTCAGTGAATTGAGGATTAGGTTGCCAGTGCAACGCTGGTCCGCCTGGCAATTCTTCGTTAAGTACAACTTCCCATGTCTTATGTACCGGATCGACCTCGAAAACCACCACCGCGCCCTCTTTCGAGTCCGCTCGGTGACCATGAATGACGAAACGGTTCAGAGATTCAATGGGTGTGATGGCGTGCGTCGCTCGGATGCCTTCGAAAGAGTGCAAAAGTGACGAGTCATCCAGATCGATGAGATCCAATCGGCCTTCGCCGTAAGCCATCGCCACACCCCACATTCGATCGATCTTTTCTGGCTGCAAAATTTGCGCAGCCAAAGGACCGTTGATCATCGACGGCAGCAATAGTCCGCCTGCCAAGCAGGCGCCGCCCATTTGCAAAAAGCTACGTCGCGAAATGTCCTCTTCAGGAACGGTTTCAATTTGCAGTTGTGGCACACCGGTCATTGGTAATCCTTCGTTCGGCAGGTTAGTTCTGTGGATAACGCCTTGCCTACACTATACCGAGTTGCTCTGAGTTTGACAGAAATGCCATCGGTTCCGACCCGTTT
>CAZJBW010000087.1:0-21152 GCA_964543985.1 uncultured Pirellulaceae bacterium | reverse complement strand
GGGTCTTCTTCTTTAGCTGCCGAACCTTCGTCCTTGCTGGCCGAACCTTCGTTACCGAATGGGTCTTCGTTAGGTGCGTCACCGAATGGCTCTTCTTTAGGTGCCGAACCTTCGTTACCGAATGGCTCTTCTCTAGGTGCCGAGCCTTCGTTACTGAATGGCTCTTCTCTAGGTGCCGAGCCTTCGTTACTGAAGGGCTCTTCTTTGGCTGCCGAACCTTCGTCCCTGCTGGCCGAGCCTTCTTGACCAACGCTACGGTTCCCGGAACCTTGACTAGCGAATGGGTCTTCCAGAGTTGACGCGTTGGGATTGGTTGCGGTTTCGCTGGGCATCGAGTCGGCGAACGGTGTGCCTGGGTTTTGAACACCGCGAACGTCGGGGAAGTTTGTTTGCACAGGTGCGACTTGCCCGGAAATAGAAACTGGATCTGGGATGACGGGCAGGCTATTGTCGACAACGTTGCCTGGGGTCAGTGAGTTGCTGTTGTTTCGTTGAGTTGCTATTCGGGCGTTGGTTCTGGCTCGTTCGATATCCATACGAGCCTGCCCTTGGATTCTTTCCAGGGATCGGCCCACTGAGAAGCTTCGTCCGGTGGAAGACATTTCCAATTGGGCACCGATACTAAAATCGGCCGTAGCACCCGTTTGGTTGCCTTGGCGTGATTGAGCCAGGCCGCGGAAGTAATAGACTCGCGGGTCACGCGTTCCCAATCGAATTGCTTCAGAGAACGACGACATTGCATTGTCCAATTGCCCGGCATGGAAGGCGTGCACGCCTTGGCCATACAAGCTTTGCAATGCTTGAGATTGGGACTGAGCGTCGGCTGCATTGGACCCTAATAGTCCAATCACAAACAGCGCGGCGGCGACTATGCGATTCATCATGCTACTCCCGTAGTAGTGAGGCGAACGGTATTCGAGGATTCGAGCCAAAAGAGTATTGGCCCGTTATAGGACTCATCAACAGTTAAAGATAAACACCGCTTCGTAGGGTGGCAACTGTTTGCACGGTGCTGTCGGAGAAAACCGCGATTTGCGACGCATCACAGGTCGGATATCACTGAAAAGACGGGGAATTCAGCTTGCTGCTATCGTGAGGCGGCATACCCAACGATGGCAATATAGTGAAAAGACTACGGATAGTCGTAGTCCGGGTTAGCTGGATCAAAGTCAATTGGTTGCAATCCCACATTGATTTTTAATTCTCGATAAAAGTATCGCTCCAGCAAAACGGGGGGGCCACCCGGTTTGTCAGGCCAAACGTAGCCCTCGTAACCGACAGGCAGCTGCAGCTTGTCATCGATATAAATCTTCACGATGTAGAATTCGAACTTGTCCAGTTTTTCAGGGTGGGTCATTGTGATCAGGGTACAGGGATTGCCATCGAATTCGATATCGCGACTGTATTCGACTTGGCAATCACCTAGCCCACGATCTCGTTTGCCCTTTTCTAACATCCTCACAATCAGGTTTTCGATTCCCAGTTCGGTGATGGGATAGCGGTTGTTTCGCATGGCGATCCAACTGGTAGGTTCCAAGTTCACTTGAAAGAACTTTTGCAGACCTGCGCCGTGCGCAATTAATTTTCCATCATTTTGGTTTGCGCACCAAATCGCTTCTTGTCCGGCCAGTTCTTTGGGTTTGACGTGTCGAACGTAGAAGGCCTTGTCGATACCTTTTTCCGTGTTGCCGTGTCGAACTTTGACTCGCATAAATTCTTCGGGAAGCAGCTTGCCATCGATGCGTTCCTGCTTGACCATCAACGCGGTGTAGTCTTGCACTTGGCTGCGGATGCGATCCAATCCTTTGCCAGCGACACCCAGTGCCAGGTCTAACGGATGTTCTGGTTCCGAAACGGGAGTCTGGAACAATTCGTCAGTGAGGCTTCCACGATTGGAACCGTCATCCGTGTTCGTGCTTAGGTTTGGGCCGTCAACATCAGCGGCTTGTTCTTGCAGCAATGGTTGTACGACGAACACCAGCAAGCACCCTATCAGAATGCTACTTAGAACGACGATCGTGGTGTTGCGGAACCACTTGCTCGATCGGTTCGATGGGTGATCGGGTGGAACAGGTGTTGTTGGGACGGATGTCTCGGGTTGGTCGTTATTCATGAGCCTTCGTTTTCACGAGCTGACAGTTTGGGGTCAGATCAACCTTTGTCGGCTGAATACAACTGTGCGAATTCCAAGACCCATCGATCAACGAGTTCCAGGTACTCGTCCATTTTGGCTTCGGCGATTTCGCGATGATGTTTCCGGGCGAACATTTCCTTGTTCTTGATGGTGCCTTTGGCCGTCAGGTTGACAATGTTCAATTCACTGAGTGGTTTGACGGTGATTTCCAACCGACTGTAAACATTGTTGCGAACTCCCTGAGCGATTCGCAATTCGTCACGAGAGACAGCGCCGCCCCAGCCACGTTCTCCATAGATGTTTTCGTAATCGAACCCTAACATCTGGTTGGTGAGGGATTGCAAAGTTTGCTCAATCCGTTCGGAGATCGCCAAACGGAATTCGGTATGGCGACGACGCAAAGCCTCGGCGTCCAGCTTGTCTTTCTCGGCTTCGCGGTCCCGCGCTTCTTGGGTTTTTTTGCCACGCAGAATGGCTTGTTTGAGTTGTTCGTCGAAATCGCTCATGTCACCTTGGAAGGGAATCGGGGTCTTTGAATGGCGGCGAACGATTGGCCGTTCACCAGCGCGTTGCGGTCGGTAGCCGCCTTGATTTTACCGACTCATATGTCAAGGATAATGTGACGGAACCACTTCAAGCAACGCCAGTGACGGCCGAATTTTGGTCGGAACAGGGTTTCATGGATGACAGGCCATTAATATTAAGAGGGAAGACATGCGAAATCGAACGCGAATAGGTTGGACGCTGGTTTTGAGTATTTGCCTGTTGGTTGGCTGTGAAATTAATAAAGAACAAGCCAAAAACCAGGGGTCCGACGGGGAAAATTCGGCACCTGTTAGCGACCAGGAAAACACTTCCAATGACGAATCTTCGACTATCGAAAATATTGGACAGTGGACATCGGACAGTTGGAACAACGCTGTGTCTGGCGGCAACCAAGCGGTGGAATCGACTGGGGACTGGTTGAACCGTCTGTATCGTTCAGCCAAAGAAACGGGAACTACCTCGGCCGGCTCGGTCAAAGATTGGGTAGCAGACGATTGGTCGGCTCAAGGCGATTGGCAATACAAGATTTTAGCCGTGAGTGCTTCTGACGTGGCGGCGGTCGAAACAGAATTGAATAAGGCGGGGGCCGACAGGTGGGAATGTTATCACGTCGACACGGCTACTGACCAATGGAAGTTCTTTTTGAAGCGTTCTCGACGCAGCTACCTATCACAGATCCCGCTTAAAGACCTGGCCAACTTCTTGCCTGGTGCTATCGGCGATGGCGAGTAACAGGATTGATGGTCAGGCCACACCAAAGCTAGTTCATGACAATGGACAAAAACGCACCAAGAATCGTTGCCGCAACGAACATGACCACGATGAGTGGAATCTTCCATCGCAGCTCACTTCGGAATCGAGTCTGGCAGTGACAACAATTCGCCTCGGCCATCGGTGACATTTTACTGCAAGTCCCACAAAAACGCCTCGTAATCGAAACGTCTCGATTACACGAGTCACAGATTTTGTGATTCCCAGGCTGGTTACAAAATGGGCATGCTCTTAACATTTCAATGGTACCTCGTTGTTTCGAGTAGGTGGTTAGGCAGGTAACGCACTGACGGCTTCACCGATTATTCATCTGGCATATTCACCAATTCATTGCTCCTGCCGCTGTCTGTTGGAATTCTGTGTAAACAAGAAGTCCTAACTCGTCGCAGGCGACAGTTGCTGGTTACAACCGGCTATTATCTAGAACCTAAAGCAGTCGCAAATTGGACACTCAACAGGCAGAATTTGCATTTTTCGCCAACACTAGCCAACAGCAGGGCTTAGCGTAACGGTTAAAATCACCTTGGAATTCGGTAGAACCGAAGACCGGACAACCACGTCAACACGGCTTCCGGCGATGGCGAGTAACAGGTTTGATTAGAAGTCGACAACAACTTGGCTGCTAAAGCATAGCGACAAAAAAAGGCCCGGCGGGAATGCCGGGCCTTGCGGTTTCATGAAAGTCGCCGCTAATTCTAAAATCCATTCAGTCCGAAGGCTGCTTCTTCGGCCACGATCGCTGGTTCACAAACGGTACTGAATGTTCCGACCGTGAAGGCGGCTGCGGCAGGTGCCAAGACCGGTGTCACGAAGCCGTTGGACAAGCCGTCGACTTCGACCACAAAGTTAGCTGGCCCCGACGCGTTGGCAAAGACAACAGGTAGGTTGAACAAGTTGTTGGACAAGCCTACACAGATGTTGCCAGCCACCGCGTTGAAAGCGGTCATGTCAACATTGCCCGATTCGATCGGTAGAGTGGCACCGTCATCCTGAGTGTCGTTGTTCGAAATGTCGTTGCCTTCGACAATCGTTGTGATGGAACCGGCTCCCAGCGTAGTCAAGTCGATACCTTGTTCCGCGTTGCCCGTGATCGTATTGTTGGTGATTCGGGCAAAGATTTCGGACGTGCCTGTTGCCAGAATGTCAACACCGTCGCCGAATGGCAGGGTCGGGGCACCCGTTATTTGGTTGATACCGTTACCGGTGATCGTGTTACCATCCAAGTTGAACAGGATGTTAGCATCGCCAGTTCCCACCAAGGAAATACCTTGTCCGGTATCGAAGCCAGTGATCGTGTTACCGATCAAGGTCACTCGTGCCCGAGTATCTGTGACTGCGGCTGCATCGCCATCGGCTGTGATTTCGATACCATTGTTGCCAATCATCGGGTTCGTGAGTGTGCTGTTGGTAAGCGTAAAGTCAATAAAGGTTTGGTCCATGATATCCAGATCAACACCGTCGTCACCGACTGCTGTGATGGTCACATTGTCAAACGTGAACCGATTGATAGCCGCCGATGAATCGTTGTCTGCGAAGATATTGATACCATCGATGGCACCAGTGACGGTACTGTTGGTTACTTGAGCGATGACTGATCCATTTTCGATAATCTCACTATCGAATCCGTTGAATCCGACACCGGTGATCGCAACATTGTCGATCACGGCTTCAAGTAGTGAGATAGGACCTGTCCCGGCGGAATTCAGCGAGATACCGTCTCCACCGTTGCCAGTGATTGGCAATGGTGCTCCGTTATTCAATACGGTGGCGTTATGCAGGGCACCGTTGAAAGCACCCAATGAAATACCATCAGCAGCATTGTTGGTGATCAGAATGTTGTCGATCACGCTGGTCGTCAAGAAGGCACCAGGGGCTGTCGCGTTGGATATAATCCCCGATCCACCATTTTGAATGGTTGTGTTGGTGATGAACAGATTCTGAACTTCTGAGACTCCCAGTTCATTAAAGATGCCAGCACCCGTGCCTGCACCGTTTCCATCAAACAGGCTGGTGCCACCCATCGCGGTACCAATGAACACCATGTCATCGACGCCAGGACTGGTCACGTTAACAAGACTGATACCCGAGTTCAGGTTGTTTAGGATTTGCGGGTTGATAAAGCGGATGTCTCCAGCGATATCGAACAGGCTGATACCATTGCCAACGTTTCCACTGGCCGTTGGGTTGATGAATTCCAGTGGCAATCCGTCTCCGGCAGAATCGACGAATCGTTCCAAACGGATACCGTCTCGGCCATTTCCATTTGTCGTGTTATTCATGAAGTTCAGCGTTTCTGCGTCAAAGTCTTCGATGTGAATGCCGTCACGTCCGTTGTTGGAAACGATGTTCGAATCGAAATTGAACACACTGGTCGGATCGTTAGCATTGTCGATGAAGATGCCGTCTAGGAATGCTGTTTGAATGTTATTGCGAGCGAATTGCCAATCTCCCGAAATGTTGTCCAGGAAGATACCATTGAGAATCGGGTTACCGGTAATGGTGACATCTTCAATGATGCCGTCAAAGTTGTTCGTGGCAGCTCCGCCAGAGATACCGTTAACCAAGCCGCCTTCCGTTCCGTCGATGATGAAACCGCGAACCGTGTTACGACTTGACAGTGTGACGGCGTCTCCAGCGATGTTAGTGATCGTTGGCAAGTTGCCATCAACATTGTTGGGTAGGATGAAGTTTGTGCCATTAGCCAAAGGAATCAAGTGTTGAACGCCAGCCCCTAGCAGCTGTTGACCTTGTTGCAACGCGATACCCATATTTTGGTTGAAAGTCGTTCCGTCACCATCTTCGACGAAGATGATGGCGTCTTGGCCAGACGCTGCTGCTGCGTCAGCCAAATTGTTAAATGGATTTTCAAATGTTCCATCGCCGCCCGCAAGGGCTTGGTTGTTGACATGGAACACGTTGTACGGAGCACCCGTGTCAGGATCGATCGCCAGTTCTAAGTCTTGAGCGAATCGAACGATGTGATCGGTTCGCAGAGTTGGGTCCAAGTCATTTCCGATAAAGCCGTATTCGGTTCCACGAGCACCGGATCCAAAGAACCAACCTACCGAAAGGACACCCGTAACATCGAATGTATTGTCATGATTGATTTCGGCAGTAATTTGCATGCCGTTATTTAGTTGAACTGCTGTTCTCGCTCGCACGCCCCCGAAGAAGTCAACAATGTCCGACCCGTACCCATAACCACCGATACCGATCGAACCGCCTACGGATTGTAAAAACTGAGGCTTGAATTCAAACAAGGCGTCAAATCCGCGAAGTGACGAGTCGATGGCCGCTTGGGTTACAAGCGCGTTATTGACAAAGGCAACACCGTTCAAAGGATCGCCCAACTGAAAATCGGTGTCGCCGATCGGAAAGTAACCGTTACCAGTCAGTGCCCAACGATGAGTTTCGATCGAAGCGTTGACGCTGATTGAAGTCAGCGAATGCGAGAAGTCGCGCTGTTGCGAATCATCGAAGTCGAACCAGAACCCAGTCGTCACCTCGGCACCAGGACCGAACAGAGTGAAGACTCGCTCTAGACCAACGTTGGCAAAGAAGCCTTCGAATTCCGGGTCGTAGTGACCACGAGCCTCCAAAAGCCAACGACCATCCATGAAGTCCTGGAACAAGTGCTGCTTGGCACCCAGGGTGATGTAGCTGCCTTCTAGTCCAAGTCGTTCGTCAGCAAAACTCGCCTCAACCCAGAAACGACCGGGCCAGCCCAAGTCGATATCCGCAAACCCGGGTTGGAAGCTAACGTTACTTGGGTCAAAAAAACCATTGCCAACCGCCTGCGCGAATGATGTTTTTGGACCCAGCACTAGTAGCAATGCGAGGCTAAGGTAAACGATACGAAAACAAGTTTTCATCGATAACTCCTGGTCGATGACTGCCAATTCGGGGCATATGCCACGCCATAAAGCGAGCGCAAAAATGCCTGAAATGCCTGTCTAAAAGGTACAGGTGTTACAAGTCATCGACACGGATTCGTCAAACTCATTAGAAAAACAGGTACTTATCACTTAATTAGCAAAGTTTGCCACATGTGCTGCCAAGCAAACGATAGCACGCCTTTCATTTGACAAACGGTATCAGGCGTCCCTTTCATTTTGCGGTTGTCTGTTGTTGCGGTTCACCAAAATGGAAAGCCAGTCGCGAAGCTTTTCATTGAGGTGTTTGTAGAACCGCCTTTTAGGCGCAATCCCTCCGAAGTGAATTGCTAGCGATGTTTCGGTGGCATCGCCCAGTGATTAGCGACAACACTAAACAAAAAGGCAGCCAAGAATGGCTGCCTTTTCGATTGGTTGTTGTTAGAGAGGGCCCCTCTATTTGGTATTGGCCACAGGTCGCTGCCCTTGCAGATTGGCTTTGGCAATGTTGATTGCGATTCGCAAAGTATCATCTTCGCTGTCAGAGTTCGTTTCGGCTTCTGGGTTTTCACGAGCCACCAGTTGGACGGGCACTTCAGGGGTCACGCCGACCTGGCTGATTGGTGATCCATCAGGCGAGTAGAACTTGGCGGTTGTTAAACGGACGCCGCCACCACCCACATTCAGTTGGAAAATCCCTTGGACGCTACCTTTACCGTAACTCTGCTGTCCCACGATAACGCCACGTCGATGATCATTGATAGCGGCAGCGAAGATTTCGCTGGCACTAGCAGAATCGCTATCAATCAAAACGACCAATGGAACACCCCAGGTGTTGTCAGCTTTGGCTCGGTGAACATAGTCCTCAAGCGGGTTGCGGCCTCGCGTCGAAACAATGACGCCATTTTTAATAAATCGATCGGATATTTCGACTGACGAGTTCAACAGTCCACCAGGATTGCCTCGCACATCCACAATCAGGCTTCTCATGCCTTGACGGTGCAGCTGCCACAGGGCAGCGTCGAAATCACGAGTGGTCGTTTTTTGAAAGTTGGATAACTTCACATAGGCCACTCCGGACTCTTTGTCCACGATGCTAACGTTCTCGACACTGGGGATTTCTACCCGTTGCCGTTGCAATCGCAGGTGACGTGTTTGACCCTTGAGGTCGACAACGGTTAATTCCACACTGCTACCAGCCTTGCCACGCAAAGCGTCGGCAGCAGCTTCCGCGCCCAATTCTTCGACGGTCTTGCCGTCGACGCGAATGATTTTGTCGCCGCCAATGATTCCGGCTCGCCCGGCAGGCCCGTTGGCAATCACATTGACGATGTCCAAATGGTCTGCCCGAGTATTTAATTCAACACCTAGGCCAACGAAGTTGCCTTCGATTTGAGACATGGTCTCGCCATACTGGTTGCTGGTCATAAACGCCGAGTAGGGGTCCAGAGCGATGATGGCACCGCAGGTGAATTCGTAAACGGTCGTCTGCACTGGCAGTCCCAAGCGATTTTGCATCTTACGACAGACGTTGCTGGCGATCAGGTAGGCGTCCTGACGCGATTGAATGCTGTACTTGGTTAGGACCGAGTTCATTTCGTCGATCGCTGGTTGAATCTTGCTGCGGTCAACTTGAGGCAGGTTGTGATCGATAAATTTTGGATCGGACAAGGCAATTTCCATACAGGCCAAGCCGTGCCGCAGGATGTTGTCCCAGTCGGGCTGCACTACGTAATACGATTGAATCTTCAGCAAAATCTCAGCATACAGATTCAAGGCATTATTGGACGGGATGGTTGCCAACGAATCCACATAGGTCGAATCAGCATATCGGCGATTCAAGTCGTAGTGGATACGAGCAATCGAACGTCGAGTTTTAATCTGGTAATTGTCGGGCAATGCTTTCAGAGCTTGCTGATAGTGATTCAGCGCCTCGCTCCAACGTCCTTGTAATTCCAGAGTGCGACCTTGCTGAATCACGGTCTCCAGTTCAGCAACGGTATGAGATACAGCGCTGGTTTGGCCTGAGTTGGTGACTTGTGCCCATGCTGAATTGGTTGAGGTCAAACTGGCAATGGTTAGCAGACAGAATGTGGCAATCGCCAACAATCCATCGTGTAAGACCGAAACGCGGGGACGCTTAGCGGTGCCACAAGAAGTTGGGGTCAACTGTTGCATAAATTCCAAATCCGTAAGATGCGACAGGCGTACCGATTGGGAAATCGATTCTGCCCTGACAGGGGAAGGCCCATGACACTTCCGGGGGAAGCACCTTAACACCTGGTATCACGCAGGTTTGGAACGGGCCTTAGAAACTTAGATCACGATTTACCCGCTGTCAAAAAAACAAAACGTTTTGTTGACCGCGTTATCCGCACAACCCATGTGTCCTGAGATTTGGCTTCAGGTCGTAAGAGTAAAACGGCTTGGTCAGCCGTTTCCCGGGTTGAATGGTGCATCCTGGCAGAAACTGTACGGCTGGTGCCGGTGAGAGGTTCGGTGGACTCCAAAAAACTTGCAGTTATTGTGTAGACCAATAACGGAATGACCGGCACAAAGCTGTGTTTCGGAAAGTTTCCCAAACGCTTAAATGGCCAATGCTAGCGGACATTGCAGTCCTCCATTTTCAGGTGCGCAACCGGCGTGTCAGGATCGCTCGTACCGTCCAACGAGGTGTCAGCCTGGAACTGCGTCACCTCAATTCGGATCAGCGATTCAGCAATTGTTGGTACTCTTTCGATTCGACGAACGGAATCATCCAATCTTCGTCAACTACGATTTGTTCTGGAGTGACTTGGAATTGCTCGCTCATTTTTTGCACGGTTTCGGCACAGGCGGCGAAGTCTTGTTGTTCAATCAAAATTTCCAGCAATATCCAGTAGGTGAATTTGTAGTCTGGTTCGATGGCGATTGCTTTGCGAGCTGCAGTGACCGCTAAGTCCAGTTTTTTGTCGAGCTTGTTAATGTTGGCCTTCAATGCGTAAAGGTGAGCGTCTTCGCCAATCATCTCGATCAAATCGTCAAGGGACTGACTGGCCTTTGGAAATTCTTCTTTCATTACCAGCATGTCCAAGCTGATTAGTTTGCACGAAGGATCGTTGGGAAATGCGGCCAAGTAATCCTCCATGGCTTCCATGTAGGAATCATCCGAGACATTGGCCAGACTCACCAGTCGTTGTAATTGGATGGATTTTTCCTTCTGAAGTTCGGCAGGCAGTTGTTTAAATGAGGCTTCTACGCGATCGCCCTGCCCTGTTTTGACAAGTTGAAAAAACTCGGTTAACAGTTCGCCTTGCTCAGCAAATGTTTTGGATTTTCCACTCAGGCGATCCATCATCGAAGGTTTGATATGCGGCAACGAAGATAGCAATAGGCCTCGAAACGTTTCGGACAAAGTTTGCCCGGCCATGTAGATGTACAGGTCAACACAAATCACTTTGTTGTTGGAATCCTTGGCCAAGTACCAATGATGGAAATTGCAACCACCTGATCCCTCGAGCACACGAATCATGATCCCATGCCCATTTTCCCATGGCCTGGTGGTTAGAAACTTGACCGAGTTGTTTCCGGACAGTTGTCGCAGTAGTTCCGTTTCGGCCGACATGCCGCCTTGGACAAAGCCCTCCATCTCTTTACCGCTGAAGATGTCATTGGCCGAGTAACGTAATATGCCTTGCAAATTCAGCATGTTGGAAAAGTCAAAGGTGTCACCGGAACTCAACGTTTGCTCAAGCTTCTTGCCAAACGCTTCGGCTTCGGCCTCCGTCACCGCAGACCAGTTGTTTTCCGACATCCAGTCGTCTAAGTCCAGGCTAGATGTAGTAGTCGACGATGACGAATTGCACCCAGTGACAACAACACCCAGTACGAACAAGGCAACCAAAAATGTAGAACATGCGCGAGCTTGTTTAGTGAGCATACCGTTTTCCAATTGTTTCTATGCAGTCGATGCGAACGAACATCTTAACGTCTTCGAAATTGAAGGGGGATGAGAATTGTCAGTCTGCGGCAGAAATTTCCAGTCTGGCGTTGCTGGTCAACGTCTTACCGGTCTCGCCCAGGATTACTCTTTTGGTTTGGCCTTGTCCAACCGTTCGTTAAAACGTTGCACATCGGATTTTGGTTCTTGGCGAGTGACCAGTCGTCGGAAAAGTTCTTCCGCAGCTTCCTGTTGGATCTGTTTTTTAGCGTCATACCATTGAATCGTGCCACGTTTTTTCTCGTCACAGCGAATCAAGTGGAAGCCAAATTTGGTCCGGATCGGTTCGCTGACCGAATCGACTTCTGTTGCGAACGCCTGGTCGGTGAATGTGCGAGGCATCGGGCCATCGAAGCCAATCCATCCGATCGCACCACCGTTTTTGGCGGACGGTGCTTGCGAGTGTTCGGTGACAGCGGCCTTCCATTCTGTTCCGGACTGAATTGCTTCAAAAATAGATTGAGCTTTGGTTTGTACCGCGGCAACTTGATCGACGGTCATGGTCTCGCTCGTTTTCAAAAGCAGGTGTGACACGCGAACCTGCGAGCCATCGAAACGTTCGTGGTACCGCTCGAAGTAACGCTCCATTACCTCGTCCGATAACGTCTTGTCCAGATATCGTTTCCAACTGATTTGCCATCGAAAGTTGAATTTCAAAGTCTCTAGGGTTTGCGATTGTTGCTTCAGGAAGTCGTCCAGCTGTTGTTCCGTTTGAGTCAAACGTTCTTCCAGTTTTGCGACCTCCAACTTAATTTCATCCTCATTGGCCAGGATTTCTGAGTCGTTGAATGATTGCAAAATCAAATGCTGGCCAACTAATCGATCAAGAATTTTCTTCTTGAGTTCCAGTTGTAGCTGTTCACCCACTTCGCGGTTGCCAAAGCTCTTTTGGAATTCCCATTCGACTTGTGACAGGCGAATCGATTCGTCGGCGATCGTTGCTAGTACTGGATCTTCTGGTTCTTGGGCCGAGCAATAATTGGTCGTCAAGACGGCAGCTGCGACTAGAAGGAAACTGAGTGGTTGGATGCGTCGATGATTCATGAGCAATGTCTTCATTCAGAGAAATCCCAGGTAACGGTCTCCTGGATGGCCAGGATTCCACAGGGTGATTGAAATGCAAATTGAAACGAAGGAGTGGCTTGCGATTCGGACGTTAGATTGTTTTGAGTATCAAATGTATATTCCAGTTTTAATTGATAGGGCGTGACGGCGATCTGCCGCACTTGGCTTGGCAGGAATTCCTGGCTGGTGTCGTCCTCGAGTAGTTTGGCGTTACAAAATTGGCTCCATCCAACATGCGATTGCAATGGCAGGGCCATGCGCTTTGCGTCGAATTCCAATAACAAGCGAATGGTAATTTGCTTCGCGTTCCTTTCGACGTTCTCGACCGACGCGATTAGCATCCCGGCAGAATGAGTAAGTGATCGGTCGTCGCGACCAGCCAGTACATTGTCGATCTGCATCATAGTGGTTGGTGCCAAGGCGGCCAGTTGGATGTCGACCTTCACGCTTTGTAATTCGACTTTTGAGGTTCGTCGAACGGGCAGGCGGAACTGGGTTTGCACTTGTTTGGGTCGTGCAGGGATCGCCAAAATCGCATCTCGATTGAATTCGGCCCAGGGCTGATTGTCGGCGCCAGACAGTTGCAAATCAGCCAATGGCACCTTGATGGATATGGGCGACAAACGTGGCTCCCAAAATATCTGCATCACGACCGAGCCGGTTTCGTTGATCGTCGAAGGGTTCAGTTGGGCCAACAACGGACCTGATGACACAGATTGCAACGGCGACGGCCAGGCTTCTGCGGGTAACAGATTCAGTTGCCCTTCAGATTCACTTAGCGTCAATCGGTGACGGTCGGCAAACCGTTGAATCCAGGGCCAGAATTTTTGGCTGGCCGCTTGGCTAGTGATCCGCACATTGGGTCGCAAATTTAGTTGGTTGTTGGTTTGACGATTGATGGCCTTTGACAATTCGGTAGCCGATAAGCCCGAGCTGATATTTAGCGAACTAGACTCAGTAAATTTGTCCAAACGCTGATCAAAAATTCGGCTGGTAATTCGGTGCAACCGATAGGTCGCCTCGGAGGACAATGCCAGGGCGGCACGGTCTTGAGTCGCCAGCCAGCCCAAAAAATCCGCTCCGGCTATCGTTAGCTGTTCTTCAACATTGTTGCGAATTGGCAACATTGGGCTGTCGAGTTGCTGCAGTTTCGCGAAATAGTTCGCGTTCCTTGTTTGAGCGTCTAACGATCGCGTGCCGCTAAATGCGATGGAAATGGCCAGCATCAGGACCGCGTAAATCGCGATCGGTGAAGACAGCCAGTGGCCGGCGAATTTAGGACAGGTTGCAAAATTTTGGCTCGCAACGATTACTCCTATCCTAGAGTTGAGTAGACCCTTTAAGCCGCAAAAACAACTTTGGATGTCGCGATCCATGAAGTCCACTCGATTTAGCATCTGTTGCAAACGTCCAGGAACAGGAATCCTGCTACTAATGTGCCTTCTTTTGACAGGCGCAGCCATCCCATTGGATGACGATGGATTCGGATTCAGCGAATTGCAGCAGGGAGGCACGGTCAAGGTACGAATCAACGGAAAAACAGTACTCGGACGCCCCATCGAGTACAACAGTCAATACCTTATCATGTTACGCCGCGACGGGCGAATGTTGCAGTACCAGACCAGTGAAATTGACGACGTAACGAAAGTTGGCAATCACTTTACGCCTCATTCACCGTTGAAGTTGCAGGAGCACTATCGAAAGCTGTTTGGCAATCAGTATGAAGTCACACGGACGCGACACTATGTCGTCGTGCACCCCAAAGGTCTGCGGAAACAATGGGCAGAACCATTCGACAGGCTACACAACCGCTTCTCGTCCTACTTTGGCCGCCGAGGGTACGATCTAAAGGAACCCGAGTTCCCGATGGTGGTGGTCGTCTTCAATTCGCGCTCTGAATTCAATTCGGTGGCCAGGAAAGACGGTTTGTCTAACCCTGGTTCCTACGCCGGGTATTACTCGCCGACATCGAATTGGGTGGTCACGTTTCGAGGGTCTAGTCCTCAAGGTGACGCCAACTGGGAAAAGAACGAAACATTGATCCACGAGGCACTCCATCAATACGCTTTCAACCGTGGCATTCAACAACGTTGGGCGCCGACTCCCAAGTGGTGTGCCGAAGGCTTGGCGTCGATGTTCGAAGCACCTGGTGTTAACAACGAGGCCGAGCACCGGAAACTGAAAGATCGACTGAACCCAATCTACGTTCAGCTGTTGAAACGAATGGTCACGCGTGACGACTTTGACGGGCAGATTCGCCAATTGGTTAGTTCTGACCGAGTGTTTGACGAAGACATCGCCACCGCCTACTCGTTGTCCTGGGGGCTGGCCTTCTATCTGGCTGAGTCTCGCAAAGGCGAATTCAATCGCTATCTGCAACGCATCGCTCGCCGGCCCATGTTGGCCAACTACACGGCCAACGACCGCATTGCTGACTTTAACGAATCGTTTGGTGGTAGCTTCGAGATTTTTGAAAGTCACTTCAAAAAATACATCGAGCAGTTGAAGCTGTAACGATTCTTCCACAGTGATTCAAAAGTCGACGCGACCGAGACCTCGTCTTACGGCGCGAACTGCGGCTTCAGTGCGATCGCCCGAGTTCTGTTTGCGTAGTATGTTCTGGACGTGTTCTTTGGCCGTTTCGACGCTGATTTTCAGCGAGCGAGCGATCTCGCGGTTGCTCAGTCCAAAACTCAGATGTTTCAACACTTGTAGCTCGCGATCCGTTAGTTCATCGCTGGAGACATCGCGTACTTTCCGTGCGGATAGTTGTTCGCGAATGTTGACAAATGCTTTGCCCAGCTGGAACTCAGCCGCTTGTTCGGCAGGCATGGAATTGGTGGCCATTCGCAGTGCCGCGATCAGGCGGTCCAGTGGTTCGTGCTTAAGCACAAAATCGAAGGCTCCCCATACCAGCGACCGTGCGACGTAGGTTGGGTTCTCGAAAACGCAAAAAACGACGACTGGAACCAGCGGTTGGTCCCGGTTTTGATTAAGTGATTCAAGCAGCAGAAATCCGTCGACTTCCGGCATGCGGATTTCCGTGACCACTACATCTGCTTGACTGTCACGCACCTTGTTAACCGCATCGTGGCCGGTCGAATTCAGGCTGACGACCGACATGCCATGCGAAGGCAGTGTGCGAGTCAATCCGTGGTGGACGACGGGATAGGGGTCAAAAACGGCGACTCTCAAATGGTGAACCCCAGCAAAAAGGTGGATCGCCGCAAGTAGATTTTAGAGGCGACGCCAGAAAATAACGCATGAACGAAACATCGATTGTAACCTGACGGTCAGCAGAGACAGGCCCCCTCCTGCGATTGCTGACGAATCGGTCAGATCCGTCTCGATCAGGCTTGGTCGACTAAAACACACTTGCGAAGGCCAACAGGTGCGGATTGTACGGGTCTTGCTAATTGTAGTGAGCACGAAAGGTTGTCTGGTTGCGTTGCCATTTCGAATTCCCTGATTTTGAGGACTCGGGCTTTGACCGGCAGTGATAGGCGACCTAGATATTGGCATCACGTTGTTTTTACGCACCGTTGTGGCATTCGCCCAGCGGCCTCACCCGCAAGCTACTTATCTTGTCGTCCCATGAACTCGAATAACGCTAATAAATCGCCACAAATGTTGCTTGTCGATGACGATCGTCATTTGTTGGACTCCATGACGAACTGGTTAAGTTCTCAAGGCTACTCGGTCATGCCGGCCGACGGTTTGACCTCGGCCAAAAAAGTAATCGACAATTGTCCATTGGACGTTGCCGTCGTTGATCTTCGCTTGATCGACGGAGACGGGTTCCAAGTTTTGGATTACTGTCGTCAAAGCCAGCCTGCTTTGCCTGTCATTCTAATGACTGGTTACGGCACGGTGGAAACTGGAATCGAAGCTTTACGAGCCGGTGCTCACGACTTGTTGACCAAGCCTTTGATCGACGAAGAGTTGTTGATGGCGATCCAGCGAGCCATGTCGCAACAACAAGTTATCGAAGAGAATAAACAACTAAAGAAACAACTGGATCATCGATTTGGTCTGGAAAACATTATCGGAAACGCTCCGCAAATGGAGAAGATTTTCGAGATCGTAGACAGTGTCGCCGACACTCGTGCGACCGTCTTGATCACTGGCGAAAGTGGAACTGGGAAATCGTTGATCGCACGTGCGATTCATCGTTGTAGTAGCCGTCGCGAAGGCCCATTCGTGGAAGTCGCCTGTGGCGCACTGCCTGAAAACTTGCTGGAAAGCGAGTTGTTTGGCCACGTCGCTGGAGCCTTTACTGGAGCTATCGGCAACAAGGAAGGTAAATTCAAACTGGCCGATGGCGGCACAATTTTTCTTGACGAGATCGGAACGGCGTCCCCTGCCATGCAGGTCAAGTTGCTGCGAGTCCTACAGGAATTGCAGTTTGAACAAGTTGGTGGATCTCAAACCTTTTCCGTTGACACTCGTGTCATCCTGGCAACCAACGAAGATCTGGAGTTGGCGGTTCAAGAGGGCCGTTTCCGTCAGGACTTGTTATACCGAATCAACGTTATCAATTTAGAATTGCCGACTCTTTCACAGCGTTCTTCTGACATCCCCGGACTGGCAGATCATTTCCTTGAGAAAGTCTGTGAAAACACTGGCAAGAACTTTGACGGTTTTGATAACGGAGCCATCAACGCGTTGCAATCCTATCACTGGCCAGGCAATGTTCGCGAATTGCAAAACGTCATTGAACGAGCTGTCTTGTTAGGCAAGGGACCGCGAATCACGATTGTGGATCTACCTGCTCATATCACTCAGGGTGTCCCTGTGGGCACTGTAGCGGCTAGTACCAAACAGACTCTTAAAGAAGCTTTGGAAGGCCCCGAGCGACAAATCATCTTGCAAGTGTTGCGTGAGAACAATTGGAATCGCAATCTGACTGCGGATCAATTGGGCATCAACCGCACCACGCTTTACAAGAAGATGAAGAAGCTAGGTTTGGAAAACCCTAAAGCTATCTTGGGCTTCTAGAGGCCAGCCGGTAAAAATTCTTTCTTGCAGCGAGTCGACGAAGCGAGTGAGTGGACGAGGCGACGACGTCACCCACGATGTTCGATCCAAGTGCGCCACGGCTGGGGGCTAGTAAAAGCGTTCAATTGCTTTTCAAAAGCTCCTCGACGAACTTGGGAACAGTTTCGGTTGCTGCACCGTATTCACCACGATTAAACGCACTTCCGTTGTCGGCTTCTTCCAAATTCAACGTCACGGTCTCAGCGCCACACTCGTTGGCGACGCGTACGAACCCAGCCGCCGGATAGACCGCACCAGACGTCCCAATTGAAATGAACAAATCACAATCCTGTAAGGTTGCTTGAATGCGTTCCATTTCAAACGGGAATTCACCAAACCACACAATATGCGGTCGCAGCGTGCCGGTTTCTGTACAACAATCGCACACATCTTCAACACTCAAGTCCGTCCGCACTTCTGATACGAGTCCACTGTGGATGCATTGCTTTTTTAACAACTCACCATGCATATGAATCACGTTCTGGCTTCCGGCGCGTTCATGAAGATCATCCACGTTCTGAGTGACCAGTAGATACTCGCCAGAAAATTCTTGCTCCAATCGCGCTAACGCTTTGTGTGCAGCATTTTCTTTGACCGCATCGGATAACAATTGCTGGCGACGTTGGTTGTAAAACCTTAAAACTAATTCTGGATTGCGGGCGAATCCTGCTGGAGAAGCGACCTCTTGCACGTCGTGGTTTTCCCATAGCCCGTTGCTGTCGCGGAACGTTCTGATGCCGGATTCTGCAGAGATCCCTGCTCCAGTCAAAACGACGATTCGTTTGTATTTGCCCATTGTTTAGCTTTTAGTATTAAAGTTGGCGTTGGTTCAGTGGCTTGGCGCTTTGTCTTTGAAGCCAGGTAATCGACGGTGCTCCTACAACCGTTTTTGAAAGTAGTGCACGTCATAACTGCGATCAAATTTCTCTCCGATTGATTTCAGTGTGCCAACTTTTTCAAACTGCAATCGATCTGCCAATTTCAGACTGCCGATATTGTCTTCACAGATTTTAGCCAACAGGTTTTTGAAATCGTTTTCTTTAGCGACTTCAATTAGCTGCTCTAGCAAACGGCGCCCAATCCCCTGCCCTTGATAATTCGGGTCGACGTAATACGAGATTTCCGAGGTAATGCGGTATCCGTGTTTTTCCGTCCACGGTTCAAGACTGGCCCAACCGACGACTTGCTGGGCGGCTGCTTCGGCTGGTTGCCACACCGCCGAAATGACTGCGTAACGCGATGTGCGTTGATCCAGCCAGGACGTTCGTTGTTGAATGGTTCGTGGCTCAGCGTAAAATGACGCTGTCGTGTGCTTGATGGCGTGGTTGAAGATTTCCGTGATGGCGGGTAAATCTGTCTGAATCGCTGGGCGGATTGTCAAATCTTGAAGGTTGAATTGATTGTTCTGTTTGCCTTTGCCGGTTACCATTTCTGCTTTCTCGAAATCAAACTTGTCGACGACCTATGACGACTCAAAAATCCTCTGCCAGTCACCTCGCTGGATTGACCGCTGAAGTTGACCAGTTGCGAGATATCGGACGGCTCTTTTATAGCCGTGGTTGGTCCGTTGGGACTAGTAGCAATTACAGCATGGTGATCGATCGCGATCCGTTAAAAATCCTGATCACTGCCAGTGGAAAAGACAAAGGGCAGCTGGAAGCGGCTGATTTTGTGGTTGTTGATCAAAATGCTCAACCGGTTTCGCAAGGGCAACCAAAAAGTTCTGCCGAGACCTGGCTGCATGTGGTCGCGGCGTTGCATGGCAACAACGTCGGCGCGGTCCTGCATACTCACAGCGTCTGGGGCACCGTCCTGTCCGATCTGTTCGCAGACCAGGGCGGCTTCTGGATCTCGGGTTACGAAATGTTGAAGGGGCTGCAGGGCGTGCCCAGTCACGAACATCGCCAGTGGGTTCCCATTTACGAGAATACTCAGGACATTGCCGCATTGGCTGAAGCGGTCCAGCCCGAATTTGAAAATCCCCAACACCCTCCATTGCATGGTTTTTTGATGCGAAACCACGGCTTGTACACTTGGGGGGACAGTCTATTTGCGGCTCGTCGGCACATCGAAATATTCGAGTTTTTGTTTGAGTGTGTGGCTCGCCGCAGACAGTTGAAATGAGCCATTCGAACAGTTGCCTGACGAGGGCGTCTTTGCAACAATGATCGCAGTTTCCTTGTGTAACTTCATTCTGCGAGGCCCGTTATGGCAACCGTTCACATCCCCGATGAAAATCGATCGATCACTGATCCTGTGGCGATCAACGAATACCTGGCTCCGCACGGAATCAAGTATGAAAAATGGGATGTCCAAGGGCGAATTGGTCCCGACGCTACCGACGAACAAATTCTGTCTGCCTACACTCCAGAAATTGAACGCTTGAAACAAGAAGGTGGTTACGTGACCGCCGACGTGATCAACGTAAAGTCGGATACGCCTGGCTTGGACGAAATGTTGGCCAAGTTTGACAAAGAGCACACGCACAGCGAAGACGAGGTTCGCTTTACTGTCGCCGGTAGCGGCGTGTTTCATATCAACCCGGAATCAGGGGCCGTCTTTAGTGTAACGGTCGAATCAGGTGACTTGATAAATGTGCCTCACGGAACTCGCCACTGGTTCAATCTGTGTGGTAGCCGAACGATTCGTTGCATTCGCTTGTTTGAGGATATGACCGGGTGGACTCCCGAATATGAAGAGAACAGCAAGCACGTCGATTACGAACCGCTTTGTATGGGGCCCCAGTATATTCCGCGTGACGGTGACACGATCGATCCGATCGTTAAACCCTGAACGCCTGGCCGCCCCTGAATTTCACAAGTCTCGATTTAGCACTCGATAAGAACGGATCCCGCGTGGTCAAAATTGAATGCCGAGCGGTGTTGCTAGACATCGAAGGCACCGTCTCTCCAGTCGCCTTCGTTTACGATGTGATGTTCCCGTACATTCGCCAACAGGTTAGCGATTTTCTGGCCAATAACTGGGACGATACCAAGGTCCAGCAAGCCGTCGCTTTGGTCGGGCAAGACATCGGTGCAGCAGACCATCAAGCTTGGTTAGGGACCGGCGAAGCGACCACTCAGCAGGCCAAGGTGACTTCGGCCGTCCACGATTTAATGGATCGTGATGCCAAGGTGACCGGGCTGAAGCAATTGCAAGGTTTGATTTGGAAGAACGGCTTTGGTTCTGGCAAGTTAGTCGCCGAGCTGTTTCCGGACGTATTGTCTGCGTTGAAAGATTGGCGAGCCGCCGGTTTGCAGTTGTTCATTTACTCGTCTGGCAGCATTGGGGCTCAGAAACTGTTTTTCGGTCACACCACAGAAGGTGATTTGTTGGAGATGTTTGTCGATCACTTTGACACTACGTCTGGCAACAAAAGGGAAGCGGCGAGTTACCAGACGATCAGCGAATCGATGGGTTTGCCTGCAAACGAAATCTGTTTTATCAGCGATGTCGTCGCTGAGTTGGACGCGGCCCAGGCGACCGGCATGCAAACGGTTTTGCGTCCAGCAGCCGACCTGTCACAGTTCGGTGGTCATGACACGATCGAAAGTTTCGCCGAGCTGCAGTTTGGCGTGCCGGCTTAACCGTGCTCACCCATGCGCACAGCTATCTATTGATCCGCCAACTTGCTTATTTCTTTTAGTGCTTCCAACAATTCATCTTCGCCACAGCGTCAACAAGGGAACCCCTTATGTCGATTCGCGGTGGGGGTGAGTCAGGCGGCCGTGCAACTCAAGTTGCAACA
>CAZJBW010000086.1:0-21312 GCA_964543985.1 uncultured Pirellulaceae bacterium | reverse complement strand
CAGCAAGGACAGCAAGGACAGCAAGGACAGCAGCAACAGCAGCAACAGCAGCAACAGCAGCAACAGCAGAATCCTGTGCAGCAAAATTTGCAACAAGCTCAGCAGCGAATGCAGCAAGCCCAGCAACAACTGGAGCAGGCTCAGCGAGACCAATCGGTCGAAGAAATGCGTGAAGCCGAGCGCGAATTGGAAGCGGCCAAACGCGAACTGGAACGGATCCTGCGCCAGTTGCGTGAAGAAGAGATCGCTCGCACCTTGGATTCGTTAGAAGCTCGTTTCCGCAAAATGTTGGACCAACAAGTTAGGATCAACGAGGACACACTCATACTCGATGACACGGACGAGAACGCTCGGCAGGATGAATTTGAGATCCAGTCTGGCAAACTAGCCGTTCGCGAAAACAGTTTGGTGACCGATGCCTCGCGTGCTTTGCTGATTCTAGAGGACGATGGATCTTCGGTGGCGACAACCGAAACGGTCAGTCAGCTGCGCCAGGATATGCAACAGGTGGCCAACCGGTTGTCGGCGGCAAAGACTGGCCAGACGACTCAGCAAATTCAAATCAGTATCGTGGAAACGTTGGGCAATTTGATTGAAGTGTTCGAGAAGGCTCAAGAGGATTTGCGTGAGCAACAAGAATCTGATGGTGGGCAAGGTGGTGGCGGAGGTAACGGCCAATCGGAACAGGCGCTGATTGATCAACTGGCCGAACTGAAACTGTTAAAGGGTTTGCAGGTCCAGATACTCACGCGTCACGAACGTTATGCAGCGTTGTTGGAAGATCCGGATGATCGACAAGGGCACTCGCCAGACCCTGGGATCCAGCAAGCACTGGAACAGCTAAGCCAGCGTCAACAGCGTTTGCAGCAAATTACTCGTGACATTGTGCTTGGAAAAAATCAATAGCTTGGCAGATGTTAAATCAAGGCATGAACAATTAGTTCGGTGAACAGAAATGCTGACCTCAAAACAGAAATTTTTATCTCGCCAGAAAGCCTCTGGCGATTGGATTCGCTCGCTAGTGGCAGGTGTGTTGCTGGTGATGTGCGGTGTCGTTCCGGCGGCTGGTCAGGAATTGCGTAAGACCGCTTCCTGGGAATCGCCAGACCTTGAAACGCTGCATCAATGGATTGCTGAATGGGGCCAAGACGCTGGAGTTGATATCCAAAAAGATCAACGGCAATTGGAATCGAATATCAACCAACATCCTGATGGAGCACTGGGGGCAGTCTTAGATGTGATTGCCAAGGTTTATCCTCAGTGCCAATCGGCGGTGGAGGTCTTGAGGCAACCGGCTGACTTTTCGGGCAATTGGCAGCAACAGACCAAGCTGGAATCAATTCACGCCTTGGCGCTGCCTGATTCTGTTCAACATCAACTGCTGTTAGCGACTGGTTCTTGGTTGGCACGACATCAACGTTACGACGAGGCGTTGCAGGTTCTGCAGAACATTCCTTTGGATCTGGTCGTCGATCCAGCCGCCTTGTTGTTTTACCGTGCCACCTGCCAACACCATTTGTTGCAGATGGACGATTGTGGAGCTTCGGTTGATCAGTTGCTTGAACAAAAAGAGAGCATTCCAAGACGGTTTTCCGTTGTGGCAAATTTGATGAAGGGTGATGTGGAAACTTTCAAAAAGGATTCTCTGGACGAGATTTCGCGAATGATGGACGACGCAGCCAGACGCCAAGGATTGCATCGCAGTGGCACGGAAGTAATCACATTGGAAAAGGATATTATCGCCAAATTGGAAAAGCTGATCGAGGAAACGGAGGAAAAACTGCAACAACAACAGCAAGCCTCCTCTCAAAGCCAACCTGGTTCTCAACAGCAACAACAGGGCCAGTCACAATCCAACCCTTCATCGCCCATGCAAGACAGTCAAAATGCCAGTGGCAAAGGGGACGGTCGCGTTGTTGACAAGGGCCTGAAAAACGGTGGCGACTGGGGCAACCTTCCGCCTCAAGAACGCGAAGCTGTTTTGACAGAAATGGCGAAGGACTTGCCACCCCACTATCGCGAAGTCATCGAAGAGTACTTTCGAAAGTTGGCAAATGAACCCAAACGACCCAATCGATAACCTGTTCACTTCCTGTCTGTTGAATCGCTGTAAACGAAGGTGAGACTCACTTGATAACTGCCTTACCGCAAATATTGCTCGCTTGCCTATTAGGTATAGCTCCGCAAGATGTCCTGCACATGAACGACGGCACGAAACAGGCTTGCCAGTTAGTGTCCATTGATGAACAGGTGACGATTCAAGTTGAGGGGCAGACGCGTAACGTTTCACCAAGTGATATTGCAGATATTCAATTCGGTGACCAGCCATCAAATCGAGTGCAAGGCAAGATCAAGGTTGAACTGGTGGATCGGTCGTTGTTATGGATCGATTCCATTTCGGTTGCTGAAGATGGGATCGTGACGTGCCGCGAACCGGGCGAACGGGGCATCGAATTCGCTCTGCCTTCACGCAACGTTCGTTCCATTCAGTTTCGAAGTCACATTGGGCAACTGGCCGAACAGTGGGCTACCTTAGTCGATTCGGACGAGCGAACTTCCGATTGGTTAGTTTTCAACCGTGAAGAAGTTTTGGATTTTGTGGAAGGTAAAGTTCAGCAAGTTACTGACGAGGTTGTTCGTTTTTCCACTGGCGAACAAACCGCTGAGGCGAATCGTGAACGAGTCGAAGGGTTGCTGTTCTTCCATGCCAGTGGGCGCCAACTGCTGCCCCCTACGGCGATGGTCGTCACTAACCATGGCAGTCAGTTGTTGATTCGTAACTTAACGAGTGCTGCCGACGAAACGTATACTGCTCAGGCGGTTTGTGGCAGTGAAATCACGTTGCAAAACAGCCAGATCCGATCTGTTGATTTTGCGTCGATCCGTTTCAAATACCTCAGTGATATCCCACCTTCCACCGTCGATTGGCAACCATTGATTTACAATCGCCATCTGTACGAGTACCAGCTGGAGATGAACCGGCCGCGTATGGATCAGTCATTTAGTGCTCAACCTTTGACCCTGAATTTCGGCGAATGGGATCAGGTGGATTCCATTGAGCAGGTGGAATACGAAAAAGGGTTTAGTGCTAAGGGTGGCACGCGGATCGTATTTCCTTTGCGGGGTTCCTATCGCAAATTGGTTGGCTATGTGGGCTTAGCGCCTTCAACATTAGCGGCCACCGAGGCGGAAGTTCAAATCATTGGGGACGGTAAACCGTTGGCCAACGTGCCGTTGAAAATGCAGGGACACAAGCCCGTCAAGTTGGACATCGATGTCTCGACCGTTCAACGACTCACGATTCGAGTGGACTATTACGACGGCCAAAATGTTGGCGACTTGGTTCATTTTTGCGACTTAAAAGTTATTCGCTAAAAGGTCATGACCATGTCTATTCAGTTGCTCTGTTTGGTTAGAAAAATGCAAAGTCAAACGCGTTTAGTCATGCTCGTCACTTGGATGTTGTTGCTGGCGAATTTAACTGCCTATCAACCAGTTCAAGCTCAAGATCAGGATTTGCAAGCTGCTCAACAGCGAGAACAACAGCGAATCGAAGTGATCCAAAGAGCGTCTGCCCACACGGTCAGTGTAATTGCTGCGACGGGTAACGGAGGCGGGTCTGGCGTCCTGGTCACTCCGGACGGTTATGCGTTAACCAACTACCACGTCGTTAAGCCGTGCGGCAGTTATATGCATTGCTCGTTGCCTGACGGTCGCATTTATGATGCCGTCGTGGTGGGTATGGACCCCACGGGCGACGTGGCCATGATCAAGTTGTTGGGGCGTGACGATTTTCCCTTCGCTACCTTGGGTGATAGTGATCAGGTTCGAGTCGGCGAGCACTGTTTTGCCGTGGGCAATCCGTTTCTACTAGCCGAAGATTTTCAACCGACAGTCACTTGGGGGATCGTTTCGGGGGTGCACCGTTATCAGTACCCGGCCGGTACGCTACTGGAATACACGGACTGCATTCAGACCGATGCGTCGATCAACCCTGGGAATTCGGGAGGTCCATTGTTCAATGCCGAAGGTGAACTGATCGGTATCAACGGACGGGGTTCGTTTGAGAAGCGTGGCCGAGTCAACGTGGGTGTTGGGTATGCCATCTCCATTAACCAAATCAAATTGTTTTGGAACCACTTGGCCAGTGGTCGAATCGTCGATCACGCCACGTTGGGCGCTCGTCTGACAACTGACAGTCAAGGGCGAGTGGTCGTGGACGATATCCTGAATACGAGCGACGCCTTTCGCCGAGGCTTGCGCTACAACGACGTGATCACGTCTTTTGCTGGCCGCTCGATCGAGACCGTTAATGAATTCAAAAATATACTCGGCATCTATCCCAAGGGTTGGCGAGTGCCATTGAGTTATCAACGAGACGGTCAATCGTTCGACGTGATCGTGCGATTGGACAGTCTTCATTCCGATTCGCAGTTGGTCGAGTTGGTGGCGGGTCCTAAAGATCCTGTGCCTGATCAACCGGATCAGGACCCTAAGCCTTCCGAGCCAAGGATCCCAACCGAAAATCCCAATCCCATTCGCATTTCCATTCCTGAGCAAGCGGCCCAGTTGATTGAAGAACGGTATGGCTACGCCAACTATTACTTTAACCAGCAAGTGCAGAATTCTATTTGGGAAACAACCTTTGCTGGTCGTGATTTTTCTGCTCTGAAAGCAGCCTGGCAAATTTCGGGGAACTTGCCTGATGCGACCCCGATTCAATTTGCACTCAGCGGCCAACAGTCAGGGATTCGTTGGGACGATTCGGCCGCCGTGTTGGATAGTGAATTGGATTTAGCTGACCAGCAAGTCCCAGATACGTCGGGTGGCTTGTTACCCGCCATGCATCTATGGCACCGCCTTCAAACGTTGGGGGCAAAAGGACTCTCTGAATCGTTTTATCTGGGAGCACTGCCTAGCCGAGTCGATGGTACGTTGTGCAACGTGATCGTCGGTCGTTACGAATCGTTGGAGACCTATCTGTATTTTGACTTTCAATCTAGTCAACTTCGTGAAATGGAAGTTTGGTTCGACCCTGGAAATGATCCTTGCGAGCTAATCTTCCAGGACTACCGTTCGGCCCCGATGGGAAACAACTCTGAATCGCCAGCGCCGTTTCGGATTGTCGCCAAGCATGGTGATTTTTTTCGTTGGGAGATCGAGATCAACGACTACAGATTTCAGGCGGAGGAGTTGCCGTGAGACTGAAGTTTTCATCATTGCTTGTCAGCGTATGTGCGTTTTGTGGACTGGCGTTGTCCAGTACTGACAGCGTCGTTGCTCAAATTTCCAACGTTCAAGATTCTACAGCGTCGTTGCCTGAGGTTATCGATCGGGCTCAGCCCAAGATGGCAAAGATTTTTGGCGCGGGTGGATTTAGTCGACTTGAGTCGTGGCAGACTGGCTTTTTCGTTTCTGGTGATGGCCTGTTGGTTACGGTTTGGAGTTACGTTTTGGATGGCCAGCAGACCACCGTTGTTCTGGACGATGGTCGGCGAGTGACTGCGAATTTGGTGGGTTACCATCCTCAGTACGAAATTGCTTTGCTAAAAGCTGACTTGCAGGACCAACCGCATTTCAATCTTGATGCCGCTGGCCTAAGTCGGTCGGGACAACCGATTTTGGCGTTTAGCAATCTATACGGTGTTGCCACGGGCAACGAACAGTGCAGTGTCCAAACGGGCATCGTTTCGTCGACCGTTCCATTGCGAGCTCGGCGTGGTACCAAAAAAATCAACTACAATGGGCCAGCGATCATCGTCGACGCAATCACAAACAATCCAGGCGCTGCCGGGGGAGCCTTGACAGATCAGCAAGGCAATTTGTTGGGATTGATTGGGCGTGAATCACGTAGCGAAACTACAAATCTGTGGCTGAATTACGCCATTCCAGCCGAACAAGTTTCGGTGGCTATGGATTTGATTCGCGCGGGACAGGCAACTGAGTCATTAGTGCGACCAAGCAATCCGACTGAATTTATGACGCTAGAGTTACTTGGTTTGGTGCTGGTGGCAGATGTCGTCGAGCGAACACCGCCCTTCGTCGATCAAGTGATCGTCAATAGTCCCGCCGATAAAGCTGGTTTGCAACCCGACGATTTGATTGTGGATGTCAACGGCAGCGTCGTTACATCCAGCAAAGATCTTGTCTCGCGACTAAAGAGTTTCGATCGTGATCAAGCCATCAAAATGACGTTGCAGCGAGGTGATAATTTTTTGACGGTGGATCTTAACGCGTCGGGGTTTTGAAATGATTGCAGTCAAAAGAGTGTGGGCGTTGTTTTGCATCAGTTGTTTACTTGTGTCTCTTTGCCATGCTCAATCCAATGTCGCTGGGCCGTCCTCCAGGATAATTCAGCAGGCCGTTCAGAACGTTGAGCCATCCATCGTGCGGATCGAAACGATTGGCGGCAGCACTCGGGTCGACGATCAAGTTGTGGCTAATCAGGCCTCGACCGGTTTGATTATCAGTTCGGACGGGTTCATTGTGACGGCTAACTTTAATGTGGCTCATCAACCAACCGCGATCTTCGTGTCGATGTTTGATGGTCAACGCTTGCCGGCACAATTGGTGGCGACCAATCAGTCTCGACAAGTGGCTGTGTTGAAGGTTGAGACTGAGAAAACGTTACCCGTTCCGGTATTCCTGGAACGTGATCGTTTGCAGGTGGGGCAAACCGCGATCGCTATTGGGCGAGTTCTTTCGGAAAAACAAACGAACCTGTCGACTGGAATCATTAGTGCCACGAATCGGATTCGGGGTCGAGCTGTTCAATCGGATGCAGCGATTTCGCCTCACAACTTCGGAGGCCCATTGGTCAATATCCAAGGTCAAGTGATTGGAGTTCTGGTCCCACTGTCTAATCGCAGCGAACAGGTTACCGCCGGTACGGATTGGTATGACTCGGGGATTGGCTTCGCGGTTCCATGTAACGAGTTGCGTTTGACCGAAATGATGCTGGGCCACGATCAATTCATGGGTTTATCAGGAATCAAATTTTCAGTGAGTGAAGGTTACGCCAGCCAACCAAAAATTGTGACTTGTTTGCCCGGTTCGCCCGCCAGCTTGGCAGGGTTGCAGGCGGGTGATGTGGTTTCAGCCATCAATGGCCGTTCGGTGAATTATTCGATTCATGCCAGCGTCGAATTAGGCAAGCTGTATGCCGGCGATGAGGTAAAGATCGACTATCTGAGAGACGATCAATCACAATCGGTGTCCCTTGAAGTCGTTGATTCTTTAGAGGTCTTTCGTTTTGCTGCGATTGGGATTTTACCGAGCGATACAGATACAACGGCGGTCACCGTAGGTGATGTGCTGGACGACAGCCCCGCTGGGCAAGCTGGGATCACAAAGGGTGATCGAATCGTGTCCATCAATTCGATCGCGATCCAGACAGTGCCAGAATTGCAACAAGCTTTGGCGTCACTTCGAGTTTCGGACTCGGTCCCAATCCGCCTTGAACGTGAAGGTCAGACGGTCGATCTAGAAGTGACCTTGGCAGTTGAAACAGCCAAGCTGATCTCGAATGTCGAAGTCGGTGATACGGATTGGGTGACTGACAATATGGACGAGTCGTTGCAGGAATTGAAGGTTCCCGAACACTCGAACGAATGCTTCGTTTACCTACCCGAAATCGATAAACCCAAAAGTCTGTTGGTGCTACTTAATGAACCGGGCGAATTCGATGAAAAGAGTCTGTTGGATCAATGGAAGCCTCACTGCGATCGATTCGGTATCGGCCTGATCGCACCCAGGTCCGCCGAAAATGATGAGTGGACATTGGATGAGATTGAATTTGTAAATGCGACCGTGCAGCAGGTTATGACGTCTTCCGAAATCGATCGGCGACAGGTTGCAATTGCTGGCCTAGGTGTTGGCGGTACGATGGCTTCGTTGATCGCCAGTCAGGGAACGTACCAGTATGACGGTTTGATCTTGATCGATGCAGAACCAGCTAAGCGGACAACCCTGGATATTGCGGATGCCGCCAACCGTCTGTTGGTGTTGATGGCCAGTACTGACGACGCAATGCAGGAAGCGACGGTTCAGTCAGTCAAGAATTTCAACGAGCGAGGATTTCCGACTCACGCTTTGCAAGATGTGAAGCAGTTACAGAAGTCCGTCTGTTTGTGGGTCGCCACGTTGGGGCGTTTGTAGGTCGCAATTCAACGTTGGAATTTTTGCGAAACGAATCGCATTCCAAAATGCACCACCAAGCCGATCACAATAAAAGCAATGATGATGGGCAGGATCCGTCGACCTAAGGCGAAGGCGATCACCACTCCCAGCAACACGGCGTATCCCGTTCCCGGCGACCGATCGACCCAAGTCTCCATGGCTGGCCAAGCCAAGGAGATGGTGATTAGCACGATTCCTACCTTGATACAAACACCTAGAAAGATGGCGTTGTTGTCTGTTTGGCCCGTTGTGAAATAGGTCAACATTCCTGCTGCCAACATTAGGCAACCTAGAACGGCAAAAATCGTGCGTCGTAGATTCATGTCGATCAAGCTTTGCAGTGCGCCATGATAGGTAGCACCTCGGTTTGCAGGCCTCCCGTGACAATCACTTCGCTATCCGCCGAAATGAAGACATTGATTTCACTACGCACTCCGAATTCTTCCAGATAGATGCCGGGTTCGATCGAAAAACAGGTGCGTGGGATCACGGTGCGGTCTTCGCGAGTCTCCAGGTTATCCATGTGCGCGCCGTTGCCATGCGTTTCTTGGCCGATGTTGTGTCCGGTGCGATGGTTGAAGTACTTGCCATAGCCAGCGTTGTCGATGACTTCGCGAGTTGCGGCGTCGATGTGCCAGCCGAACAGTTCTTCGCCTGAAGCAAAAGCTTTGCGAGCGGTTTCGATTCCGGCATCACGAGCAGACGCGACGATGTTAAAAATCTCAGTGTGTTTTTCAGGTACGGTTTCGCCGACGTAGCCAACTTTCGTCAGGTCTGTGTAAATCGCGTTGGGTTGGTCCAGTTTGGCCCACATATCCAACAAGATAAAATCACCCTCTTTGATCTCGCGATCGGACCCAGCCTGTGGAAAGTAATGCGGATTGCCGCTGTTGGGGCCAGCACCCACGATGGGCGCGTGATAGGTCGTCATGTTATTCGCGTGGTAGTAATCCATGACGATTTGTTGAAGCTGGGCTTCGCGTAACGTTTTGCCCTGACGCATGTGATCAGCAATTGTTTGCCAAGCCATCTCAAACGCAGCCTGGTTCAGTTTGTCTGCTTTCAGATGCAGTTCCCATTGCTCGTCGGTCAATCGAGCTTCGAAATACTGGATCAAGTTACCCGAGCTGACGACCTGTTTACCCATCGATCGAATTAACTCGACCGTACCCGCGTCGACTCGCGAGACGTACGGGTTGCCGGCATTTTCTGAATACTCCATGGCGATCTTTTGTTGGTCGCCCATAACTTTTTTCAGAGCAGCTTCTAGTTCTTGCCATTTCAAGTAAACCGTTTTTTCACCCGGCAAGTGATCTAGCATGCCGGTTTCGATGGCGTGCACGACTTTTTGAGGCTGGCCTTCTGCGGGGACGAAATAAAACCAGCGTCGCGATCCCAGGTCGTCTTCGGGGATGTGGGCAATCCTGGCAGCCAGATAATTGATTCCACGGAAATCGTAAAGTAACCAGCCGTCCATTCCAAATTCTTTGATGGCGGTTTGGGTCGCTTCCAAGTTGAACATATGTGCCCCTTCAGCCTGATTGGGTTGCGGCTACTCAAGTTGGTTGCCGTGAAACAAATGCACCACTGTGCAAGCCGCAGATTTTACTTGTGTAGAATTTCGTTCGGTAGTCGCGGAAGTGCCGGAATTATTAAAATTCGCAGGTTTCCGCAGCCGATTTGTGAAATGGCACCCGACCGCTAGGCAGAATTTGCAGCCCGGCGAAATACAGGTTGAACAATCGATGGTAGACGGTCATACTGTTTTGCAAATGAGTCACCAAGCAGCCTATCGCCGTACTAGATCCAGAGTCCATGGCTTTTGCCGTTGGCCGGTTTAGGTACGTCATTGCAAGAAAACACAGTTGCAGATTTAGACTTTACCAATCCCAGCCATCGGCTGGGTTTTTTTGTGCCTTCGTATGACGATTTAGCAAAACGTTGGCGAAAATTCATTGATTCTGTAGTGTCAAAACGCATCGGAAAACAGGAGATCACTCGTCAAAATGCGAGATTTTATTACCACTCAGGATTGGTCGTTGGCCGATTTGCAGGCCATGTTGAAGACGGCAGCGGATTTAAAGCAGAATCCCTGGCAGGTTCATCTCAAAAACAAATCGGTTGCGTTGTTGTTTCTGAACTCGTCCATGCGAACCAGGACCTCGTTTCAAGTGGGCATCCACCAGTTGGGTGGTTTCGCCGTCGTGTTGCAACCAGGCAGTGACGCTTGGCCAATTGAATTCGAGTTCGGCAAAGTAATGGATGACTTGGCCGAGGAACATATTCGCGAAGTGGCCCAAGTGTTGTCTCGGTACTGCGATATGATCGCGATTCGCGCGTTTCCCAAATTCAAAGACTGGCAAAAAGACCGAACCGATTACGTGATCCGTGCGTTAGCGGAACACGCGACGGTTCCTGTCATCAACATGGAAACGATCACGCATCCTTGTCAGGAGATGGCTCACGTTTTGACGATGCAGGAGAAACTGGGTGAGTTGAAAGGTCGCAAGTATCTTTTGACATGGACTTGGCACCCAAAACCTTTGAACACAGCCGTGGCGAATTCCGGTTTGTTAATCGCCACCAAGTTCGGCATGGATGTCACGATGTTGATCCCCGAGGAAGCATATATGTTGGACCCGCAATATATGGAGGCTGCCAAACAGAATGCGGCGGCCCATGGCCAGGAAGTTACGGTGACGACCGATATCGATTCGGCCTATCAAGACGCCGAAGTCGTGTACTGCAAAAGTTGGGGCGCCCTGCCCTTCTACGGTAAGCCCGAACAAGAGTGGGAATTGCGAAAGAACTACCGCCACTTTATGGTCGACCAGCAAAAAATGTCTCTAACGAAACAAGGGTTGTTCAGTCACTGTTTGCCGTTACGACGTAACATCAAAGCCACCGACGAGGTCATGGACGCCGACTACTGTGTCGCTGTTGACGAAGCCGAAAACCGTTTGCATGTTCAAAAAGCGATAATGAGTCACTTAATGAGTGCCACATCCAATGGATAATCCCAGCGTCAAACTGAACGTTCGCAATCAGTTTGGAAAGGTTGCGGCCAATTACGCTACCAGCCAGATCCATGCTTCAGGTGCCGATCTACAGGCCTTGGTCGCAGCAGCCAATCTGACCGGCCAAGAATCGGTGTTGGATGTTGGAACGGGTCCTGGGCATGTGGCAATGTTGTTGGCTCCAAAAGCGGCAACCTTAACTGGAATCGACTTATCCGTGACGATGTTGCAATTGGCCGAACAGGCAGCACAGGATCGGCAAATTGAAAACATTTCATTTAAGACTGGCGATGCCGAACACCTTCCGTTCGATGATCAGCAATTCGACTTGGTGGTTTCACGGTTTAGTGGGCATCATTGGCCGGCACCCGCCAATGTGGCCAAGGAAATTTATCGAGTATTGAAACCGGGCGGACGAGTCCTCATTGCAGACATCGTTACCGTCCAGGAATTTGCAGTGGATACCTTTCTGCAATCGATTGAACTTTTGCGAGACCCTTCGCACGTGCGTGATTACTCGACCTGTCAGTGGCAACAATTTTTAACCGCTGCCGGCTTGCAATCTCAAGTTGTATTCGAAAGTGGTTGTGAAATTGATTTTGTGTCTTGGGTGCAACGCATGGAAACGCCACTGAACAAAGTCCAAGTTTTAAGAACTATGATGAACGAAGCTTCGGACGAAGTGGTGGCCGACTTAAAAATCCAAACTGACGGTTCGTTTACGGAACCAATCGCAATCATCCAAGGAACCAAAACCAGGTAGAACAATGTCTCAAAAAATAGTGCTCGCGTTTTCCGGTGGACTGGATACCAGTTTTTGTTTGTGGCAACTGCAACAACAAGGTTTGGAAGTTCACAGCGTGTTCGTAGATACCGGCGGTATTTCGGAAGCAGAAAAACAGCGAATTGAAGCTCGTGCTGCCGAGTTGGGGTCTTATAAACATCATACGATCGATGCCAGTCAGGATTTGTGGGACGAGTTTGTGATCCCCTTGGTCTTCAGCCACGCCCGAATGTTGGACCAGTACCCAATGTTATGCAGCGATCGGTATGTGATCGTCCGTAAGTGTTTAGAGATTTGTGATCAGCTGGGCACCAAACAGTTTGCTCACGGTTGCACCGGCATGGGCAACGATCAGTTGAGATTCGATCAAACGGTCCGCAGTCTTGGCGACTACGAGATTGTGGCTCCGATTCGCGAGTTGCAAGCCAAATCAAAACGAGTTCGCGACCACGAGATCGAGTGTCTGGAAGGCGCTGGTTTCGCAGTGCCTGTTTCCAACAGTCTCTATTCGATCAACGAAAACTTGCTGGGAGTCACGATTTCCGGCGGAGCGATCGATGAGTTCGGTTCGCCAGCCGATGACACTTGGCAACTGTCCCGGCCTCGGAGTGAATGGCCCCAAGAAACGTTGCGAACGAAAATTGGATTCCAAGCTGGGCAAGCAGTCTCGTTAAATGGCCAAAAGATGGTTGGTCCCGAACTGCTACAAAACTTGAATCAACAGTTTGGACAGTACGGGGTCGGACGGCACATCTATACAGGCGATGTCAGTATCGGTTTGAAAGGGCGAATTGTTTTCGAGTGCCCCGGCGTAACGGCATTGTTGGCCGCGCACCGCGCCTTGGAAGACGCCGTCAATACGCGATTCCAAAATCAGTTTCGACACGTCGTTGCGGCTCGCTGGGCCGAGTTGGTTTACACGGGCTTCTTCTACGAACCACATAAACGCGATCTGGAAGCCTATTTGAAGAGTTCGCAAACGCATGTCAACGGCAGCGTGACTTTGGAGACTTCGGGAGGAACGGTTTGGGCGACCGCCATCGAATCGCCCAACATCCTGGCCGATCAAAACGCCGTTTATGCTCAAAGTTGCAATTGGTCGCCGGAAGAGGCGGTCGGGTTTATCAAGTTGTTAGGGCAGAGTTCAACTTTGTCTGCCAGGATCAACGGGGTGGTCACCGACGAGTCATGAAAGACGACATTCTGGAATGGTTAACTCGTTTGATCGCGTGCGACTCGCAGAATCCACCGCGTGAAATTTCAGCGAATGGAAGCTTGCTGGGTACCGTTCGCGATGCGTTGGGCGATTCCTTTCAATTTTCAGTGAATGATTTCGGGCGTGGCCGCGTCAACTTGTTGGCTAGACGCGGCAGTCCTCGAACGCTATTCAACGTTCACCTGGATACCGTGCCGATTGGCGAAACAGATCAGTGGACCAAGCCGCCTTTGTCGGCCACGGTAAGTGATGGTCGAGTTTTTGGGCGAGGTGCCTGCGATATTAAAGGAGCGGCCGCCTGTTTGATTGCAGCCGCCAGAAATTCCAAAGACGATGTGGCCATCCTGTTTTCCACGGATGAAGAGGGTGCTGAGAGTTGTTGCATTGATCAATTCGTCGCATCCCCCGAGTGCCAAACGTTTCAGGAATTCGTGATCTGCGAACCCACCAAATGTCACGCCACGATTGGACACCGAGGATACCTTTCAGTGGCCATGGAATTCAGTGGGCAAACGGGCCACACGTCGCAGCATGCTATGTTAAGCCAGAGTGCCAATCATCGAGCGATCGATTGGACGCAAGAAATGCTGCAACGCCTGTCGCAGTTTCAGGCTGAACAATTGAGTGACCAGAATTGCTGTTTCAATGTCGGTACGATTAGTGGTGGTATCAAAAACAATGTGATCGCCGATCGCTGCCAGGTCACTTGGAGTGCTCGGTTACCGGGCGGCTATACGAATCAACAATTGCTAGACTTTTGTTTTCCGAAATCAAGCCAAGGCGACGATCGTTTTGGATGGAGAGTTACATTTGATGGTGCTCCTTTGCCAGGTAACTCGCAACAAATGCAATTGGCTGAAGCGTTTTGCAAACACCTAGACTTATCGATTGGCCCCCAAGTAGACTTTTGGACCGAAGCAGCGATTTTTGCGCAAACGGGAAAGCCGACCATCGTGTTGGGGCCGGGCGACATTCAGCAGGCTCACGCTGCCGACGAATGGGTTTCGGTGTCCCAATTGGAACAGTGTGCCACGATTTACCAGCGATTGATGTCAGATACGGCCAGTATGGGGGCTGAAAAATGAATACAAAAGAAGTCGTCATCGAGTTGCTAAGCCAACTGGGCAGTAGTCGTGAAGCACGCGAATACCTAAACAAATTTAACAGCAACGATTCTTCTCAGTTTGCTGTGATAAAGGTTGGTGGCGAGGTTTTACAGGATGATCTTAGCCAATTGATTTCCTCGATCGGATTTTTGCAGCATGTCGGACTGTTCCCAATTGTATTGCACGGTGCCGGGACGCAATTGAATCAGGCACTTGCGGAAGCCAACGTCGATTGCCAAAAAATTGACGGTGTCCGAGTGACAACGCCACAGGTGATGTCCATTATCCGACCGGTCGTCTACAAACAAAATCTGCGGTTGGTAGAAGCCTTGGAAGCCATGGGGATTCGTAGTCGCTCGATTCAACACGGCGTCTTCGAATGCGAGTACCAGGATCAAGAACGCTTCGGGCTAGTCGGCCGAGTAACCAAAGTTGACCTTGCGAGTATTCGATCGACGGTGAAATCAGGATCGCTACCGATCGTCACTTGTTTGGGCGAGACCAGTAGTGGGCAGGTGATGAATATCAATGCGGATGTCGCCGCCGCACAACTGGTAAAAGAAATTAAACCACTGAAGATTATCTTTCTGACGCCGACTGGCGGTCTTTTGGATTCTCAGGGACAAATTATCTCGGCCATTAATTTGGAAACGGATTACGAAAGGATGCTGCAAGCCGACTGGATCCATTCGGGCATGCGACTGAAGCTGATTCAGATTGCCGAGTTACTTGAGCAGTTGCCTCCATCGTCATCGGTCTCGATCACATCGGCTCAGAATTTGACTCGCGAACTGTTTACTCACCGAGGTGCCGGCACGTTGATCCGACGCGGTGAAGGATTTGTACTGGAATCGGACATCAATGCGACGCGGCAAGTTGAGCTGAAAAATCTGATTGAAGTGTGTTTCGAACGCTCTATCACGAACGACTATTTTGAGTCTCTGAAATTGCAAACGCTGATTTGGGCCAGGTCGGGTCGAGCCGCTTCGGTGATCGTGGACGGTGTGCATGATGTGGCCTACATGGACAAGTTTGTCGTTACCCCCACGGCGCAGGGCGAGGGACTGGGAGCCGCTACCTGGAAACAAATACGCGATCGATTTCCGAAACTCTATTGGCGAAGCCGAGCGGAAAACTCGGTCAACAGCTGGTACAACCGGCACGCGGATTTTTGCATTCGGCGTGGTAAATGGCAGGTCTTTGGATACGGCATCCAAGATGTTTCGATGATCGCCAGTTTAGTGGAAGACGCAACGGGCCGATCCGAATATCGCTCGACGTCTAATAAGGAGTCCATGGCATGACGAGCAGAATTGGTTTGCTGGGTGGACGCGGCTATGTCGGCGAAGAATTGCTGCGACTGCTGTGCGCGATCCCCGAGTATTCGCCTGTCTACATCGGTTCTCATTCTTCGGCGGGCCAAGCGTTGACGGATCAGTATCCGGACTTGCCGTTGGAGTTGACGTTTCAGGATCTTTCGCCCGAGTCACTGTCCCGCGCGACGGTCGACTTTTGGATCATCGCTCAAGCCAACGGGGTCGCGGACTCATACGTGCAAGAATTGAACAAGCTTGGGCGACCTCGCATTATCGATATCAGCAGCGACTTTCGGTTTGACGAGCAATGGACTTACGGTTTGGCCGAGGCCAATGAATTGGCGATTCGGGAAAGCGATTTTGTTTCCAATCCGGGTTGCTACGCGACCGCCACACAGTTGGCGTTGTTGCCGATCGTCGGGCAGTTGCGTTCGACTCCTTCGGCTTTCGGTGTCTCCGGATACAGCGGAGCTGGCCGGACCCCGAACGAACGCAACGATCCTAAACGTCTGGCCGACAATTTGTTGCCCTATTCGCTGATTGGGCATACTCATGAAAAGGAAGTTAGTCATCACTTGAAACGGGACGTGCGATTCATGCCTCACGTTGCATCGTTCTTCCGAGGCATTAGCGTGACGGTGGATATTGAATTGCAGGAACCCACCGACGTCGAATCTCTGCAGGACCAATACACTCAGTTTTATGCAAGGCATGCACTGGTTGAGGTCTCGCAGGCTGTGCCAGAAATTAAACAAGTAACCAATACGAACGGTGCGGTGGTTGGCGGTTTTCATGTGAACCCGACCAATCCCTGTCGAGTGGCGATTGTTTCAGTGATCGACAACTTGCGAAAAGGAGCCGCATCGCAAGTGATCCAGAATTTAAATTTAATGAATGGACTTGAATCAACCCACGGACTGATCTGATGACTCAATACCTTTGGTCAAAATCTGACGACACGGCACCGGCAAGTCAACGGATACAAGAATACATGTCAGGGCAGGACGTCGTTCTGGATCGAGAGATCTTTCTGTACGACATCTTGGCAAGTTACGCTCACGCGGCGGGTTTGCAGGCCATTGATGTGATCAGTGCTGACGAGTTGACCGCGATTCACGATGCCTTGAACGATCTAAGTAAGCAGTTTCAAACGGGCCAATACCAATTGGCGCCGCCCTTCGAAGATTGCCACTCGGCCATCGAGTTTTGGTTGACGGAAAAGTTGGGCGCCACGGGGCAAAAGGTGCACACCGGTCGCAGCCGTAACGATCAAGTGCAAGTCGCCTTGCGGATGTACATGCGTGATCAAATGCATCATTTGCAAGAGGTGGCGTTGCGAATCGCTGCGGCAAGTTTGCAACGAGCCCACGACGACGAGATGACGCCGATGCCTGGCTACACTCATTTGCAGCGAGCGGTGCCCTCGTCTGTCGGTTTGTGGATGGCCAGTTTCGCTGAGTCATTTATGGATATCGCCGAACTTGCCACGATGACAGGCAATTGGATTGATTGTTGCCCGCTGGGAACGGCGGCCGGCTACGGAGTCAACTTGCCACTTGATCGGGAACTTGTGGCCAAGGAACTCGGTTTTTCGCGAGTACAACGTAACCCGATGTACGTACAAAATAGTCGAGGCCGTTTCGAGTTGCAGACTCTGGCAGCGCTATCGCAGGCGACGTTGGAGTTAAGGAGATTGTGTTGGGACCTCAGCCTTTTTACGACTCAAGAGTTCCGTTTTGTGGAACTCTCGCCACAGTTCGTGACTGGGTCATCGATCATGCCAAATAAATCCAACCCTGATTTTGTCGAGCTGGCACGTGGGCAACACGCTGTTGTGCAAGGTGCCATTAGCGAACTGCAAGCGCTGTTGTCTGTTCCCTCGGGTTACCAAAGAGATCTGCAGCTTTCCAAGCCACCGTTGATTCGAGCGTTCAAGTCATCGTTGATGGCGTTGGAATTAACCGAAGGCCTGATTAAAGAAATGGTGTTCCAGAAAACTTACATGTCGGCGGCCATTGATAATGCTCTGTATTCTACTGACATAGCGGTCGAGCGAGTAACCAAACAAGGTTTACCGTTTCGCGAAGCGTATAAACAGCCGGTCACCGATGATGACTTGGCCAACCGCACACCGGAAGCCAGTTTACAGGATCGGGTATCCCCGGGTGCATGCGGTGATCTGGGGCTGGACTTGCTGCAAGATCGTTTGCAACAGTTGACCGCGAATTTATGAATTGCAACTAGCTAAAAGTTGAGCTGGGTCACTGCGAAGGTATGGCGTCAATTTTATGGCGTCACTTCGCTACTGTCTTTTTGTTCGATTCGTTTGAGAGTTTTTGAGATGTCGAATAAGACAATGATCATCTCGAAGAACACTCGGCAGAACAACACAGACAAAATAAGGCTGGCAATGGTTGTCACAAAACCCAGTAGTGATAGTCCGCCTGCCATCACGACATGATACAGCGACCTGGATGGTTGAGCCGCACTGTTAGACCCGCCCGCAACACTGTCCAGAAGATTGTTGGCGCCTTGAGGGTTTTGACCCGACAGGATTCCTTCCAAGTCTAGCGACCCAATGTCTGGCAAACCAACCGCTTGGCTTATCGAAGGCGATTCGGCGCCGAAGAACGAGCCCACAAAAGAGACTCCGAAATAGGCGATCCACAAGCCGGTTAAAATCAACATGGTGACCCACGAGCCTTTGATGATCGCGGGTGTCCAAAACCGGTTAAATCCAAAATCGAGAGTGGTTGGTGTTTTGGTAGCCACGGCCGCCACTTGTTGAGCAGCCAAGTTGGCAAACGTATCGCTGGATTTGGTTGTGGATTCTGTTTGCTCTTCGGGCAACTCGTCTTTTGCCGCTTCGTTGCTGACGATGGAGTCTACTGGTTTGGTGGAAGGCGGCAATGCAGCGGAAGCAAACTCGGCCTCGTTGGCTAGACTTTCAAATTCGCTGGCGTCGGGGATTTCCAAGTCTTTGAATGGGCTGTTGACTGACTTTTCGGATTCCTGTTCGTTGTCGGTAAGTGCGAAAGCGAAATTGCATTTGGGGCATTTAACAGAACTCTTTGCAAAGGATTCTGGCAGCTTTAGTCGCGTCCCGCATTCCGGGCAACGGATCTTTCGCATAGTTTACTCACGCAAAAAGTCGAAGGCATTGATGCGTCCAGTTTAACGCGGCCCTAGCTCGATTTCGAATTTATCAGTATCAATTTCCGTGACCTTGATCGATACTTCCAGAAATAGTTGGATGATTTGGATGTGAGTTTCGGTATGTAAGGAAAGCGGGCCAGTTCGAAATTTGTTGCGGTTGCCCTGACTAGCGCTGATGGCCAACGGCAATATCAGTTGATCAGCAAGGTATTGGCCAACGGGCGCATCGTGGTCCAGGTATTGCTTGGCTTGTCTCCATGCTTCGACGGCCACTTGTTCGGCTTTGATGCCACGACGTCCAAATCCTGTGCACAGTTCCGAGACATTTGAGTAGGCCAAGCGAATCATCACGCAGTTGCCGGGCCCGGGCGAGTTCTCAATTGTTTCGACTCGACATTTTGGGTTGCGCCAACCGGATTTGTTTTTAATTCTTTTGATTTCTCGTTCGCCAATATGTTCTGGCAATTTGGAAACCAAGGCGGTGATCGATGGTTTTAGCGTGCCTTGCCGTTCCAGCAGGTTCAGGCTTTGCAGGTTGGCGGTTGGCTGGATGTGAATTTTGATTCGCCCACCACCGGCTGGATAGAATCCATAGGATTCAATTTCGGTCTCGAACTTGGGTCCCAGTTTGGTGACGATTGGAAAATAGACATCCGTCAGAAAATCGAAAGGTGGCGCAGCCATATTGTGAGTCCCACCTTCGATTTCGATTGACGATTTTCCAGAGGCGATGATCAAAGCGGGTAGCACCGTTTGGGCCACCAGAGTTGCGCTGCCGGCCGAGCCAATGGAAAAACGAAATCCACGCGTCTGCACGGGTCCGGGGTGGAAGCTGATGTTGGGCGAGTGCAGTTCCGCACCCGAGACCTCGGCACCGCAGACTTGTTTGGCGGCCAATAGTCCGGCCAAATGTTGTTTTAGCAGTCCTGGCTTCTTACGTTTTCCACGCACGCGACTAATCTCGAACCCCTTACCCGTTACCATCGACAGGGCTAGGGACGAACGGACAATCTGGCCTCCGCCTTCACCCTGCGATCCATCAATCTTGATCACTCGGCAAACCTTTCGGTTGAACAATTGAAACCCAACGCAAATCGACATCGCTGGAACCTTAGGAACCAAATTGCGAGACTAGGTTCACTGTGGTACTTTGGATTCTGCGGACGTTAAAGTGTCGAATGTACTGATTGTACTGTGTATATCGTAGTTTTATTTATTTGAGGCTAATCCGAGTTCGATAAAGTTGACGCTGTCATAACAGCCGGATAACCTTTCAGACGCCCTGATTTGTTCCCCAAATCCCCCACTGCTCAACTGCATCTCATTTTTGGCGGTTGATCGCAAATACAGGAATTCTTGTACCGATGAAAAAACGACTACTCCCCAGTCTTCAAGCCATGGTTTTGATGTTGGCTTCGTCCGTGATCTGCGCTGTCAACGTGGATTCGCTATATGCATTGCCTCAATCGCAAACGACGAGGCAAGCCCAGGACACGAAACAACAAGACGAGACTGACGAAGAAGCTTTGGCGACTTTGAAAGGTCAACTAGTTGTCAATTCCGATGTGGTCAAGCAAGTGGATTGGGACAGCGTCACTGGCGTGTTAGGACAGTTGGTCGCGCTGCGTCAGGCCAAGTTTCCAGAAAACTGGGCCAAAATGGAAGTGGAAGACCGCCAGAAGTGGTTGACTGCATATTGGGAAACCGAAGAAGGAAAAAAGATTCAGGAGTCCAACAAAAAGAAATTAGAAGAGCGACATGTCCAAGAGTTTCAGATTCGTCGTGATGGCAAATTTGTAATCTACGACGTGCCGAAAAATGGTCGCTATGAAATGAGAATCAATGGACAGGTCGATGTAGCAACCAAGACCTACGTCTTGCAGTCGGTTGGCAGATTCGAAGTAGGTGAAGTTGATGAAGTGGACTTCTCGAAAATGCCGCTCGATGTTTTGCGTTTGGTCAAGATGGGCGAGCAGGCTTCCCCGATCAAAGGCGTCGATAGCCAAGGCAACACCATCTCACTTTCCGATTTGCGAGGAAAGCACGTATTGTTAGCCTTTGGTTTGGTCGCCAATCCTCAGTTTGAATTGACAACCAAAGGATTGAAAGAGGCTTCCGAATCGACCGAGAGTGCTGGGAAGCTTTCCATCCTGACGGTAACCGTCGACGAAGACAAACGACAAGTGGATGCCTTCAATCAAAAGAATGGCGTCACATGGAATTGCTTAAATTTGGGGAAATGGGATCAGGACACGCTTAGCAGCTACGGGCTAAAGTCAGTTCCCTCGTTGTGGTTGATCGGTCCCGATGGCAAAGTTGTCTTGACGGGATCGCAGTTCGTTTTCGAATTGAATCGCACCAAGTTCTCGATCGCTAAATTAGTCGACGAGACGATCGCGGGTCGCTTGACCATTGGTGGCGAGAAAGAAGATCCCGATAAACAACCTACCGAAGCGAAAAAGCAGTAGTGAAACCAATCACAAAAATTCAGATTGAGCCACCCGTGCCAAATGACCCGAATTTACTTTGAACAGTTAAG
>CAZJBW010000085.1:20711-22112 GCA_964543985.1 uncultured Pirellulaceae bacterium | reverse complement strand
TGTAAGGAACCGAAACGCTGTAGTTCTGCTGAACTTGCTCAGTAACAGGAACGTTGACCGTGTACGTTTGCGCTACGTTTTCAGTAACAGGAACGTTGACGGTGTAGTTTTGAGTAACGTTCTCAGTAACTGGAACGTTGACGGTGTAGGTTTGAGTGCTTGGCTCGGTGTAAGGAACCGTGACTGTGTAGTTTTGTTGTACTTGCTCAGTGACAGGAACGTTGACTGTGAAAGTCTGCGTCAATGGTTCGTTGTAAGGAACCGACACGGTGTACGTCTGTGTCTGTTGAGTAGTAACAGGTACCGTTACGTTGTAGTTCTGTTGAACTTGTTCTGTGTAAGGAACGGTAACAGTGTAGTTCTCAGTACGAGTCTGAGTCTGCGGAACTTGTACGGTGAAAGTACGAGTTTTCTGTTCAGTAACAGGAACTTGACGATAAGTCGTGAAAGTTCTGGTACGGTTTTCCGTACGGTACTGAGTTCGGTTAACGGTTCTCATCTCCGTAACCATTTCGTTGGTGTAGACCGTTTGGGTCTGGTACTGGATTGTTGGGCCGCAGCCGCTGCCGCCATTAAAACCACCAGCAACTTGGCCGCCGGCGAAACCGCCGCCAACAAAACCGCCGTCGACGAAACCGCCGTTTACCACACCGCCACTAAGAACGGTGCCACCACCATAAATACCTCCGCCACACGGATCGGCTGCTGCGGAACCGCACGGGCTTCCGCATGGACTTACCACTTGTCCGCAGCCGCATGTGTCAGCGTTGGTCGTGCTTGGCGCGAACGCGAAAATCGCGACTGCCAAAAAACCAAACAAACGTTGCGACATAAAAATGTCCTCCCTCGAACGAGAAAAAATAAAACTAAGTTTCAAACTTTTATCTGGACCCGCAGACTTACCTGAACGTGGCATCTTGGGACCATGCGTCTACTAAAGATAATCTCCCCGCAAAGTGTTTCAACCAATTGATTGAAATTCTGGGGTAAATTTGCCTTATCGTTAAACTTCATGTTTTGATGAGAATTAGGATTGAACAGAATAAATGAGCAATTAAAGCCCAAATAGCTGCGGACCGAAGCCGTCGATTCCTCACGGCAGGTAGGATCGGGCGCAAAAGTTTCTGTTACGTCGCTAGTTTACCTAACTAATACCTAGTGTCAACGATTCAACATAGTTTTCGCTGAATTTCCCGCCCTAAAGGTGTTGAATCTAAGACCTTTATAGCGCGCAGTATCAAAACTCTCGTCGCAACGATTGTGAGATGCCAAGCAATCTGGCAATCATGACAGGTAACAAAAACCAAATACGTATGCGGGCTACTGCAGACAAACAGGCAGGAGTCATCTCAATTGAGCTCGCTTAAACGCAAAAACCGAGATCGCTTAAACGCAAAAACC
>CAZJBW010000085.1:11167-20611 GCA_964543985.1 uncultured Pirellulaceae bacterium | reverse complement strand
ATCTCAATTGAGCTCGCTTAAACGCAAAAACCGAGATCGCTTAAACGCAAAAACCCCTTTCGCAAATGCAATAGGAGCAGATGCAAAAGGGGCCAATGTAAACCACAAAGTGTTTTAGCGGTCAGATTCTACCTCTTCTTCCAATCCTTCGACGTATTTCAACCACTCCCACTCCTCCTCAGACACGACAGGAGCCGACTGTTCCGGGTCCTGCTGAATATTTAGCGTGACCTTATATTCCTGGCCCCCAGCGTTCAGAACGACTAAGTATTGGCCGGACGCCACAGCTGCTCGACCAAATCTTCTTCGCTGCTGTTGTTGCCGCTGCTGCTGTTGCTGAGCGGGCGGTTCAGGACGCAGATCCCAAACCACCTGATGCAATCCGGGAGTTGACGGTGCATCCAGAGTTCGCACCAAGTTTCCGCGAATGTCATAGACCGTCATTCGTACGTTTTGCACTCGACCGCCTATGTAGTAGTAGATCTCAGCGTTGGAATCTGGGTTTTCGCCAATAAAGCGACGGGTACCCGAACTACCTTGCTCCGGAGCTCGACGCCAACGAACGACGTCATTGGGTTGCATCAAAGCAACCTCTTCGCTCAACACTTCTTCAGAAAGCTGGCGAAGACCACTAATGTCGGCCACCCATAAGCTGCGACCATGGGTTCCAGCAATGATTTCACCTGAGCTTTCGTGAATCGCGAATTCGTGAACTGCAACGGTTGGCAGCCCACCCTGGAACTTAGTCCATGACTTGCCGCGATCGACAGACACCCAAGCCGAAAATTCGCAACCCAAGAATAACAGGTTTTGATTTTCGATATCTTCACGGATCACTCGAGTTGTTCCTGCCGACGTGGGCAAGTTTGCTCGCAAGCTAGTCCAGGTCTTTCCATAGTTTTCACTAACGAAGACATATGGTTCGTCATCGTTGCTACGGTGACCATCCATCGTCAGATACACGCGGCCTGGTCGGAAACGAGAGGCTTCGATGGAACTAACCCAGCGTGGGCCGGGCACCAATTCCTCTAAACGCTGACCACTTACGGTTTCCGGTTCTTCGCTGGCGACGGCATTTTCGTCCACCTTTTTGCTAGTCCGTTTCACTTCAAAATCGAACGAGCGACGACCGGAAAAATCCAATTCGCCTATGATCTTCTCGTTTTGCATGACCCCGGTAAATTCAAGTTCGAAACGCTCCATTTCAAAAGTAAATTCTACCTCGTTCTTTTCTGGGTCAAACTTACCCGCTGAAACCGTTCCTTCATTAGAGATCGCTGTTCCAGATCCTTTTAACTTATTGTCTTTGCCTTGAATCAGGTTGAACGTCAATTTGCCACGTTCACCAGCTGCAAAGCCCGAGTCGGAAATGATGCGACCTTCCCATACTCCAGTCACACCATCTGTCGCGACTTCTTCTTCCTGTTGAGTGGAAGCGGTCTTTGTGGATTCCGTTGCGTTCGAATCGGAAGTTTGCCGAACCGCGCCAGAACTACGACGAGTGCTTCGCGTGCTTCGAGTGCGTTCTTGACGATTCGTACGTCGGGTTGCGGAAGATCGTTCTGCTTGCGGCTTGGTTTCCGATTTTTCGTCACCGTTTGCCGATTCAGTATTCTCTTCTTCGCTACGTTCAGCAGTAAAATCGACTTCGAATTCTCCGCCACCACCTCGGATCATGCCTTCCATACTGTCCTCACTGATTTCACCAGTGATTTCGGCGTCGGCTTGCATGGTTTCGCTGTACAGTTCTAAACGAAGTTTACCGGATTCAGCATTGAAGCTGCCTTCAACAATCTCCAGCTCGCCCATCATGCTACTGACTTGGCCCGTGATGGATTTGTCCTTTAACTTCATTTCGATTGTGAATTCCATTTCGCCACCTGGCACATCATCAGACTGGACCAATCCAGTCCAAACGCCTGTGACGGGATCATCCACGACCTTATCGGCAACTCGATAACCAACCAGTTTCATTGGAGTCGCAGGGTTGATCGTTTGGATGGGTTCAAAATTCGATTCGGGAATCGGAAAACGACCTTCGTCTGTCTTCTGAACCTCGAAGTCGATCATGAATTGCCCCACCTTAATGACGCCACGCAACCAGTGGTTTTCACTTTCGGTTTTTTCAAGTTCACACTCGAATGTCACATCCCGCTCCCCATTGGCTCCATCGAATGTCAACTTGCCCGAGTCTTTATCAAACGAGAACTCAGACAACTGCGAGACACTGCGAGGTGTCGTGAATGTGCCGGCCAAGCCGCCTTCTTCACCTGCGGTTAGTTTCAATTCAACCCAACGCTGATCATCGGGAAGGTCATCGAAAGTCATTTCGCCTTTCCAAACACCAAGCAAAGGCTTGACTGCTGAATCAACTTCGGCTTCCTTCTTGGACTCGCCAGTTGTCCTGGCGTTACCTTCTTCCGGATCGGATTCTTCAGACTTCTCTTCAGTCTCTTCCGGATCGTCGTTCCTTTGCGAGCGGTTACCACGTTGCGGTCGGTTCCCCCGACCGGGTCGTTCGCGAGCATCTGGAGCGCCACCGCCACGGTTTCCGCGTGGGCGTCGGCCTTGTCCTTGACCTTGTTGACCTCGACCTTGCCCGCGTTGTCCGCGGCCAGCCGCTGGTGGGGTAGTATCGGAAGTCTCTTCTGCTTCATCCTCCGCGTCAGCCTTCGACGAAAAGACTGCTTCCCAGTTGATCCCTCCATCACGTGTCATCCAGACGGCACCATCTGTAGTTCCGACGTAGATGACGCCAGCGGTAACAGGCGATTCAGAAATCGCACTACCTGCACCTCGATTAGTGTTTGTGATCTCAGGAGAAATCGCTGTGAGTCCATCACCTTTCCAGTACGACCGGAACACAAAGTTACCGGCACTGTAATGGATTTTTGGATTGTGTGGTGAAAGAATAAATGGCGTTTTCCAATTGAATCGGTAGCTAGGTCTTCGTGAACCACCTGTTGGGCGACCAGGTCGAATGAACCCACGATCACCGGTACGCAAATTGATACGTCCCATGCCGCCGTTTTGACTCTCGAAATAGATTTGGTCAGCGTCGTTAGGGTCGACCAGTGTGATGAATCCGTCACCAGACCCGACACGAAACCAGTCCGTGTTCTTTGTTCCACCAGTTCGTGTTTGTGCGGGGCCGCCCCAACTGCCGTTGTCTTGCAGGCCACCATAAACATTGTAGTCGCGATTCTGATCCACACCGACGTGATAAAACTGACCGATGGCTACGTGGTTGTAGTGGTCCCAATTGTCCATGCGATCCCACGTTACATACATGCCACCGTCGTTGCCCAACACAATGTGTTTGCCTTCATTTGGATCGATCCACATGGCGTGATTGTCGGGGTGGATACCACGTCCACCATCACGTGAAAACGTTTCTCCTCCGTCGGTTGAGCGGTACAACGAGGTACCCAACACATACAAGTAGTCGTTGTTCGATGGGTCCACTCGGATTTCGCTGTAATACATTGGACGAGGATTCAACGTGTTGATTCTCTTCCACGATTTACCAGCATCTTCTGAAAGATAGATACCGCCGAATTCTTCTTCGGGTTCGTCATTGGGTCCGTGTTGTTGCCCTTGTCTATCAGCCGCTTGGCCGCCAAGCGTTCCCCGTAGATAATCAGGCTTTGAAAGACCACGTCGAGGTTGGCGTCCTTCCGCTAACGTCAGAGTCACTTCCATAATCTCACGATTTCGTGAGACCTCAATCTCCAACTCGTCACCAGCCCTGTGTCTTCTAAATTCGGCCAACAATTCGTTGTAAGACATCACCATGGCGTCGTTAACCTTAAGGACAATGTCGCCTTCTTTTAGGCCGGCTTCTTCTGCAGGGCTATCTTCCGAAATTTGATTCAAACGCGCACCGATATCTGCATCGGCGCCAGAAATACCTGCATAGGCTTGAAGTCCTGTAGCAATTATTTCCGACTCGACAATCGCATAAACTAGATTCGGATCTTTGCGGTACCAGTCGACGCTGATCCGGCCTTTTTTGCCTGAAGGCATCCCGTCGGTAACTTCTTCAAATGTTTCGCCACCGTCAGTCGAACGGAACAGGCCTGAACCATCGCCGTATTTTCTAGCCGGATCGTTGCCATCAAAACCGTCGCGTTGCCGATCGTAGGCAGCTGCCAAAATGATATCGGGATCTTCTGGATTAATTTTGACGTCAACCACGCCCGTGTTTTCATCGATGTAAAGAACTTTGTCCCAAGTTTTGCCGCCGTCAGTTGTTTTGAACAAACCACGTTCTTCACTTGGGCCCCACAATCGACCAACTGCTCCAACGAACACTGTGTCGGGATCTTCTGGGTGAATTGCGATGTGGCCAATTTGGAAAGACTTCTTCAGACCCATATTTCTCCAGGTCTTGCCGCCGTCCACTGATTTGTAAACACCGTCGCCCCAAGAAACACTGTTTCGGGGATTGGATTCACCTGTACCAACCCACACAATGTTTGGATCGGTTTGGCAAACCTGCACGTCACCGATTGAGACCGTTGATTGATTATCAAACTGGTGTTCAAAATTGATTCCGTTGTTGACTGTTTTCAACAGGCCACCGGAAGCCGTAGCCACGTACCAAATCGTGGGGTCTGCTTCGTAAACGGAAAGGGCGGTGATTCGACCACTCATGTTGGCTGGTCCGATGGACCGCCAAGTAAAGTAGTCCATCCATTGGTCTCTCAGCGTTTTATTGTCTCGCTGTTGACGTTGGCGTTGCGCCATCAGTGAATTGGATACAACAGGCGCAAATACAGCAAACGCCAGAAAAATTACAAACAAGCGGCGAATCATGAATCATCTACCTCGATTCAAAAGGCAAGTGGTTGCGGGCGCAATCCCAAACAATGTGAACTGCGTGCAGGGTCTCCATCGTAATTGTTGCATGTGGCAGACTCAATCAAGGCAAACTTAATTTCCATTCCAATTTATGGGGTTCCAACGACCCTACCGGTTGTCAGGATTCTGCAATCCCTAAAAATAAGCGTTGGTCGATTCGGGCTCACTATATTAGTGAGGTCGGAAATTCAGTGCGTCAGAACGGAATTCTGCACTCAGCAACTTTCAATCGAAACCCAAAGCCAAGCCAGGGTTCCGAAAAAAAATGAGTTGCGCCCAAAGCAATAATCTTTCTAGATTGGCAAAATCAAATTCATGAGCCGCTCATTCAACTCTTGGACTCGCAAACTACACCGCTGGGGGGCGGTCATTTGCTGTGTCCCTTTGCTTCTCGTGATCGTCACTGGCCTACTGCTTCAAGTAAAAAAGCAAGTTAGCTGGGTACAGCCGGCTACAATCAAGGCCGGCCATTCGGACCTTGTTATCGGATGGGAACAAATCCTGACCAGTGCCCAAAGCGATCAAAACGCCGGCATTCAATCCTGGGACGACATTGATCGGTTAGATGTTCGACCATCCAAAGGGATCGTTAAGGTCCAAGCCAAAAGCCGGTGGGAATTACAAATGGATCTAGCCAATGGAAAGATTCTGTCCTCAGAGTATCGCCGCTCGGATATCATCGAGAGCCTGCACGACGGATCCTTCTTCGGTGATTGGTCCAAACTGATCCTTTTTCTGGCGAACGGCTTAATCTTGTTGGCTCTGTGGTTTACCGGCGCATGGCTTTGGTATTTGCCAATCAAGGTCAAACGCAGCAAGAAAAAACGACAACAAAACAAAGCCAGTTGATTGGCCAACAAAATGCAAACGTTAGTAACAGGCGGCACGGGCTGGATTGGTCGCCAACTGCTGGGTCAGATCAAACTACCGTTGGTGGTCAGCCGCAATCGATCCTCGGCAAAAAAATCGACAGGCTTACCCGACCAACAAATCGTCGAGGGCGATTTATCTACTGGCAAAATTGATTTGGCAGATCACAAAAACATTTCGCAAATCATTCACCTGCTTGGCGATTCGATTGCCGACGGAAGATGGAACGAGAAAAAAAAACAAACCATCCGTGACTCGCGAGTAAACGGCACCAAGAATTTAGTTCAGTCATTAGCCGACGCTAACATTTTGCCGGACGTGGTCGTATCCGCTTCGGCCATTGGCTACTACGGAGACGCGGGTGACCAATCGCTTTCAGAAATCAATGGCGCAGGTGATGACTTCTTAGCCGATGTTTGTGTCGAGTGGGAACGAGCGGCACAACCACTGGAAGACTTAGGTGTGCGAGTTTGCTATTTACGAATTGGTATCGTGTTGGGGCAGGGCGGTGGAGCGCTCGAAAAAATGTTGCCCCCCTTTCGCTTAGGATTGGGCGGCCGTTTAGGTAGTGGCAAACAGTGGATGTCCTGGATTCATTTGCAAGACCTTACTCAAATCATCATGCACTTACTGCAAACTCCCCATGCTTGCGGACCTTTCAACGGAACCGCACCGCAACCCGTAACCAATTCCCAGTTCACCAAAGCGTTGGGCAAGGCGGTTGGACGTCCCACAGTGATTCCAGTGCCTGGCTTTGGTTTAAAGTTAGCGTTGGGCGAGTTCGCAAATTTTTTGTTGGCGTCGCAAAAAGTCGTGCCAACCGCCGTCACTCAATCCGGATACCAGTTCCGCTACCCCGATTTAGATTCTGCACTTCAAAACATCATTAACTAGACAGGGAGGCGACCATTGAACGGAATCATAGGGATTGACATTGGCGGAGCGAACATAAAGATCTCGGACGGCAAACGATTTGCACTTTCAAGCCCGTTTGCACTCTGGCAACACTCGGAAAAGCTGGAGCAAGAACTACGACAACTGCTGACTCAATGCCCGGACCACCAATGGGTGGCCGCCACCATGACTGGCGAACTGACCGACTGTTTTGAGAACAAACAAGCAGGCGTCAACTTCATCGTCGACGCACTCTGCCAAGCCTCCAAACAACCGGCTCGGTTTTATTTGTTGAATCAACAATTTGTTGACAGCGACACATGCAAACAACACTACTCGTTAGCGGCTGCATCGAACTGGCACGCCATCGCCAACTACTTGGCGAATAATTTTCAACAACCCAACGAAACAACTGATGGCATCCTGATCGACATCGGATCCACCACAACCGACGTGATTCCTTACACGCGTCAAAAGGTTTTGGCGATCGGCACAAATGACTACGAACGCTTAACTAATAACGAGCTTGTTTACACGGCCGTCGTGCGTAGCGCATTAAATGGAATCTTAAAATCGGTCGAGCATCGCGGGCAAGTTTGTCCGACAATGAACGAGATGTTTGCGACCACGTTGGACACCAACATCGTTTTAGGTCACCTCGCTGAAAACACAAACACGTTTTATTCTGCCGATGGAAACTCGACCAGCAAACAGAGTTGCCTGAATCGCTTGGCACGAGTTATCGGGAAAGACAATTTATCTTTCACACATCAAGACGCGATGGAATTGTCGCAGCAGTATTTCGACCAACAAACAAAGATGGTCAGCGATGCCATTCAAGCCGTTGTCGAGCGCTGTAACTTTCACGATTTCCAATTCGTGGTATCAGGGCAAGGAGAATTTCTGGCTACGGCTGCGATTGAACGCTTGTCGCAAAACAATCGCCCGGCTGCAATCGTTAACATGTCACAGGTCGTAACGGCTGACTGTTCGACATGCATGACCAGTTGGAGTCTAGCCAATTTGTTTTCCGGTCAATTGCAACGCGCCGCAATGGGACAAGCCTGCGACACGATTGACGCATCATGAAAACACTGGTCGTTAAAGTGGGCGGATCGTTACTGAGTCAAAAAGAGTTGCCAGTGCGACTGCAAAGACTACTCGACGGGACAAACTATTCGTGTGTGATCGTGATCGTAGGTGGTGGTCCGTTGGTGGACGAGCTACGAAAATACGCCGACACCTTTCAACTTGACGACTCATTCTGCCATTGGCAGGCGATTCGATTGATGAGCGAAAACGCAGCCGTCATTGATCAACTGTTAACCGATTTTGTACTCACTAAAAACATCCCTAGCGAGAAGGAGGCCCGAGTGTTGTTGGATATCAGTGAATGGGCCAAACAACATTCCACTCTTCCAAAAAATTGGGATACGACCAGCGATAGCCTGGCCGCAGAGTTGTCCTGCCATGTCCAAGCTGATGAACTCTGGCTACTCAAGTCCAAGTTACCTGCTTCCTCCAAAGTCGCGGATTGGAACACCGAAGGACTCGTAGACAAGCACTTCGTCACTGCTGCCGACCATTTAAAGGTCACCGTATTCGACTTGACGTCCGACAATTCATTGTCGGTTTCGGCTGAGTAAGTTAAACTGCGATTCAGACAACTTACAAGACAGTGGTGATTTATGGACAAGTTGGCTCAAGAGAAGCCTGCGCTTACGATTCAGCAACACATTCTTCAGGAACAACGACGGTTCCCGGGAGCGTCCGGGGAATTCTCGTTCTTGCTTTCCGGGATCACGCTGGCTGCGAAACAGATTCAGGCCAAAGTACGGCGTGCAGGATTGACCGACATTCTTGGCAATCAGGACACGTCGAACGTGCATGGCGAAGTCCAACAGAAGCTGGATGTGTATTCCAATGAGGTTCTGTCGTCGGCATTGGCCTGCCGAGAAAGCGTAGGCATTCTGGCATCGGAAGAGAACGAACACCCGATGATCATGCCTCACAAATCACCGATCGCCAAATACGCCGTCGTCTTTGATCCATTGGATGGATCGTCCAACATTGATGTCAACGTTTCCGTGGGAACGACTTTCTCAATCTTCCGCCGTCCAGAAGGTGCCGACTTCGACGACCCAACTCGCTGGGTACTGCAACCCGGCCGTCGTCAGATCGCGGCGGGCTATGTGGTTTACGGTTCGTCGACGGTGATGGTGTACACGGTTGGCAACGGTGTCCACGGGTTTACGCTCGATCCGGCCGTCGGTGCATTCATCTTGAGTCACGAAAACATCAAGATGCCGCAACAAGGTAAATACTATTCCGTCAACGAAGCTTACCGTGACGATTTTCCGACGCCCTACATTGAGTATCTGGAAGAGCTACGAACCGGAAAACTGAATCACCCCTACGCGTCGCGATACATTGGTTCAATGGTGGCAGATTTTCATCGAACGTTGCTACGTGGCGGCGTCTTTATGTATCCGCCAACGCAAGATTATGCTCAGGGCAAGTTGCGTTTGCTCTATGAGGCAAATCCGATCGCATTAATCGCGGAACAAGCTGGTGGGTCGGCATCCGATGGACGACAACGCATTCTGGACATCCAACCGGAAGGCATCCACCAACGAACGCCTTTGATTGTGGGCAGCCGAGTTGAGATGCAACGGTTGAACGCCATGTTTGGGACTCACGTTCCCTAAAACGAAGCGACAGCAATTCTGCGGAGCAACAGCAATTCTGCGAAGCAACGGCAGTATCGATTGACTGCGCACGCAAAACCCGCATCAACGAGAAACAAGTGCAGGCGTT
>CAZJBW010000085.1:0-11067 GCA_964543985.1 uncultured Pirellulaceae bacterium | reverse complement strand
TATCGATTGACTGCGCACGCAAAACCCGCATCAACGAGAAACAAGTGCAGGCGTTACACCTGCACCCTCAATCGTTCCGGACTTAAGCCGCTTTTGCAAACTGCTCGGCTTGTTGAGCCAAGTTTTCGATCTCTTGCAACGACAACTCAGTGAACTGTGCCCCGTTGTCCGCTTCGGTTTGCCGCAACACCAATGTGTCGCCGTGCATCATGCGAGGGAAATATCTCCAAGCCTGTTGCATTTGTTGATTCGAAATCTGCGCATCGATCACGATCAGATCGCAGTTCGCTAGACCATTGGCAACAACCGTCATGGCACTCAACGCATTCCCGGGAACCAACTTCAGCTGCACGCCTTGCTGTTTAAACAAACGGTAAGCGTCTTTCATCTTCAGCGTTTGTCCCTCGCCGGAACGACTCTCGAAAGGGTCGATGCCGGTGTAGTGAATCTCAGCGGATTCACAATATCGTCGCGCGGCTTCGAACATTCGCAAGCTACGCGAGGCGTCGCCCAAACCGATCTCGACGATACGTTTAGGCTGCCTCTTGGCGATGATTCGGTAGAGACTTCGTTCGTTGGCTGGTCCCGAAAGGTAGGCCAACTTCAAATAAGAAAATATGCTAGTTTTTGGCACTTTGACTTTTCCCTGTCAAACACAAATTAATGGTCGGAACGGCGGAACAATGTTCACTTCGTTTGATGAGCAAATGACCGAACGGTCACACGGCGACCACCCACTTGGAGAAGCGACCTGCGGTCCTTGCAGGCAAACTTCGACCGGATTTATTGTTGAGTTCGGCACGTGTGGCAGCCAACATTAACGAGTGTTTGGGTTCCCACTTGCGACATTTGCGCGGCTTACCGGGGCGCCAGTCAAACCCGCATAATCGTTAAAGTCGCAGTAACACATCGGCCATTTGTTGGGGGTTGGACAAAGCCAGTATTGGCCAAGATCGGTTTCACGAAATAGTACGGAATCCATTGGATTTCGTTTATTGACCTCTAAGCGGAAACCTACGTTTCAAAAACGCTACCGGACACTGGCCTGGTAATTCCCTCATTACCAGCGAACCCAAAACCAGTGCCCTTACGTAGTACTGAACGGATTCAGCACGTAAAGCTCCCACGCCAAATGGACCTGGCGTTAATCGCAGTCTGTCATGGCAATCTTGTTGCCGCAGCAGACGGGTTGGCTCGCATTGCGCGAGACACCAGGTCACCCCCTCCGCGTGAGATTGCAATATGTCGCCGCACGATCGGTCGTCGCTTAAACGCACGACAAAATTTGAAACCTTCGAAAGCCGCATTGTCTTCAGTGTCGACACCATCGCTGGTGATCTGTTTCTGCAATCAGAAATGGACTTTACCCAGCCGGTTGAATTTTCGACGCTAACTCAAGCCCATGAAGACACCGGTGCCAATTACGTATTTGACGAATTCGGTTTCGACGGCACCGGCCAAACGGTCGCCATCATCGATTCAGGAATCGCCTTCGATCACTTTGCTTTAGGTGGCGGATTCGGCGAAGACTACCGAGTCGTAGGTGGTTACGATTTTGCCGAAGACGACGCCAACCCATACGACGACGGCCCAGCCGGTTTTCACGGAACGCACGTCGCCGGAATCGTTGCCAGTGACGCGGAAGGTAATCGAGGTGTCGCTTCGGGCGTCGATCTGGTTGGTCTGCGAGTCTTCGATGACAACGGAATCGGAAACCTGGAATGGGTCGAACAAGCATTGCAATGGGTGCACGAAAATCAAAACAGTTTTGAGAACCCAATCACGACTGTGAATCTATCGTTAGGTGTCGAATTCAATGGCTTCGAAACACCTGAGGACTGGGCCATTCTGGATGACGAACTGGCACAGCTAGAAGCCGACAACATTTTCATCTCAGTGGCCGCCGGCAACTCATTCAACCGATTCAATACTGCAGGTTTGGCATATCCGGCCGTCAGCGAACACGTCGTACCCGTCGCCAGCCACGATGCCGACGGAACGATCAGTGACTTCAGCCAACGTAGTGAACGAGTCCTAGTGGCCCCAGGACGTTCCATTCAAAGCACCGTGCCCGGGCACATTTTTGGAAACTCAAGCACCGACAACTTTATCGGCGCATCCGGCACCAGCATGGCCGCACCTTACGTTGCCGGTGCCAGTGCTGTGCTGCGTGAAGCGTTTCAATTTGTTGGCCAACAGGACGTTGGGCAAGAATTGCTTTACAACCACTTTCGCGAAACAGCCACTCAGTTTTTTGACTCCGTGACCCAAGGAGTTTACCACCGTCTGGATTTAGGAGCGGCCATCGATGCCGTCATTACAGATGCCCACAGTGACTCGTTGGCCGATGCCACAGACTTGGGCACGATCAATGGTGGCGAATTGGTCCAAGGCACCATCGGAAAGGTCACCGACTTAGACGCGTTCACTTTTACGGCTGGAACTTCCGGCCAGTTGAACCTACAAGTTCAACAGACCCACAGTCTGAACGCACAGGTCATCGTCAATGGCCAGTCGGTTGACCTTTCCGATGGAGCCGGTTCTTTCAATGTTCAACAAGGTGAAACTTACTCGATTGTAATCGGAACGGCTGACGGGATCGGCCACTACGATATTGATTTAGAGATCGAACAGAATATTGCAACAACCGTGGTCGGTCAGATCACTAGCCAATGGGTCAGCGACCAAAGCGTGCACGAAGCTCGTTGGTTTGATGTCACTGCTACCCGAGACGGATTCTTGACGACGCAAATATCGGACAACAATCTGACTTTGGAAGTATACGACGCCAACTTCAACTTGGTCGACGCCTCCAACAGCCGTGTCGACATTCAAGCCAACGGAGGGCAACGTTACTTCGTAAAAGTGCTAGGAAACAGCGAGTCGTTTGACCTGCAACTTAACAACCAAGTCTCTCTGAACGACGGAGTCCTAAGTATCGTTGGGGTAGAAGCCAGCGAACAGATTTCTTTTGCCCATCAACAGGAACAAGGAACCTCGACCGTTTCAGTTGGATCCGTCGATTACACCTTTGCCAACGATCAAATTTCGCATGTCCATATTGATGGACAGGGTGCGGGCGATCAACTGTCGCTGGATCTACAAGGAGTCGAAGACACCGTCTTTTTGGATGCTGGATACGCCATCGTTTCGACCAGTGACTTTACTTTGGCCACTTCGGCCTTCCAGAACATTTCGGTTCACGGAGACCAAACCGACTCCATCACCTTCCTGGATTCCACCGGCGATGATCACTTTCGATTCACTAGCCAACGTAGTGATTTCTCGGGAGACAACTTCTCCAATTCGGCCATTGGATTTGGAAACGTCACCGCCGTTTCACGCGGCGGAAACGATATCGCTGAATTGATTGGCGACGCCGGCAACGATACTGTTTTCGCCAACGAGTTTTTCGCGGAATTGGTCTCGGACCAAAACAACACTGGCACTCGCGGAGCCGCACAAGATTTCGCACGAGTGATTGTTGATACGGGTCATGGGAACGATTCGCTAACCATCCACAGCAGCCAAGGCGCTGATCAATTTCGAATCCAAGGCGAATCGACTCAGGTGAACTTCGCCAATCAGCGAGTCGTCGCACTGGAAGGAATCAACCAAGCTCATTTGGTTGCCGATGAACTGGACCAAGTGCGAATCCTGGGCACAGAACTTGACGATCAAGTGTACTCAAACCAGACGATCACAGCGATCGCCGGAACGAACTATCAAAACGTTGTCGTGTCGGCGTCGCAAATTGTTTTGGATGCTACCAGCGGCGGCAATGACGTTGCCTTTTTGGAAGACACGATCGGCAACGATTCGTTGATCGGCGATCACTTTTCGATTCAATTGGAAGGCCACGGGCTACATCGCCAGCTATACGACTTTGACAGTGTGACCGTTGCCGCGATTCACGGTGGGCACGACACGGCAGATTTCACTGGGACTCGTGGTCGAGACACATTGTATGCACAGGGCAACAATGTTTACGCCTGGGGCTCCCGTTATGCCATTGGCCTGGAAGGGTTTGAGCAAACCCAAGTCGACGGAAATGGCGGTCGAGACGCGATGACGTTCCACGGAACCAACGAAGACAATGACTTTCGTTTTAGCGAAACAACGTCTAGCCTCACCGGCGGTCGTTGGAGTGTCGATACGGTCGACTTCGAAGTGCGTCAGTTTGATGGGATTGCCGGTCGCAACACGGTCACGATCGATGACGTTCAAACGGGAGATCGCATTACGGCCGAAGGGTCCGCATTGCTGGCCTTTTTGGGCGAGACCTCGTTGTCAGGCGACAATTTCGTGTGGCTTGAGGCCGGATCGGAAAACGGTCAAGCTGGCGAAACAGAGATCAACGCTGTCGACTTCTGGTACGCGTTGCACGGCGAGTGGCGCAACGGCACTGACTAGACTTTCTTAACGTCTGGCCCAAGTACCGTTGGCACCTTTTAATACTCGTGCAACAAATAAATTAGTTCGCGATCTTATACGCGATCTACTAGTCCTTCTCGCTTTCGGCGTCCGAACCCAGAGTCCGCAGCAAGAACTCCTCGTACTTTCGCATACGGTTCAAGGTCTTAACGTCGCCACCCAATCCGTGACCACCTGTGGGGTCCAAGAATAGCTCGACGTGAGTCTCCTTGCCGGCCTGCAATAGCTCGCGGTAGATCGCCACCGTGTCTTGAAACAACACGTTGGTGTCTTCCATACCATGCACCAACAGCAACTTGCCTTCTAGATTTTTAGCCAATGGTCGCAGCGAGTACTTCTTTTGGTCAGCTGACCCTTTGCGCGAAGGACCAACCGTGCCGGTTGTGTACCACGAATTGTAGTTCTCCCATTCGGTGGGTCCGGCACCAGCCATACCAACTTGGAACACATCAGGTTCGGTATACAAACACATTTGAGTTTGAAAACCACCAAATGACCAACCGTGAATACCGACTCGCTGGTCATCGACGTTGAAATTTTCGGTCAAGAATTTAACGCCATCGACCAAGTCTTCAACTTGCGGCTTACCAACTTGTTCGTAGTTCGATTTTTCAAACAAACCGCCGTAACCCGATTGCCCTCGCGGATCAATCACGACCGTTACGTAGCCGTGCTTATGAGCCATATATCCTTGGAAGAAATAGGCATCGCCTCGGTAGCTACCGTCGGTGACACTTTTCCTGGTACCCAAGGGACCACCGTACACATAAATCAACAACGGGTACTTGTCTTTTGCTTCCTCTTTCCAACCTTCCGGTTTGAACATGAAACCATGGATCTTGTGACCATGACGATTCTCGTAGTCAAAGAATTCGGGTTTCCATTCGGTTAACTTGGCAGCTTCTTCGGTGTGTGAATCTGTGATCGTCTCGACCTTGCCTTTGTCATCTTGGCGGATCAATTCCGTCAATGATCCAAAGGTGACAAAGTTGGCCAACCATTTCTTACCGTCATCGCTAACGGCGACACCCGAATAGGTTCCATCTTGATCCGTCAGCCCAACCATTTCGCCTGTTTCCAAGTTCACCGAATAGGGCATTGTGCGGGCCGGCGAGTCTTTCGTGGCTGTCACGAATAATGTTTTTCGATCTTTCGAATATCGCAAAGGATAAACTTCGTAGTAGCCCGATGTCAGTTGTTTGACGCTTTGATAAAGCGGGTCCAGCATATGCACGTGCCGAAATCCACTCTGTTCGCTAACAAAAACGATTTGCTTGTTGTCCCACGCCCAATCTGGCGAAACCATACGCGGCGTGTTGGGACCGCCATCGTGCTTAAACCGATAAATGTCTTCGGCATTGTGCTCCAACGTCAGTGGGCCACGAGCGACTCCACCACCGCCACGACGTCGCCCAGTGCCTTCGGATGCTTCACTGGCCTTTTTGCGAGCGTCCGCGCGTTTCTTTTCAGCCTTTTGCCTTAACTTCTTAAGATGATCTTCATCAGGAAATTGACCGACGCGAATCTGCACCTCGGCGTTCTCTTGGTCAAAGAAACAGAACGTTACCTTACTGCTGTCCGGTGACCATCGTGGCGTGCTGATCACATCGCGTGGTTCGTCAACGCTATCGTGAAAAATTTGAATCAAATCGGACTGTTCTGCAAGTGCCGATTTTAGATCGAACAGGTAAACGTGAACGTCTTGCGGTTTAACGTCATCATCTGAGACCGTTCGTGGTATCGAATCCGCTTTAGCGAATCGGTCGCGGTAACGAATAATATCCACCGTTCGACCACCGGGAGAAAACCGTTCGCCAGAACGACCGACGATGACGATACTATTGCCGTCCTCGCTAATCGAGTAGCTAGTCAGGTTTTCGCCGCCAGGCAAACGCGGATTCAGCTGTTGGATTTTGTGATCGTCAAAAGAGACTCGGTAAACCACGTTGTCCAGGTTGTAGGTGTAGCCACTGCCATCCGGCAAATAGTCAATCTGAGATTCACGAGCCAAAGTATTCGTTAGGCGTTCCAAAACGGGCGTCTTCACATCCTCGATTTGGTAAACCTCGCCTTCCGAAAAAACCAACATGGCATTGCCTTCCGGGTGCCATCGAAAACCCGAGATACCGGAATAGCGAGGTGCGTCTTCGTCATCAGCGTCTTTGTCGGACACGCTATTGATGATCTGTTGTTCTTGTTCTAGTTCCTCACTAGTTTTGGTTTTCTTTTTGGAGTCCGCCTTGTCTTTCTTGTCTTCCTTTTCTTTTTTGTCTTCCTTTTCTTCCTTGGCTTTCTTTTTCTCTTTGGCTTCCTTGGCTTCAGCTTTTTTATGTTTGGCTAAACGATCATCTTTTACCGTTCGAGCACTTCGTTGAAATTCGGACATCAACGCGACGCTGGTAACGCGAGTCAATTCGCTGGACCTAAAATCGTACAGCCATAAATCGTTGCCGTGTCGTCGCTCGTCGTAAGTTCGATACAACCACGCTGCGTAGTTGCCGTCCGCAGAAAACGCCATCCCATTGGCACGAGGACCAAACATACTGTCCTCAGGGAAAAGACGCTCCAGCGTGATCTCATCGTCACTGGCATCCTTTTCTTTTTGAGCAAACAAACAGGGTTGGGCGAAAATCGCACCACCGAACAACAACAGAGCTAACAAGAAGCGTGTCATAAATAATCTCGAGACCAAAGCGTATTAATTTCTGCCAAACAGACCATTGAGTTGAACATAATAAATACAGCAGCCATCAGCCGCAATTAATTCGTCCAATGATCGGACCAATTTTGCCACAACCGTGAAGCAGAATTCACATTGATCCAAACAATCCGTTTCTAGCGCATGAAAAAGGGTCGCCGTTGCCGACGACCCACTTGATCTTTTGCGAATAAAAATCTCGCGAAGAAAAGCACGCAAACCAATCTTTGGTCTAACGATCCAATGACGAATCGTCTGATTCTTGCTCAGATTCACTGGCACCTGCGCCGCCGTGACCATCGGTTTGGTTCTCGTAATCTGGTGCGTCTCGCAAATGCGAATAGTCAGGGCAACCGGTGAACAACATTAACATGCCGGCTGACATCAAGACGATTGATAACACGTGACCCAATCTAGAAATCAATATTCTGCACTCCGTCGTTTCGGCTACCCAACTGGAATCGACTCGCGGAATCGACACTGGCATCAATCAACCGAACCGATCCATCGGCGAACAAGAAATTGACAACGTCACCAGCGTGCCAACCTCCAAACCCGCCGGCGATCTGAATACTAGCTTGGACTCGCTGCGATGTACTCATGGCAAGGATCTCTTCGTCAGATAACTTGTGATACATATTGAATTCGGCAAATGTCGAACCCATGTGCTCAGAAAGATCGAATCCTTGAGAGTCGATTTGCGGCGAACCCATGACCCAGTGATCTGAAAAGTAATTTGTGGAAGTACCAGCCATTGAGCCGTTATCAAAAATAGTCTCGCCCACCATCAAGGTGTTGGATTGACCATCTGTGATATCGCTAATTCGAATCCTTGTTCGAAGCTGGGGTCGCTCGCCCACTGAACCTCCGGTGCAAATGTCGGAAGGATCAACAATTTGAGTCGGCACCAACGCTCCATTGCGAGCTGCGATCACAAAATCACGATCAATATTTGGATCGGAATTAGTGGGGCAAGGTCGCCAACGTAACAATCGCACATCATCGACTGTCCCGGAACTAACCGCGTTGTACGAGTTGATTGCCCGATCGTTGATGAAGGACGATTGACCAAACTGTTCGGGCGACGGATCAGAAGGACATCGAAAGGCGTTAATGACTACGGAACAGGCTGCTTCGTTGGCATCGTTGCCATCCCAATAGTCGTCGAACACGGCTCCCATGGGGTTATCAAGATTCAAAGTTTCGAACAAGTTATCCTGCTCGAGATACGGTGCAATCTGAGTGCCCCACGAATGCCCCAAGAAAATTTGCGATGAATTGGGCAGGAATCGTTTGTCCGAATTGAATTGGGAAATACCGATACCCAATTGCCGGAGATTATTAGTGCAACTGGTCCGCCTGGACGCCTCTCGGACTTGCTGATACGCGGGCAACGCCAAGCCGGTCAGGATCCCGATAATGGCGATCACCACCAACAATTCGACTAAACTGAACCCGCGTCGCGGACGCGAAACAAATCTTCGGTTGGTAAGCATTGCGAACACCCTGCTGATGAGAAAAGAAAACGAGACGCCAATAACCAAGTCACCGTCTCACCTAAATTTATGCCATATCGTTGCGATCAGCAAGTAAATTCATGCGTCGGCACAACTGACAAATATGAATATTCCCTCATCTTTTAACTAGTTCCCGTTGCTGACTGGCCTTTTGCATTGGATTTGAAATAAAAAAGCAACGGTACTCACCAAACGTCACTTTTTTTTAATCGATAAACTTTTATCGTCCAAAGAAAACTCGAGTCCAGTTCCTTGCAAAACGGACTCGATCAACTGCTCGGCTGTCACCTTTTGCACATCTACGTCGACTCGTTCCATAAGTTGTTCGCGAAGCGACGGATCGAATTTCAATTCGACGTCCAATCTTTTAGCAACTTCCCTCAACACACCACCAATCGAGACTCGTGACCGCAGACTAAACACGCCCACTTCCGTAGTTGGCGCCGCAACACCGTATTGAACCTGACGAATCGTGCGATCGATTTGATAGGCATCTAATGCTGACGCTTGGAAAGTGACGTTTCGGCGGTTAACCGTGAAACTCACCTCCGGAAATTTGTCTTTCAGTTCAAAAAGGGTCTCGTCCATTGTTTCTCGATCCAGGACGATGCGGATTTCCCTCTCGTCAACCGTTGGCGGCTTTTGCAACTGAACTTTACTGGCCGAATCGATTTGCGGCCAGAGATCAAAACCAACTGACAACAACAGTAGCTGATCCAATTTATTAACATTTGAGAAACGGTATTCAGGCAGCAGGTCGTGTGGCAACTGAGTTTCCGAACTGCCACCCACCTGATCCATTAGCGATTTCAACAGTTCATTCGGTTGCGCTAGTTTGGGGCAAGTCCAGGCGGAATCTGCCAGCCACTTGCGAGCCATCCGTTTGTTTCGCCGCAACTGATCGACCAACTGTCCACGTCGCCGCGACAACTCGGCAACTTCTTGCAGCGGGCCGACGTAAGCCAAATCGTCCATCCAGCAGATTCCACAATCGGCCAACTCGGCAACTTCGTACAGGATTTCGCCCAATGCCACATCTTTGGCTGAGTACTCGATCAACTGTCCAGGATCAATTCTTCGATCGACAAACAATTGAACGCCCCGTCCGGTCGCCAGGTTTACCAAAGTGTCTCGGAACTCGGCGGCCGTCCAGCTTACGGTGATTCGTTTTTCCAGTTGCTTTGCCAGCACTTCGCCAGAATGCAGCTGAGTCCTGGCCTGTGTTTGCCCAAGAACGTTGCCACAACAGGCCAAAATGGCCGCCCCAAACAATAGGTCTATGAATAGGACACCAAGCGCAAACTCGCGTTTGTTTGCCACCCCGACACGAAGACTCGCAATCCGTAAATTCGCTACCATTTGAAATCGATCGTCCTGAAACAAATGTCTTATCGCCTTACCTGGTTCTTTTCAGGACCATTATCATTGTTTCCTGTCCGTTGGGCAACTAAACTCAGGACATTCGAAACGCCCACAGACGCCCCTCCAATTTTTACCCCTGCAATCGAACGACGATGTCTAACCAACTTTCTCAATGTTCGGCACTTGAAAAGCACTATCGTCGATTCTTGATCAACGAGAATTCAGCGGATTTCATTCACGAAATATCTCAACGATACACTCTGCATAGCCTTGGTCACTTGGTCAGCAAGGGAAAGCGAGTGACTCGCCGAGCTGCCACACTGGCCGTCGGGTTCCTGGGTAGCTTCAAGCAAAATCACGTCATGGGCCAAGCACTGATTGACCAAGATCGTGGAGTCCGCTTGCTGGCCGACCACAGTATTCGTCAATTGTGGTTTCGCGTTGGCAATCCAAGTATCGAGTTTGGTTTGCGGAGAATTTTTCGCGAGAACCGTCGACATCACTTTGTCACCGCGATTGATCTTTGCGATGACTTGATCGAGTTGGATCCCACGGTTGCAGAAGTTTGGAATCAACGGGCCATCGCCTGCTACAACTTGGAAGACTACTGCCAAGCCATCAGCGATTGCTGCCAGTGCATCGAACTTAATCCGTTTCACTTCTTGGCCGCTTTGGGTTCAGCGAACTGTAACTTGGAACGCGGCGATGTCGTGGAAGCTTTAGCCGATTATCGTTTGGCCTTGGCAATCAATCCTGACCTGGAATCTGTGCGACGCCAAATTGATCAACTTTCGCGCATCGTCGAAGGACGATAGTTCCGCGGACTGATTTGCGAGTATGAACATTTGTGGCCGCTAAACATTTTGCGGCCCTCCCCGGAGCGGAGCTCCGACCCTCCCAACGGGAGGGTATCTGGATGGTTCTTGTCCTTGCTTGTTCTTGCTCTCGCTTTCGCTTGAACGACATTGGAAATAGTTGAATTGCGAGCATGAACATTTGTGGCCGCTAAACATTTTGTGGCCCTCCCCGGAGCGGAGCTCCGACCCTCCCAACGGG
>CAZJBW010000084.1:18398-22575 GCA_964543985.1 uncultured Pirellulaceae bacterium | reverse complement strand
GCGATCAACATCGCCGGGGGACAGTGAACTTGGCTGTTAGCTGCTAGAGGGACCTGTCCGTTGTGACGCTTAGCAATGTCGAACGGCTGTTTTAGAGGCGTTGTTGGCTAGTTGCCGACTCGCACCGATAGAATTTTGACAGGTGTTTTTTGAGGGTCCGCTGGTGCATAGGAGTGCGGTTCCGCGCTCCAAAACGCAATGGACTCGCCTTCTTCCAATCGATGATCCTGGCCGGCAATGGAAATGATGGCGGAACCTTGCAGCACGTATACGAATTCTTCGCCGACGTGACTACGTTCGGAACTCTTTTGGTGCAGTTCCAGCACACACGGAAGAATATTGCCGCCTTGCAAACGACATTGCAAAAGATTGACTGGCGAGATCGATCCTTGTCGAACGGCCTGTTTGCGTTCCTCGGAAGTGATCGCTCGATCAGTAATTCCCAGCAAGGATGCCGAGGCGATGTCTGACGAATCAAACCAACGATCGTCTTCGTTGCGATGAACCATCGCGACTTTCAATTCGTTATTGGACGAGTCAATGAGTCTTTCAACATGAATGCCTAAGACGTTGCAGACTTTTAGAACCGTGACCGCTTGTGTGCCGCGTCCTTGTTCCATTCGCACGATCGAATTTTTGCTGATCCCTGCTTTGTCAGCGACCGATCGAATCGACAATCCTTGCAGATCTCGTAGTCGTCGAATCCGATGTCCAAAAACTTTCGGGCCTAGCTGTTGAACCAACCCTGAGACTCTGCTCACTCGTTCTTTGAGTGAGTGCTCGGTCGATTCAAGCTCGTCATCCCTTGCATCGGAATTTTCACTGCTCTTCATGGGAAGAGTATAGCACTTTTTCCTAATAGACGGCGGGGCTTCCCGCCCGCAAATTCAAGATTCATCGAAGGACAGTACCAAGTGTGAGCAATCGTAGTTACTCTGCAAGTGAAGCAACGATTTTGTTGGCTGCTGCAACGCCGCTCAGGAACGCACCTTCGACTCGCGAACCGCAGGCCCAATCACCGCACGCCACGATCCCACTCGTCTGGTCAAAGAAGCATCCTGCGGTGGACGGTTCCAAAGCGATTGAAAACTTCCATCGATGGGCAACCAGGTGAGTCGCCGGAACTGGGGAAATACTGGTTACACGGAACAGTTCGTTTAGCATCATTGCTGCAATTGCATCAGGTTCGTCCTGCCAATGCTGATCCGTCCAATCTGGTTGAGCGTGCATCACGTAGTGGGCTGAATCTTCGGAACGGTCTGGCTTGCTGCTGTTACACGCTACCCACGACAAGAACGAGTTGTGCAGGAATGCCCCGTCCCATTGATCGGTTAAACGGTTGGCAAACGATGCCATCAACGCCCAACAGGGATTCATTTTGATCTGTGCAATTGGCTCGGCCAAAACAGGAAATCCTTTAAGTAGTTCAGCGGCTTGCCCCGCCGGCACGGAAACGATTACTCGGTCAAAAGTGCCCAAGTCGATACCCGCATCGCTGGTCAATAGGATGCCGGTTGGCTTTTTTTTGATGCTGGCAATACGAGTCTGTTTCTTGATCTCGATGTCTTCGGATAGGTGTTTACAAATCGCATTCATAGTGGGTGTCGCGACATAGCGAGTCACCGACGCGGATTCTCGTTGAACTTTCCCATCGTTGATCACGACTATCTTTCCCGAATCCTGATCGGTCCAACGCTTGACGACGCCTAACGCCTGCCACTGTTCGACATGCTCGGCAAATAGCGTGTCACGAACGGTAAAGTATTGAGCACCGTGGTCAAATCGTGGCTGTCCATCAACGCGTCGGGTTGCCATACGACCGCCTACTCCCCTGCTCTTTTCAAAGACAACGATCGAGCACCCGTGGTCTTTCAAAATTCTGGCGGCCTGCATGCCAGATAGTCCAGCGCCGATGATTGCTACGGTTGGTTGAGACTTAGTTAGCGATTCCTGTGACATTCAAGTTCCATTCATACGGGATATTTGATTTTGGGAATAAACCCTACAGAGTATTGAACACCTATTAGGAATCGATGAACAGACACCGGTCTTCGAAACGAATATGGCCGGCGTGCGAAGCGCAGGAATCTTGTCTGGACCAATCTTACTGGTTGCTGCCTGTAGATTTCTCGATCAATTGATCAAGACTCGTGAATGAGTCGCGATCTTGTCACTAGGTTACGCTAGTCGGTCGATATCCGAGAACCCAGTGCCCGACAGAATGAACTTGGTGTTCGGTTTGCCGTTCAAGACGTTCTTGATTCGGTTGATCAGCAGTTGGGGTTTTACAGGCTTGCAGAGATAATCCGAGGCGCCCAGGAAGGCGGCACGCTGCATGGTCAACTCACTGTCTTGCGAGGTGCAGACGATCACGTGCAATTCGGATTCAATTAGGTAGTTACACAGTGACTCAAGGACCGACAGGCCATCCAATTTTGGCATCCAGATGTCCAGAAGGATTAGGTTTGGTTTGAATTCGCGAATCGTACGGATGACTTGACGCGAATCCGAAATGGCGCGCACTTGTTCAAACCCAGCGATTTGCAGTTGATTTTCAACCACTCGCAGAAAGATAGGTTCGTCATCCACTAATAGAATTCGATGATCCACTTCGTCGCCGTCACTGTCCATTTACTTAAGATTGGCTGGTATGTCGGACTGACCGATATACGCTCTCGCCAAATCGTAAGTTCCCCCTGCGTGACGGGCTGGTTTATCCCTCAATTAGCCAAAAAGTCGTCCTAATTGTCAGGGCCACCGGTCGGTTGTAACGGTTTTGACTGTCCTTTAGGCGACCTACTGTCCTACTCGAAAAAGAGCATCTCCGCGGCGAATCAGGATCGACTTATTAAGTGGCGTAGCTGCGTATAGAACGGGTCCGCCGAAATCTCCTCGCCCGCCCTCGGTGCCTTGTTCGGATTCACTCTTCTCTTGCCACAGCTTGTTTAGACTGGCCACTTCCCACTGGTCGCTGGACGTCAACACCGTGGTCGTTCCGTCCTTGCCAAACAGAAAGACATGGTTGGCGTTGGCCAGGGGCGTCGCCCAGACACTGCCCGATTCACTTCGTTTGGCAAACAGCTCTTTGCCGGTTTCCAGATTCAAACAGTAGACGACACCTTGCCGATTGACGAAGTAGGCGCGTCCGGCGCACACGACGGGCGAGCCGAATGAGCTGGTGGCTCGTTCTGCTTGCCAAACCCATTCCGCTTGATAGCCCTGATCAGTCGACTTGATTTCGATGAGTCCGTTTGAGCGAGCTGTTGTTGCGCCGCCTTCACCACCTCGACCCGCCGAGGCTCCGATCAAGAACTTAGAGTCACCAACGGGGATCGGCGTGGGCGTTGAATTGCCACCGATTTCGTCAAAGGTCCACAAACGTTCGCCGTTGCTGGGATCGATGCCGACGATTTTCCCCGAGGCGCTCAATACCAAGTGCTGTTGGTCACCAACGGAGATCAAACGAGGGCTGGCCCACGAGGTGCTGCCAACACCCTCGGAACTCCAAGTTTGCTGGCCGCTCTTTTTGTCCAGAGCCACAATGTAAGGTTCGGTCTGGCGTTCCACCCACACGAACACGTGGCTGTCCGATTGTTCCAGAGAACTTGCCAGGCTGTGCCGCGTTTTGACGTCGCCGTATTCTTTGGTGAAGTCTTTTTCCCAACGCAGTTTGCCCTCATGATCCAGGGCGACCAAATTCCCGCCCTCGAAAAACGCGATGACTCCGTCACTGTCAACGACAGGGGTCACCGCAGCACGACTAACGTAAACGTTGTTGGCCTCGGGAGTGCTGTTTTCTTTTTCGTAATCCCAGACGATATCGCCAGTTTCTAAGTTAATGGCGCGAACATGAATCGACTCTTTGTTTTCACCGGCAACCGAAGTCACGTAGGCTTGGTCATTAAAGACGACCGGTGTCGATTGTCCGTAGCCTTCCAAATCGACTTGCCACCTCACATTCGAATCGACGCTCCATTCCAACGGCAATTCCATGTCCTGGTCGGCGAACACGCCGCCATTTTGAAAACCAAGCTGCCGCTGTGCAGCGTTACAATGCGCTGTGACCGTATTATCGAAAGCGATGCGGGCTGGATTCCAATCCGCTGTCAACTCATTGTCGCAGAACGACTTCGTGTCATCGTAGATTTCAGTTGCTACTTCTGGATATACCCGTGCA
>CAZJBW010000084.1:0-18298 GCA_964543985.1 uncultured Pirellulaceae bacterium | reverse complement strand
AATGGAATAGTTCATTTTTGGTCATCGTTTGGATTGAAGTAAGCAATGCAATTGCAGAAAAGCAAATGTCTGTACGCAGATTGTAAAGACTGCTGTTCATTGTTGCAGGTTTCAGCAAAAAAATAAAAGAGATCCTATTCACGACATGATTTCCGCTGACGAAACGGTTATCTTGTGGATTGTTTACCGAATACCTGACTGCATTGATTCAATTTCCCATGAATGTTTCACCGTACCGAATTGGTTCTGTCCGAATCGCCTTTATCGCCATTTGTGTGGTTGTCTTGTCGCTGCCTGGCGTTTTGCTTAGGGCCCAAGAGGAACCTGCCGAGGGCGCGTTTGTCGTTCCGGCTGTTGCCGATTGTCAATTCTTGGTTGATGGCGTTCCTGTCGAAGCCCCGATGCAAACGTTTCCCTGGAAGGTTCAAGCGGTCACGGACGCCGGAGTGCAGGTTTCGGCTGGATCAAAAAGCGGCATCGTTCCAGCCAGTCAACTGATTTCCATTGACGATGCATTCCGGCATTATTCTGCAATGATCACGGCGGACACGGGAAACGTATTCGCTTGGAATATGCGTGGAAGGTACTTTTATTGGTTGGATGAAAACTTGAAAGCGGTTGTGCAATTCAAAAAGGTCCTGGAACTGGCTGGCGAATCATCGGAGGTCTATTCCAATTTGGCGAAGTCCTATTTAGATGCTCGCGATTTTGAGGAGGCCGCCGCGAATTTTGACAAAGCGATTGTATTGGATGCCAACAATCATTTGGCTTACTACTCTCAATCAATCATGCTGGCGCGAACCGGTGAATTTGAAAAGGCGATTGCCAGTATCGATAAGGCCGTGGAATTGCAACCTAGCGACGCCGATTATTACTTTCAACGTGCATTCTGCCAAAAGCAGTTGGGTAAGGCTGAATTGGCCATCGAAGATTATTCACGTAGTTTGTCAATTACTCCCACGGATGCCAGCTGTTACATCAACCGTGGCAATATTTATTTCGAGCAGCGAAAATTCAAAGACGCCATTCTGGACTACACGTTTGCTAATCGAGTCGACGGTACATTGGTTTTGCCGATAGCCAATCGAGGTGCGGCGTTACTGGAGTTGGGGCAATTCAAAATTGCGATGTTAGATTTTGACGAGGCGTTGCTTGTAGATCCCAACTATGCGACGACTTATCGATTGCGAGCTCGTGCATTTGAGTCCATGAACGAAGACGAATTAGCCTTCCAAGCATGGACAGACTTTCTGGAACGACAGCCCACCTACGACTGGGGTTACTTTCGCCGCGCCATGCTGAGTGCCGAGTCGGAAGACTGGCAGGCGGCTATCGACGATATGGATCGCGCGATTTTGCTGGACCCCAACTACCCCGACTATTTGATGGAAAAGGCTCGGCTTTACATGCGGTCCAATCGCTCGGGCGAAGCGATTCAGCATCTAGACCGAGCGTTGCAGATGGACGGCGAAAACTATGAATACTACCTGGAACGGGCACGCTGTTTCCGCAATCGGCGAATGCATGATGCGGCGTTGGTGGATCTGAACAAAGCCTTGTTGTTGGACCAATCGGATGTGGCCTGTTTCTATTTACGAGCCACCGTATACCAGGCCATGCAGAACTACTCGAAAGCTCATCAAGATTTTGAGAAAGCATTCCAGTTGGCTCCCGGAAATCCGTTTACTACTCAGCAATTTGCTTGGTCCTTGGCCACCCACGCCGACGACACCGTTCGGGATGCTAAACAAGCACTCACTTTGATCGAACAGTTGTTTGAGCGAGCGGACTGGCAAGAATTCTACTTTTTGGAAACTCATGCCGCCGCACTGGCTGCCAACCAGCAGTTTGAAAAAGCGGTGAAAGTTCAAGAGCGTGCGATGGATATGTACGAGGAAGAAAACGACGAAGACGCCAGCGAGGAGATGGAGGCTAGACTGGCGCTCTATCAGCAGAATGAGCCGTTTCTGCAGCAAGACGTTACGCTATACGACGACAACTAAATGCTCGAAGACGTTCAATAAAAAGACGTTCAACAAAAAACCCCCTCGGCAATAAAAAGGAATTTGCCGTGGGGGTTTATTATTGCTTTTGCGCCGTCATGACTAACGCCGTCAATTGACTAGCGTTGATCGATCGGGGTGTACTTGCGAGTATCAGGACCAATGTATTCGGCGCCGGGGCGAATCAATTTGTTGTCGGCGCGTTGTTCGAATACGTGAGCACACCAACCGGTGACTCGCGATAGCACGAAAATCGGTGTGAACATGGACGTTGGGATGCCCATGAAGTGATAGGCCGAGGCGCTGAAGAAGTCCAAGTTGGGAAACAGCTTCTTTTCTCGCCACATGACGTCGGCGATCCGATCGGAAACGGGATACAGGACAGTGTCGCCGACGTCTTGAGACAATTTTTCGGCGAACCCTTTGATGATCACGTTGCGAGGATCAGAGACGGTGTACACGCGGTGCCCGAAGCCCATAATTTTTTCTTTGGCTTCCAGCATTTTCAGGATGGCGGGTTCGGCCTCGTCAGGCGTTTGGAATCTCTCGATCAATTCCATCGCGGCTTCGTTGGCACCACCGTGCAGGGGCCCGCGCAAAGTACCGATGGCGCCGGTGATTGCCGAATGAATATCGGACAGCGTCGCCGTGCAGACGCGGGCTGTAAAGGTCGATGCATTGAATTCGTGCTCGGCGTACAAGATCAACGATACATCCATGGCGTGTCGATGAGTGTCGTTGGGTTGTTTGCCGTTTAGTTTGTGCAGGAAGTAACCAGCCAGTGATGTTTCGTCCGAATCAAAATCGATCTTTTCGCCAAAGTGCGAAAAACGGTACCAATAAGTCAGCATGGATGGCAAGCAGGCCAACAGTCTTTCGCCGACGGCCATCTGTCGATCGTGGCTGCCTTCTGGTTCCAAGCAACCTAGCATCGAGCAGCCTGTTCGCAGGACGTCCATTGGGTGAGCGTCCTTGGGAATCGCTTGCAACGTGTTTTGCAAGTCGACCGGGATGCTACGTTGTCCAGCCAGCCTGCCGGTAAAGTCGGTCAATTCCGTTTGGTTGGGCAGGTGGTCGTGCAGCAGCAGAAAAGCGACCTCTTCAAACGTGGCGTTTTCGGCCAAGTCGTAGATCGAGTACCCACGGTAGTTCAGGCCTTTGCCCTCTTTGCCAACAGTGGCAATAGCCGTTTTGCCGGCGACAACTCCTGCGAGTCCTCCGGTTTTCTTTTTCTTTGGTTGTTCAGTCGATGCGGTCATGGATTAGCCTTTTTCAGGAGTTCGTCGATTTGTTCTTCGTACTTTAGGTAGTCAAGTACCTCGTACAGTCGTTTGCGAGTTTGCATGATTTCTAAAACCGACTGTTGCGATTTCTGATCGCGGATGGTTTGAAACACCCTTTCGGCGGCGGCGTTCATCGCTCGGAAAGCCGACAATGGATACAGCACCATGCGAATTCCCAGCTCATGCAACTGGTTGGTTTCAAGTAGAGGGGATTTGCCGAATTCGGTCATGTTGGCCAGAACTGGTACGTCCAAGGCGTCGGTAAATTGACGGTATTGTTCGGGTTCTGTAACGGCCTCAGCAAATATACCGTCTGCACCTGCTTCTACATAACGGTGGCAGCGGTCCAGAACGGATTCCATTGGTTCATTGGCCAGCCCGTCGGTACGCGCCATTACGAAAAAGTCGGGGTCGGTTCTGGCGTCGACCGCGGCGTGGATTCGGTCCACCATCTCGCCAGCTTCCACTAATTCTTTGTTGGGGCGGTGTCCGCAACGTTTGGCCGCCACCTGGTCCTCCATATGCACGCCGGCCGCGCCCGCTTTAATAAACGTGCGAATGGTGCGAGCAATACTGAATGCGTTCCCAAAACCGGTGTCAGCATCCACCAGCAGCGGCAAAGAAGTGACGTTGGTGATTCGCTCGATGTCCGCAGCGACGTCGTTGATGGTCGTGATCCCTAGATCGGGCAATCCAAACGAGGCATTGGCGACGCCAGCCCCCGACAAGTAAATCGCGCGGAAATCCGCTTTCTCGGCCATCAACGCACAGTAGGCGTTGATCGTCCCCACGATTTGTAAAGGTCGCTCGTCTTCAAGCGCCTGTCGAAATCGACCGCCGGCGGATATTGAAGTGGTCAAGTCTAGGATTCCAAGTTCAGGTTTATGTTCAAACAGAGGGTCTATTATCGGACAAAAATGATTCCCTGCCAGTCCGCTGCCAACGGTTTGAAAAGAATGCCAAATTGCCTGTTTTCCGATGTTTGTTCTATCAATTACACGTTGTTTTCATTACCTTTGACCAATTGTCTGTCGAGCATTTGGTCCGCAAAATGCCATCTTGCTTCGCCATTGCACGACGGTCAATTTTTGATCTCCCAGTTTTGCAAACTTCTTCCGCAGATCCCAATGTCCACAGCAACCAGTTCTCGAATTCAGGCGATTTCTCAAAACCAGTTTCCAGAATCGGTGACCCGAAACGCGTCGCCAGCGAAGCTTTACCATGATGCCATTGCATTCGATAACGCCGTCATCACGTCCACTGGCGGGATCGCCACATCGTCTGGTTTGAAAACGGGCCGCAGTCCTAAAGACAAACGAGTGGTCGATCAAGAATCCATTCACAATGACGTGTGGTGGGGCGATATCAATATTCCGATCGCGGAAGAATCCTTCAACAGCATGCGTAAGTCCGCCATTCAGTTTTTGGATCAAGCCGAAAACTTGTACGTGCTGGACGGCTACGCAGGTTGGGACGAGACCAATCGACTGAAGATCCGCATCATCTGTTCACGGCCGTACCACGCTTTGTTCATGCACAATATGTTGATTCGCCCGACTGAACAACAACTGGCCGACTTCGGTACACCCGACTACGTGATTTACAACGCTGGCCAGTTGAAAGCGGATACCTCAGTCGACGGCGTTACCACGGATACCTGTGTCACGTTGAATTTCGATCAATCAGAAATGGTGATTCTGGGAACCGAGTACGCTGGCGAGATGAAAAAAGGTGTGTTCACAATCATGAACTACCTGATGCCGAAAAAAGGTGTGTTGTCCATGCACTGCTCGGCCAACGAAGGGCAAGTCAATCAGGACGTGTCTCTGTTCTTTGGACTTTCGGGAACAGGCAAGACGACTTTGTCTGCCGATCCAGAAAGAAATTTGATCGGCGATGACGAACACTGTTGGACGGACACCGGTGTCTTCAATATCGAAGGTGGTTGCTACGCCAAGTGTATTGATTTGACGGCCGAGAAAGAGCCCGAAATTTACGACGCCATCAAGTTCGGTTCGGTCCTGGAGAACACGGTACAAGACCCGCAGTCTCACGAGGTCAATTTTGCCGACGGTTCGCTGACGCAGAATACTCGTTGCAGCTATCCCATCGAATACATTTCCAATGCCAAGGTTCCTTGCATTGGCGGGCATCCCAAAAACATCATCCTGTTGACCTGCGACGCGTTCGGTGTGTTGCCACCCGTCAGTCGATTGACGCCCGAACAAGCGATGTACCACTTTATTAGCGGATACACGGCTAAGGTGGCCGGCACAGAAATGGGCGTCAACGAGCCCCAAGCCACTTTTTCAGCCTGCTTTGGCGCGGCCTTCCTGGTTTGGCACCCAACGAAATACGCCGAGCAGCTGGCCGAAAAAATCAAGCAACACAATAGTGATGTTTGGTTGGTGAACACCGGTTGGAGTGGCGGTGGTTACAATGTCGGTGATCGTATCTCTTTAAAATACACGCGGGCCATCATTGATGCGATTCACAGTGGCGACTTGGCCAAAGCTAAATTCCAAGCAGACCCAATCTTTGGCGTTGAAGTTCCTGATGCTTGCCCTGAAGTGGATTCGAAGATTTTGACTCCGAAGTCCACTTGGTCGGATCCTGCAGCATACGATTCGGCAGCCAAGGACTTGGCAGTGAAGTTCGTCGAGAACTTTAAGACGTATGCTGATCAGGCCAGTCAAGCCATCCTGAACGCTGCTCCGAAATTGCCAAGCCGCTGAGGATAAGCAATTGCAACGGTTCGTTGCATCGCTTGTTTTCCGGTAGCCCCTTTTTTACGTGTCTTTCATCGCAACTGCTGTGAACGAACCAGCGGGACCTGTCGCACCATGCCTTACGTGATTGGAACCGACGAGGCAGGCTATGGCCCCAATTTAGGTCCGTTAGTGGTGGGCGCGACCTTGTGGCACGTGAAAGACGTGGGTGCAAACGCAGATCAAGTCGATTTCTTTCGTCAACTAAAGTCGGTGGTCTGTCAGCCAAGTTCCAAAACCGCTAACAAGATTCAAGTTGGCGATTCTAAAAAGCTGTATCAAAGTGGTGGCCGAATCGGGCCCTTGGAAACCAGTTTGTTGGCATTCCTATCTGCGACCGGACAAGTCACGATCGATACGGATTCCGCCTTGAATTGGGCAACCGTTTATTCCGAGCTGACAGGCGTTGACCGCAAGAACTTGGAAAGTGAAACAGCCTATCAATGGAAAGAATTGACGATCCCGCGAGTCGCCGATTCCCAGCAAGTGCAAAAATTCGCCACGGCTTTGTCCAACGCATTCAAGTCGTCTCAGGTGACTTGTCAAAAAGTGGTCGCGGACCTGGTGTTCCCCGCCAACTTTAACGATGGTTTGGTTAGCTTTGGAAATAAAGCTAGTTTGCTTAGTTCTGTAACGTTGCAGTTAGTAAGACGATTGTTGAGTCTGGTGCCGGATGGTCAACAAGTGTTGGTGCTGTGCGACAAACATGGTGGGCGTTCCCATTACGCAGGCGTGATACAGCAGGAAATGACAGATGTTCTGGTGAGTATCCTGCAGGAGGGGCGACAGCTTAGTCGTTACAAATGGCGTGACGAGTCCCACGACGTTGAAATCCGATTCATCGTGAAAGGCGAACACCAAATGCCGATCGCATTGGCGTCTATGACCGCTAAATACTTACGTGAACTGTCGATGGATGCGTGGAATCGCTATTGGTGTGAAAAGATTCCCAATTTGAAACCGACTGCCGGCTACCCTCAAGATGCCAAACGTTTTCGCAAAGATATTCAGGAAGTTCAACGCGCAATGCATTTGGAAGATCATTGCATTTGGAGGAAAAAGTAAAAACGTTTTTCGACTGGCGAACGTTTGTTTTTTCAGTGAATCGAACTGCGCTACGAATATCTTTTTTAGTTTGCGCAGAAATATTTTTTGACAAACCTTAACAAGGCGTCATGATTGTGTGTCAGCGATTAAGAAACTCCCCAAGTTTTGTTAGCTGAACTAGTTCCCCCGGTCCCCCCCTGGGTTACTGCAATGTTGTCCTGAACAGTCGAGACAACAATGTTGGAAAAAGACGGAATCTTACCAGACGTTCAACCTCAAGCCATCGTGATCTCTGCACGGTCCTCCGTTCTGGTGATTGAGGACGATCCGATACAACTGGAATTGTTGGAATCTGGATTGTCACGCAATGGCTACCATGTGTTAGCACGACGCTCGGCCAAAGAAGGTCGAGCGGCTGCCCAGTCCGAGATGCCAGACGCCATCCTTTTGGACTTGGGCCTGCCAGATCAAGACGGCATGGAACTGTGCGCTCAACTGGCCGACGATGCAAGAACAGCTGACATCCCAATCATAGTCATATCGGGCACCACCGATGACGACGTTGTCCGCCGCTCGCGTGCGAGCGGCGGCAAGTTTTTCTTGCACAAGCCCTTCGACCCGAACGCCCTGTTGTTATTGGTCTCGAAAGTGATCGACGATCGAATCAGTTGGTATTAGGTTTAGCTTGGTCGCGAACGGGACCTGGAAGTTGTCGTTTAGAGGCGGTCCCGTTCCAAGAGAAAATCCGGTTACGCAAAACCCGTAGCGCAAAACGAAACCTCGCAACGCAGAAATGGCGAGGCGAGGTTTTGATGAGTGTTCGGCGCTCAAATTAGCTGCCAGAGGTGAGCTGGTAGAAGTGAACTGCCAGATCAAATTCTCAGCACTAGCTTTTGGCCAGCGAGTCACGAATTTCGGTCAATAGTTTGACCTCATCGGATGGCTCGGCATCTTCTTCGGCTTTTTTCATCCAAGCGGACGCAATCTTCAGCGCTATGAAAATGACAAAGGCCAGGATCAAGAAGTTGATTGCTTCTTGAATGAATGAACCGATCGCCATCACAGCAGCATCTTCTCCCTCACCCAACGGGATTGCCAACACTTTGGACATGTCACCGACTTGCGCGACCGATGCAACCAATGGCAAGATGATGTTGTCCAGAAATGATTTTACAATCGCAGCAACGGCAGTACCCATGACGATACCGACCGCCATATCAATCAAATTTCCCTTGAAAGCGAAGTCTTTAAAATCTTGAATCATTCCCATGAATGCGTTCCTTTTTGGAAGGGTTTTAGAAAAGAAAGGTAGGAGTGTCAGCAGAATGGCTACTGACGATTTAAAGTGTTTGATTTCTAGGATTTTTTTGCAATAGCAACTTGAGTGATATCAACGCAAAGTCACTGTTTTTCAGTGGTTACGCCAATTTGGGCTAACCCAGTGTTTACCTGTTTTGACAACCGGCGCGGTGGGATGAAGGCTAAAACAGAGTATTTTACGAAGTTAGTTAGACGTGTCCTAAGATGATTCGCCGCAAAAATGGCGTGTCAGCTGCCTTTAGGCGCTGTGTGGTCGAAAGTAGTCCGTTGCGCGAAACACTTGTTTACATCATGATGACTTCGCCGTGATCACTCGTCAAAAACGAAGCGATGCCACGCTGGACATCAACGGAGCCAAGCAAGGTTTGACACCCTGACGAATCTGGTCATCGGAAACGTAGCAGTAAACAACGAATCTCAATCAAGTCGGATGCACCATCGTTGTGCTGGTCGTTTCGTTGCTGGTTCGCTTCTAAGTGACCGCCTAGGATTGCGTCTCGATTTGGTTTGCCCAAACACTTCTTTGCCGTTTCTTTTAGTTGCCACGCCATTCGCGACCTTTTTGGCAACGAGACTTTCCTCTGGTAGACTCCATCGAATTGCTTGCTGGTTTCCAAGTAGCGGTGTCGTTAAAAAACATGCCTGTTGACCGCACGAGCCCAAACCGAAAGCACGAATCGATGAGCCAATAACAGAGTGGAGCGCATTTCGCATTTTAGGTTTAGCTGGGAAATAGTTTCCCAATAATCACCACAATTTATAGCGAGGCTAATTTAATGAGAACAACATTTTTTGCGATTGCTTTTTGCATTGCAACCTTCGGCAGCACTGAGACATTGACAGCACAGATTCTGGAATTCGAATCGGTTCAGGTTACAGCGCCTGATCGATTAAATGAAGGTCGGGCCGTTGACTCAGACATGCTTGGCAACGTATTTGTTGCCGGATTTAGCTCACTACGTGGTGGCGTTTCTAATGTGCAAGTTGTCAGGTTCGACGCTGACAATGCCTCGTCACCTATAACGGTGGCACTTAACAGTGGCTCAAACGAGCAAGGGTTGGGCGTATCATGTGACAACCTTGGATCGGTCTATGTCACTGGGTTTACTTCTGGTGTTCTAGGCGATGAAAGCTTTGGCTTCCGCGACATTTTCTTGATTAGATTCAACAGCGTTCTGGTGCCTGAGGATACCATTCAATTCGGAACAAACGCAAACGAAGAAGGCCGCGCTGTCGTTGCCGATTCAAACGGGAACATCTATGTAGCCGGAGTGACCGAAGGCGTCTTGCCTAGTGCTTTGATTGATGGCACCGTAGGAGGGGAGGACGCATTCCTGATCAAGTTCAACAGCAACCTTGAAGTCCAGTGGGTTCGCCAACTGGCAACACCAGCCGATGACGAAGCCAATGGAGTTGCCCTCGACGCCCAGGGTAATATCTACATTGCCGGATGCACTGACTCCGTCCTGCCCGGAAATCTAAGGGGTACATCGAACGGGTCTGGAAGCGATGCATTTATTTCCCGATACGATTCCGACGGCGTACTTCAATGGACGCGTCAGATAGGATCGGACAATGATGCTTGCAGCAACGCCATCGCATTCGCGGACGATAAGATCTATATCGCCGGCTCCACTGCTGGAGACCTTCCCATGTCCAACGTTTCACATGCTGGAATGGAGGACGCATTCGTTAGTCGCTGGGATTCCACAGGGACGCTGATCTGGACGCGAATGTTTGGAACTGCCGATCAAGAGATTGCCTATGGTGTCGATGCAAGCGATTCTGGCCATCCATTTATTACCGGTACAGCCCGAAGTTCTCTCGTAGGACGCAACTGCGAACCCCAGTTTGGTGGGAATTCGTTTGATATTTTCACGATAAGCCTGACATTCCTGGGAGACACAACCGACGGCGATCAAATTGGTAACGCTGGAGACGATGGCGGGTATGCAGTCGACGTTTCCTCAGCCGACGGTCTGAATGTCTTTGTTACTGGGACTTCCGCCGGTCTCGAGCCGTTGGTATGCAGCGGAGGCGTTGCTTTGGGAGAACCAACGATATTTCTAGAGACCTTTTTCGTCGACCTTCTCGGTGACGTCAACTGTGATGGTGTGTTAAATTTACTCGATGTTGCTCCATTTGTTGACGTGATAACCAGCAGTGCTTTTTTTGATAAAGCTGACATTAACAGGGATGGAGTCGTTGATCTGCTGGATGTGGCGCCGTTTGTCGATTTGTTGACAGGCAGTTGAATTCAAGGAGCTGACCGAAGAAGTCGGCATGAAATTCGATTAACCACGAAGATCAAAAGGTGGCATGGTGTCGATCGCCAAGCGGCATGTCAGCTGACAAGAAGCAAAAAGGCGTGTGACGAATTTAGTCGTCACACGCCAATTTCGTTTCTGGTTCGCTTAATAGACTGTTGTCAATTTTTAGACTGTTGTCAATTTTAGAATTTCAACAGACTGAACAGGTTGTGGTACTGATCAGTAAACAGAGGCTTCTTTTTGATTTCGGCCACTTCAGGCATGACTGTGCCCTGGAATTCAGGTTGGTCGAATACTGAGTCGTTTGCAGCAATCATTACCCATTTTGAACCACGGGTGGCATCTTCCTTTGTTCCAAAACGGACGATCTGTCGACTGCTCCAACCCATCTCAAGAGCCAAGCGGTGCAAGACGGGAGCAATCTCCAAGTGTCGATTGGTAACGTTGACGACGATCATACCGTTATCTTTCAAGCAGCGTTTGTACAACTGCATGGCTTCCAATGTCATCAAGTGTGCGGGGACAGCATCGCTGCTGAAGGCGTCCATCACCATCAAGTCGTATTTTTGTTCGGTGCGTTCCAGGACCAGACGACCGTCACCAATTTTCACCTCGACATCCGCAGGACTGTCCGACAGGAATGAAAAGTAGTCGCGAGCGAACTTTTCGACCACCGGATCGATCTCGATGAACTCGTAGTAATCGCCTTCACGTCCGTAGGTGGCAATCGTGCCAACACCCAAACCGATCGTGCACACATCGATTGGGCCTTGCTTGCCTTTGTAGCGGATCGCTCGCTCGACACCGGTGTCTCTACCGAAGTAGCTGGTGGCGACTCGGTTGCGTGGCTCGTTGAATTGAGTGCCGTGCAATGTGGTTCCGTGAACCATACCACGACCGTTCTCGAACTGGATGATACGAACGCTACCAAAGAAGTTGCGGTCCACGTCAATCATGGCTCGTTGTTCGGAACGAGCACCCATCATGGTTGCCATCAAAACACCAAAGACTCCCACCCAACGCAATCGTTTGACGATGTCGGATCGGAAATCGACCTGAGTCCAACTGCGGTGAGCAATCAACATCACAACCGATATGGCGAACGAGGCAAAAATTCCCAGCGAGTACTCGATATACGAGTTGAATAGCAACGGACAAAGCAGTCCGACGAACAGCCCACCAATCGCACCACCGCCAGAAAGGAATAGGTAAAACTGAGTCAGGTAGGTGGTTTCGGGTTTCATGCGAGCGGCTTCGCCATGACAAATCATGCAAACCAAAAACAGCACCAACATGTTGTATGTCAATTCAATTGGTAACCAGTGAGCAACGTTGACGAATGTCAAGATTTGCCACAACACTAGTAGGCTCAACAGTACCGCCGCGTAGATTCGTGGCTGGTACCAGCTGGGACGATCAAAACAGACGATAAAGCTGATCAAATAGATGCTCAGCGGAACCACCCACAGGAATGGGATGACCGCCACATCTGTGCAAACGTGATTGGTGATCGCCAATAACATGACCGAGGCAAACGCTGGTAGCAGCAGCCAGATTTGACGCTGGCCAGTGCTTGGCTTCGTGGCATTGGCTTGGGCTTTCGTCACTTGTGTCTCTGGTTTCTTTACGTTCCAAAGATTGGCCCACAACATCAACTGGCAAAGTGCGTAGACACCAAAAGCGATCGACCAGAATATAGATTGTGAAGTCAGTGACATCGTGGTTTCGAATAGAAACGGATAGCTAAGCAACGCAGCCAAAGACCCAATATTCGATAGAGCAAACAAACGGTAAACGCTCTTGTCCGCCTTGCGGTAGCTCATCCATTTCTGAACTAATGGACCCGTGCTGGAAAGCACGAAGTAGGGCAGGCCAACATTGATGGCCAGCAAAGTTAGCAAGTACAGGATGGGTGATTCATCACCGTTGGGTTTCCATGCATCATCTGGCTGGATCGGCAACGTCGTGATCGCGGCCACCATTAAAACGGCATGGATCAGAAACTGGCCACGTGGTTTTAAGTAGGTCGTGATCAGGTGAGCGTACAAGTACCCCGCAAACAACAGGACTTGAAAGAACAACATGCACGTTGTCCAAACAGCGGGCGTTCCACCAAACCAAGGCAGTACCGAATTACTGAATACCGGTTGAACTTGGAAGACCAGAAATGCGCCAAGTAGGATTGTCAAAGCAAACGGTAATACGCTTGCCAAGGGCAGTCTGGACGTTGAGCTGGAAGATGACATGACACCAACCTGTTGTTAGATGAGGGGGAATCTATGCCCAATCATGGACTCTCATTAAGGCAACTAAGAAATGATTCGGTTAATTCAAACGATTTTGCGTGTGCCGTGAGAAGTGACGCAATTTGAATCGAACGTAATGAATGTGCCGACCATGCTGTGTATTCGCCATTTGCTGGTTCTTGGGTACGGTGGCGACAGCGCATGGGGTGGGAGTATGGCCATGGACCCAATTGCGAATCAGAAATAGCCACGGAGTGGCGGAAGCGCTTGGCCATGGGCGTCAGCCCTTGGGCCCGATGCCCTCCTCCAATCGAAAGCCCCGAAGGTGCGATGCCCGCCAGTCAGTGCAAACGACAGTCAGAAGTCTGCGACACGACTGGTTTTCGTGGCCTAGAAATTCGCACCGTAAAAAGGTGCACTCGAACCTCATATTGGCATAACTGGCCAAACCGGATACATAAGGTGTTATCAAAACAACCCTTTTTTGTACCGGAGCCCCACGAGTGACTGACGAAGCTATGGCGTCACGCCTGAAAAAGATCATGGATGATTCTAGTTACCGACTGGCGTATCTGGATCAAGACTACATTCAACGCGATGATTTGCGACCGCTGAGGCTCGAGCTGGAATTGCTGAAGCCTGAAATGTTGCTGGAAGAAAAAGGGATCGAATCGACGATCGTGGTCTTCGGGGGTACTCAAATTAAGCCCGGTGATGAATCGCAGAGTATTTTGGCAGAGGCCGAAGCTGCGGTTGCTAAAGATCCAAGCAACGACGAAGCCAAACGCGAGGTTGAAATTGCCAAGCAGTTTGTCGCCAAGTCGCGTTACTACGACGAGTGTCGTGAGTTTGCCAAGATTGTGTCCGAACATGCCAAAAAAATCGGCAAGGGTGAATTCGTTATCAAGACGGGTGGCGGACCAGGCATCATGGAGGCTGCCAATCGTGGGGCCTACGATGTGGGTGCTCCGTCGATCGGGCTAAACATAATCCTGCCCTTTGAACAGGAACCGAACTCGTACATCACGCCTGGCATGGCCTTCAATTTCAATTACTTTGCCATCCGCAAAATGCACTTTCTGTTGCGAGCCAAAGCGCTTGTCTGTTTCCCGGGCGGATTCGGTACTTTAGACGAGTTGTTCACGACGCTGACCTTGCGACAAACAGAACGCATGCAAGAGATTCCGATCATCTTGTACAGCAAAGAATACTGGACCAGTATCATCAACTTCCAGTTTCTGGCCGACGAAGGTGTGATCCAGGATCGTCACCTGGATCTGTTTACGTTCGCCGAAACACCCGAAGAATGCTGGCAACAAATCGCCGACTACCACAAAATTAAGACGTAATTGGCTCGCACGTTTCGCGAATAGATTACTTTGCAGGCTGTTTGGCCAGCAAGCTGTCAAAATTTTTGACGTAGACCATACGATCTCGAATAATTAACGCTCAGTTTCATGTGACGTTTTTTATTCACCCAATGATTTGATTCGGCAGGGATCGTATGGCCGTCCAACCACAACAAGCGGTTGTAGCTCCACACGCGATATCGAAAGCCACAGGCCAGTCGCTTCTTCTGACTGACTTGATTCAAATGTACGTCGATTCGGACACGCTAACCGTTCGTGTTATCGGGCATGGCAAGACAACCGCATTGAGTCATATTGCGGCTGAGTTCGATCCGTTTGAGGTTGTCGTGTTGGATGATATCGATCGTCGCGAGTTGTTTCCGTTAAGCCAATTCGACAAAGCACGGTTGGTTGTGGTGACATGCAGATTCAACTATCAATTCGATCAGGTCGTCGAACTATCGCCGTGGAGTCAGGACGACGTCATCGAATACGTTGTCGGCAAGTTCCCGGACAGATGCAAGTCAGTGATGTCGCGGTTAACCAATGCCAATGATTCGTGGCTGGCCAACGGTACCCCCGCAATCTGGTCGGTGGTCCTGAACAGTATGGCTGAGACAGAATCGATACAGAACGTGCGGCAGGCACTGTCGTTGTTCTATTCTGAAAAGCTTGCCAATCCCAAGATGGCTAGTCGAGCAAAAGAATTGTGTGCTCGATTTTTTGATGTGCCGGGTAAAGCTAGGTACGAATTTGCAAGGCAGTTTCCAAAAGCGGACAAACAGTTGCTGCATGTCTTGGCTCAAAGAAACTTTTGTTGCTTGTTGGCATCCGAACACTTGGCGACTGAAATCCGCGAGGGCCAGTCTCTAGATTTCTTGGGGAAAAAGTTACCTAAATCTCTGCTGAACCTGTTGGGCGAACGAGTCAAAACCGACAAGGTAGCCCAGGACGTCCTCGAAAAAATAGCCAATAGACACAACGATGTTAAAACGGCTGCAGCAATCAGTATGTTGGTGAGCGTCGACCGCAGTTGGCGTCCGAAGTCAGGTCGGTCATTACTCCTGAATCACTGTCAGTTGGCATGTGTGGATTGGGCAGGCGTTAAGCTAAACCGTTGTGAAGGTTTGCAAACCGATTTTGCGAACGCTAATCTGCGGAAAGCCAAGATTAGAAGCACGACGTTTATGTCTGCCGACTTTTCCAACGTCGACATGCGAGACGCTGTTTTAGTCAAAGTGAATGCGTTGAGTTCAAATTTTTCCAACGCCAATCTTCAGAACACTCGCTTCCGGAAATTCAGTGGTGCTCATTCGAATTTTGATGAAGCCAACATGCAAGGCATGCAAAATCCGCACGCCAAGTTTTTGGAAGGTAGTTTTCGGGGAGCCAATCTTACCAATGGAGACTTCTTCGCCAGCGAATTTCAGCAAGCGGATTTCGAGGACGCCAAATTGAATGACGCGGACTTTAGCCAAGCCAACTTGGAAAATGCTCGGCTGACAAATGCGGACGCAAGCAACTGTAACTTTCGCAGCGCCGATCTGTGCTTCGCACAACTTCACTCAGCCAATTTGCAAAACACGCGGTTTTCGCAGGCTAAGTTGCAACATGCGTCTTTGGTTGGACAAGTGTTGGACGGCAACGATTTTAGAGAAGCCAATCTAAGTCGCGCCTTCTTGACCAACAGCCGAATGCGTAACGTCAATTTGAAGTTCGCCAAACTAGCAGGTGCTCGTTTGGCCGAGATCGATTGGGAGGATTGCAATTTGCAAGACGCTGACTTTACGGGCTGTCAATTTCATCTGGGATCGACCCGTTGTGGCTTGGTCGGCAGTTATTATCCATCCCATGGCACCAGGACTGGCTTTTACACCGAGGAATATGACGAGCAGTATTTCAAGTACCCAGAAGAAATTCGCAAGGCAAATTTGTGTCACTGCGATTTGACCGGTGCCGATGTCTTAAAGGCCGATTTTTACCTGGTGGATCTTCGCGGGGCGATTTACACCGATGAACAGCATCAGCATTTTCAGCGATGCAAGGCGATCTTGTAAGACCGCCCCGCCCCGTTTGTTGATCTTCGGTTACACGCCAGCGATTTCAGAACGCTTTTGACCGATCAGTTCCAGTAACGCCTTTTGTGGGTCAGCGAACTTGGCGATCCCTTCACTCATTAACGTCTCTTCCAGGTGCTGGAAATTGACATGTTGGTCAATATTGGCCAGCACTTCAGCGGGCGGAAGTTGACTGACAAGATTTGAAAACCGTTCGTCGCAGCTGGCAACGGCGTCGTTGGTGGCTGGCGGGTTGGTTTGAATGTCGCTGCCAGCCAGTGCCTTGACGTATTTGATTTTTGGATCGGATTCCTTCTTGGTGCCAGTGCTGGCGAAAATCATCTCTTGTTGCAAAGGACAATTTTTGTCCGCCCAGAACTGTTGATTCTTTTGCCAGATTCTTTGGGCGTTGACGATGCCCACTAGACCTTGGGCTTCAGCGGACAATTCCGGGCAGTGCTTTTCGGTATACACGTCGACTCGCGAAACGAAGATCGAGTAAACGCTTTTGAAGTTGTCCAGGTTGGGTCGACGTTGAGCACCTTTCCAAACGGCATCGCGAGCCAACTCGTACTGGCGATCTGTAAACACCAGCGTCACATTCACGTTGACGCCGTTGGCCACTAATTCTTCCAGAGCATCCAAGCCGGCCGGTGTCGCTGGCACTTTGATCATGCGGTTGTCATGGTTCTCGTTCCAGTGAATGCCAGATTGAACATAGGCGGCGACTCGGGCTTCGTGTTCGGGGCCGTCTTGCGGGTCCTCCAACAGCGGATCCAGTTCGAAGCTGACGTACCCGTCGTTGCCCTTGGTTGCCTGCCACACGTCATGAAAGGACTGTTGAGCGTCGGCAACCATGCGGTCGGTCATCTGCCATGCGATGTCCGATTGATCCTGATACTGGCTGGCCATTTGTTGCAGTAGATCGTCGAATCGCCCCGAGTTGATCAGGTTGGCGATAATGATGGGATTGCTGGTGGCCCCGGTGGCGCCCAACGCTTTGTTAGAGACGACCAGGTCGGGATCGATCGAATCCAGCCACAATTTGGTACCACACTGAACAAGTGATTTGATAGATTCTGACATGTCGATCCTTTACGTCCCTGAGTCTGTTAAAAGCCAAGTCGTATTTTTCACGATTGCCAAGGCTCGTCAACTAGTTAAGAATCGCATCCAGTAATTGATTGCCGAAAATTTCGATAGGAAAGCCCGGATTGTTCGATCGCATCAAAGCAACCATTGTTTTCGTTCCCACACTGATCTGGAACATGCTGCTGGGCAGGTGGCTGAAAGTTCGTAATTGGTGGGATCGTATCGACGACACTCTGATCGTCGGTGCGATGCCATTTGCCAGGGATGTCCCCAAGTTGGCCGGCGAAGGGGTCACCTGCGTCGTGAACACCTGCGCTGAATACGAAGGGCCGGTCGACGCCTATGAAGAAACAGGAATCGTCCAGTTGCGAGTGCCCACGGTGGATTTTACTCATCCATCATTGGAGCATGTGACTGCCGCCGTCGACTTCATTCGCCAGCAGACCGCAGCAGGTGGCACGGTCTACGTCCACTGCAAGGCTGGCCGAGCTCGCAGTGCGACCGTCGCCATTTGCTGGCTGATCGAAAACCAAAAACTGACGCCCCAAGACGCTCAAGCTTTGTTGCTCAAACAACGCCCCCACGTCAACCGTTACGTTTACGCCCGCCCCGTGGTAAAGCAATTCCACCAAAATCAACAACAGGCCAGGAACACAGACGCCTAGCCATTCGCTCTGGCTGGATTCCAAATGGATGATGTAAGCGAACAATTAGAACCTCAACCAACCGAAAAGAGTTTCAGATTTCGTAAGTGGTTGCTGTTGTTGGTTTGTGGGGTGATTAGCTCTTTGATCTTTTTGCATTGGGTGCAACCGGATTGGTTAGTCCCGGTCACGATGGTTCCCTGTTGGATGTGGTTGGTG
>CAZJBW010000083.1:0-23138 GCA_964543985.1 uncultured Pirellulaceae bacterium | reverse complement strand
ATGCACTGGTTTCAGTGCATGCGATTTGGTTTTCGGTTCTTGTTCCCGCGATGCTTGCCGCCGTTTGGATCTGGCCAAAGCTGCGTAGTCCAGGAATGTGGTTCGGGTTGTTATGGTTGACGATTCTGGGAACAACGGTTTGGCTGGGTCCAGACTTGTATCAATTTGTCAAGACTCGAGGTTGGTCACAGGCCGCAGGGACTCGAGTGCTGTTTCGGTTGATTAGCGACGTAGACAAGCCAATGCTGCAGTTGACTCTTGGTACATTGTTAGCCGCATTGTTTTCATGGCGATTTGCCAAACCGAACCGGACCGATTCGTCGCCACCGCTGGCTGCCGGGCAAGACGAAAAACCAGGGTTGGCTGACTAGTATTATCCGTCGAAATGTTGAGAGACCGCAAGCAAATTTCGGAGTTGGAAGCACAACAGATTCGACAAACCATTCAGCGGTACAAAGCTCTGGATGACGATCGAGTTGTCGGTTAGTTGTCCGAGCGAGCTCGATAGCGCTGACTGGCTTTCGATAAGGTCGCCTCTTCTGCTGCCGTTAGATTTTCGCGACCCTCGGCACTGATCTTCTGCAGGATCCGATCGACCTCGTTCTCTAAGGCACGATCAGGCGAGCCCTTTTGTTTGCGATTGGATCGGGTGGGTTCGGTATCATCTGGTCGAGATGACGTACGAGTGCGTCGTGGTCGGTTCGTTTTCGCGTTTAACACTGGGCCAAAAATCGACAGTAGACTGATGCCTGTTCGATAGAAAAAGTAACCGTAACCCAAGCCGGCCAAGCGACCGACCGTTGAAAATCCTGCCGCCCCAGTTTGGCCAGACAAGGCCAGTAACGCCGGCTGCAAGTTCATCACAACGTAGCCTGCGACGAGTAACCAAATCGGTATTGGTAGGACGAAGAATAACCGAATTTGATCGGTGGGATGGTAAATGGCATACAGCATCATGGTGGCCATGATCGGCCCCGAGGCTCCCAGTTCTGGAAAGCGTTCGCCGGTAGCCAGTTGAATAATGGTCAGTGTCAGCGAGCTAACCACGGCGGCCGTTAAATAAAACCACGTGAAGGATTTTGACCCATATATGGTCTCCAGTTCCCGCCCGAACCAAACTAGAAAAAACATGTTTATGATCAACGGCCAAACAGCAAACTGGTTGTGCAAGAACGAGCTGGTGACCAGTCGCCACACCTGTCCCTGCAAAACTTTGTCAGTGTCCAAGCTGCCCCAATGTCGAAGGACAGAAATTTGAGGCGAGCCATGGATGGTCAGTGCCGGGGCGTTGGCAGATTTTTCAAAGTCCGATTCGACGGCAGGTCGAGTGATCAAGATCTGCAGCACAAATGCCAGCACGGTGATCACAACCAAATTGCGTACGGCCGGATGAGTAGAGGAAGAAAACATCCCTCCGCCTAAGGATTCGGATCCGTCGCGTGCGTAGTCTCGGTTTTCCCAGCCCAAAGTAGGTTCCCTGGCGGTCGTTAAAGGTATTCTGTTGTTGATTCGCCAAAGGTGTCCTATTTCACCAGATTCGGGCGATCAAATCGATCCGCAAAATCGTAACACGAATCATATCAAAAATCCGGGTGCCTTCTTTCGCCAAGTCATTAATTGTTCCCAGGTATAGGTTTGCAGGTACAATCAAAAGATGACACCGTAAATATCAGGCTTTTCATGTCTATTGAATCTACTAATCCGAAAACCGTTGATTCGTCGCCACTGCGTCAGGACAGTTCGGACTTAAGCGCTTTGGCTCAAATGAGTGACAACGTAGTCGATTTGTATGATCAAGCTGCCGAGTTGGTCCAGCGTGCGGTTAAGCAAGCATACGGGTTTACGATCTACCCAGTGCAGCATGCGGGTGGCTTGTTGATGGCCACGGGTGGTATCGCCGAGATGCAAACGGGCGAAGGCAAGACGTTGACCGCCACCTTGCCGGTGTACCTGCATGCGTTGTTGCGAAAAGGATCGCATTTGGCGACTGCCAACGACTACCTGGCAAGTCGTGATGCCGAATGGACGACGCCAATTTACAAGGCTTTGGGCATGACGGTGGGCTGTGTTGTGCACGGAATGAATGATGACGAGCGCCGCGCTGCCTACAACTGTGATATCACGTATGGAACCTGTCGAGAATTTGGATTCGATTTTTTGCGAGACCGTTTGCGTAAACGCCAAATGGAGGAACGCCAAACATTTTATGGCGAACGACAATCGCGTCAGCATCGTATCAAGGGGACTCAGCGCCGCCCGTATTACATTCTGGTCGACGAGGCAGATAGCCTTTTGATCGACGACGCTAGGACGCCGTTAGTAATCAGTGCGGCACCTTCGGAGGCTCAGAAACGAGAAGTCGAATTGTATTACTGGTGTGCCGAACTCGCTCCGCAAATGGAAGACGATGTCGACTACTTGTACGACCGCGAAAAGAAGCGAGTCGACTTGACCAATGCAGGTATGACGCGAATCCGCGCGACCAACAAATCAGAAGGCTTGAAAGGTCTGAGTTTGATCGATTTTTACGATTTCGTCGAACGGGCCGTCAAGGTTACTCGCGACTTTCACTTGGACCAGCACTATGTGATCCTGGATGGAAAGATCGTGATCATCGACGAATCCACCGGTCGTATCGCTGATGGGCGACGCTGGTCGAAAGGGATCCACCAGGCGATTGAGGCCAAAGAGAAGCTGGAAATCGAGATCGAAACCAATAACGCCGCTCAAATTACGGTACAGCAACTGTGTAACCGTTACCCCATTATTTCAGGGATGACGGGTACCGGCATGGAATGCAAGCGAGAATTCAAACGCGTTTATAAAAGCCCTGTAAGTACTGTCCCTACCAACCGTCCTAGTCAGCGTGAAGCTCTGCCAACGCGGTTTTTCTTCAGTAAAGATGAAAAGTGGGCTGCTGTCGTGGACGAGATCAAACAGGTGGCCGAGGTGGGGCGCCCTGTGTTGGTCGGGACCCGAACCATCGAGAATTCCGAGCTGCTTTCTGAGTTGCTGCAAAAAGCCGGAGTGCGGCATGTGGTGTTGAATGCAAGGCATGTCGAATCCGAGGCAGCCATTGTCGCCCAGGCAGGACAAATGGACATGGTTACCGTAGCCACCAACATGGCAGGGCGTGGAACGGACATTAAACTGGGTGATGGTGTCGAGCAGTTGGGCGGCTTGCATGTCATCAGCGCTGAACTTCATGATTCGGCGAGAATCGATCGACAGTTGTTTGGACGTTGCGGTCGGCAAGGAGATCGCGGTTCGACTCGCTTGTACATCTCGGCCGAAGATCAGCTGTTGGAGTTAGCGTTCGGCAGAAAAAAAGCCGAGCGTATGAGAAAAGCTCATCGCTGGCGAAAAGAAGACTGGTGGATTGAAAAGTTCTATAAGGCACAACGTAAAATTGAAAGCGAACATTTCAAGCAGCGTCAAATGATGATGCACTCGCAAAAAGAGAACTTTAAGGTGCTGCGAGAATCAGGACGAGATCCGTATTTGGACGTGGCGGACTAGTGATCTTGGATCCAATGCGGCCTGCGAAATTAACTAAACATCGAAAACACATTCCCTACAAGTTAGAATTAAAGATTGGTCTTTGATTCACGGGCAAATAATTATGATTGAAAATCAAACAAGCAACGTCGATAAATCGCAGATCGAGGCGGTCAAAAAGCGTATTCGGCAGATCCTTGCAGAATTGAAAGCGCTGGCCAAAGCGCCGGATGTGACCGACCAGTTTTTTCTTGAGCAGCTGGCGTCGCGAACGATTGAATCGACGGGGGCGGCCGGAGTCACCATCTGGCAAGTTGGCGAAGAGGGGGCCGTGTCGGTTGTCCATGAAGTGGGCTCGACCTCCAATAATGCCAACTTAAACGCCGAACAGATGACGATGCACGAACGATTGGTACGCACGGTGGTGGCCAGTTCGCGTCCGACGTTAATCGAACCGCAGGCTCAAGATCAATCAACGGGCGATATCATCAACCCTTTGGCATTCTTGCTGTTGCTGAAACCGCTAAACGATCCGTCTTTGCAATGCAGTTATGTGATCGAGTTGTTTCAACGTCCGGATATCGCGGCGGCGGCTCGCACCGGTTACATGCGGTATCTGGAACAGATTGGCGAGATCTTTTCCAGTTGGCAAGCCCGCAACCAATTGCGATTTCAATCCACGCAACAAAGCCAACAAGAACAGACATTGGACTTTGTACGCTCGATTCACAGTTCGTTGGACCCAACAGAAGTGGCTTATGCGGCCGCTAATGATGGCCGGTTGCTGGCCGGTTGTGACCGATTAAGCATCCTGAAGTTTGACGGTCGGCAATGCAAGGTTTTGTCGGTTAGCGGGCAGGACGATTTTGACAACCGTTCTAACGTCGTCAAGAAACAAGAAGAATTGACCACACTGGTTTGCAAAACCCAGCAGCCTTTATGGTTGATTGGTCAGTCGGGTGATTTGCCGCGAGCCACCAAAGACTTAGTCGATGACTATCTGAACGAGTCGCATTCTCGAACGTTGGGAGTGTTGCCATTGTTTGACGGCAAAGGCCAAGTGGACTTGGATGTCGAACTAGAAGACGATCCCGAGCCATCGATGCCAGCAGGCGCGATGATTGTGGAGTGGTTTGGGCAGGACATGACCGAAATGCAGGCCTCGGCAAACATCGAGGTCTTGTCTGATCACATTGGTCGAGCGTTGGGCAATGCGAATGAATACAAGTCTATTTTTCTGATGCCGGTGTGGCGGACGATCGGCAAGTGGAAGTGGTTGATTTCAGCCAAAACGTTGCCCAAGACCATTGCCGCCAGTGCGATTGCCTTGTTGCTGTTGCTGTTTTTCTGCTTCTTTCCCTGGACGTTCGATATGCGAGTTCAAGGAGTTTTGGAACCTGTTAAGAAGCAGAACGTCTACGCCTTGACCGAAGGCGTGGTCTCGAAAGTCTATGTGCACCACGGACAATTAGTGACGAAAGGCGATCCACTGGTCGATTTGCGAGACGATAAGTTGGAGGCCGAATTGATTTCGGCTCGCGGGCAATTGAAAGTCACCGAACAACAGATCAACACCGAACGGACTCAAGCGTTGATGGCTCGGCAGGCTCAAAACTACGAAGCCGAACAACTGGCCTCGAACAACTTGACGGCGGCGGTCGAACGAAGCACTTCGTTGCGAAAACAAATTGCCGCGTTGGAACTACGCGAGGCTCAGCTAAATATCGTTAGCCCCATTACTGGGACTGTCGTCAGTTGGGACCCCGTGCGGCAGTTAACCGAACGTCCAGTACGACCCGAAGACATTGTGTTGGTGATCGCCAATGTGGGAGAAGATTCCAAATGGCACTTGGAATTGTTTATCCCTGAACGCAAGTACGGGCACGTTGCGGGCGATGGAACGGGAAAAGACCGCGAGGTGACTTTCTTCGCCACAACCAATCCCAATAAAACCTATAAAGCCAGGATCGTCGAAGTGGAAGACCACTCTGGCGAACACGAAACCTACGGCAGTTGTGTTCGTGCCTTTGCAGTATTTGAAGATGGGAAAAAACCCAAAGACCTATATGTGGGCGCCGGAATTACAGCAAAAGTTCATTGTGGAAGGGCTCCTGCCGGCTATGCCTGGTTCCACGAGTTGTTTGAGTTTGTGCAATCTCGTTTGTTGTTCTAGCCGTCGTTTGTTGTCCAACTAAAAACTGCTCTCGTTATCGCTTATGTCCACGGCATTGGAATCCACGAACACTCGCCCCGTCCGGCTGAAAATGCGCGGCGACTTGACTGCTCATCGGCAGATCTACCAAGGGCAGGTTTACTGGGTCATCAAAGAGCCGGTTGGTTTGAACTATTTTCGCTTCCCAGAAGACAGCTATTTTGTCCTCAAACAATTGGACGGTCGGAATAATCTGGAGCAAATCGAGAACTCTTATAACGAGGAGTTCGCTCCGCGAAAGTTGACGATTGACAAACTGCAGTCGTTCGTTGGCAGTCTTCATAAAGCCGGGCTACTGCAGGCCGTGTCGACTGGCCAAGGACCGGAACTGCTGAAAAGACGTCGCAAGACACGACGCCAGAAACTGCTAAGCCAATGGGGCAATATTTTGGCTCTGCGTTTTCGCGGTATCGACCCGGAACGTATTTTGAACGCAATGAATCCATTCTGTTCATGGTTGTTCACACTTCCCGCCTTGTGTGCTGTGCTGTTCTGCGGCTTTCTGGCACTCATGTCGATTTTTGTAAATTGGGAACTGTTTCTAACTCGACTGCCCTCGTTTAGCCAATTTTTTGACCCAGTCTCCTGGGGGCTGTTGGCCGTCGTGCTGGGGTTCACGAAGGTGATCCACGAATTCGGACATGGACTGGCCTGTAAAAGGTTCGGTGGCGAGTGCCACGAAATGGGCTTTATGCTGCTGGTCCTTACACCGTGCCTGTACTGTAACGTCTCGGATTCATGGACTTTGGCAAACAAGTGGCACCGGGCAGCGATCGGCGCCGCTGGTATCTATGTCGAGTTGATTCTGGCGACCATTGCGACATTAATTTGGTGGCATACCGAACCAGGTCTATTGAATCAATTGTGTTTGCAAATAATGACCATTTGTTCGGTCAGTACGGTGCTGTTCAATGGCAACCCGCTGTTACGCTTTGACGGCTACTACATTTTGTCGGATGTGATGGAGGTGCCAAACCTTCAACAAAAGGCAACTCAAAGCTTGCAGAATCTTTGCAAGAAACATTTGTTGGGCATCGAAAACGTCAACGAGCAGATGATGCCTACTCGTAACATTCCCATCTTTGCGTTGTATGCAGCTGCTTCGATTGTTTATCGATGGATGATCGTGGTGGTCATCTTGCTGTTCCTGAACAAGGTCTTCGAGCCCTACGGTTTGCAGGTCGTCGGAAAGATCATTGCCGCAATGTCAATCGGCATGATGCTGGGAATGCCACTTTATAAGTTGTACAAGTTTTTGAAGAACCCGGTACAAAGGTATCAAATCAAAATGAACCGTACATTGATTAGCTTCGCTACGATTTTTGGAGTCACAGCGATCTTGCTTTCAATCCCCTTGCCTTACTACGTACGCTGTGAATTTACAGTGCGAGGGCAGGGCAGCGAGACTCTTTATGTTCAGTCGGAAGGTGCGATCGAATCCGTCTCCGTGCAACCCTCTGCTATTGTAAAGAAAGGCGACGAATTGGTTCGTCTGGAAAACGTAGCTCTGAAAAACACGCTGCTGGAAATTGAGAACAATCTAAAAGAGAAGCAAGCACAGCAGCGTTCCCTGATTGTTCAGACACTCAATGGCGAGTCTTCCGTCGATGGCCAGCTGGCCGTTGTTTCCTCTGAAGTCACTTCACTGATCGAATACGAGCGAGTGATCCGCAGGAAAATTGATCAGTTGGTTTTGTTGGCACCATGTGCTGGAACGGTTTTGCCGGTTATCGAATTGGCCAGGCAGCCAGCAGACCAATCGGGCATGGGTGGTCCTATGTCGCTGTTCGAAGAGAAGAACAATCGCGCTTGGTTGTCTGCGGGTACACCCATCTGTGCCATCGGGGATCCGCAAAAGATGGAAGCCGTTATGTCGATTCCAGAAGAAAAAGTAGCGTTTGTAGATGAGCAGCTGGACGTTTGGATTAAACCCTATGCGTTCGCTGGCGAAACGATCAAAACGAAGGTTACCCGAGTTGGGCGTTTAGCAATCGCTCCGCCTGCCGCTGAAGATGACTCGGCAGCTGGCGGGCTGGGGGGATTGATGGCGCAGGCCGCTTTGCCCACGCCATCCAATCAGTACTTTGCACTTGCTGTGCTTGGTGACGCAGAAGGTCTGGGATTGAAAATCGGTTCGACGGGTCGAGCCAAAATTCGTTGCGGATCCCGTAGCATGTTTAGTCGGATCAGTCGATGGGCCGCTGAAACCTTTCGGTTCCAATAGCCTTGAAGCTTTGCTGACTGCGGGCAACTACCGCAAATGAATTTGCATGGAAACGGTTGAGTTTGGACGCAACAGCCATTCGTCGCCCAGTTGTTCGTTCCTAACGACCGCGTTGACTACGAAATCGCCGCTGCTATCTAAAGCATCACCTTCGCTTTGATTGAAGTCCAAAGCGATGGTGTTGACTTGGCCTTCAAAAGATCGCGTCTCGCCGCCAGCCAATTTCAATGTGACCGTGACTGGTCTTCCCTTAACGTCGGTTGGGTTGATTTCCGTCGATTTTACTCGGCCCGCAACTTTGACTTCCCGAAGATCGACCAATCGAACGACCGTTTGACCTTCCTGAACGAACTCGCCGGCGTTGCGTTCTACCTGCATGATGGAACCCGAGAATTCAGCTTTGATGGAGTGGCGATCTACCAAATTTCTAACAGCAGCAACTGACTGCTCTTCGATTTTCACAGCACCAGCGTCGATTAGCTTCTGAGCGTTGGCACGATCCAGTTGCAATCGAGCTTCGATCATCGACAGTCTCTTGCGCTCCAATTCTTGCTTGGTTACTGAGCGACTGTTTACTAAGCGTGCGTCCGTATTGTATTCCTGTGTGGCTGTGGCAAGTCTTGCCCGGGCGAATTCTACCGGTGTGTTGTCTTCGGATTGAAGTGTCGCGTTGTCCAGTTGGATTTGGGCAGCGGCAAGTTCACCATTGATACTGGTCATATCCAGTTGAGCGAGCACTTCGCCCTTTTGAACCGTTTGACCTTCTTCAAAGTTGACACTCTCGATAAACCCTTTGATAAGGGCCGGCACTTCGATGTCTCGAATCGAAGATACTAATGCCACATTAACGTTGATGCTCTCAGGCGTGCCAGTAGAAGTTTCTTGAGCATTCGCCGGGCCACCGTTGGCAAAGAGCAATAAAAGCGTGACTGCTGTGATGAGTGTGGTTCGCATTGGATTGTCCTTGCATCGATTATTGATAATTGAGCCCTGGAAAATGGGACTCAAAGAAAATGTTGCCTCAATTGTATCGAAGGACCGTAAGTGTGTCACAAAAAATTCGCTATGATGAGTGTGGCGTAGTGTAACAAAGGTTCCAAAACATACTTGTTGTAATGATCATTCACATTGATATGGATGCCTTTTACGCCTCGGTCGAGATCCGAGACAATCCTCAGCTGCAGGGAAAACCGATCGTCGTCGGTGGTTCGCCCCAAGGCCGCGGAGTGGTTTCTGCCGCCAATTATGTCGCTAGGCAGTTCGGGGTTCACAGCGCCATGCCCGCTGCCCAAGCAATAAGGTTGTGTCCGGAAGCCGTTTTCGTGAAGCCGCGGATGGATCGTTACGTCAACGTATCTCGACAGATTCGCGAGATTTTCAATCGATTTACTCCGCTGGTCGAACCAATCTCGCTGGACGAAGCTTTTCTGGATGTCAGTGGAAGCGAATCGCTATTTGGTACCGCGACCGAGATTGCCCAGCAAGTTAAACGGGTGATTAGTGAGGAGCTAGACTTGGTGGCTTCGGTTGGTGTGGCTCCCAACAAATTCGTGGCAAAAGTCGCTAGCGACTTGGACAAGCCAAATGGACTCGTCGTTGTGTCACCCGATCAGGTGCAACCATTTTTAGATCCACTAGCGATTCGCCGAGTGTGGGGGATAGGCCCCAAAACGGAAGCCAAGTTCCAACAACTGGGGGTTTCAACGGTTGCCGGAATCCGCGGGCTGTCGAAGAAAGTGTTGGAAGCTCGTTTTGGTTTAAACGCCGACCACTTTTGGCGTTTGTCACGTGGATTGGATAGTCGTCCAGTCGTCGCCGAACGATCTGCCAAGTCGATTTCTCACGAGACGACTTTCTCCAAAGACATCATCGACAACGATTGTTTGCATGCTTGGGTGATCGAGTTGGCCGAACTGGTCGCTATGCGGCTGCGTTCCAAACAGATCAAAGGACAAACGATTCAGGTAAAAGTTCGCTACAGTGATTTTCGGACGATCACACGCAGCAAGACTCTAACGCAACCGACCTATGCGACTCGCCAGATTCAGGATGTTGCTTGCGAATTGATGTCCCAGGTGCGTCAAGAATCTTCACAGCCGGTTCGTTTGGTGGGAGTTGCTGTGGGTGGTTTGAAGCTGAAGCCCGCGATTCAACAAAACTTGTTTGACGCCGAGCAGGACCAAAAAATGGCGCGAGTCGATGAGGCACGAGACCAAATTCTGGCAAAGTTTGGTAAAGGGAAACTGCGATCGGCGGCAGCAATGCAACATCAAGTCAATCTGCGACGCAATCCAACCACCGACGATCAAAATTGATCCAGCGATCAGGAATGCACCGTCGTGCGGCAACGTTCCGGTGCCGAGTGTTCCGTCTTTTCCACAGCAGCAACGCGAGCCAGTTCTTTTTGGCGATCCACTAAGACCAGCGTGCCATCCAAGTGTTCGATGATTCCCGATTGATGTTCGACCCAATCGCCAGAATTGCCGTACAAGAACCCTGACTCATCGTATGACAAGGCAGGGCGATGAATGTGTCCGCAAATGACTCCATGGCAGCCATTATTTTTAGCGTGTTCGGTAAGTGTCGATTGGTATCCACCGACGGCACCAACAATCCGTTTGCTGATCTTTTTCGCTGTGAAGCAATAGTTAAATTCACCAAGTCCAATCGACTTTAGCAAGCGGTTGGTCGATAGATTCAAGCGAGCCAATAAGTCGTACATCGACGAACCGAACTGAGAAAATCGATGATGCTTCTTTTCGACAGCGTCAAAAAGATCACCATGGGTGATCAGCAATTGCCTGTCGTCCGCAGTGACATGAATGAATTCGTTTTGAATCTCAACACCCTCGATAGAAGGGTGACCTTGACGCAGAAAGTCGTCATGATTGCCGGGTGTGTATCGGATTCGAACACCGGAATCGACCAACTGCAAAAGGTGCTGTAGCAATTCGGTGTAGGCCTCTGGCCAAAACCAGGCACGTTTCAATCTCCAGCCGTCCAGGAAATCGCCGACTAGATAAAGAGTCTCGAATTCGTACTGTTTCAGAAACTGTAAACAGCCGCCAGCGCGGCTATACCGAAAACCCAGGTGCTGGTCGCTAACGAACAGCGTACGTACCTTTTCAGTACTCATAGGGATTTGTTTACAAATCGTTGAAAAGAGAAATGGCGAATTGCCAACGACAAGAGATTATCTTAGGCCAACCAGACGTTTTCACAACTGGCCTGTTAGACAGTCTAGCAACTCAGATCCGCAACCCAAATCCGAATTCACTGAATCAATGGCGAACTATGCGCCGATTTTTTCTTTTTGCAAGAGGCCAAAGTGTGGGCCAGGTTCCGTTGTTTCCTCAAGCGTATTCAAAAGTTCTGTGTCACTTTTTGATATGGACCGTTTGCGAATGCAAAGCAAAAAATTCGTAGCCGCGATCGTCAAACCTGCCACTGAAAATATCAAGCCACAAATCCAAGCCGCATGGTGGTCTGAACTAAGTGCCAAGTTCGCCATGACTTGACCAAAAACGAACAACATCAAGAAGAAGCCAATGAATTGAATATTGGCTGGATCCAGTTTTTTGGTGTCAAGATCTGCAGCAGGTTTTGTTTGCTGCGGTAAGCTGGCAAGTTGGTCCAGTCGCGAAGAATAATATTCTGGCGTTTGCACTGGGGTGGTTGGCTGGTCAACAATTTGCATAGGGTTCCAAACTGAACTGGGCGTCCCAGCCGAGTCAAAAACAAACGAACTTGCATAGAACGTTTTCTCAAAATGTTTCCAGGCGTTTCGCAAAACGCACATCGAAACACTCTTTGATCACCCAGGTATTTGCCGGGAACTAGTTCCTGACAAATCCGACACCACATCGCATAGATTTGGTTGGTGGTGAACGAGAAGCGACGTTATTTTTGGAATCGGTAATCGCTAGAGACCACAATAGGCCTTCCCCAAAAAAGCGCGAATAACACTAGCACTTGGGGGAGGACTTTGACGTTTGTGCAAAAAAAGGTGAGGAGCTGCCCTGGGCGGTCGTCATCTTCTTGAGCCATTTGGAAGGTAAAGAGCAACCGGAATTTTTTTTGGACGATTACATAAAAGATGCTGTAAAGGCCGATGGACGGAATGGATCAGGCAGACTTTAAGGATTGGCGAACATGATCTAGCAACTTGGGGGCCACATCGTCAAAGCTTCCGTTTATGAATGCTCCTGCTGCCGCTTTGTGCCCGCCGCCTCCGAATTCCGAAGCAACCTGATTGCATTCGACGGAACATCGACTTCGGAAACTGATTTTGAAACCACCTGTCAGCTGTTCGATCATGATGACGGCGAACTGAGTGCCTTGGATTTCCAAGCAATGGTTGACCAAATCTTCGGTGTCCGTCGCCAGGGCACCTGTTCTTTCAAAATCCTCTTTAAGAATGTGGGTGTGAGCGAACGTGCCGTCCAGTTCGGTACAAATTCTTTCCAATACCACACCCTTTAATCGCAGGCGTCCTAAAGTTTCGCGTTCGTACAGATCCGCATAGATTCCTGCAGGCGAGGCACCGGCTTCGATCAATTTGGAGCCGACATCGTAGGTAAACGAGCGAGCTGATGGGAAGCGAAACCAGCCAGTATCGGTGGCCACAGCAGCGAACAATGGCATTGCCATTTCTTCCGTCAATTTCAATCCGAAAGCTTCGGTGGCTTCAACGACCATGCGACCGGTTGCTTCGGCGGTTGTGTTTTTGAAAGGTTCGGCACCCAGATCATCTTCGCCCACATGGTGATCGAAGATGATTTTTTTGCCTTCAAATTGACGTATCACGTCACCCATCGGGCCCAGTTGTGCCCAAGCGCTGGTGTCCAGAATAATCCACAGATCAGCGTCCAGGATGTCAGCAGCTTGTACATCTTTTTCGATGCATTTGATCTCATTGCGAGGGTCAATGAACGCTAAGTTGGGCGGCGTTTCCTGGCCATTGACAATCCGCACCTCTTTGCCCATCTGACGTAACAGGCCGGCCATGCCAAGTTCGCTACCTAAGGCGTCACAGTCCGGTCGAATGTGGCTGGTCAGATTGATTTTGTTCGCTGAATCGATAACCGCTTTTAAGGCATTCCAGTCGATACTCATAGGTCTTTATTTCCGATTTGATTTTAAAGTTTGATTTGTTGAAGGAAGGTAGAACCGATTTTGCGAGCACGGTCCACATCGTGATTCATTTGAGTAATTAGTTGCTCGGCGGAATCGAAATTCTCGATCCCTCTTAGTTGTTCTAGAAAGTCGATTTCCAGAACCTCGCCGTAAATTCGCTTTTGAAAGTTCAATACAAAGATCTCGACGGACGGTCGTTCGACACCGAAAGTCGGAGAGGGGCCGATGTGGATCGCGGCCACGTATCGGTCCTGATCAATCGTTGCCAAACCTGCATAGACGCCGACGTTGGGAAGCAAAGTGTCAATGGCATCCAAGTTGGCTGTGGGAAAACCCAGTTCAGATCCTCGACCAGCTCCGTGCACGACCATGCCTCGAATTCGATAAGGTTGCGTCAACATGGCTCGCGCCTTTCCGACCTCGCCCTCTTTGACTAGCTGGCGAATCCGTGTGCTTGAGATCAGGTCCTTTCCGACGACACTAGGTTGCACGATCTCGCAGGCGATTTCATGGTTCTGGCAGAGTTCTTGTAAACGCTGAGTGTCTCCTTGCCGGTCCTTTCCAAAAAAGAAGTTGGGACCTTCGACGATGGCTGCGGCGTTAAGTTTTTTCAAAATGACTTGATCAAAAAAATCTTGGTAGCTCAAGCTTAGCAACGCCCGGTCGGTGGGCCAGGCGATCATGAAATCGACCTGCAGTTGGTCTAGTAGTTCTGCTTTACGCTGCGTCCAGGTCAACGGTGGCGGTGCCAATTCGGGTCGCAACAATCGGACTGGGTGAGGGTCAAATGTGAACACAACGGATGGCCCGGAAACTTGTTTAGCCCAATGTTGGATGCGTTTGATGATCGCGGCATGCCCCAAGTGGACACCGTCGAAGTTGCCCATCGTCAAAGCGCAGCCGTGTATCGACGCGTCGATTTCTTCAATATTGCGAATAAGTTGCACGGCAGGTAATGAGCGACAAGTTTGGTTTGGAGTTTAGATGAGTTTGCTGTTTTGCAGGCTGGAACGTCAAATTTGGCAACGCAAGCCTATCAAATTCGACGTGGAGTAGGGAAGTGCAGAGTGAACTGGGTGCCGTGTCCTTGGGCGCTTTGGACGTCAATCAAGCCGCCATGTGCTTTGATGATTTTTCGCGCGGTGGGTAAACCCAATCCTGTCCCATTGCGTTTGCTGGAATAGAAATTCTCAAACATGTACAACAATGTTGAATCGTCCATGCCACAGCCCGTATCGATTAAATCCAGAGCGACACCTTGCAGGGTGGGGCGGCTGCGAACCTCCAAACGGCCTCCTTCTGGCATCGCCTCCAAGGCGTTTTTGACTAGGTTGACCAAGGCCGCCTGCAATGTCCGTGAATCCATGCGAATGTGCGGCAAGTCAGCGTCCAAGTAACGGACAATCTCCACTTCTTGTTGCTTGGCTTCGGCAGCGTAAAAGTCCAAGACTTGCTCGACCTGTTCATTCAAGCTTCCAGGTTGCAACGACAACTGGTTCAGGCGAGCGAATTGAAGGAAGTCGTCCAGTAGGTGTTCCAGGCGAGTGCACTGCTTTTTTACGATGTCGATTTTGTTGAGAGCTCGCCGGATCTCGGGAGCCTTTGAGGCCTCCATATCTTCCTCAAGCAACTCAACATTCAATCGAATCACAGACAACGGATTGCGAATCTCGTGCGCCAACGAACCCGCCAGTTCTGTGAACTCGGTCTGTTTCGTTTCAGGTTCCGGTGGATCGAACGAAGGTTGGCTGCTCAATGGATTTTCTCGGCAGGGCGATCTGGTCATGGCTGGGTTGCAGTCGTGGGAATCATTGTACCCGCGATTCCAAGGCCAGTTCGCAGCCTTGCCTATAAAAATGTGGACCAAAAAAGGTAATAAAAAACCCTGCTGGAACAGCAGGGTTCTTGGGTTTGATAAAAAGCAAAGTGGGTTTAACGACGTTCGTAACGTCGGCCTCCGCCACCACTGCGGCTTCCACCGCCGCCGCCGCCACCGCGACCACGACCGCCGCCGCCGCCACTGCGACCACGACCACCGCCGCCACCGCCGCCGCGTCCACGACTACCACCGCCGCCGCCACCGCGACGTTGTGGGCGATCTCCGCCACCACGATCACCGCCTCGGTCTCCACGGTCACGATCACCGCGGTCGCCACCGCGGTCGCCACGACCACCTCGGTCGTCATCGTCGTCGTACCCGTCGTCGTCATAGCCTTCTTCTTCAGCGGCGAATTCGTCTTCCAGACCTAATTCTTCCAGAGCACGTTTGCGACTTAGTTTGACTCGGTCTTGGCCATCGACTTCGATCACCATGACCTGCATTTCGTCGCCGATTTGGCAGACGTCACCAACATCGCTGATGTAACCGGCAGACAGTTCGCTGATGTGGCAGAGTCCATCGCGACCAGGCAGGATTTCAACAAAGGCTCCAAAGTCCTTGATGCTGCTGACCGTCCCTTTGTAGATCTTGTTGATCTGCACGGTAGCGGTGCAAGCTTCGATTTGTGCTAAAGCATCACGAGCCATTTCGCCATCCGTAGCGGCCACGGTGACCCAACCTTCGTCATCCACCTCGATCACAGTTTCTGTGGTTTCCTGGATGGCACGAATGTTTTTGCCGCCAGGTCCAATCAGCATACCGATCTTATCGGGCTCGATCTTGGTGCGAACCAAACGCGGTGCGTTGTCAGAAATGTCGTTTTTTGGACGTGGGATCGCTGTCAGCATCGTTCGCAAAATGTTAATGCGAGCGTCACGTGATTGGTCCAACGTTTCTTTGACGATCTGCATGTCGATGCCACGCAGTTTCAAGTCCAGTTGGATACCAGTGATACCGTTTTGCGTTCCGGCGATTTTGAAGTCCATGTCGCCGAAGTGATCTTCGCTTCCCAAGATGTCGGTCAGCAACGCATAGCGTTCGCCTTCCTTCACCATGCCGATGGAGATACCGGCGACAGGGTTAGTGATTTGGACGCCCGATGCCATCAGGCCCAGCGTCGCACCACAAACCGAAGCCATCGAGGAAGATCCATTGGATTCCAGGATGTCCGAGATCACTCGGATGGTGTAGGGGAACTTTTCGGGGTCTGGCAGAACTGGTTTGACACTGCGTTCGGCCAATGCACCGTGCCCGATTTCACGACGCCCAGGACCTCGGTTAGGGCGACATTCGCCAACCGAAAACGCCGGGAAGTTGTAATCCAGCATGAACTTCTTCGAGTACTCATCGATCAATCCGTCGACTCGTTGCTCGTCGCGACCGGTACCCAAGGTGATCGTGACGAAGGCTTGAGTCTCACCTCGTTGGAAAACGGCTGAGCCGTGAACTTGAGGCAGCAGGTCGACTTCGCATTTGATTTCGCGAAGATCTTTGGGACCTCGGCCGTCAGCACGAACGCCGTCCAGGATCAAATCCCGAACGCAAATTTCTTCCAGATCGTGCCAAGCGGTTTTGAAGCGGCTAGTGCAGATGGCTCCATCGGCACTGGGGTCTGGAATCATCGATTCCATCGCTTGGTTACGCATTTCGGTGCCTGCCGCAGCGCGTTCTTTCTTGGTGCCTTCTGAGGTCAACGTGGACTTCAGTTGGTCGTAGTATTGATCTTTCAATTTGCCGACCAAGCCATCATCTTCTGGAATGGAGTATTCCATTTGCGCGATGTTGGCTTTGTCTTTCAATTCTTGCACCATGTCGCAGATATCGCGGACGACCTTGTGAGCAAATTCGATCGCTTCCAACATCTCGGCTTCTGGCATTTCGCGAGCGAAGCCTTCGATCATCGTGACCGCTTTGGGCGTGCCGGACAAAATCATGTCCAAGTCACTGTTTTCCAGGTCATCATGAGTAGGGAAGGCAACGAATTCGCCATCCACTCGCCCAATACGAACCGAGGCAACGGGTTCAGGGAAGGGCAGGGGCGAGGCGTAAACGGCAGCCGCCACACCATTCATCGCCAGCACATCGCCATCGTTTTGCTTGTCGCTGGACAACACGATCGCCTGACATTGGACCTCGTCCTTAAAGCCTTCGGCGAACATCGGGCGAATCGGTCGATCGCACAAACGCGACGTCAGGATTTCTTTGGTCGTGGGGCGACCTTCACGTTTAATAAAGCCGCCAGGGAACTTGCCCGCCGCAGCGGTTCGCTCGCGGTAGTCACATGTTAGCGGGAAAAAATCAATGCCTTCGCGAGGCTTTCCAGACGTTACGGCGTTCATCACCGTAGTGTCGCCGTACTGCACAATAATCGCACAGGCGGCTTGTTTGGCCAGGAATCCTGTTTCGAAAGACAGGGTGTTGCCGGCAATCTCTTTTTCAATTCTTACTTTCACTTCTTTTCCTTTATCACTACAAAATTCATACACAAGTTAATTCGATTGACTTTCTCGCCGGACAATCCCGTTCAGTGGCCAAGTAATGGAACTGAAGAATGAACCGTTGGCTTTGGTGCATTAAACGTCTGTCATGGCTTTGAAAAATAGCCAGCACACTGCACAGAACCAGGTCCGCAGGCCGTCGAAGTGTGCCCGACATTCGGCCACACCCTAAGTGATTCAAGCTGAATCCACTTCCACGCAAAAGCAGATCGCAGCGGTAACGTTTCAATCACCGCGCGACCAATAACAAAGGGACGCCATGAAACAGCGTCCCCAATTCCTACTTACGAATGCCCAATCGACCGATAATGTCGAGATATCTTTGTGGGTCTTTACTTCGCACGTAATCCAACAATCGACGACGACGGGATACCATTGCAAGTAATCCACGACGGGTCGAATAGTCTTTCTTGTGAACACGCATGTGTTCAGTGAGAGCATTGATACGATTGGTCAAAATCGCAATCTGTACCTCCGGCGAACCGGTGTCACCGTCTCCGGTCTTAAACTCTCCAACAACTTCGCTTTTTCGTTCTTTTGTAATCGTCATCAGCTAAAATTCCCTGCGGCCTAATCTCCTGCCGCGATCCCTTCGGGTCCACTCCTTCGAAAATCATCAATCATTCAAAAACAACAAAGGTTGCAAAGGAAACTGCCGATTCGACTTCGGACGACTCAAAATTCTAAAGTCCGCGATCAATACTGCCGTAAACCGGAACAAGAGGGTTCCAGATCTTTGCGATTCCTACACTTCAATTTCGGGCGTATTCTTATCCATTGACCCGAAAAATACAAGTACATTTCGGTGGTTTCCAAGCCACAATGACTGGTAGCAGGATCGATCGGGCAGGACTGGCCAGTGGCCTGCCCATGGTTGGTTGCTTTTATAGACCTAGACGCCGAATTAGGTACTGAAAGACTCGCTACGACGTCCCATCCGGCGAGTTTTACTGGCCGTTTTTCCGTAATCGTAATAGATGACACTCAATTTGCTGGGACACACTAGATAAGGATCACACCCATGAGCGACGTTCTGTTGGTTCATCCCAATGACGATATGGTCGTCGCCTTGCGAGACCTTGAGGTCGGTCAATCGGTTCAGGTTGGTGGTGAAACCATTGAAATTCGCGAGCCAATCCCGGCCAAGCACAAGTTTGCCAGATATTCCGTCGCGGCCGGACAGTGCCAAACGATGTACGGGATCACAGTGGGTCGAACGGTTGCTGCTGTCCAAGCTGGCACTCGACTGACCGTCCAGAACCTGCAGCACGCCGTCGATTCGCTTCAAGATCGGCAGGCCCAAAACGCTTGGCAGCCCCCCAATATTGAGGAGTGGCAAAATCAACAATTCCAGGGCTACCATCGCCCAGACGGCCGAGTTGGTGTGCGAAATATTTGGCTGGTGGTCCCTTTGGTGTTTTGCCAGAACCGAAATGTAGACGTGATCCGCCAAGCTTTGCAGTCCAGACTGGGGTACTCGCGACCCGACCGCTTCGAGTCTCTGACCGAGCGGTTGATCCAGATGCACCGCTCGGGCGCTCAACCATCGCAGATCTTGGAATCGGATTTCACGACCAAATCCAACGGACTCGACCACTCGCCCATTTTCGAGAACGTTGATGGCGTCAAATTTTTGACTCACGAGTCCGGCTGCGGTGGACCCTATGAAGATGCTCAAACACTCTGCGGCTTGCTGGCCGGTTATATGAACCATCCTAACGTAGCCGGCACGACGGTGCTTAGCTTGGGTTGTCAAAAAAGTACCGTGGCGGCATTGCAGGACGAGCTACACAAACGGAACTCGAACTACAGCCGACCCGTCTACATCCTAGAGCAACAACAGATCGGCACAGAACAATCGCTACTGGAACAAGCCATCAAGCATACGTTTGCCGGGATGGTGCAAGCCAATCAACTGACCAGGCAACCAGCAGCGTTAAGCCAATTGGCGATCGGTGTCGAGTGCGGAGGCTCGGATGGCTTTTCGGGGCTCAGCGCCAACCCGGCGATCGGTGCTTGCAGCGATCTAGTCGTGGCCTTGGGTGGGCGAGTCATCTTGTCCGAGTTTCCTGAACTGGCAGGATGCGAAAACGAACTGGTCGCGCGTTGCAGTTCTGCGGAGTCCGCCGAACGGTTTTTGCAAATCATGCAAGCCTACTCGTCACGCGCCCAACGCGACGGAGGCGGCTTCGACCAAAACCCGTCTCCCGGAAACGTCGCCGATGGCCTGATCACCGACGCGATGAAATCGGCAGGAGCGGCTCGCAAGGGAGGTACCTCTCCGATCATGGATGTCTTGGATTATCCCGAGCCGGCAACGAAAGCGGGATTGAATTTGTTGTGCACGCCGGGCGGCGATGTCGAATCAACCACGGCCATGGCGGGATCGGGTGCCACCATTCAACTTTTTTCGACTGGCTTGGGTACACCAACCGGCAATCCGGTCTCACCCGTCATCAAGGTTTCTTCCAATTCGCAATTGGTGCAGCGAATGCCAGACCTGATCGACGTCGACGCTGGCGGAATCATCACTGGTCAAGAATCGATTGAATCGATGGGCCAGAAACTGTTGCAAATGATCATCGCCACGGCCAACGGTGACTACACAACCAAGGCCGAATCTCTGCAACAAGACGATTTTATTCCCTGGCGTCGAGGTATCTCGATTTAACTTTGTTCAAGTTCCCGAAGGACTTCACTGGTCAGGCGATCATTGTAGTCATTTAGCTTCCAGTGACCGGGTGACCAACCGGCCAGAAACCGGCAGAAGTCGGCCCAGGCGAATGGATATAACGCTCGCCATTCTGTTTCCAGTTCAGCAAATGAGATATGGGCCGAAGATTTTGAAAGCTCAGACTCAAGCCTTTGAAAATAGAAGTCCAATAGCGACTCGGAATGGGAAGCGGACTCGGAACCATCCAAACAACTGCTCAACAAATACGCGACGTCTTTCATTCCGCAACCGTGGCCAACATATTGAAAGTCCACGGCAGCGACTTCGCTTTGGCCAAACAGAAAATTGGCCAGCTTGGCATCGCCGTGTACCAGCGTCTGAAACTTTGCCGCATTAAGACGTTGATCGATCTTGGCAGCCAAACGCTTAAGCTGTCCATCGGGCATGACCTGCAGTTCTTCTTGTCGAGTTGCCAGTTGCCAATAGGTTCCTATTGGCCAAAGATCGGTGGCAGGGCAGTTCAGAAAGATTGCATGAAAGCTGGCCAGCCAACTTAAGCATGCCTGCAGCGTATTTTTTGGATCGTGTTGATCCGTTGACTCGCTTCTGTCATCACGGAAGCCCGCCGCGTGCAAATCTTCCAGCACAATAAGATAGCCGTGGCCGTTTTCTAATTCAGCGGCGCCCAAGAATTTAGGAACACGACAGTTCGTTAGTGTTTGATCAGCCAAACACTGCACCGAGTAGTTCTCGTAGAACGTCTTTTCGATTTGGTAGGAACGTACCTTGCGTTGGTAGGAAATGTCGCCGCTCCAACCACGCGGATTCTCACGGTCTTTCGACAAGTCAATGTGCTTTACGATTGCCGTCGAATGTTCAGTTGAATCTAACTGAACTCGTTGAATGACACCGTAACCACTCCACAGTCTTTGCAGGACTTCGCCTAGTTGGCATGTGCTAGATCCTGTGATCTGGCAAATCGTTTTGACAAGGTCGAACATTCAATGGGGTGAGGTGATGGAGTGCGGCTTTGTAACTGGACACGACCATAGATTAAATGTCAGAGAAAAGCGACACACCACTGGATTAGATTTATCGCGACTTGATCTTGAGTGGCTTGTGTGTGTGGTGCAGACCAAACACCCCGATAAGAATACCCAGTCCAATGATTGCACTCGAAATCAAAAGAGAATTGCGAACGGATCTCGCTGCTTCAGCAGGATCCGTGCCAGCACCCGCGCCCGAAAGGGGGCTCATCAGGTACATCAAAATCCCGTATGCCAATCCACACGCAATCGTCAATCCGGCAATGTACAACAAGAATAGACCAATGATGCGTGTTTGCCCAACAATCTGCTGTTCGTCCGAATTTGAATCATTATCAGTCATAGTCACACCGCGTTTATTGCTACCGAGTCGGAGACATTCGTGTTGTCAAAATTGAGAACTACCCGGTTTTGATCCAGTATCAAGTGATGACAGGATACCGTTTATTGTTTCCGTTGTCTTTTCTGGTGCGCCATTACGTTGCTTCAATCATGCAGCACCTTCGTGGTGACTGATATGCGATTTTGGTCGGTCAAAATAGCTAGGATCTGGAAATGTCGACGATACTGATGAATAATAATGTTCTCGCAAAGCTAGGCTTGCGGATAGTTTGGAAGTGGATGATCGTTCGTTCCGAATCCGTGTGTTGCGCTGCTTTTACATGGAGCTTGTATGTGCATTTTTTTGAGACCTGTAATCTCGGTAAACGACACGCAGATATTCTCAAGGCTTAGCGGGACTGGTACGCAATTTTTGGCGTATCAAATGAGCTACGAATCTTCTGGTCAAAACGCGATGATCTTGCCGTTGCCTGTCAAGCAACCATCAAACAATGAATCGCTTAGGTTTATTGACCTTAAAGCTTACGAGGGCTTTTTCGACGATTTGGATGATGGGTTTCCATTCTACTCTCCCGCTGTGAGCATCGGTTGCTCGTCAGGGTCATTTGATAAGGCGGTACTAGATGCTCTCAAAGTGTTTGAGGTCGGCAATTACATTGCGTCGTTCGTGCCAACCATCGCTGACTTTGATCGACTCGATCCTGAATTTAGATTGCCAAATGAAATATGGGAGAGCATTCCCGGTTACGAAAAATTTGGATTTGCCGTGTTTCAACTAGCGGCAGGTGCTCTCAAACCACACCCAATGGCTCTCGAGTTTCAATCCGCTAGTGACAATTTGTTCTTTCCAACAATTCACATTCATGACGGCGAGATTCATGAATCTGAGAGATTTGATCACGTTTTGTATATGCAACACGCTGGCTTGGATAGCAAGGTGCATGGGTATAAGAACTCTAACGTCGAAGACAAATCGACTGGTCTCGTACGCTCAAAGTACAAAGCATCAGGGTTTTGCAAACTCGATAAATCCGCTGGGCTAATTGACGGTAAACTGTTTCTTCACCGAAAAGTGCTCAGAGGCAACTTGCCCAATCAGGATATGACTTTTGCATTCGCAGGAGATCCACTCAAGCCTTCGTTCAACTTTCGATTGTACATGCCGTATATTCCCTGGCTGGTATTGTTTGCGGGCATTGGCTGGTTTTTCAATCGCCGATCTAAAATCAAGAAAATGCGTGATTCAAAATCGAACCCGTCGGGCACTGAAAGCACGGAATAACTATGTGATGCACGCGAAACTGGACTTGCGCGTGGTATTGAATTGTGCGGTGGGCATGGTGGCGGAGAGATTTGCTTTTTACCAACGTGCATTTGGAGAATTCTACTGGATTTATTGGTTCGTTGTTCTGACGCTCGGAGCCCTGCCGTTAACGTTTTGGGCTTCAAGGATGCGCTGTTCTGCTTGGGCTTCATTTTCTGTTCTTTGCATTTCGTGGCTGTGTCTGGATTGTTCCTTCGTGTGAATTTTTTGTAGAATGTCTCAAGTCGATTCCGTCTTCGTGGCACCAATTCTTTTGGCCGTTTTAACCAAGGCTGGCGTGTCCACAGCGCGAGATGCAAGTGGCG
>CAZJBW010000082.1:0-23347 GCA_964543985.1 uncultured Pirellulaceae bacterium | reverse complement strand
TCCCAAGTCGCCCGCAACCAATCGGGCATCCCACCTTCAAAGCTTGGCTGAATGCGACCGCCAAAGTAGTGGGCTTGCGAGTGCTGCTGGAACCCATCGACATAGGCCGTCAGCCATTGTTCATCCACTCGTACATCGTTGTCCGTCCAGATTATGAAGTCGCCGTCGGCTTCACAAACCGCTCGATTGCGACTGTGCGAATGGCCCTGTTGCGATTCAAAGCAATACTTGATCGGCAGCGAATCCGCAAACGACTCGACGACCTCTTTCGTATCGTCCGTCGAACGATTGTCGACAACCAGCAACTGCCAGTCCAAGCCGGTTGGTACGTCGGCCCGGCGAATCGAGTCGATCGTTTGTTTCAAAAGCCGGCTGCGATTCCAAGTGCAAATCGCAATAGTGACTTTCATAATCGACGCTCTAAACTTGAAACTGCTGCCAGCCGCTTTCCATATGACGGCAAAGCCTACTATATCATTTTGCCAGCCAAGATAACGTGCGGATCAACAGATTCGCTCGGCAATTCCATCCGTCTGCCCGCAAATCCGCTGGAAGCCCGCCGATCGACTGGAAAACGATGCCGTCAAGTTGTTCAACTTGGCAAACTCGGTAAGCTGCCAACCCAGGCAACGCAACAAAATCCAAGGCAACTGGGAATCGCGGATCTATTGGGTATCTGACCCAATGACGGCTCGTGTCCGCATGATGCGGTCGTGAATACTTTGGCCGCGGCCAATGAAAATGGTGTACACCAAGTTTGCAAAAATCAAAAAGATGATCAGCAGATTGGCCACGGTATCAGATCCGTCCCAGAACGGCTCGCCCAGCACGGCAAAACCAACAAGCACAATCCAATTCATACGCAACAACTCACGCAACAACATCGTTTTGCGAGTAGGCGTCAAACTGTACTGGTTGACCACTTTGACGTGTACCAACTCTCGCCCCACCGACTGACGCCAAAAATAGACCACCAAAAAATACAAGGCGGTCCCCACAAACCCAGGTAACGAAGCCCAAACGATATTGCTACCTCGCACATTACCTATCGCTTGAGTCAACAACAGGGTTAGGCCCAGCATCCCTCCAAAAATTGCCACCAAGATTACAAAGTCGATCACAAAGGCGATGGATCTAGCCAACACAAAAGCATTCGTTCTACGGATCGGCGAAATCTTTTTTAACTCACTAGATAACTCAGTGTAGGACTCGTACCGATCGCCAGGAGCCTTCGCCAACAATTTCTGCAGCACATTCTTCCATCGTTCGGGCAAGTGATCTGGCCAGGGCGTCGGGAACTCAACTTCAGTTTCTTTGTGAATCTTGGACCACTCGCTTAACGTCAAACCGGATAACAAAACAGGCAGCCGTCCAAAACTGAGCTCATACAACGTCACACCCAATGCGTACATGTCGGACTGAATGGAAGGTTTGCCACTGGCCAACAATTCGGGAGCCAAATAGTTTGGCGTTCCACCACTGTGATTGGCTCGGTCATCTTCGTTCAGACTGGCCATCCCGAAATCGGACAACTTGATATTGCCGTCTTTCAAAATCAACAAGTTTTGAGGCTTGATGTCCGAGTGAATAATTCCGGTTTGCGAAGCGACGTTCAAGGCGTCAGTAATCTTGAGGGCGATGGAACATACCGTTTCGTACGGCACGTCGCCTTGCTTGATCAACTGGCTGGCATCAAATCCATCGACCAACTCCATCGCTAGAAACGGCTGCTCGTTCTGTTGCCCCACGTAATAAATGGTGACGATATTGGGGTGAGTCACCCGTGCTTGGGCGACCGCTTCATGCATCAACCGCTGCTTACCCTGCGAATCAATGCTATTTTCAACAGAGCCCTTAATCACTTTTACAGCAACGTACCTTTGCAACGACGTGTCCAACGCGCGATACACTTGCCCCATCCCGCCACGTCCGATCGGCTTGATGATCTTGAAGTGCCCGAGTGTTTTTCCGATCAAATCATCCGGTTGATCGTCCGCTGGCGCAACAGGTTGCCGTTGCTCCGACAGGTCACTCAACGTCATCGTCATCGACATGCGAGTGACAGACCCTGGAATAAAACGATTACATGCTGCACACGTGCCACCCTTTTCCTGGTCGATATCAACATCCGTTCCACAAGGACAACGGTAGATTTGCCGCGAGTCGCCTCGCCCAGTCGGTAGTGGTTGTGTTTGATCAAATTCCATCGGCTTCGTTGCCAGGTCCCCTGCGTCGCCAAATTCGGCAACCAATTTTGTTTATTGATTCAACTGTGTGTTGAGTCGAGGTGATAAGGATGCAAACCTTTTGTTAGTTCGGCGCCACATTTACCAATGCCGTCGCATCGCTGGATGCCCCCTGTAGGAATCAAGCGGTTAAAGGCTATCTTAATCAACCAGATATCAAGTTGTACCCGCAGCCACCCGATCAGGTTTCCCAATGAGTGAACTTAGTCAATCTAAATTCCGCTGTTTCTTTGTTTCCAAGCAAGATGATAAAGTCGAACGCGGCATTCAAACGAAATCAATCGACGACTTACCCGCTGGTGATGTACTTGTTCGCATTAAGTACTCAGCCGTCAACTACAAGGATGGGTTGGCTGCGGCAGGACATCCCGGCGTCGCATTGAACCTGCCCACGATTCCGGGCATCGACGCCGTTGGCACCGTCGTCGAATCGTCTGACGATTCCATCTTGCCCGGACAAGATGTGATGATTTCAGGCGCCGACTTTGGGACCGCCAGCTGGGGTGGCTGGGCCGAACTGGCCCGAGTCCCTGCCTCGTACTGCATCCGAGTTCCCTCGGAAATGACCCCACGACAAGCCGCCATTATCGGGACCGCAGGCTTCACAGCAGCTCAGTCTCTACTGAAAATTCAACATCACGGCATCCAACCCGACCAAGGACCCGTGGTGGTTACGGGAGCGACCGGCGGCGTCGGAATATTTGCAGTCAGCCTACTATCACAAGCTGGCTATCACGTCGTTGCCTCGACCGGTAAATCCGATCGGCACACTTGGCTAAAAGAGCTTGGCGCGAAAGAAGTCGTATCACGTGAAGACGTCGCCGACGACAGCAAACGACCTTTGCTGTCCGCCAAATGGGCTGCGGGAATCGACACCGTCGGCGGTAACCCGCTTAGCTCAGTCTTACGAGCAACTAAGCCGGGCGGCTGCGTTACCACTTGTGGTCTTGTGGCCGACCATAAGTTCGCCATGACCGTCTATCCATTCATCTTGCGAGGTGTCGGGCTGTTGGGCGTCGACTCCGCCAACGCCAGCGTCCCCTTCCGCCACGAACTTTGGCAACGACTAGCTACCGACCTGATGCCCAAAAACCTGGAGTCTCTAGTCACCGAGGTCCCTTTAACAAACGTCGAAGACTCAGTGACCGACGTACTAGCCGGCAAAATCGCCGGCCGCCACCTGATCACGATTTAACCCACATTCTTGGTTAGGCAATACGGTTTTTACACTAAGCAATCGGCGCGGTCTCATCAATTCCCTTTTGAATTTCTGCATGCAACTGTTGTTGGCTCTTCAATAACTGCACGCCAGCGGCAACCGCAGCTTCGGCAGATTCAAACGGTCCTGACGCCGCCAAACCCTCTACGAATTGCATCGAATCGGGGTTAAGTTGTACATTCATAGATACCTCCAAACGTTGTCCGTCATCAACCAACCATGCCAGTCGTAACAACCCTGAGCTTTGCGGGTCAAACCGAGGCTGCACTGAAACACTATCAAGACGCCTTGGGCGCCGAGGTTCTCTTTCTGATGCGGTTTCGCGATTCACCAGACCAGTCTCATACTCTGCCCGGCATGGAGGACTTAATCTTTCATGCGACTTTCCGCGTCTTGGATACGGTCATCAAGGCTAGCGATGTTGGCTATGAAAATTCCGAATCCAAACCAACGTTCGCCGGATTTTCTCTGCTTCTACAAATGGAATCGGCAGAGTCGGCCGAACGTGCTTTCAACGCATTGGCCGACCAAGGGCAGGTTGTCATTCCATTCGCTAAATCGAAATTCACGGCGTGGTATGGTATCGTTGTCGATCGCTTTGGGATCTCGTGGAAACTGAACGTCGAATCAGACGGCTAAATGGCGACATAACGTCAGATTCGCCTGGACAACTTCCCCTTTGCTGGGCCTCCTGGCCCCGTCTATTATCGGAAGGAATCGCTAATCGAGGTTGATTCGGTGGCCCGCCCTGCTCGATCAACTGCATACCTGAAAAGGCCGTTCGAAGATTGAAGCTACCGCCGCTGCAAAATTTGCCAATCTTGTTACAATTCCGTGATGAGAAAATCGTCAGAAAACAACAAGCTAAACCCTCGGCTTTGGGTGCAACGATATGGCGACATATTCTACAAATATGCCCTTCGCAGGTTAAACGACACCCAAGCGGCGGAGGACGTTGTCCAAGAAACATTTTTGGCGGCAATCAAATCGTCTATTAGTTTTCGGGGCGACTCGCTCGAATCGACTTGGCTCAGCTCGATACTGAGGAAAAAAACGGTCGATGTGATCCGTAAACGCGAGCGGCGCAGGAGAACTCAGCCCATTTCGGAAGGTGCTGAAGTCAACGACTACTCTGAAGATCAATGCCTTGAAGTGATCGGGGCATCGTTTTCATTGGCGCCTTCAAAAGCGATGACGAATGCAGAGTTCATGAGTCTTGTGCATGATTCGTTGGCAACTCTGCCTAAAAACCAAGCTGATGTATTTGTGCTTCGAGAGCTTGATCAATTGGAGCCTGAAGCAATTTGCGAGATGCTTGAGATTTCAAGAAAGAACCTCTGGGTGAGACTTTATCGAGCCAGAGTTGCGTTGGCCAGACGCATTTCGGATAGCTTTGCAGATGGAAACAAGGCTGAATCTTTGCACAAAGTTCAAGTGAAAGTAGACGGTGCATGATCCGTTTCAATGCGTCGCAGCTTTTGCCTGATTCCCAAGATTGAAAGTTAATGGAAGAAGAAACCATCTTTCCGATGAACCAAAACTAGAAATTGAATCGCAAAACTAGAAATTGAATCGCAAAACTAGAAATTGAATCGCTATTCCAAGCAGCCTATCGTTTGTGCATCGCCCATAGCACTGACCATTGAAAATCAACAACGAATGTCCGATCAACCATACAATTGGCGCTTCCTCTCTGAGTCCTTCGATCGCGAGTTGACGGACGAAGAAAAAAACCTTCTTGAGCATTTTATCGTGGAGCACGAGTCTCCACGCGAATTTATGAAACTCCTGGAACGGATTCGAGAATGCTTGGTTCAACAGGAACCCATTCAGGAGATTGGTTCACCGCTAAGCCAACCTTTGAGCAGCAAAAAGAAGCTCGAAATCCAGCGTTTGCTTGAATCGGAAATGGAAAGGCAACAGGCTCCGCTTGCCAATCGAGATGTTTTGCTTGCTTGCGAACTGGTAAGCGTAGGTGCATTTGGATTAAAAGAAATGACGGGAAAAATATCGGAATGGGATTCTGATTCTAATTCTCTATCCGAATTCCTTAAAAACGAATCGTCGATTACGGATTCGGGTTTCTCAAAAATCGAGTCTCACATCAGTGATACCATTTTCTTACAAACGTTCAACCAAACGATTCTCGATGAGGTCGTCACAGCCATCAAGCTACGTGTTCCTGGGGATGATTGCACCATCTTCGAGGACGCTTCGGACAACTTTGACAGTATTGAATTTATCAAGCTACTGGACCAAACAAACTCTGCCGAAAGCGGAGCATTTGAAATGCTGCATAGTGTTCTATTTGAAGAGTCGCGTTCGGTGATTCTTCAAACGCAGATATACACCAACAAGGTGCGATTGAAGGCGATTGTCGAGGAAGTAACCTTGCGATTGATTGGTAGGAACAAACTAAATCGGAATCAACTTCACTGCTATTACTGCAATGTTGGCATTGCCATACGAAAACTCTTCCAATCCGATCCGGAATTGAGTGATTCTTTGTTGCCTTCGATTGGGGAACGACGAGTCGCTGTAAAGGATGTTGTCGACACCCTAAATGAGCTGGCCGATGAAGAACCCAAGTTCGTTTTGATGTTCAACTTGCGATTCTTTGCAGGATTGGCAGCCCAACAGGTCGCCAGCTTGCTGGATGTAACTGAGCATGAGGTATCCGTTGAATGCAGCTACGGAACTGCTCTTTTGCTGAATATGATTGAGGAGTGAAGTCTCATGAAATTCAAAGAGATCTTTCAGGAAATTTGGACGAACAAGGATATCGACGACCGTGCAAAGCGAATGGAAAAGCTGGATCCAGATGTTGCCGCCAGAATCGGAGCACTTCTGCGAAATTGCGACCAGTTTCAATCCGTTCTTGATAACCCATTGATCTTTTTGAGCTCGCCAACGGTGAAGCATCAAACGGCACGTTATTCCGTCACCAGCGAATTGGCCAAGGGCGGAATGGGGGTTGTTTACACAGCATACGATTCCCAGATGCGCCGCGATGTTGTTCTAAAGTGCCTTTTGCCGAAACATCAAAATAATTTTCAGGCACTACAGCGATTTTACAACGAAGCCCATATTACTGGACAACTTCAACATCCCGGAATCGCTGCCGTTTACGAGCTGGGTGAATTTGAAGATGGGCGTCCTTTCTATAGCATGAAGTTGGTCGAAGGGAAAACATTCACTCAAGTTTTAGCTGACAGAGATTCGCATGCCGCCGAAACACCTCGAGCCTTAAATTTCTTCCTGCAGATTTGCCAGACAATGGCATTTGCTCACGAGCGTGGCATAGTCCACCGCGATCTGAAGCCCTCAAATATTATGGTTGGCAAACATGGTCAAACTCAGATCATGGACTGGGGAGTTGCAAAACGTCTGGCATCCACCGACGACGTTTCCAACCCGACTAGTACAAAGCGAACGGAACTGAGCGAAGCGGAAGGTGCCCACCAATTTGAATACGACGATGCCAACGTTGCCAAATCAGACTTAACCCGACATGGCCAGATTGTTGGCACTCCTGGTTACATGTCGCCGGAACAAGCGTTTGGCCAAAATGAATTGATCGGCAAACATTCAGACGTTTACTCGCTAGGCGCAATCCTCTGCGAAATTGTGACCGGAGCAGTGCCTGATACATTTTTGGACGCTTCGACCAATCAACCTGAGTCGGCTTCAAGCGATCTCAATCAGCGACTCGAGACGGCAAGGGTCGATATGGAGATTGCAGACTTAGCGCGATCCTGCCTGCAGCGAAAGCCAGAGAATCGCCCTCAAGACGCTAACGCGGTCGCTCAGGCAATGTTGAGATACTTCGCCTCACGCGAGCAGGCCGCTCGTGCCACGCAGATCAAACTGGAAAAAGAGTTAACGAGAAATGAAGAAGCTCGCAAACGCCGGTTCTTGTTTGCGACTTGTGCTGCGGCGTGCCTTGGGCTGCTGATTGCCGGCATCGTTGGCACGTCGATCGGCTTTTACAAAGAGAACGTCGCCAGAGCTCGGGCAGATGCGAAAGCGAATGACGCACGCATCGCAAAAGATCAGGCCATCAACGCGAGAATTGCTGCCGACGAATCGAAAGCCAAAGCGGAATCTCGGCTTACCCATCTAGTAAAGGTGAATGAAATTCTCGGCTCGGTATTTGAAAACCTGCATCCCGATCAAAGTGCACGTTCGGGCAAGCCGCTGATTGATTTACTCGCCGAAAACCTGGACAAAGCAGCCAAGCAACTAGAAGGGAACTCAATTGGTGCACCTGACGTGATCGCTTCTTTTCAGGCCAAGATTGGGAATTGCTACCACGCGTTGGGATTTGACAAAAAAGCCATTCCTCTTATGGAAAAGGCACATGACTTCGCAATGCGAGAGTACGGCATTGAAAATGAATTCACCCACAATGTCCAACTAAGACTAGCCAACGCACTGTCGTCAGATCATCAGCAAGATCGCGCCCTGCCACTTTATTCTGAATTGCGTGAAATTCTCAGCAAGAACCGGTCAAACGAGTCACTTTTCTTTCTGGTTCAATGCAACCTGGCAGCGAGTTATCTCCACACGCGCAATAGAAAGAAAGCGTTGGAAATTATCGAAACTCGCTCCGAACAGGGACTGCAGGTTATTGGTGTCGCATACGGACTTCGGCTTGCAGAAATCTATGTTTTGAACCAAATGCCAGCCAGTGCAGTCGAATTGCTAAATTCGATGCTTTCCAATACGGATGGGAAATACAAGTTCAATGATCGAGAGCTCGAGAAGGCGCATATGTTTCTCGGCCGATCCTACGTGCATCTGGACCAATCACAAAAAGCGATCCCAATCCTAGAGGAGCTGATACCTCGCCTTCAGTCCCGTTACGGAAATTCACCCAATATTAGCCATTATGCATCTACTTTCGCGTTGGGAATGGCGTTTCAAAAAGTGGGCAGATACGGTGACTCGATCGAGCACCTTCAAAACTCCGCAAAACTAAGCGAGGCCGATACAGGAGGGTTGCACCAATACAACGTGTTCCCGATGTACTGGCTTGTCGAGGCTTACCTTAAAAAAGGAGACCTTTCCAACGCTCTGAAGATTGCAAATAAAATCCACGCTACTCAATTGGAAAAGTACGGAAACGACCACCTGGCAACTTACTTGAGTTCGGAAAAGCTGGCAGACATCTACCTGTTGATTAACCAACCGGAAAAAGCAAAAGAATACCTGGACGCTGCGTACACAGGCTACAGAATCCCCAACGACGACCAAAAAATATTGTTGGCTCGAAAGGAATTGAAATTAGCAATGGTAGCCGCCAATCAAGGTGATCTGACAAGGTGCAGCAAGAAATTCCACAAAGCGCAAGAGCTGTTTGGCGCAATGGATGAAAAAAAAATCACCGTCTATCCAATCTTCTTTGACAACTTGGAATCACAAATTTGGTGCGTAGAATCGCTGGCCTTACAGGGTGACAATGATGCCATTCACTTGATCAAAGAAATTGAGTCCAGGGTCAAGGAACGTAGCGTTGGCCTAGAAAAACTCACCATTCCAGCTCAACAGCTTTTCAGAACATGTGTTGCTAGGTACCTGATCAAGCCGGATGAAACGCTAATTGCACGGCTAGAAGAAGTTATCGAAATTTTGAGACAGGAGCGTCTGAATGGAGCTCAAGCACACCTGTTACAGCAGGCAAGATCATTGCTCGGTATGGTTTATTTGAAGCTTGGATCGACGGTTGAAGCCGGGCAACTACTGGAATCGAGTTTCCATTCACTTCAGTTTATCGACAACCCGTTGCAGCCAACGAGACAGGCAACCATCGATGCCGGAATGCGGTTGAAGCACTTCTATCTTGTGACTAATGCAAGTGATGAGGCAAACCGAATCGCCAAGACGATCGAATCGATCGATTCAGATGTGGATCAAGTCCCAGCTTTTACTCGCGCGTTGATCGACAAGACGCTGACCACTGAATCCAGGCAACACGACCAATCAGCAACTCCCGAAAAGGGAGTCGTTCAATCGCCCAAGTTTGACAATTAACGACCTGGAGAATGAATGGGTGCAAGTCGGGAATCTTGATTCTGTGCAACCGCGACTATCTGCACCGCACTCACTGATTCGGCGGACTGACCAACAGTTGGTTCAACACGTTGTCAACGAACGTTCGATCACGAGTCAGTCCTATGTGGTCCGTTGAAAGGAAAGTTTCGTCCGTCCACGGAATCATCCGAAATGGGACGCTAAGATATTCAATCTGTCTTTCCGCAATCGCACTAGTACGCGACACCGTCCCATCGCCCGCGGTCTTTATTTCTTTTTTGATCTTACCATTGATTGAATTGACACAGAGTTGATGCAACGTTTCCTTGGCGTCACCTGCGTACAAGTGCATTTCTAAGCCAGCGGGCAACGGCGCCGAAACGTCCAATGCCAGATGCAACTGCCTTGCTCGCATCAAACATTTCTCTTGGTGTTCCAGTGCGATTTGACGACGTTGCTGCTTCGAGCAATTCGGCAACAGTTTTGCCAATATGCGATCTTGTTTCTCGTCGGCCAGACCCCATCCCAACTGCTGCCATGTTTGTGGCGATAGAATGTCGGGGCTGCTACCGTCCTCGTAAATCACTGGCAAATCTTCGCTGCGAGGGAAAAGCTGGTAGGCCGAAGGCATCGTTCCAACGATAGCCGCAGGGAACTTGGGTATCACAGGCGCTAGTTGCAACCCATCCTTCATTTCAGTGATCGCTTTCGTTGCTCCCAGATTCGGCGTTCCCACAATAAACACCCGGCCGACTCGTCTGGCGCCTTCCCAAGTCAACACGGGCAGGGAACCATCATCGGGAAGCGGTTGATTGCCGTATCGCAAATAGTACCGTGCCACCATACCACCCATCGAATGGGCCACGATATCGAATTTGATGTTCGGATTTTGGATCCCATATCGCTCGAGATATTGTTGCCGCGTGTAGGCGTCTCGTTCTTCAATGTATTGGGCCAACAGCGCGGCGGATTCACTAATGTCTCTTCGCCAGTCGTAGGCAAACTGGAAGCAGGTGAAGTGCTCATCGCCATAGTTTACTTCATTGTTTCGGGACTGACCGCGGAAGTGTCGATCGCGGTAACCACCGACGCCAAGGGATGCCAAAATTTGAGCATAGGCGTTTACCTTGACGGGAATACCAGCCAATCGAAATGTTACTTGGTCCAACGGGCCATCTTGTGTTACCTGATCATGCAACTGATGCAGTGGAACGCCATACTGCATTGGAAGAGCCAGTTCAGTGAGGCTATGTGTCTTTAGAGGGTTCACTCCCGCCGGCCCCATTTCGCCCCAAACAATTTCTTGAGTCTCTTTGTCAATCAAACGCGAGCCAAGGATTCCCGGAATCACGATCACCGGATTACGCTCGGTGTCAGGCAACTGCGCAAGGTCGCTGTAGATTTCGCCTAGACTTACTTGATTGCGCTCTTTGAATGACTGGCACCCAACAAGGATTGCCAGCAAGCAAAGCAAACTAGCCCATCGAACGCAGATTTTAGACCACCGTTTCATCGATGTGATCCTTCAGTGTAAGTTGACTGATTGGCGACGGTTACGTTGGCGCTAACCAAAACCCTATCGGGAATTATGTAGGAATCGGCTTGCAAAACGGATGCGGGCAAAACACTTGTCGGGCTGAAGACTAAGTCAGCCCGCTGTTGCCCCTGGGCTGCGGAGCGTTTTAAACTAACGCAGGCGGCAAATGATAAATTCCATCGCATACTTATTCCTTCATTCCAACTTCCGACAAAGTCACAAACGGAATCTTTGCTCTTGCTGTCATTCGCCAGTAAGCTAGTGATTTAGCTTGCCGCAAGGAATAGAGATGGAAGATTGTTTCGAGTCATTCCAGTGAAAAATTGAGTGGATTGCGCGATGCACTCGAAAGTTCTAGTTTTCCGAGCACAAAATGCGGAAGCGTCCGGTAATTTAGGGTGTTTTCATCAACCCCGTAAGCTTAGCTGTACACCAAGGAGATGCTTGCATCACAAATTGGTGACACCCGAAATTGCCAGATAACACGCTTGGCTGATTCAACGCCGGCTGTCAAAGAAAAGAATTCACACAAGAGCACCAGCGAATATATCGAGGAGCACCAGCGAATATATCGAGCGTTCAGGGCCTGAATCAAAACGAATTTGTCCGGGCTGGAAATAACCCTTTGGACGTCTTCAAGCCAACTTACAATCGAGCCAAAATTCATTCACAAAAGGTGGTCTTGTCGCAAACCGCAAATAACGATGAAGCCTCACCGGCAGACGGCCGTTCTTTTTGCCCTCGCCATCAAGCACGGCTGGTCATCGCAAATCCGCTGTGTGTACAACGTGTCCTAACGGTTCTCAGGGTCGAACGATAGGAAAATTGCCAATAAACGATCGCTTGTCCTTTAATGTTCGTCCTTAATTATACTGGGAAATAAGAATTTCAATCAGGTTGCGGCAATGAGAATGCGAAGCGAACGATGACCTGACTGAAAAACAAAATCGTCGACGTGGCGAAATATCCAGATAGAAAAGATTGGTATGGTTCTTGACCCTAATAAAGAAACTCGCTTAATCGAGTCGGCTGCTCACGATGACGCTGTTGTCGATGATGAAGATTTCATGGAAACGCGTGACATTATCGATTCTCGGTTTCCCAAAGAACAAGAAGACATTGCAACGGCCGTCGTGTCACTACGACAAAGTGTCATAAGTGAAAGAAAACTATCGGAAGCGATTCGCAGTTGGACGATTCATGGCAGCGTGCCACTTCTTGATCACCTTGCTGAATCTAGATTGATCAATGATGCGGCTCGGCAAGAATTGGCGCTTCAAGTAAGTGAGGTCCTAACAGCGTTAATGAAAAATGGCCCGCTTGGCTCGTCCAGCGAAAGTGTTATTGCAGGGACGCTCGAAGCGCTCGATCCGTCCGGACGCATCTCTCGCTTATTGGGGATCCAGGCCGCTGCAGGTGTTGGAGTCTCTGAGACGCCAGAACATCGGCGTGCGATGCACGGTTACCGCTTGATCAGAAAGATCGGCCAGGGAGGACTCGGGCGAGTCTGGTTGGCGTTTGATGAAAGTCTCAAACGTTATGTCGCCATCAAGGAAATCTCCGGGAATGACTCGCCGGCCGTTGTGCAACGTTTTGATCGTGAGGCCGTGATCACAGGACGGTTGGAGCATCCAGGGATTGTGCCGATTCATCAACTTGGGACCGAAGAGAGTACCGGGAAATCTTTTTACGTGATGCGGTTTTTGGGAAAGACGACGTTGCATGACGCGATCATGGAGTATCACGAGCGTCGCGCCGAAGGTGACGATGACCCGATGCTTATCCGTCGCTTGCTGGATGATTTTGTTAACGTTTGCCAGGCGATTGGTCACGCTCATTCTCGCCAAGTAATTCACCGTGATTTGAAACCTGAGAACATTGCGATCGACAGCTTTGGACAGGTAATCGTGATCGACTGGGGTATTGCGAAGGTCATTGACGAGGTCAACCTTGGCGAGGCCAGTATTGAAATCGATTCCATGGAAACGAATTCGCAGAGTACCATGCAGGGCCAAGTGTTAGGCAGCCCGTTGTTCATGGCACCTGAACAAGCCGCTGGGCGCGTCGATGATCTGGATGAACGTACCGACATCTATGGCCTAGGGGCGATTCTGTTCGCGATCTTAACGGGCAGTGCTCCACATGAAGTAGCTCGCGAACGAGAAGACGTTTCGGGAATTCGTGAACTGTTGTCTGCAATCGCAAGTCACCCAACCCCCAACGCTCTGGAATTTGACAACGGAGTGGATGCTACGTTGGCGGCGATCTGCAAAAAGGCGATGGCTGCGAAGCAATACGCGCGTTACCAATCAGCCATGGAATTGGCGAGCGACGTCCAGCGGTGGATGGCGGGAGAGCCTGTCTCTGCAGAACGCGAAACATTTGTGCGGCGAGTTCAACGTTGGGTTCGGCAAAACCAGGTTTGGTCTCAAGTCATTGCTGCCAGTCTCATCATTGCCTGCGTCGCCGCGTCGACTTTAGCCGTCGCTTTTCGCCAAAACCATCTTGCTAATCAGCAACGGCAGTTTGACGAATTGAGCGTCTACAGTAATGAAGTGGAGGTTCAACTTCAGGCGACCGCCATTGAGCTGATGCGTAACACTCGATTCATGTCGACATTACCTCCTATCCAGGCGATCATTGATCAGCGAGGTGGTGTTAAAGTTACAGCCGAAAACACTGGTGACGGCAAGGAGGTCTGGGAAGAACGGCTGGCAACGATCTACACGGGCTTGCTTCGAGCGAATCCCAATTACCGCTGTGTCTACTACGCAGTAATCGAAACCGATCAGGGAACTCCAATCGTCCGTGTGGAACGGCATGCTGGTGAAATGGGGTTCGTCCGCCGCCTGCCTTCCGGCCAACTAGAGAGTCTGAATGATCAGAAATTCCTCGCCGAGATTAGCCAACTGTCGCCCGCCGACGTTCTGCTGACGACACGCTACCGGAATAAACAGACTGGCACCAAGCGACAGGAAATGAGTTTGCTTGCGTCGACGCCCGTGTTTGATGAAACGACGGGAGAGATCTTCGGGTTTGTCACGCTGGAGATGGATTTGCTGGGCCGAGTTGTGCAAGCGCTCGAACAGCTTGAGCAAAGCACGGCCAAAATCGTCGTCACGGATTCCACCGGTCGAGCATGGGTCAGCGACGATCCCATCGCTGGTATTGACACTACGCCTCAACAGAAGAATACCACGGCTGAACGACCTGGAATTTCAGAGCTATTTTCCAATGGCGCAAAGGATCGCATCGTCAAGCAAAGCGAAGGCTGGATTGCCAATCGCATCACGCTCGATCCATCCAACCCACAAACGACCGTAGGACTAATCCTTGAGCTGGGTGACTAGTGGCATAGGCTTCCAGCCTGTGTTCTTCACAATAGTTCTTACCAAATCATTTTACTGACTTTTTCCCAACACTCCCACAGGCTGGAAGCCTATGCCACTTACGAATTCAAGAACTTAATAATGTCATCAATGCTGGGTTTATTGGGAAGTTTGGCGCCGTCACCGTCACACTCGCCTTGGCAGATATTCAACAATTGCGAAATGGAGGTCGATGAGTTCACGGAAGAACCACATGCTTTACTGGCCGCATCATATTCCGCCACCGCGTTACCCAGGGCAGTCAGGATTTTCGTTTTTGTGGCAGGAGCGATTTCGGGATTTCGAAGCAACTTCTGAATCGTCTCCAAGAGAAAATTAAACCGCAGCTCTGCGTTCACAAAACGTCGGGTTAACCTGTCATACTCGGCTTCATCTTTATCGTCATGTTCTTTTGATCGACTGATCTGTTGGAACTCGACCAACTGTTGGTTCAATGCTGTAAAGACACTCGCAGATCGTTCGGCGACTGCGATCCTGTTTGTTTCGACAATCGTTTGGCTTTGATGGCGAGTCAAGACCTTTGAAATCACAGCTCCGACAACCGTCATGCCCAAAAAGGCCTGAAGGATCGCGACCAACCTGGAAATCCCCTCCGGAGCAAAATCGCCATAACCAAGCGTCGTGGTCGTTACGCAGCTAAAGTAAAGCGCCGTCGAAAAAGAAACCGGCTGTTCCATTTCTTTGCGCATCGTGCACACCAGACCGTGACCATCCGAATAGCTGCTGGCCGTCCAGTAAACCATTGCCGACAGCAAAATCGTGACCAGCCACAATCCCACCCAGCGTTTGGTCGAAAGCTGATCGATCAAATGCAGTAGCCAAGGCTCGTCTGCATTGTCATCGAATTCAGAATGTTTATGTCTCACGTGTGTTTGGGCCTTATCCTAATTCACTAAAAACCGCATCAGGCATCTTCATTACACCATGCGTTGCCAACTGCCTCGGCCACACAGTGAGCGACTCGACGATCCAAGGGATCAGGCAGGATCCGTTCTGCCGTCGGTTCGGTGATCGTTTCCGCAAGTGAATGGGCTGCCGCGATTTTCATCTGTTCTGTAATACGCGTCGCCTGCACATCTAACGCACCGCGAAAGATACCTGGAAAAGCCAACAAGTTATTGACTTGATTGGGGAAATCACTCCGGCCTGTTCCGATAATCGCCGCGCCCCCGGCCTTGGCCTCGTCCGGCATGATCTCAGGTTCTGGATTTGCCATTGCCAAAACAATTGCATTGTCTGCCATCGTCGAAATGTCATCGCGGTTCAACAAACCACCTTTGCTGACGCCTATAAACACATCGCAACCGACCAGCACTTCCTTCAGCGACCCGCTTCGCCCTCCTCGGTTTGAAAACTTCAAAATTTCCTGCTTGTACGGCGAAAGATCGCCACGTTCTTTGTGGATCGCTCCCTTGGAATCGCAGATAACGACGTCTGCAACCGGTACACAACTATTCGGATCGTTGCCAACGCATCGCAGCAGCTTGGCGATCGCCGTTCCAGCAGCACCCGCACCATTGATCACTACTTTCATTTCTTCCAGTGGCTTGTTCAGCACCCGGCTGGAATTGATTAACGCAGCAAGCAACACAATGGCAGTTCCGTGTTGATCATCATGAAAAACGGGGATGCCGAGTTCTTGTAGAGCGGCCTCGATTTCGAAGCAGCGAGGCGCCGAGATGTCTTCCAGATTGACCCCACCAAAGACTGGCGCGATCCGGCGCACGGTTTCGATGATCTCTTGCGAGTCCTGAGTGTCCAGGCAAATTGGCCAGGCATCGATGTCACCATACTGCTTAAACAGCAACGCCTTGCCTTCCATTACTGGAATCGCTCCCAGTGGTCCAATGTTTCCCAGCCCTAACACGGCTGAGCCGTCACTGACAACGGCCACCGTATTGCGTTTGATCGTTAGCTCTCTGGCTTGGCTTGGATCGTCGGCGATCAGCTTACAGGGTCCGGCAACTCCCGGCGTGTAGGCAATGGACAAATCATCACGCGACTCGATCGGCATTTTGCTGACCAAAGAAATCTTTCCTCGCAACTGCCGATGGATGATGGAGCTGCTTTCAAAGTGATCGGTCATTGAATCGCCTTAGGTTGTTTCCGGTGAAGCCCGTTGAATAAACACAGAGATGAACATTCAGTGGGAAGAAAATTCTACTCGCCACTTAAGCCAGAGCGTACATAGTGGCAAAACACCTCAATTGCCGAAAGGTGCATTGGCTAATTTTGCTTGCATCATGAAGCTAAATCGGACGATTACTTGGAGATGAGTTGGCGGTAGGCTTGCACAACGGAGACGACGAAGCTTTGTCGATGTCGGCGCGATCAGTTGAAACGCCTCAACTGATAGACATTCAGAACTGCACCAATCCGTGTTCTGTCCATTGCCGTACAGCAACCTTGGCAACTGACTTGTGGGCACTTGTGGGCCAGTATTATTCACTGTCGGCCGTGCCGAAACTCCAGAAATCCAAGTGAATATATGTTCAGATTATTAGTCGCAAAAAACAGGCGCTGATTACATGATTTTCAGAGTTTCGACCGATCCAATATGCATGCGATTTCGGGAACGACTGGCGTTGGATAAAACAACCCTCTAATTTAGAATGAGCGAGTCTATCAATCGCATGGAGCACCTCTGATGGCAAGGTTTCAAATACTTTCTTTAATTGGCGGAGGGATTCGCGGTGCCTTTGTCACTTCCTACCTCAACGAACTGGAAGCAAAGCTAGGACGCCCTATCGCCGAATCGTTTGACCTGATCGCAGGCACGTCCACCGGTGCCATCATTGCGGCGGGACTGGCGTCTGGGTTGTCAGCTGCAGAAATGCATGACTTTTACGTTCGTTATGGCGCTGGAATTTTTACACCTCGCCCCAAGTACAAAGCAAAAGGAGCCTACCGCTTCCTTTTCCCGATCGGCGACTTTTTCTTCAGAAAGGCCACGGGTGGCGATCTTGCAGCTGCGTTTCGAGCTCGCTTCTGTCCAACGGCACTGGAAAAGTCTTTCGCAGAAGGGTTTGGCGAAAGGACCTTGAAGGATGTCACTTTTACGCGTCTGATCGTGCCAGCCGTCAACTTGACCAAAGGGAAACCACATGTGTTTCGATCGCGGCACCTGCCTAAGGGCATTCATGATTCCGACATCAAAATTGCGGACGCCGTAATCGCCAGTACCGCAGCACCAACCTATTTTCCTCATCGCCAAATTGGTGAAAACAGCTATGTCGATGGTGGCATGTGGGCCGCTGATCCAAGCTTGTTGGCTGTCGCCGAAGCAATTCGAATTACCGAGCTGGAGGACACCGCCCATCCAGAGGCACACTTCCGAACGACTGACATGCATTTGCTTTCGGTGGGTACAGGACGAGCCCAGTTTGCACTCAACCCACCAGGCGCATCGGCTGGCTTGCTTTACTGGGCACCTCGCGTTGCTGACGTGATGGGCACATCTCAAGCACAGGGCATTCACCTGCCGCTTAAATTTTTCCTTGGTGATCGCTACCGCCATATCAATTTCAGGATGACCGAACAATGGGGACTCGATGAAGTCGAGAACATTCCCAAATTATTTGAGGTCGGCGAACAACGAGCGGCAGAAACCTACGATGTGGTTAACGAGGAATTTTTTCAACACAAACGAATTCCCTTCAAGCCATTCACCACTGACGAGCAAGAAATTCACCTCGACGATTTTGGCTTTGAGTAGTCAGAAAAGTGGCATAGGCTTCCAGCCTGTGGTCCGAACAATTCGCACACAGGCTGGAAACCCTTGCCACGTTCCGAGACCTCAATAAACGGTACTGGCTATTTAGACAACACAATGAACACAAAATTTGAATTTAAGAACCGTGATGGTGTCACCCTTGCAGGTGCAATGGAAGAGCCCACGACACCCCGTCGCGGAGTGGCGATTTTTGCGCATTGCTTTTCCTGTCACAAGAACGTTCACGCGGCCAGTCGCGTCTCGAAGGGACTGCGAGACCAAGGCTTTGCGGTGTTGCGATTCGACTTCACTGGACTTGGGCAAAGTGAAGGCGACTTTGCCAACACAAACTTCTCGACCAATCTGGAAGACCTTCGATCCGCGATCAACGCGCTCAAGGAACATGGCTTGACGGTCGACCTGCTAGTCGGACACAGCCTTGGCGGTGCCGCCGTTTTAGCAGTTGCCAATGAGTTCAAGGATGTCAAGCTGGTCGCGACCATCGGCGCCCCCAGCGATCCCGCTCACGTGCTGCACCTCTTTGACGACGCGACGATCTCCAAGATCAAGCAAGACGGCCAAGCAGAAGTCTCGCTGGGCGGACGCCCATTTTCAGTTCGCAAAGAGTTCATTGAAGACGTGAACAAGGCAAATCTGCTGGAGAATCTTGCGAACAACCGCAAGCCACTGTTGATTTGCCATTCGCCAACAGACTCGATCGTGTCCGTTGATCACGCACGAAAAATCTACGAGGCGGCAAAGCACCCAAAAAGCTTTGTGTCGCTCGACGGCGCCGACCACCTGCTTCGCAATGCAGACGATGCAACCTTTGTCGCGACGCTTGTTTCAACTTGGGCCAATCGGTATTTAGCCGCTGGCCAGGAAGCGACCGCCGAAGCTTCACCAACCAAAAATACAGCGCCCGAATCTGGCGTGCTAGTTGCCGAGCGGAATGGCGGTTTGACACAAGATATTTATGCCGGCACTCATCACCTGATCGCCGACGAGCCAGCTTCGGTTGGTGGAGCCAACTTGGGCGGCACGCCATACGACTTCCTGTTGGCCGCACTGGGAACTTGCACTTCGATGACGTTACGCATGTACGCCAAACGCAAGGGCCTGGAAATTGATGAAATCAAAGTGGAATTGCAGCACAACCGCATCCACTCAGACGACTGCGAAACCTGCGAAGACCAACAAGCACTCGTCGATCAAATTGAACGGATCATCACGATCAAGGGCAACCTTACTCAATCGCAGCGAGACCGCATGCTTCAGATTGCTGACATGTGCCCCGTGCACCGAACATTGATGAACCAGAAAGAAATTACTTCTCGCTACGCTTAGCCTGCCTAGGCCCATCCACGGCTACTAACCGTAGCTGGACTCGCCAGAAGTTCAGGAGAGCCATGGGGTAAGCCCACGGGTCAAATGGGTACGGGCTTGGCCTCAAAGTTCACTTCGGAATTGGGAATTTTGGCTTGATGGTTGTTTTTAATTTTTAATAAGCCGTTGGTTTAGTTTTGCTTCACGTGTAATTCTCATCGGTCTAAAGCGACCTACTTCATACAGAACTAGGGAGAATTGGACCGTTTCACCAGATATCCGCTTTCAAGTTTTAACTTCATGGAATGAAAATGGCGTCCGAATCTGAACGAGTGTCCTCTCCCGGAAGCGATTGGCGTGTCTGGGGCCCTTACCTTAGCGAGCGGCAATGGGGTACTGTCCGCGAGGACTACAGCGAGCACGGAGAGGCTTGGGAATTTCTTGACCACGAAGCGTCTCGCAAACACGCCTACCGTTGGGGTGAAGACGGGATCGGCGGATACAGTGACGATCAACAGCGGCTTTGTTTCTCGTTGGGGATGTGGAATGGCAAAGACGCGATTCTTAAGGAACGCCTGTACGGACTGACCGGTAACGAGGGCAATCACGGCGAAGACGTCAAAGAACACTACTACTACCTCGACGGTACGCCGAGCCATTCTTATTTGAAGATGCTTTACAAGTATCCTCAGGCCGAGTTTCCCTATGCGGATCTGGCCAACACCAATCGTTCGGCCGGCAAGCATAAGGACGAATACGAATTACTGGACACCGGCGTCTTTGATGACGATCGGTACTTCGATGTCTTCATTGAGTATGTCAAGGCATCTGAGTTTGACACGTTGATTCGCATCACCGTCTTCAATCGTGGGCCTGAGGCTGCCGATCTTGATCTGCTGGCCAATCTGTTGTTTCGAAATACATGGAGTTGGGGGCGTGGCGACGTTTCTAAGCCTAGCATTAGCCTGCAAAATGACGGGCGAGTCGTAACGGAGCACGCCCAACTGGGAACGTACTGTTTCTGTTCGCGTTCCGATGCGGAATTCCTGTTCACCGAAAATGAAACGAATCCCGCCATCTTTGGCATGGAAGCGACTGGTTTCTACAAAGACGCTTTCCATTCTTTCGTGGTCAACGGCGATGCCAAGGCTGTGAACCCGGACAAAACGGGCACCAAGTGCGCGGCGCGTTTGAAGGCGTCGATTGGGGCCGGCGACTCAAAGTCGTTTGACTTGCGTTTGTATCGTGATGATGGAGTCGTTCAAAAACCTTTTGAGGGGTTCGATGAACTGTTTGACAACGGCAAGTCAGAAGCGAATGAGTATTTTGCTGATTTGCAAAAAGATATTGAAAACGAAGACCAACGCAACGTTCAGCGACAAGCTATCGCAGGCTTGATTTGGACAAAGCAGTTTTACAACTTCGACATTTCCCAGTGGCTGGAAGGCGATCCGAATCAGCCTAAACCACCAGCTTCCAGACTCGGCGGTCGCAACCACGAGTGGGAGCATCTGAACAACGCGGACGTCATTTCAATGCCCGACAAATGGGAATACCCATGGTACGCGGCTTGGGATTTGGCTTTCCACTGCGTGCCGTTTGCCCTGTTCGATCCAGTGTTTGCCAAAGAGCAATTGGTGTTGATGACGCGCGAATGGTACATGCACCCCAACGGTCAAATACCGGCTTACGAGTGGGCGTTCGGCGATGTGAACCCGCCGGTTCATGCATGGGCAACTTGGCGAGTTTATCAAATTGAACAAGAGCGACACGGGAAAGCCGACCGAGCTTTTCTGGAAACCGTCTTTCACAAGCTGCTGTTGAATTTTACTTGGTGGGTCAACAAAAAGGATGCGGACAACAACAATGTTTTTCAGGGCGGTTTTCTTGGCCTGGACAACATCGGTGTGTTTGATCGCAGCGCGCCGCTGCCTGGTGGCGGGCATATTGATCAATCCGACGGCACTAGCTGGATGGCGATGTATTCGCTGAACATGTTGCGTATTTCATTGGAACTGGCGATCGAAAATCCGGTCTACGAAAGCATTGCGACCAAGTTCTTTGAACACTTCCTACATATCGCCAAGGCACTGAACGAGCTAGGTGGTGATGGCGAGGGGCTTTGGGACGAAGAAGATCAGTTTTACTACGACGTGTTGCACTTGCCGTCCGGAAAAACGATTCCGCTGAAGGTGCGTTCACTGGTTGGGCTGGCGCCGCTGTTCGCTGTCGAAACGCTCGATCAGGAGTTGTTGGACAAGGTGCCGAATTTCAAACGACGGATGAATTGGCTTCTCAAGAATCGTCCGGATCTGGCGAACCTCGTTTCTCGCTGGCACGAACCCGGCACAGGCGATACGCACTTGCTTTCACTGCTGCGTGGGCATCGCATGAAAGCCCTGTTGCGCCGAATGTTGGACGAAACGGAATTCCTATCCGAATTCGGAATTCGTGCGGTATCGAAATACCACGAGGAAAATCCATACGCCGTTAATTGTGACGGCAGCATGATTGAATGCGATGGCGGTCAAGTCTCGGTCAAGTACGAACCGGCAGAATCGACGACTTCGATGTTTGGGGGTAACTCAAATTGGCGTGGGCCGATTTGGTTCCCAATGAACTTCCTGTTAGTTGAATCGCTTTACAAGTTTCATGTCTACTACGGGGACGAATTCCAAATCGAGTGTCCCGCCGGATCGGGCCAAAAGAAAACAATTGCACAAGCGGCCGATGAAGTCAGCCAACGATTAACCTCCATCTTTACCAACAACGAAGCTGGCCATCGTCCGGTCTTTAACAAGTACCCAAAGATGCAAAACAACGAGCACTTCAAAGATCACATTTTGTTCTATGAGTACTTCCATGGAGACAACGGTCGAGGTGTAGGGGCTAGTCATCAAACCGGCTGGACAGCATTGGTTGCCTCACTGATCGCAGACAAAGCCAAGAAATAGATACAACAAACGTAGGTTCGTAGTACCGGCTTTAGCCGGAATTGCGTATCACTTCCGGCTAAAGCCGGTACTACAAACAAGGATTAACTATGAGTCAACCAAACCATCCTGAAGTCGTCATGCCGTCCTGCGGCATTCCGCAGTTACTAAAAGGCCAGAAAGCGATCGTCACCGGTTCTAGCTCAGGCATCGGAACCGCCGTTGCGAAGTCACTCGCCCAAGCAGGAGCCGACGTCGTGATCAACTACAGCGGCAACGAAGCGTCGGCAAACAAAGTCGTTGCACAGATCAAAGAGAACGGCGGAAATGCAATCGCCATCCAGGCCGACGTTTCAAAAGAAGATGACGTCGAACGCATGTTTGCTACAGCCATTGACACCTTTGGCACGGTCGACATTCTGGTCAACAACGCCGGATTGCAACGGGACGCCCCGATTGACGAAATGAGTCTTGCGGACTGGAACAAAGTGATTGACGTCAATTTGACCGGCCAGTTCTTGTGTGCACGAGCGGCGATTCGGGAATTCAAAAAGCGCGGGGTGGTTCAAAGCGTTTCCTGTTCAGCAGGCAAGATCATTTGCATGAGCTCAGTCCATGAAATCATTCCTTGGGCCGGGCACACCAACTACGCGGCATCCAAAGGTGGCGTGATGTTGATGATGAAGAGTATCGCTCAAGAAGTCGCTCCGTTTCGGATTCGCGTCAACAGTATTTGTCCAGGTGCCATTCGGACGCCAATCAATCGCGACGCATGGGAAACTCAAGAAGCCTACGACAGCCTGATGGAGTTGATTCCGTACAGACGAATTGGCGAACCCGAAGACATTGGAAAAGCCGCCGCCTGGCTGGCTTCTGATCAAGCCGACTACATGAACGGAACCAGCATGGTGGTTGATGGCGGCATGTGTTTGTACCCAGGATTTGCAACCGG
>CAZJBW010000081.1:22098-23364 GCA_964543985.1 uncultured Pirellulaceae bacterium | reverse complement strand
AAAGTCGGGCTGACAGGATTCGAACCTGCGACCTTTTGACCCCCAGTCAAACGCGCTAGCCAAACTGCGCCACAGCCCGTCCGTTGATATTTGGACAAGAGTGATCGTAGCAGGTTCGTCTGCGAATTTCTAGACTCGCAATTCTTGTGATAAAAATCGCGCCTGGGATCGAGGCCCGTTTTTGATCTTTTGGCGTCGGCCTTTAGCGATTGCGTTTGCGACGGCTCATAACCAGCAACATGCCAGGACCAAGCAAGCAAAGAGTGGATGGTTCGGGGACGGCGGTAAAGCTTAATGCAACGTCAATTCCAATGCCTTCACTGGAGATGTTGGTTACAGGGCCAGCTATGTAATTGAAGCTAACTGTGGTTGCTCCTGCACTGTCGTAGGACCATTTGCGAATGTGGTCGAGGTTGTCAATTCCAGCCGATCGCGAGCCGGGACGGAAGACTAAATCGTCACCGTTGGTGAATGAGTCTCCATCATTGTGCGATAAAAATAGTTCATCGGGCATGCCCTGGTTGTCATCAGCGACGGTGGCGATTCCGTTGGAGGTCAAATTTTCAAAAGTAGGGTTTGCCAGCACAGTTGCATGCGACAACAGAGACAGCCCGTCTACCGACCAACCAGCGTTCGTTGAAATCGAGATAGAATAGGTTGCTTCCGCAGTTTCTTCGGCTTCTTCTTCATCATCAGTTGAACTGCCCGTAAAACGAAACTCGTTGGAAGCACCCCATAGCGCACCCGAGTTGAATGGATTTGTGCCACTACCATACACGGTAGTTACGGTCAACGTTCCGGCCACGACGCCACCTTCAATGATGTTCGCTGAAGCAGAAAATCCTGTAGGTGTGTCTGACAGGATAGAGAAATTGTTGAACGTTGCTGATGAATAGACGATGGATGCGTCTGCAGAATTCAAAAACAGAAAAGTCGCGCAAACAGATAGGCTCAATAGTCTACTGCCAAATTTTTTTAGTGACATGATTCTCTCGGGTGAGATTTTGAGAAGTTTGAGGAGATAAATGAGAGATCGGGATTTCAGAAATCAAACTTTTTTGAAACCTACTCAAGTTGAGATTGGTCAGTTGAATAGGAATTGACGATTCGTCGACATGTCCACACAATCCATGCAAATGGAAAAATCACTTTCAAAGCAGTCAATTTCACCTGCTATCTAGGAAATACTCCTGACCTGTTTCGTTTTTGAACAGCTTGTCGGCGTCACTTGATCGGCAGGAATGTCTCGTAGGATGTTTTTTGAGG
>CAZJBW010000081.1:0-21998 GCA_964543985.1 uncultured Pirellulaceae bacterium | reverse complement strand
GGAAGTGATCAGCCCTGGAAAGAAACCGCTGGCCAGTCAATTGAATCGTAACCAGATTGGTAACAAGCCCTGCGAAGCTTTGGTCAACCAATATCTGGAGTTCAAGTCGATGGTTTTATTCAGATTTTGATTCAGATTTTGGAATGAATGCCGTTGGGTCTTTCATTACAAAAAGGTGGCCATGGTCGGCGGTTAGGATCACGGCCGATTCGTCCCAGCATTCATTTTTTTCAATCCATTGGATCACGGAATGGAAGGCAGCTTCTCCACTGAAAACGGCGCCGATTGCGTCATCGATGTTGTTGTTGTGGTTAGCCCAATCAACGTCTCCAGCCTCGATCAATAACCAAAAGCCAGCCTCGTTTTTTTCGAGGACTTTGATGCCCGCTTCCGTCATGTCGGCCAGTGTGGGGTTTTCGGCGATGTCGGCGGCGGTATACCGTTCTGCGGATTTGACGCCTCGCGTTGGATCAAATTCGCCGTCGGCCGTTGCGTAGGGCAAGTGACCTCCGTCGATTCCAAAGAAGCCAAACAACCGTTGATTTTTCGAAACGGCCCGATCAGCTGCTGAGTGCAATAATTCTTTTCCTGGTTTCCCATTGCTACGAATCGCAGTTTGGTAAAGGCCCCCGTTGTCGACATCGATTCTCGCCAGGTCATCGGCGGCTAAGTATCTGTTTCCAGGAACGTAGTTCGAGCCTTGTTCGCTGCGAGCACTTTTCACTTGGCTTTCAGTGTCGCGAATTTCATTCCATCCAGCGCCGATCACTACATCCATGCCGGCAAGTGGGCGACGGTTGGCCACTGAGGAGATACCCAACAAGTCCCGCGAGATGTCCTGGTAGTCGCTGCGAGAAACATTGTTGGCGTAGGTGGCTGCCGGAGTCGCGTGACAGAACGGCACGCTGGAAACGACGCCGATGGCGAACTGCCGCTCGGATTGCAACCATCGGGCAATGGGAGTGAATTTTTCGCCATCGACGCCAACATTGATGGAACCGTTATACGTTTTCACGCCGGCGGTCATCGAGGTCGCTGAGCTGGCCGAGTCGGTGTAGGCATGCGGCAACGCTCGATCCTGACTAATCAAGTACGGATAGCTGGCCGGTTTGTCCCAAGGGTGGAAGCCGCCCAACAACGGATTGTATCCGCCATATTTGACGTTATCTTTCTGTTGAACAATTTGACCGTTGACGTTTTCGGTGACACTGGTGACTAGCGGGCTGCAAACGAAAAATCCGAAATCGTTTTCGACTTTGTCGTAGTCCTGGAATGCTAGGCCTGATCCTTTGCCAGACTCATAAACGTCGTCGCGATTGCGGTAGATTGCCGCAGCGCGAGTCGTCTGCCAATCCATGCCATCAAAGACGATCAGGAAAATGTACTTCTTGCCGTCTTCAATCGCTTGCTTTTGCAAATGATAGACCTCGGTTTGGTCCATGTATGACGCTTTGGGGTGAGTCGACATTTCAGGTGTCCGACCGTAAAGCTCGGTAAGTCTTTTTTCATCTTGATAGATGCTGTTGGAGTCTATGAAAGAGCTCAAGTTGATCCCAAATGTGTAGATCGGGACCAGTCGATTCGAGTGATTGGTCCAAGACGAGAACTTGTCTGGCTTGGTGCCCCAGTGGCCCCAATCGGCGGTCTTGGAATCAGCGGCCTTGAATTGCATTTGGCGCACCGAATCGCCTGTCGGTATCGTGCTTGTGTCTTGTTGAGCAACCAGTGGTATCGAAAGCGACCATCCGCAAAGCAAAGCCATCAAAAACAGAATCTGAGGAGGTTTCATGTTGAGTCATTCAGTGGGTATTCAAGTTTTCGCAAAATCGTTCTGCGGTGGGTCTTTTGATGCCGTCGCCAGCCTACTTGCGTTCCTGCTTTAACGGACGAGCGATGGAATCATAATACTCGGGACGTCGGTCAGCAAAGCGGTGGATTTCGTGTTTCTCAGGAACTCGCACCAAGTGTTTGTTCCTGGCGACTTGTGGGTCCATCGTTGCCACCAAGATGGCCTCGTCACGGTGATTTGCAAAGGCCAAATCGTTCCCTTCGGGATGGCAAATTTTGCTTTTGCCGATGAAGTCAAATCCTCGTTCCGTACCCACTCGGTTAATCGCCATGTAGTAGATGTTGTTTTCCAGGGCTCTTGCGTTAGGGATGCAGTCGGCGGTACTTGCAGCGCCGGGAGGCCAGTTCGTGGGCAGGACGATGATGTCGGCGTCTTGCAATGCTAACAGGCGAGCGGGCTCGGGGAACGAGCAATCGTAGCACACATTCATGCCGATTTTCACGCCATCCACTGTAACCGGTGCGAGGGTATTCCCTGGGGTGGTGAATTGATCAACGCCCAATTTGGGCAAGTGCATTTTGTGGTACACGTGAAGTTGTCCGTCCGCGGTCGCCATGACACAGGCATTGAAGACTTGATCGTCCAGTAATTGTAAAAATCCAAACACGATATGAGTCGATTGCTGCCCAGCCAATTTGCGGATCTGTTCGATGGGCGAGCTGTCGATCGGTAGCGCCGCCTGTTTGGCCTGGTCCAGTGATTCAAAGCAATACCCTTGTAGACTGCATTCCGGAAAAACTACCAAGAACGGGTCGTGTTCTTGTGTTTGGTTCACGAACCGTTCGATGGTTTGAACGTTCGCGTCGACATCCATCAGCTGAATATCGCATTGAACGCCAACAAGTTTCAGAAGGCTCATAGACAGATTCCAATTCGTTTATCAATCGGGCAGACACTAACAGCATCTATTGTGAAAGAAGTTACTTGTTCGTCCAAGCGGGCAAGAAATTTTGGCGTTTGTGTATGCGGTTTACGTTAGGGTTTTTGTCCAGTTTGACCTCTGCAAACAGGTCATTTCCGACTTGCTTTCACAAGATGTTGTGGTTTGCCGCTGGCGAACTTGACATCGATCCTTGGTGCCATACTCTTTTTACACTTTGCCTTCACGATTCCGTTGTGTGGGCTAGTCACAATTTGAATTTCTTCCGTTTTTCGAGGCGTTGAAAATGAGTTCATCGAGCGACGAAAAGAAGGCGACCGCAGCCAATGCGGAATTAGATAGACGAACTGAACCGAGTCCTTCCCCGACGGAGCCCACGGAAGCCGCAAAACCTTGCCCCTCTTTCCTGCATCAGCCGTTACAGGGTCCAACCAAAAGTCGCGAGGACCAAGCGTCGCCACCGGAACTCTCTCCCAAGTTTCGCACGATCGCCGGGGCTGTTGGTGAACTGAAGGTCCCAATCGATTTCGACCTGGATGATTTCGATCACGATTTTGACGATGACTTCGAAGCCGAGATTTCCGGCGAATACGAATTGCAGGACGACGAGTACGTCAGAGCACTGTTGGATATCGTGGACTTCGAGATCGAAGGATTGGAGGCTTATCGAGACGACAACGAGTAAGGTTCAGATGGGCAACAGGTAAGGCATCGTTAAAACTTCGCGTTTGGTTCTAGGTTCGACGCTTTCTCTTGGTCTCTTGACCAAATCGTTTTTCATTTTTTCAGATCGTGCTGTTGACAACTCGATCCTTGCTTGTATTATTGGCCTAACACAAGAATACAACTTATGGATATCCACATTTCGTTGAATGACGGTGTCCCGATTTATCACCAAATCGTGACGCAGGTCAAATACTTGATTGCGGCGAATCGTTTGAAACTGGGCGCCGAATTGCCGACGATCCGCGCGCTGGCTGAGCAGTTGCAGGTCAACCCAAACACGGTGGCGCGGGCCTATCGGGAATTGGAGCAGGAAGGAGCCGTCGAGAAGCGGAGCACCAAGGGAACATTCGTTGCTGAATCAGCTTCGAAATACTCGTCGAAGCATCGACAAGTGGCGCTACACAAAAGGATTGATCAGTTGCTGGCGGAGTCCAGGCAGCTTGGGTTTTCAACTGAGCAGCTTTTTGAGCAGATTGAAAAACGAGCCAATAAGTTACATCCACCTGATTGATAATCGAAACTGACCGCGGCCTGCATGGCCATCGAACACGATAGTTAGGGGTACAGTCCAATGATCAAATCGTCGGCAAGCCAATCTACTGATTCGGAATTCGTAGTTGAGATCTCGGGTCTTAGTCGCAGGTTTGGGTCCAAAATGGCGTTGAACGAGGTGACTCTGCAGATTCCCAAAGGCGTTGTGATGGGATTGGTGGGTTTGAATGGAGCCGGAAAGACGACACTGATTAAACACATTTTGGGGCTCTATCGCGCTCAGACTGGAACTGTTTCGGTCTTTGGAAAAGATCCAACTCGCGAACCTGAAAAAGTGCTTTCGCAAATTGGCAGCCTGACCGAAGAAGATACCTTGCCGGGGTGGATGAGAGTTTGGCAGATTCACAAATTTGCCTCTGCGTTTTACTCCAACTGGGACAAGGACTATGCCAGTGAATTGCTGGAAACATTCAAGCTGGAGCCGGAAAAACGAATCAAACAAATGTCCAAAGGGCAACGTGCGCGTGTCGGCTTGACGCTTGCCTTGGCGCATCGACCTCAGCTTTTGGTTTTGGATGAACCGAGTTCCGGACTGGACCCGGTGGTGCGAAACGACATTCTCGCTGCGATCATCCGAACGATTGCTGATCAGGGAAACACCGTCTTGTTTTCGTCTCACCTGCTGGATGAAGTTCAGCGGCTTAGTGATACGGTCGGCGTGATTCGTGATGGAAGGCTGGTTGAGTGCGGCGCATTGGATGAAATGCAAACCAAGTATCAGCGGGTTCGCGTCAGGACGAAAGATCCAGAATGTCCTCCCGCACTGGAACCACTGGGCGAGTGGGCGAAATCGGGTGATGAGTGGACTGCCATTCTTGACATCAAGCAAGAAGATCTGGAGCAAACATTCACGTCTTTGGAGGTCGAGATTGTTCGAGCTGAAAGCGTCAGTCTGAATGAATGGTTCGTTGACTCGTCGAGGACGTCATGAATCGTACTGTCCAGTTGCTCTCATGGTTCTGGTGGCGTCACAGAATTCTGTTGTTGGCCAGCGTCGCTTCCGTGATTCTCGCGCAGGTTGCCTATTGGACGGGTGTTACCTTGGAATTGTCCGAGGAATTCATGGTTCCGATGTTGACCCTCGCGCACGTCTCGTTTTTGACGTCACTTGGATGTGCGTTGACGGTGTTTGCATACGGAGCAGATCTCGATCTGACCAGCGGTAAATCTTCTGTACCTCGTTGGTTTCATAACTTGCCAGTTCGCAGTTACGTTTTGGCGGTCGTTCCGATGCTGGCTATGATTGCATGGCTTGCCTGGGCCTGGTTTCCCTATCAATTCGTGATGATTCACTTTCACGATTCTGAATCAAGTCCCAGAATTTTTGAATTTGGCTTTGTCTACTACATGGTACTGTTGCCAGCTCTTTTCTTTTTTGCTGGGGGGCTCTGGATACAAGCAACCAGTTGGTGGCCGTTTCGCTTTGCCGTGTTTCGCGCAATCGCCTTGTTTGCTGTGGGATACGTCCTGATCAAATCTGCCATCGTTATCCTGGAGCCAGTGGAACGAAAGACGGGATTCAAAACCGTTTTTGATGCTCTTGTTGCCGAAGGCTGTTGGCAACTTGACGCTCTGGCAATCGGTGCACTGGTATTGGGGGCGGTCGCATCAATTTTGAGTGTCTCGGTTTCCCGTCAACGATCGACTTTGGCCGAAAGCGAATGGAATGGAAAGTTTCTTTCCAGCGTGGCGGAACTCGCAAACCGAACTCGTCAGGCTTTTTCACCTGATTCACCGTCAGTCGATTCGAATTTCGAGAACCCTACGCAGGCAATCCATTGGCGTGACTGGAATCAACTTGGAAGGTTTCCATGCTGGATCATGTTGTGCGTTGCGGTTTGGGCAATCGTCAGCAAGTTCGGACTGATTCTGTTTCCGGTTACCGTCGGGCTCTGTGCATTTGCGGGTACCACACTAGGAAAGAACAAATACTGGAAAGGCTCCAAACCGTTTCCACCGTTTCTCGGAGTGTTGCCAGTTTCCACCAACACCTTTTTGCGAATGAGATATGCCAACGCAGTACGAGTATCGCTTGTGTGTTGGGGAATGGCGGGTGCCGGATTTTTGATCTCGCTTCTGTGGGCACATAACTGGGCCGGAATTTCGATAGTCATTCATGAGATCGCCAAAGATGGCGAATTTGATACGGCGTACAGCATCAATGTTCTTGCCGCCTTTATTTTGGCAAGTTTTGTTTTAGCGGTCATCGCGCCGTTCCCTGGAATGGTGATTGGGTTGAGCGGAAGACGAATCATTCACCTGGCGGCAAATATCGCTTTAGGAATGGGTTTTTTCGCCAGCTGGGTGGCGATAGGTCTGGGAATGGTCACCATTCAGGTGACGATGGCTTCCACCGAGTTTGCTAACGACCCCGAGCTGGTAAAGAGTTACCCGGGCATCATTCGATCCCGAATCTTTATTTTTTTGTGTATTGTCCTAGCGGCCAAGTTCGTGTTTTCCGCAGTGGCAATTGCACTGCAGGTCAGGCGAGGAATTTTTCGCTGGCAAGCAATTGCCAAATACGGTTCCCTGCTGGCCATTTGCTACCTGATATTGATTGGGTGTTTTTGGATGCTGCTGCGCAACACTAACACTGGTCTGGACTGGCTAGTTTTGATCCTGGCCGTTCTGCTTCCCTTCGGGTCCCTTTTGATGGCGCCCGTTTCCCTTGACTGGAACCGACATCGTTGACCCCTGCCGCTGAGCGACAAATGTGTTTCAAAAGATCAATCATGCAAATCCCTAACGACATAGTTCGACTGACACTACCCATCCTGAGCCTGTTGTTTGCATTCATTGCTTTCGTACCATCAACGAACGGTCAAGTCGATGCAACAGAATTGGCCAACGGTGACATGGAGATTCTGGATTCGCGAGGTATGCCGGAAGATTGGGGGTTATACAGTCAAAACAAAGTTGTATTGGATGAGGCTGGCGTGTCTTACGAGGTAGACACCGCAAGACCTGCCACTGGCGAGAACTGTCTGCTGATTGATGCACGCGAGTTGAAAATTAGCTCAGTCGGTGCCTGGCAATATTTTCACGCAACGGAATTCGCCGGCGAAAGGGTGCGAGTAGGTGGCGCTATTCGACTTGATGCGTTGGAAGAGGATGTGGACGAAACCAACGAAGACGAGGCTGTTGGATTTGCTGGCTTGACGATTCAGGCCTACCGTATCGACGCCAGCGGCGCTTTTCGACCAGTCGCATACGAAGTCGCTACTCACGCACCTTCCGAAAACGACAACTGGAAACGGAGCGTGATTGTGATTGATGTGCCAACGAGTGCTGAGGTCATCGAGATTGGCATTGAAGTTAGTGGAAAAACCAGAGCCTGGTTCGATGACATTTCGCTGGAGGTTGTCGATGAGGATATGGAGCTGACCAAGCCCGCCGCTGGCTTCGATTATCCTCAATCATTTTTTTCCTGGTGGATGATATATCCGATCATTGCTGTTTCCTTTTTCATTGTGGGATTCTGTGGATCGGGTCCCCTGCAACGTTTTGCGTTGCGATTCAGCGTGTCTTACTGGGTCATCTATTTTGTCGACTGGTGGCTCGGTCTGGTCCGATTTACAGAAATCGATTTCACGGACTTTTATCAGGCAAAAGCGGAGATCGTCAGCTGGTTTACTTGGACCTTGTTTCAAAAAGACGTCTATCCGTTTTCATCCGGCAGCAGCGACGGGATTTACAATTACGCCGAGTTGCTTTCCATCTTCGTCTATTCCGTTGGCGTTGCTATCGTCTGGAGTTTTCTGGATTGGCGAAGAACCGACAGTGCTTGGCTAAAAGATTTGTTGCGCAGCTTCCTTCGCTATTCATTAGCCATCGTCCTGTTGACGTACGGATTGGGCAAAGTATATCCCGAGTTCACTCAGTTCCCGGCGCCGTCCTTTGACAGATTGAACATCACCTATGGCGAATCATCACCTATGGGATTGCTGTGGACTTTCATGGGAGCCTCTCAGCCTTACACAATCTTTGCTGGTCTTGGAGAGGTGCTTGCGGCTTTGTTGTTAATTTGGCGGCGTACGACGATGGTCGGTGCATTTGTGGCGATTGGTGTTATGACAAACGTCGTGATGCTCAACTTTTGTTACGACGTGCCCGTCAAATTATTCTCAACACATTTGCTGATCGCGTCTTTCGTCGTGCTAGTGCCCGACCTTTCTCGAATCTCAAAAATGTTTTTGACTCATAGTTCACTGGAGAGGGCGGAACTGCGACCCCCATTTGTCTCGCGGCAACTCGTTTGGGTGCATCGCGTCCTGAAGATGGGCGTGATTGGAATCGCGATTCTCTTTCCGACTTACCAGACGATCGATTCCTGGGGCAGTTCAAAGTCACCCGATTTCTTTGGCGACTATGCCGTCCAGGAAAATTCCTCCGCTTCTCAGGATGCTGATTTGAATGCAGCGGCAGCAACGGAATCAGACGAAACCAGCGATTCTGGGTTTAAGAAGTTCAACTTCGTTCGTCTGCCCTATGCCATTGAAAAAGAACAGCAACGAAAATACACGGACCTGATCTCAATTGCGACAGACACCGGTACAACTAATGCGATTGTGGAGCTGGATATTCAAAAAATGGAAATGAAGATCGTTGATTTCCAAGGCAGAAAAAGAAATCTGCCAAGCAATATCAAGATCAAAGTAATTGATGAGGACCTACTGGAACTATCGGGACAAATCAGCGACGGTCCATGGTTGGTCAAGCTGCGACGTCGTAAGGGCGAGTTTCTGTTGAGTTCGCGAGGGTTTCGCTGGGTCAACCCGCGGCCTTTCAACCGGTAGGCGTAAACGTCGGTGAGTATGTCGAGGGTGGGGCTCGTCGAATTCCGTCTTTATTGGATTGGACGCAACCAAGGCTGGCGCAACAAAAACACGACGCGACAAAGCCAGTTCAACACCTGTCTTGATTTTCACCAAATTCGCTGCAGTGACTATCTGGTTTCGCAGCCTTCTGCTGGTTCTGACACGCGAACATTGGAACACCCGCAATTGTCCCTTTCGTAAGGAAATGTCACAATGACGTTTTGAATCAATGACCACTCGATTACGGGAATCAAGATGTTTAAGCCGGTAGAACGAAATCACAGCTTTCCGAAGCAGGAGGAGCAAATCCTTGAGTTCTGGAAAGACCGGCAAATTTACGACAAATCTCTGAAGCAACGCGAGGGTGCGGAAAGCTTCGTCTTCTACGAAGGTCCGCCGACGGCCAACGGGATGCCTCACCCGGGTCACTGCTTGACTCGCGCGATCAAAGACTTGTTCCCTCGCTACCAAACCATGCGCGGTAAATTGTGTACTCGCAAAGCCGGCTGGGACACTCACGGGTTGCCGGTCGAAGTCGAGGTCTGCAAGGAACTGGGGATTCACAGTAAAGAGGAGATCGAGCAATACGGTGTCGAGCCGTTCATCCAGTTGTGCCAAAAAAGTGTTTGGCGTTACATGCAGGAATGGGAACGGCTAACCGAGCGACTGGGGTTTTGGCTGAAGTTAGACGAGGCCTACGTTACCTACCACCAAAGCTATGTCGAGTCGGTTTGGTGGTCGCTAAAAAATCTATTTGATCGAGGCCTGTTGTATCAGGGGCACAAAATCGTTTGGTGGTGGGCCCAAGGTGGGACTGCCTTGAGCGCGGGCGAGGTCGGTCAGGGCTACAAAACCGTCAAGGATCCTAGTGTCTTCGTCCGCTTTCCGTTGGTCGACGACCCCGATACCTCGCTGTTGGTTTGGACGACGACCCCTTGGACGCTGCCAAGTAACCAGTTTGCCGCCGTCAATGAATCGTTGACGTACGTGAAGATCGCCGACCCCAAATTGGACGGAAAATTCTTGATCGTCGCCGAAGCGTGTGCTCAAAAGATCGTTGACAAAGCACGGTTGGAAGACGAGCCTCAATTTCAGGCCATCGAATCCTATCAAGGTGCGGAATTAATCGGCAAACGCTATCTGCCACCTTTCGACTACTACTACAAATCGCTCGGCGAAAAAACAGGCACTCTAAAAGACGGTGGCCAGCAACACGTGGCGTGGCGAGTTACCTCGGCGGACTTTGTCACGACCGATTCGGGGTCCGGTTTGGTGCACGAGGCGCCGGCATTTGGGGAAGTCGACTACGACCTGCTGATGGCCGAACAGGCTCGGTTCGAAGATGGACAGGGACCGCAGTTGATCTGTGCCGTTGGGCCGAACGGGAAATTTACAAGCGACGCTCCCGACTACGAAGGCCAGTGGGTCAAAGAGGCGGACAAGGCAATCGAGCGACGCATGAAAGAAGAAGGGAAGTTGTATCTCAAGGAGCAATACGAACACGAGTACCCATTCTGTTGGCGTGCCGACAATGATCCGCTGATCCAATACCCTCGCAAAAGCTGGTTCATTCGTACTACTCAGTTCCGCGACGATATGCTGGAAAACAATCAGCAAGTCAATTGGTTGCCGGAACATATTCGCGACGGACGTTTCGGAAACTTCCTGGAAAGCAATGTCGATTGGGCTCTGTCACGCGAACGTTACTGGGGTACGCCGCTGCCCATTTGGGTTTGTAGTGAAACTGGGAAGAAGGAGGCGATCGATTGCTACGAATCGCTGTTAGCCAAGCCTGGCATTCAAGGAACCGACGCTTGGGATGACGCGAAGGCTGCCAATCCCGAATTGCCCGATGATTTACGAGTGCACAAGCCGTACATTGATCAAGTGAGTTACGATTCGCCGTTCGCCGATGGGGCTCGTATGCATCGTGTCACCGAAGTGATCGATTGTTGGTACGACAGTGGTGCCATGCCGTTCGCTCAGTGGGGCTATCCGCATCAAAACAAGGAGCAGTTCGACGGTCAGTTTCCGGCAGACTTTATCAGCGAGGCCCTGGATCAGACACGGGGTTGGTTCTACAGCCTGTTGTCGATTAGCACGATGCTGTTTGGCAAGAACGGTGACCCGGATCATCAATCCGATCAGTGGCCGCACCCATACAAAAACTGCATTGTGTTGGGGTTGATGCTTAGCGAATGGTGGGAATCAAAAAAGGATTCAAACCAGCTTCGCTTGACCAAGGCGGAGGCCGACGAGGCGTTTGGCGTCAATGGCCATACCCATTTCGTTGGGAAGATGTCAAAGCGAAAACGTAACTATCTGTCTCCCAATGAAATCTTCGATCGCTACGGTGCCGATGCCTTGCGGTGGTACTTTTATGCTCAGCAGCCACCCTGGACTTCGATCCGGTACAGCGAACAACAGATCAAGGACAGCATCCCAGAATTCATGTTGCGATTGTGGAACGTCTACAGTTTCTTCGTCCTGTACGCCAATTCTAATGACGGCTTCGACCCTGGACGACGGTTGTCAGGCGAAGCTGGCCAATTGAATCCAGAGGACTTGGCTAATGGCAAAGGCTATCGACCGATCGCGGAACGGGCCGAGTTGGATCGTTGGATGTTAAGCGAAATGCATCGAACATTGGCCGAAGTGACCGAACGAATGGATGCGTATGACAACTATGCCGCTTGCCAACGTATCAATCAATTGGTCGATTCGCTGAGTAATTGGTACGTGCGACGTAGTCGTGATCGGTTCTGGAGCGAAGATCGCGAGGACCAAAATAAGCTGGACGCCTATTGGACATTGTACGAGTGCTTGATTTGCACGACCAAGGTGATCGCCCCCTTCGTCCCGTTTCTGGCGGAAACGCTATGGCAAAACCTGACGAGCGTTTTTGAGGGGCGATGTTTAGAAAGTGTGCATCTTTGTGACTACCCGGAATCGAACCACGCCAATGTTGACCAGGATCTGTCGCAACAAATGATTTTGTTGCAAGAGATCGCTTCATTGGGACGAGCGGCTCGTATGGAAGCCAAACTAAAAGTGCGCCAGCCATTGGCCGGTGTCACGGTCATTTTGAACGACACTAAGTATCAAAGTTGGTTGGAAACTCACGACGAGATTCTAAAAGCGGAATTGAACGTGAAAGAGGTGACGTACACCTCGGACGCCGACCAATATGTCAGCTATCAAGTGCAGCCCAATTTCAAATCTTTGGGGCCTCGCGTCGGCAAGTTGATGCCGGTTGTCAAAAAGACGTTGGGTGAAGCGGATGGCAGTGAACTTTTGCAACAGATGACGGCGTCCGGAAAGGTGGTGCTGAATCTTGAGGGTCAGACTATCGAATTGGACGATCAAGATATCCAGGTTCGTTTGAAAGCCAAGGATGGCTGGGCCGCCTCGCAAGGAAATCACTGTGTGGTCGTTTTGTCCACTGAATTGACTGACGATTTGGTTCGCGAAGGGATGGCTCGTGATGTCGTTCGTTTAGTGCAAGACCGTCGTAAAGAATTGGATCTGCAGTTTACTGATCGAATTCAATTGGGATTGGTTACGGACTCGTCCGACTTGCAGCAAGCTATCCAAGAGAACACGGAATATATTAAAGGCGAAACGTTGGCCGTGGAACTCAGCCAGTCGCCAATTGATGGCGCGGAGTCTGCCGAACGAGAAATTGGCGAATGTAAGTTGACGATCTACGTGGTCGTGGCGGCCGAGCATACCGTTTAGGCTGAAGGCAAATTGGCATGAACAACGATCCCAACGATTCAGCAGCTAATGTTTTTCAATTCGCCGTGGCCATCTCGGGCGGCGGCACAACATTGCGTAACCTGATCGAATGGCAACAAGCGGGTAAGTTAAAAGCCAAAATTGGCTTGGTGATCTCCAGTAATCACCAAGCCGCCGGTTTGCAATTTGCTAAACAGGCCGGAATCGAAACCGCCATTTTCGATTATCGCGAATTCAAAACGGCGGCTAGTATTAGCGATGTTATGTTCGACGCCTGTCGAAAACGTAAAATGCCGTTGCTGGCAATGGGTGGATTTCTACGAAAGGTCTTGATCCCACCCGACTTCAGAAACCGAGTGATAAATATTCACCCCAGTTTGATTCCCGCGTATTGCGGCAAGGGAATGTACGGGATGCGAGTTCATCGTGCTGTGATTGAAAATGGTTCGGCGATTAGCGGCTGTACCGTGCACTTTGTTGATGACCAATTTGATCACGGTCCCATCGTCGCCCAAGAAAGTGTACCAGTAGAACAACTGACGGCCGAAGAGTTACAAAAACGGGTCTTCGAAAAAGAGTGCCAGTTGTACCCACAAGTTATCAACGCCATCGCTGAAGGGCGAGTGAACGTGGTGGGCGAGTTGGTCTCGGTAAAACCGAGTTAGCAACGATTCGCGACGGTTGATTCGATCGTCTAGACTTAGTCGCCTTTTTTGAACGTTAGTCGAACGTATTCTGAATAGCCGTCGATCTTGGCCGTGCCATCTTCGATCTCTTTTTTTCTGAGCTCTTTGACTTCTGCGTTCATCTTGTCGTAGTTGTCAGAGAATTTGTATTTTGGATTTTTGTAGCTGCGGACGGTGCAGTTTCCGAAAGTCACTTCTCCGCCCTGCCCGTCGACATTGCTAAAAACATCGTCCTTCAATTCTTCCAGTTCTTTCTCTAGAGCAGAAATTTGTTGCTTGATTTCGATGTATCGCGATAGGCCGTCAGCAGTCATTGTGTGATCCTTGCAGCAAGGTTTTTAATTGGGAAATCGACTAGGGAAATGTTTGCAGAGATAGTAAATTTATACAATTCAAGGGCGAACATCTACAAAGATGTGCTTTAGTCAAATACTGATCGATGGTAGTATACAGACGTTAGCGACTCCTTTCATCCGTTTTCACTTGCCTACGCATCTTTTCAAATGCAAGTGATTGGATATCCTCCTCAAATACTCTTCCCAAAACTTATGAACAGCGACCAAGCCCAGCAGCAGATGCTGGAGGTGTTTGTCTTGGCCACGTCAGAATCAAGAAAGATTCTGTTTGACGTGTTGCAACAGTCAAACTATCAAACGCGCGTGCTCGATTCGTTGAGCCAACTTTCGCATCTAGATTGCAGCCTTCAAGGTTGTTTGTTGATCGAAAGCAAGCTACTTGAAAACGAGTCTCAGGAATCTTTAAGTAGCTTGGAAACATGTTCCCTGACGTTAGTTGTTTTTTCACGCAACTCTTGCGTACGTGCAGCGGTCGATGCTATGAAAATCGGCGCTTTGGATTTTGTTGAAAACCCAGAACAAAATCCGTTGCTGTGCGAGGTGATCAATCGTGCTTTCGAAGTAACCAAAAAACGAAGCCGCTTTAGCCTTTTGTTTAACTCGTTAACCGATCGTGAAAAAGAGTTTTTCGATTTGCTTGTCGTTGGTCAAACCGTAAAACAAATTGCTGCCCAGTTAAGCATTAGCCCCAAGACTGGGAATGTGCACAGAGCGAATGTGCTTAAGAAGATGCAAGTCACCACGGTTGCTCAGTTGACCCATCAATTCCTGGAATGGAAAAATCGCTTCACCTATTAGATAAATGAGTAGGTGTAATTCTTAGCGTAACATGTATTTGAACGAATCGTTGCGGGTTAACGTATTTTGTGCCGGCAACGGACGTTTTTCCTATTCATCTTTCCACGTAGAAAGGCGAATAAAACTGCAGACTCTACTCAAGTCTTCTTTTCTAATGAGCGATCCTCACAGTCGCTTATTCCCGTTTCGGCGTCCGCTGAAGCGGGTTTTTTTGTGCTTGCATTTGCCAGCCACAGTATTTGGTCGAGGCACCGTCCGCTGCACCGTTCGCGTATAAAAAAAACTCGCCTTGGAATCAGGGCGAGTCTTTTGTCTTTTTGAATTGCCGGTGGCGTCGCATGTCAAACGATTAACGCGGTGGTTACACCGTGCTGACGTCCATGCGGATGCTCATGTTTGGCATGGTGATGTCGCCATTTGGGTTGGCGATAGCTGTAGCCAGCTTTTCAAAGCCCAAAGAGTTCTTGAACTGCGAGGCCAGCATTTCGCGGCCACCATCTGTGTGAACGCCAATAGAACGTTGCACAGTGTTCGATTCAGGGCAGACGAAAGAAACTTTGGTAGGAGTGACGTTGTTGACGGCCACTGCACCATTCTCAATTGAATATTCAACCGAGAATTGGATGTGGCGGTTACTGGTTTCGTCCTCCCATGTACACAACGTTGTCTTCATTTGTCACTCCAGAAATGTGTTTGAAATTAAGTATCAATTAGCCCGTTTGTCACCACTGACCGGGCTGAGCGAACCATTCTAGTAGTCGGCTAAAAATGGGCGAGAGCAAAATGTTAATTCGATGATGCTTTCAAAGTTTTTTGTACGACTGTAACGGTCAGGTACAGGTTCGCTTCAGACGCAGGGATTCCCCGATTATTGCAAAGGTTGTCATGATTCCCGCTGGGCCGATATTTGGCGGTGGATTTGGACATAGTTTTGTCCTGAGTATTTGGTTTAGCAGTTGGGCTAAATCCCTGTTTACCAGCAAGTTTTTCTCAAGATTCCGGGGAAATATTTGGACATTCGGGTCCAACGGGTGGTTCCAGCACGCAATCAGACTGCTTGATTGCAATGGCATTCGTTGTCAAGCAAGGTACAATCTGCACCCTTACAGACCCTTGGAGAGTCGCCGCCACCACGGCGATCAACAGTCAGTGTCCACAAAATCCAGTGACGCCAATCCTTCACGAACCGTGAAGACGGAACCGCGTCCGAAGAAACCAGGTAGCAACGGGACGACTGGGTTTCTTGGAGCGTTTGGCGGTGTCTTTACGCCCTGCACGCTCACCATTTTGGGTGTCATTATGTTCCTGCGATTCGGGCAGGTGGTGGGTCAAAGCGGGCTGTTTTTGGCGTTGTTGATCGTTGCCTTTTCGAAACTGATCACGACGGTAACCACGTTTTCTTTGTCGGCGATTTCGACCAACACCAAGGTAGAAGGTGGTGGTGCCTATTTCTTGATCAGTCGTAGCCTGGGCGTCGAATTTGGCGGGGCGATCGGAATCATTTTCTTTTTCGCTCAAGCCATTTCAGTAGCGTTGTACGTGATCGGGTTTTCGGAGGCGTTCGGGAATTCCGTTTCTGGTGCCATTCCCTCATGGCTGGTCGCTTCGATTATTAATCTGGTCGTGTTTGTTTGCGTCTATATAGGGGCTGGCTGGACGATCAAGGTTCAGTTTTTCATCTTAGGTGCATTAGGCCTATCACTGGTCTCCTTTTTCCTGGGCGCCTTTCAGTCTTTTGACACCGAACTGCTCAAGCAAAACTGGGGACCAAACTTTCCGGAAGGCAGCAACTTTTTCATCATGTTCGCGTTGTTCTTTCCTGCCGTGACCGGGATCATGGCTGGTGCCAACATGTCGGGCGATTTGAAGAACCCAGGCAAGGCGATCCCTTCGGGGACACTCTGGGCGATCTTGGTGACAGCCGTTATCTATGTCGGAATGGCGGTAGCGCTGGCCGGGTCACGGGGCTCGCAGGCAATGATCGGCGACAATTACATTGTCGAAAAAATTTCAGTGTGGCCTATCCTAGTCACGATTGGCGTTTTCTCGGCGACACTTTCATCGGCGCTGGGCAGCATGATGGGTGCTCCGCGAATCCTGCAAGCTTTGGCCCGCGATAATGTCTTCAAGTCACTCACATTCTTCGGTGTCGGTAGTGGAAAAAACAACGAGCCACGTCGCGCCATCCTGTTGACGTTCGCTATGTCGCAAATTGCTATTCTGTCGGCCGATCTAAATACGATCGCTCCGCTAATTACGATGTGCTTCATGATCACTTATGGTTTGATCAATTTAGCGACATTTTATGAATCGATAACTCGCAACCCAAGTTTTCGACCTCGCTTTCGCTACAGCCACTGGATGACGGCGTTGGCAGGTGCCATCGGGTGTATTGGTGTCATGTTGCTTATCAATTGGAAATGGGCCGTCTTTTCCATGATCTTGATGGCGGCGATTCACAACTGGATTGGTCGTCGAGAAATCGAGGCTCGTTGGGGCGATATCAACAGCGGTTTGTTGTTCGAGCGAACTCGTAAAAACTTGTTGAAGCTTGAGGAGCAGCTCTATCATCCCAAAAACTGGCGACCGATCATTTTGGTACTCAGTGGGGCGACTTGGGAGCGACCGCACTTGGCCGTCTACGGACACTGGCTGACCAACGGGCACGGCATTCTTTTGCTAGGGCAAGTGATCCACGGCGAGATTGAAAATCGTATCGATCGGATTCAAGGCCAGGAAGAGATTCTGCACAATTTCGTTACCAAGCAAGGCCTCGAGGCTTTTCCGTCCGTGGTCGCATCGGTCAATTTGAAAGAAGGGATTGAGGCATTGGTTCAATGCCAAGGTTTCGGGGCCTTGCGTCCGAATACGGTGCTGGTTGGTTGGCCTTCTAAAATCGACCGTGCCGCACAGTTTGGTAGAACGTTGCGGACGATTTCGAAATTCAAACGAAGTATTATCGCCGTGCGACTTTCCAAGCAAGTCAGTGAATCCGATCCTTGGAAGCCAGGTGCAGGGACGATCGACGTTTGGTGGCGCGGACATAAAAACGGCGAGCTAATGTTGTTATTGGGCCACCTGTTTACGCTGAACCAAGAATGGCGACACCGACCCATTCGGTTGTTGCGAGTCATCGAGAACGAGGCGGGGGCCGAAGAGGTGCTTAGTCACTTGAATGCGTTGATCGAAGCGTCGCGAATTGACGCCACCGCCAAAGTCGTTGTTAGTGATAACGCACGCATGGCGATTCGCAACGAGTCCATGTTTTCAGCACTGACGATTTTGGGCTTCGAACCTCCTCCAGAAGGATCCGAAGCTTCCTTTTTCGAGTTGATGGACAAACTGGCCGAAGGAACGTCTCGGACAATCTTTGTCAGCAGCGCCGGTAAGATGAGTTTGCAGTCGTAACTGTGCCGGTTATGGCGTCTTGAATTCTGCGGCGAAGTTGTTGGTGTAGCTGTAAGCGATTACAGCAACAATCACGAACGCGATGAAGATGAAAAACAAGTTCATGCCAGAAATTTTGGCGTCTGGACGAAGGCCCACAATCAATGTGCCCAGTAATGAGATAAACCCAAACACCCAACCGCCGATGGCTAGTGGGATCGTGAAGCCGGCTATGTGGTCGATGAATTCCTGGTTCACCCATCCTTGGCGGAAAAATTCGAAGAGTATGCCCGGTATTAACATTACCGCGATCGCCAGGGACAGCAGCACGATCCAGATTCGCACTTCAGTATTGGCGCTGAGTATCTTTTTTGGCTGGTCGGTCATACAGATGTATGGGGTTTGAACACGTTGGCTAAAGATACGCGCACAAAAAAAGCCGGTGGGGACCGGCTGAGTTGCGGGGACAGGATTTGAACCTGCGACCTCGAGGTTATGAGCCTCGCGAGCTACCGGGCTGCTCCACCCCGCGTCAATATAATAGTGATCCGCCTGAAAATGTCGAGGCCTACTTTCAGGTTTCTTTGCCAAACAATTCAATTTGGTTGGCGGCCTGGTACCCTGCGACGGCGACTGAGCTGGCCAGGTTCAAACTGCGTACTTCCTCGAACGTTGGAATTCGCAAATTTCGTTCCGTCTGCTGTAGTAGTCTGGACGGCAGCCCGCTGGTTTCGCTGCCGAACACTAGCCAGTCACCTCGCGAAATCTGGGGTTCACGAAAGTCTCGTTTTCCCGTTTTGGTGAACATCCACATCGTTGGTGGTGCGTTATGGCAGCGTTCTGCCTCGCTCAATAAATCATCCCAACAATCGACGATCTGAAGATTAAGATGATGCCAGTAGTCCAGGCCCGCGCGACGTACTGATTTTTCGTCGATTCGGAAGCCCAAAGGTCGAACGAGCCACAATTTGGCGTGCAGGGCGACACAGGTTCGCCCCACAGCACCAGTATTGGGTGGAATTTCCGGCTGGTGAAGGACGATATGAAAAGACGGTTCGTAAAATGACGCGTCGATAACAGATCCTGACGTGCTTTGGGATTGAAGACGTGGTTCGTTTGAAACAGAATTCTAGCGAACGAAATACAGAACGGCACCAGTCCAAGTCTCTGGGAGTGATTGAAATGGCGATTGAACGAAATCCAACACGCAGCGTCAAAATCGGCTCGGTCACCATCGGTGACGGAAACCGGATCGCCGTGCAATCGATGACTGCCACGAAGACTCAGGACATCGACGCCACCGTTAAGTTGGTCAACTTGATGGCCGATGCGGGAGCCGACGTCGTACGAATCGCCGTCGACAGCAAAAAGGACGCTGAGGCGGTGGCCGAAATTCGCCAACAGACCTCGGCAAATTTATCTGTCGATCTGCAGGAGAACTATCGTCTGGCTTTGGCTGTGGCTCCGCATGTCGACAAGCTGCGTTACAACCCTGGCCATTTGTACCACCACGAGCGAGAAAAGCCGTGGCAACAGAAGGTGGAAACGATCGTACAGACAGCCAAAGAAAACGACTGTGCGATTCGAATCGGTGTCAATTGTGGATCGGTCGACCCTGACAAAAAAGAGAAGTACGATCCGTCCGATTCGATATCGCCAATGCTAGAGAGCGCCTTTGAGCATTGTCAGTTGTTGGATTCGTTGGACTTCACTCGATATTGTGTCTCGTTAAAAGATTCCGACCCCAAGAAGGTCATCGAAGTCAATCGTAGGTTCGCCGAACAGCGACCCGAGGTACCGCTGCACCTAGGGGTCACCGAAGCAGGCATGCCGCCTGACGGCATTATCAAAACGCGGATCGCCTTCGAGCAATTGATCGGCTACGGAATTGGCGACACGATTCGCGTTTCCTTAACGGTGCCCAACGAAGAAAAGGGCCTGGAGATCAAGGCTGGCCAGGAAATCATCGATGATATCTACGCTGGGCGAGTTCGTTCGGTGGTCGATTTTGGTTCCGACAAGCTAAATATCATTTCTTGCCCAAGTTGTTCGCGAGTTGAAAATGAAGCGTTTGTCCAACTGGCCAAGCAGGTCAAGGAGATGACGCGATATGCCGAGGAGCACTCTATCACGATCGCCGTGATGGGATGCCGGGTCAACGGGCCAGGTGAAACGGACGATGCCGATTTGGGGCTGTGGTGTGGTCCAAATTATGTAAATCTGAAAAAAGGCCCCGAACCTTTGGGCGCCTTTCCCTACGATAAGATCTTGGACGAGTTGAAGTCGGAGCTGGATAAATTGATCTGTCAAAAGTCAGCCCAAACTTAGTCGTTTCAAAACTTATTGGTTTAAGAAGACTTAGTCGTTTAAGAATGCTGCATGATCCCTCGTTCTCATCCATCCGGGAATGTGGCTGGCCAATCTTGATTCGACAAATGTATTGAGTGTCCTTCCGGATGGGACGTGCTTTGGATCTCCGGTTGTTTCGAGTGTCGTTATGATCAACACACTATTTTTACCTGAACTACGCGAGATGTTGCGTCTAGCTGACCGCCAAGGGCTGTCAGAATTTTGCGGCGCGTTGCACCCTGCGCGGACCGCTGAGTTCATGGAAGGACTGACCAACGAGGAAGCTTGGCTAGTGTTGCAATTCGCAGACGTGCCGACTCGTGTCGAGGTCTTTGGCTATTTTCCAGTTGATCAAAAAATTGAAACGATTGCGGAACAGGATCGAACGCAGGTGGCCGAATTGGTCAGCGAGATGGCTTCCGATGACCGCGTCGATTTGCTCAGTCAATTGGAACCAACCGTCTTGGAAGACCTGTTGGAACGATTGCCGACCAAAGAACGTCGAGACATCATGCGACTTAGTCAGTACCCCGAAGGGACGGCCGGCGCCGTGATGACCTCGGACGTGGCTATGCTTTCTGAACAGTGGACGGTTCGCGAGGCGCTGGATGAACTGAGTCGAATCGCCGACGAAGTAGAAACTATTTACTACCTGTACGTGGTCGATCAGCAAGAGCACTTGCGAGGTATCGTGTCTGCTAGACAACTTGTGTCAGCCATTAAGACTCCGGACAAAAAGTTGGGCGAGGTGATGGATCGCAACGTCCTGACGACACGACCCTACGAAGACCAAGAAGACGTGGCCAATAAAGTTGCCAAATTGGATTTACTGGCTATTCCTGTTGTCGATCAGCAACAACGCATGCTAGGCATTATTACTCACGATGATGTGATTGATGTGGTGCGTGAAGAAGCCACCGAAGACGCTCACCGGATTGCCGGTGTCGATCCTTTGGACGAATCCTACTTGCGGACTCCCATCCTAACACTCAGTTGGAAACGTGGGATCTGGTTGGGGATTCTGTTCTTTTTCGCGTTGCTGACGGCTCTGGCTCTGAAGCATTACGAAGATCCATTGCAACGCTGGGTATGGCTCGTGCCGTTTATCCCACTGGTCATCAGTTGCGGAGGTAATTCGGGTAGTCAGTCTGCGACGCTGATCATTACCGCGTTGTCGCGAGGACATATCACGTTGTCCGATTGGGGACGAATCGTGGTTCGGGAATTGGCCATGGGTTTGGTGTTAGGCGGCGGTCTGGCCTTGCTTGGCTATTGCGTTTCGCTGTTTTTCATCCCGGATGACGTCGGAGGCTGGGCGCCTGCCGTAGTGCCCATCACTCTGTTGTTGGTCGTGATGGCAGGTACCCTTATCGGCGCGGTCTTGCCGCTGGTGTTCGAAAAACTGGGCTGGGACCCGGCCTTGATGAGCAATCCGTTCGTGGCCGGTATCGTCGATATCTTGGGCATCGTTATCTACTTGGGCGTCGCCTTCTTGATGATCGGCTAGTCGCTTTGGAAATCAATAAGATTGCATCCTTCCGGGAGTTAGCTTCCGGTGTAGATACCCTCCCGGGGAAGGTCGCGAGGCACGAGCGGGGAGGGCCATGTGATTGTTGAATTTACAAACGACATCAAACTTGAATATCCCCTCCCCGGAGCGGAGCTCCGACCCTCCCAAGGGAGGGTGACTTCTGGCGCAGACATCCGCCGATGGGTGACTAACCATTTGGTGCAAACCCCAGTCTCCGGGTAGCTTCCGACACAGACACCCCCTATCCGGGAGTAGCTTCTGATACAGATACCCTCCAAGGGAGGGTGACTTCTGGCGCAGACATCCGCCGATGGGTGACCAACCATTTG
>CAZJBW010000080.1:1842-24483 GCA_964543985.1 uncultured Pirellulaceae bacterium | reverse complement strand
AGACGCTTCCCCATGGCATTTATCGTGACGCGATCAGAGACCTGACACGTCGTCCAGCTTCCAATCCTGAAAACGATGTTCGATTTGAGGCGATGATGTGGTTGCTTGACAATTACACCGGCGACCATGATCAATTCCATTCTGAAGCTGATCGAATCGTAATTGAGTTGGTCGATCAGTTTGCGATGCACGAAAATGTTGATCGAGCTTTGAACGCCATTAGACGTCGTCATACGGAAGCGGAAACCGTTTTGGAGCATATCGCCGAGAATCATCCAGACGCGGCTGTCCGCGGGCGAGCTACATTGGCTTTGGTCAATAAGTTGAGCGGTTTCGCGGGGCATTCATTATCTTCCGATCCTCTGCCTGTTGTTCAAAACGTCAAACAAAAACAACAAGGACAGCGAAAGTACCTTGAGCAAATCATTGCACAATACGACTTGGTCCCGGCGAAAGTTGGTGAGACAGAAACGCTTGGCGATTTGGCTCGCAAAAAACTGGGATGGCTGGATCGTTTTGGGGTCGGCGGGAACGCTCCTGATTTGGTTGGCAAGACACTCGGGGGCGCCGAGTTTTCATTGAGCGATTTTCCGGACAAGCACAAGATTGTCCACTTCTGGAATCGGACCGACGATGATGGGCTGAATAGTCTGCGAGAAATTGACCAGGCATTTGGCAACTCAGTCCAAATGGTTGGCATCGTGTCCGGCGACAAGGAAAAGGCGCAATTGGCGGCGCAGGACAAGAATGTTGAATGGCCTATTCTTTGGGATTCATTCAGAGGGACGGAGTATAAACGAGGGAGCTTTTACCAGGACCCTTCACTCGGTTTGCGCTGGGCAGCGGAGTACGTGAATGACTTCCGGCAATACCAGACGTTTGTAATCGATCCTGACGGCAAGATTTTGGCGATCGGATTGCAAGGTAAGGAATTGAAGGCGTTCGTTGAATCGCTGGACCTGCAGGATTAATCGACGACCCTATTTGTTGCTCGCCGGGACCGCTTTAATGGCTCATCCAGACCGAGCAAGAAGAAAGATAAACACAGAGGGAGGGCAGTGAACCCGCTGTTCCCTCTGTGTTTCAAAATTTCAAGATCCAGCATTTCAAGACAAGTCTGGTGAACGCCAAGCCATCAGCTGGCTTGGATTTCGATATCTAGTCTTCCAGAGATACGACCTCGCCACCATTGCGAGTTCCCAAGGCCTGCCAGACTTCCAGCGAGATTAGGTCAGAGTAGAACCGCACCGATCCGTCCATGTTGCAAGCGTTTACTCCTTGAGCGTGGTAGCTGCGCGAATTCACGGCCGCAAATGTGGTGAACTCATCGTTCAATCCACTGCGGCCTTCCTGGCGATTTGTCCAATCGACATCGAACTGGCGACCTTCACTGTCGGTGTACAGGATCTCAGTGTTCGGCGCAAACAGTGTCGTGAACCCGCTCTGGTGAACTCGGCCGTCGACCCATTCGGTGTGCCCCGAGTTAGATTTGAAGTCGCCACCCAGCCCAACGACATCGCCGATAGCAGGGCGAGCCAAGTCCGTTGTGTGGTTGGCGTTGCGGAAGTACGGGTTGTACGCTTTCACTTCGGAAAACAACAAGGTCGTACTAGTCCCGTCACGAAATTCGGCCAGACGCAGTCGTTGATTGGTCCCTAACGCTCCCGGGCCAATCGTTCGATTCGTCGGGTTGTAGACAAACCACAAGCCACCGTTCCAACCGTAATTCAACGGGTAGTTTTCTTCTGCCGTTCCTTCACCACGTGGGACATCCATGATCTCGGAAGGACACAGGTAGGTGGGTATTCGAAAGGACGAAATTTGTTCCGTTGTATCATTGATGGAAACGGGTGGGTGATCTTTGTAGCCCACACGATAGTCGATTTTGGTCGACAGGTTGGCTTGCTCAAGGTAGGGCAGAATTTGAGCCTGAGCGGACCAACCATTCCTTTGATCGTCGGCTCCCAATTCGGTGCCCGTCGTACTGAGCGTAGGGAACAGTGAACCGGCGGGAAGCTTGCGAATGGCCGATTCGTAGTTTTGAACCGCCAGACCTATCTGGCGAACGTTGTTGCTGCACTCCGTTCGCCTAGCGGCTTCTCGGATTTGCTGTACAGCAGGCATCAACATGCCCATTAAAATTCCAATGATGGCAATCACCACCAACAATTCAATCGATGTAAAACCTGAACGTGATACTCGCGTAGACATAGCGCAAAACGAACCCTATTGGGGCTCTCCTGGAAAAAACAACCTGCTTGGAAACCGACCAAACGTCGGTAAACGGCCGAGAATTTAGATGGCTGGCAGGCTGGCTATGATGCTGGCGAGTGCTGGCTGAGTTTAGAACTGAAACTCGGGAAGGGAGAGCCTAACAAGGGCAATTGAAAAAGACAACGGGTGCTATCGAATAAAAAAACACAACGCGTCGAAGATTGGCCGATCAATCGGCGTTGCCGAAAGTTCCCCAGCCGTCGACATAGCACTCCATCGGTTTAGCAATTTCATTTAGATTCGTTTGAGCTGCCACCAAGGAATCGTAGGTAACGATCATGACCTTGCTGCATTCAACCGTCCAAGCATCGGCTCTTTCTTGGTCGTCCGGTTCGATCTCGTCGTCAAAGTAGATCGAGGTGCGGTATCCGTGAGCGCCGACAGCATTGGCTAGTGTGATCGCCGTTTCTTCGTCTGGCGCCGCCAAATGAAATTCGATATCCATCGGTTTGCTGAAGTCATTACCCGACTCGTGTAGCAACCTTAGGCCGTCTCCGTCTGCATCTTTTGGAAATTCCATTGTCTAATTTTCAATCCAACAGTTAACAATCTATAATTAAAGCGATCAGCTGGCCGTCAAAATCAAGACAGCTATCCAATGGTCGCTCGGTTATTTTCTGAGGGCATCTTAGGATAGCTGCGCTGTTTCGTCTACGATTTGAACTGGGGTGGATCGTCGCAACGAAGATAGGCGTCATTCTTAGCGGAGCCTTCACCGGTTAGACCATTCGGTTCTAATCCTGCGTTACCGGTCAACGCACCATTCATCAATCCGCCCAAACCGGGTGACGAAAGTGCGAAAAAAGATACACGCGGTTGGGCATCAAGCATTAAAGGGATTCGTGATCGCCGACTAGGTTGGCAAACGAGCGACCTGGCAAGCTGACGCTTTGATTGGTTTTCTAGATCGTCCATTTACCGTCGTGCTGCCTTGGCAAAGTTCGAGTACAATTTGCGGGTACGCTAAAACCCAACTCGCAGCCCCTCATCGCTGCGCAACCCCTCTGGTTTTTACATAAGCCACAAGCTCAACGGCAAACCATGCAAAACGAAAAGTCTATTAGTAAACGAACGGCTGCGGTACACGCTGGTCAACGACGCGATGTTGTAGGTACCGTCAATCCGATCGAACCTTCGTCGGCGTATCAATACATTGATTCGGGCAATCAGTACTACCCGCGTTATTTCAATACGCCAAATCAAAACTATGTCAACGAGAAGTTAGCTGCATTGGAACAGGGCGAGTCCTCGATTCTGTTTGGATCAGGGATGGCGGCCGTCTGCGCAACGATGATGGCGTTATTGAAGCCAGGCGAACACGCCGTGTTGTTAGAGAACGTATACGGTGGGACATTGGCTTTTGCCAGCCACGAATTCAGCGAGTACGGAATCCAGTTCGATGTGGCTGGTGGCACGGTTGACGCTTTGATGGCAGCCGTGAAACCAAATACGCGAGTCATCTTTATTGAGACGCCTGCCAATCCGTTAATGCAAATTGTTGATCTAGTGGAGTTGGCAGCGGCTGCCAAAAAAGCCGGGATCATCACCGTTGTCGACAACACGTTCGCTTCACCGATCAACCAGAACCCCATCCCGTTAGGGATCGATGTGGTGCTACACAGTGGCACCAAGTATCTGGGCGGTCACAGTGACTTGAGCTTCGGAGCCGTCATCTCGAGCCACGATACGGTCGAACGGATTCGTCAAAAAGCGATTAACTTCGGCGCCAACATCAATTCGCAAACTTGCTACCTGATCGAACGTAGCTTGAAGACTTTGTCGGTGCGAGTCGAACGTCAGAACGAAAACGCCATGTCCGTGGCCAAGTTTTTACAACAACACGAAGCGATCTCAAATGTGTTTTACCCAGGCTTGCCTGATCACCCGGGTCATGACATCGCCGTTAAACAGATGAGCGGCTTTGGTGGAATGATGTCGTTCGAATTGATGGGTGACGGTTGCCCCAAAAATTTTCTAAAGGACTTGCAGATCGTAACGCCAGCAATGAGTCTGGGTGGGGTCGAAAGCACCGTGACGATGCCCGTTCACACCTCGCACAAACCGATGTCTGGCGAAGAGCGAGCGAGACTTGGTATCAGCGACCAGTTGATCCGTCTGTCCACGGGCATCGAAGATGCTGAAGATCTTATTGCAGATTTCGAAGCAGCTTTGGCCAAACACGCTCAACCTAGTACCGCCAACGTCTCGTAGGCAGCCGCGGCGAAAACAATTAAGACTGCGACGCGAAATGAAGTCGCATTCCACTTCAAATTCCACTTCAATATTGAACCAATGGTTTGAACATGAGAAAAATCTTTTCACTTTCACTGGCTTTAATCGCCGGCTTGGTGGCCGCCAATGGAATGGCCCAGGACACTCAACAAGAATCTGACAAAGCGGTGCCTTGGTTCAAGGACGGCCAGGCGCAGGTGGTAAAAGGATTCCAGCAGCCCAGCCAATGGATCCGGCACGAACTGTTTGTGGAAACCGAGTTTGATTCCGATGGCAACGGCAAGATGGATCGAATGCAGGTCCAAGTTTGCCGTCAAAAACAAACGGACACTGAAGGTTTGAAGGTGCCAGTCATTTATGTGACTAGTCCCTACTTTGCCGGTATCAATGGTTTGGGTAACGCCGTGGATGGTAACACGGACGTTCGCGAATTCATGTGGAACCCAAAACAAGAATTGGGAGCCGAGCCTCCGGAACGCAAAAATCCAGAAGGCATCAAGCCTCGTCCAATGCGGTTTAGCGAACGCCACGCTCAAAAGTGGGTTCCGCGAGGTTACGCGGTGGTCTGTTCTTGCTCGCCAGGCACGGGCCTTTCGCAAGGTTGCCCGACTGTCGGTGGCGATAACGAATCGCTGGCTCCAAAGGCCGTTGTGGATTGGTTGTGCGGACGTGCCAGAGGTTTCACGACCTTGGACGGTGACGAAGAAGTGAAGGCGGATTGGTGCACCGGCAAAGTTGGAATGACGGGTACCTCGTACAACGGAACGTTACCGTTGGCAGCCGCTACGACGGGTGTCGAAGGGTTAGAGGCGATCATTCCTATCGCGCCAAATACCTCTTACTACCATTACTACCGATCCAACGGATTGATCCGTCACCCAGGTGGCTACATCGGCGAGGACATCGATGTCCTGTACAACTTTATTCACAGTGGCGATCCCGAAATGCGCGAGGAATGCGATTGCAACGTGCGTGATGAGTTGCTGATGGCAAAGTTCGATCGTACCGACGGTGACTACAACGAATTTTGGGCCGGTCGCGACTATTTGAACGACTTGGAACCATTGAAGGCTGCCGTCTTGATGGCTCATGCATTCAATGACTGGAACGTGATGCCCGAACACAGTGTGCGTATCTACGAAGCATTGAAACAGAAAGGCGTTCCTCATCAAGCGTACTTCCACCAGGGAGGTCACGGAGGTCCGCCACCAATCAACCTGATGAATCGATGGTTTACCAGGTATCTGTTCGGCGTCGAAAACGGTGTGGAGAACGATCCCAAGTCGTGGATTGTTCGTGAAGACGCAGGCCGTGATCGACAACCGACTGCCTACCCCGATTACCCTCACCCCGACGCCAGTAACGTGCAGTTCAACTTGGGCCAAGGTGGAAGTGGCAAAGGAGTTTTGACTTTGTCGGCGTCCAGTGGATTGGGCACCGAGTCGTTTACCGATGACTATCAAATCAAGGGCGCCGATCACGCAAAAGCAGAATCGTCACCGAATCGATTGTTGTATGTGACGCCGATACTGACAGAAGACTTGCATATCTCAGGAACTCCAAAAGTCACGATCAAGATGGCATCTGATAAGCCGGCCGCGAACCTGTCGGTTTGGTTGGTTTCGCTGCCTTGGGAACGTGGTCAGATTTACGACAACGTGATCACGCGAGGTTGGGCGGATCCGCAGAACCACAAATCGCTAACGGAAAGCGAGCCGCTAGTGCCTGGCCAGTTTTACGAGGTCAGTTTCGATCTGCAGCCCGATGATCAAGTGATCAAGGCCGGCCAGCAAATTGGTTTGATGATCTTCTCCAGCGACTATGAATTCACGCTGTGGCCGGAGCCCGGAACCAAGCTGACCGTTGACCTGGAAGGGACTCATTTGCAACTGCCCGTCGTGGGTGGTCAAGCAGCCTTTCAGGCAGCAAGCAAATAAAGACGCTTGAAAGCAGTTACTGGCCTACCAATTTGGTAGGTTAAAAACACCATAAGACCGACCGTCAGATAGACGTCGGTCTTTTTTGTTGGTCGCTAGCAGATAAGTCGACGTAATCGGTAGAGTTTACTCAAGCCGCAAACCCTGGTTGGTCGAATATGAAAGTGCAGCGGTATCGAATCTCGGGTTCAATCTGCGCGTTTGCATTGTCATTAAGGTCTCCCCCGACTGTGTCTACATCATCGATTTCCAATGAGAACGCTGGTTCAAGCGGCCCTGAAATGGGTCGTTTCAACACTTGGATTGCGGACTGGGGGCGAGTGATCATTCGGTCAGTGATCGCGATCGGCACGTTCAGCCTTTTCGTCTGGGAGACGATGGTTTGGATGGTCTCACGGTTACCAAAACGCGAGACTCTGTGGCCCAACTTCTATCAAGTTGGCGTGCTCAGTTTGCCGGTGGTTGCATTAACAGGAACATTTATCGGCATGGTGCTGGCAGTACAAAGCTACTTCCAGTTCCGGCAACTGGGTCTTGAGACTCGCTTGGGCGCCGTTATCAATATGACATTGGTCCGCGAGCTGGGACCTGTACTGGCAGCCACGATGTTGGCCGGGCGTGTTGGGTCGGCCATGGCCGCCGAACTTGGCACGATGCGTGTCACGGAACAGATCGATGCTTTGTCGGCGATGGGTGCCAATCCGATTCGCTATTTGGTTGTGCCTCGTTTTCTGGCGTGCTTATTCATGATCCCCATGTTGACAATCATGGCTGATTTTATGGGTGTCGCAGGCGGCTACTTTTACAGCTATTTAATCTTGGGAATCGATACCCACTACTATTGGTACAACAGTGCACAATTTGTGGGCTGGTTCGACTTGTTTACGGGCCTGTTCAAAAGTGTCTTTTTTGGATCGGCGATAGCGTTGGTAAGTTGTTTCCAGGGTTTCAATTGCGATCCGGGTGCCGAGGGCGTTGGTCGTGCCTCGACCGCCTCGTTTGTATATTCTTTTGTGTTGATTCTGATGCTGGACTTGTTCCTGGGAATCAGTTTAGACAAATTTTATCTGGTACTGTTTCCATCTGGGGCCAAGTTATTTTGACGGTCACTTATGATTGATGAACTTATAAAAGAACCAGAACCGCTTGTAGACGTCCAGGACATTTCTGTTCAATTTGGACAGCAGAGAGTGCTGCGCAATATCAGTTTGAAGATTCCAGCTGGTCAAACGTTGGTACTGATCGGTGAAAGCGGTTGTGGAAAGACCGTCCTGATGAAAAGCATCATTGGATTGGTGCAGCCACAAAAAGGTGTCGTGAATTTTGATAACAAGAACATTCACCAGTTGAATGACCGGCAGTTAAGTTTGCAGCGTCTGCGTTTTGGGTTCGTTTTTCAAAATGCGGCTCTGTTTGACAGCATGACGATCGGTCAAAACGTGGCGTTTCCATTGCGACAACACGGCGAATACAGTGCTGCAGAAATTCGTGAAGAAGTGTTGTCTCGTTTGTCCGAGGTCGGTTTACCAGACGAAGTGGTCCGCAAAAAGCCTGCAGAATTGTCGGGTGGGATGCGAAAGCGCGTTGGGTTGGCACGGGCTTTGATCATGAAGCCTGAAATCATGATGTATGACGAGCCCACCACCGGTTTGGATCCGATCATGAGCGACGTGATCAACGAATTGATCCTGCGGACACGGCGGCGGAACGCGGTCACCAGTATCGTGGTAACTCACGATATGAATACTGCGAAAAAAGTTGCGGATCGCATCGTGATGTTGTACCCGATGCCACGTTTGCAACCCAACGAATCACAAATCATCTTTGATGGAACGCCAGCGGAACTTGCCAATGTGCGTGATCGTCGCGTGCGGCAGTTTGTCAATGGCGAGGCTGGCGAGCGGTTGATGGAAATGCGTGGCGAAAGAGTGACTGGTTTGAGTGTTTGATCATTCCAATTAGTAGATCGCAGATTAGAACGACAAGGGGCGGTAGATGAACGAAACTCAACTAGCATGGCGAGTAGGCATTGTTGTGATTTGCGCAGTAGTGATTCTTGCAATCTTAATCTTGTTATTTGGCGAAGGCTGGCAGTCTCAATACACCGTGTTTGTTGAAACTCCCACGGCTCCCAATGTCACTGTAAACACTCCTGTGACCAAAAACGGTATTCGAATCGGTCGTGTTTCGAATGTCGAAAATCGCGATCGCAGCGTATTGCTGACATTGAAAATTAGCACCGATGAATCGATTTACAGCAGCGAAGTGTGTCGCATCGGTACGGCCTCGATCTTAGGTGATGCGATGATTCAATTTGCGCCGGGCAGCGACCCCGATCGCGGGCAGGTGTTGACCGATCGGCAATCAATTCCAATCGCGAACGTCACAGTCGATCGTAATCCTGTCGAGGTAATCGATTTGGCATTCAGTTTGGAAAGTCAAGTCGTTACGACCTTGGAAGCCTTTCAGCAGGCGGGCGAATCCGTTGATGGTGCAGCCCAAAACGTCGAAGCAATCACTTCGTCGATTCAAGATATTTTTCAAGCAGAAGGCGGCGACTTGCAGCAGTTCCTGGAAAACACAAGAAACCTGACCACGAAGGCCGAAACTGCTATCGATAACTTCAATGAGTTCATGTTGAACATCAACGAGTTTGCCGGCGACCCACAATTGCGAGGAACGATTAACGAGGCGATTGCCAAGTTGCCAGAGATTTTGGACGAGGTCAATGCGACCGTGGCAGACACTCGCAAGACGATTAACGGGTTCCGTGGGGTCTCGGAAAACGCGGAAGAGAACCTCGCTAATCTGACGGCGTTTACTGAATCCTTGGGGGCCAACGGCCCGGAACTGATTGAAACATTAAACCGCAGTATCGCTCGTGTTGACTCATTGGTGGCCGATATCGGCAGCTTCACGGAAGGACTCAGCGGGCTGGGTGATGCCGACGGGACCATCAGCAAGTTGTTGAATGACCCCGAGTTGTACAACAATTTGAACGATACGATTCGAAATGCACGAGACATTACAAGTCAATTGAAACCAGTGATCGTCCAACTGCAACCATTGATGAACGATGTGCGCTACACGATGGACGGACTTGCGAGGGACACGGGTCAAATTGGCTTACGAGGTTTGCTAAACAATCAACAGCCATTTAGCCAATTCAAAGGTAACGTTCCTGTTGCGCCGCTTCGTCGTTAATGCCGACAAAGTCTGTTTTTAGATCACGCGTCTACTGACCGTTAGCAGGATCCGCTTGTTCCTGGTTTTGTTTTTCCTGACTGATCAAATATTTTTCGGCTCGGGAAACCGAATCCAATGGGTCGGCGTACATTACTTCACCTGGTTTCGCAATTTGTTCGTGGCCAAGCAACAAGTTGGTGTGTTTTAATTTCCCCGAAACGGTTCCTTTGACGGCGTCTGCATTGTCAGCATTAACGACTACGTCGACCGAGTTGGAATCTAGGCTGACGATCGTAACGTTCAGCCCATGAGCGTCTCCTTCAACTTTTAGCGTGAACTTGCCTTGGTCGTCCAATTTTCGAGTTCCATTGTCGCCAGACCATGATTCACTGAAACCGTTGCTGGAGACTAGGTACTCGATTTGATCGCAAGAAAGGTACACCAGTTGATTTGGCGAACCCGAGATCTCAACCGTTGGGTTGATCAAAAGGTCAGGTTGTGTCTTTGAATTGCAACCTGTTGAGCAGAAACCAATGATCATGACGATCAAAGTCGAGGCGAAGAGCCGTTGATTGAATTCAAGCATATGTTTTTAGACTCCGAAGTTTGCGTTGCGTTACTGGCTGGCTATGCTTCGAAGAACCCGTTTGCCCATCAGAACCGACACCGGGCGCGCTGAGATTAAAAGAATTTCGGCGAAATAATTTTAGGCCGAAAATGGACCTAACGACGCTCGACCGGTGTGCCGGCGGTTTGGGCCGCGGGTGGAGACTCGATCAACGTCGAATCGGACCGTTCGTGAGCTAACGGTGGGGTAATCAAACCGCGATAAACGTTGCCACGAAGTTGGCCCGCTCGTTCTAAAAGAATGTTCTCGTCAACGGTTGTTTTAGGAATCAGTTCAAAATCGACCACTCGGTCATCACGGATTTCACGAGGCCAGAAATTGTCTGTGATGAAATCCAAGGGTGGGATTTGGTACCATGGGGCATCAACCCGGTGCTTTACCTTTTTGGTTTGGAATCCGTCCATTTCCAATTGGATTTCGCGGGTCCCATAAAAGGTGAATGGAAAGGCAACAGGCGTGTGTCCGATGGGTTGCCGGTCGACGGTGACGAGCGCCCCTTCAGGGTTGCTTCGCACTAGAATACGACGTTGCACGCACCCCGACTGCAACAGGATGCAGAGGGCGAAACTGGTCAAAATCGTCTTATTCCAAATATTGGTCACGTCTTCCACTCGCTCGTTTGGGGCGGGGGGACTATAGAGAGACCGGCGGAAACGGCATAGACCGGTACGGCAGATTAATGGTATTTCCGATTGCTATCTTGATTTATGGCAATCCGGTAGAATGGGATTCCGGTTAATATGAGATCAAGAAATGCTGACTGATTTCGCAATGCGAAGTCGTCCTGAAGGGTAGGGCCGACGATAGTCGGCGCGGTAGATAAACGGCTGGAATAGTTCGAATTTTATGGCTGAAACACCCGTCAATTGGGATAAGTACATCGAGGTCTCTTCGATCTCGGATGTGGGAATGCGCCGTGCCAGCAACCAGGACAGCATGTGCGTCAGCATGGCCAGCAGTCTAGAACGCTGGCAACAATTTGGTCACCTGTTCTTGGTGGCCGATGGAATGGGAGCTCACGCGGCTGGCGAATTGGCCAGCGAGATTGCGGCTGACAAGATTCCTCACCTGTATACCAAGTTTACCGAGATTTCCCCGCCTGAGGCTTTGCGACAAGCGGTCATCGAAGCGAACGCCGCCATTCACCGCAAGGGCCAGGCCAACGAAGATTTCTACAACATGGGAACCACGTGCAGCGTTTTGACATTGCTGCCACAGGGTGCCGTCGTCGCACACGTTGGCGACAGTCGTGTCTATCGCTTGCGACGCAACGTGTTGGAGCAGTTAACATTTGATCACAGTCTGGTCTGGGAGATGCGAGCCAGCGGCAATCTGGATCCAGATGACGAGAGTGCCAACTTGGTTCCCAAGAACGTGATCACTCGTTCTTTAGGCCCATACGCCAACGTCAAAGTGGATTTGGAAGGACCTTTCCCGATCGAACCTGGCGATATCTTTATGCTGTGCAGCGATGGATTGACAGGTCAGGTGACCGACAGCGAACTTGGACCGTTGCTGGCAAATTTGCCGACCAACGAGGCCGCACGAGTGCTAGTCGATTTAAGCAATTTGCGTGGTGGACCTGACAATATCACATTGGTCATCGCCAAAATCTTGGACCCCAGCATGGCGACAGCCTCCAATGCCAGACAGGGACCTTTGCGTGTCGGCGCGAAAAAGATGAAGCTGAATCCGATCTCGCTAGTGTTGTTTGGGTTGTTTACTTTGACCACGCTAGTGATGTTGTTCACCTCGGGTTTTTCTGTGTTTCCTGCGATCATTCCAGGTGTGATTGCTCTGGGTGCATTGGTTTGGGTCATCGTGCAGATGTCACAATCATTGGCCGGTGGCGTCACGTTGGGGACGGGACAGCGTTTCGGCAAAGGTCCCCATACGCGAACCGACGCAGCATCCGGAAAGGATTTGATCAACCAACTGGAATCGATTACTGGCGAGTTGCAAAAAGCGGCAGTGGAACAGAAATGGTCCGTCGACTGGCCGAAAATGGAACGTTTGGTCACGAAGGCCAACGAGTCGGTCAAGGAAAACGATCAAGCCATGGCTATCCGTTGCTACGCTCGCAGTATCTGCTTTCTGATGGAACAGCTACGCGAGCACTCGAAAAAAATGGCGTCGGAATCCGATTTCAACTGATGTCTTTTCAGTTGTGCGTCTAGCAAACTGGCCAAGCGAGTACTCTTTGCGCCGATCTAGTGCGAATCTGCTGGCACTTTTAACTGTCGTTTCGCTAGGCCGGCAATCTTGATACTCTGCCCGCGCTCATTCATTCACCAAACTGAGCGTTGATTGGCAGCCCCTCATGAACATTTTGACTCGCTACGTATGCTCGGAAATGGCCAAGGTTTTCTTGGTCACGCTTTCCAGTTTGACGGCGTTAATGATCATGGTTGGCGTGGTACAGGAAGCGGTGCGAGAAAATCTGACACCAATCACCATTCTGAATCTGATACCCTACGTTTTGCCCAATGCCCTGTGTTTTGCCATCCCAGGGACCGCGTTGTTTGCGACCTGCATGGTGTTGGGTCGGATGTCATCGTCCAACGAAGTGGTGGCAGTCAAAGCGATGGGCGTGTCCCCGACGGTATTGATTTGGCCGCTGCTGATCATGGCCTTCGTGCTAAGCATCGTCACCGTTTACTTGAACGACCTGGCGGTCTCGTGGGGGCGACAGGGCGTATATCGAGTGGTGTTAAATTCCGTTGAGAAAACGATTTACGCGGTCCTGCATTCGCAAGGCTCCTATCAAAACGGTCGAGTATCCATCTATGTTGATCAAGTGATTGACAACGAATTGATTCGGCCAGTTGTCCAGATTTATCGAGAACCCGAAGGCGAAGATTTTCAATTCACGGCCGAGAAAGCCACTTTGTATGTCGATGCCGAACGAGAGGTTTTGGTGTTCTCGGTCAAAAACGCGTTAGCCAAAACTTCTGGTGACGAATTCAATTTTGTGTTACCAGATGGTGAATTACCGATCCCACTAAAAGACGCCTCGACCAAAGAAAACAAAGACGAAAGCCCATCGAATTTGCCAATGCGCGCCATGCCTAGGCAGGTTAAGCAACAAGAAATACGCAATGATACGCAGAGTCGTAAGTTGGCAATGCAGGCCTCGTTTCAAATGTTGGGCGGTGACTTCGTCAGTTTGACGCACCCGCGTTGGCCAGTGTTGCTGAAGGAATTGACGGCCGGGCAACAACGCATTAGCCGATTACAAACCGAACCATGGCGTCGTTGGGCCAATGGGTTTAGCTGTCTGTTTTTTGTGATGGTGGGTGCCCCGCTGGCAATCTACTGGCGCAAAGCAGATTTCTGGAATACGTTCGCATTCTGTTTTATTCCAATCCTGCTGTTGTATTACCCACTGCTAATGTTTGGTGTTGGCAGGGCTAAAGCGGGAGATTTTCCACCGCCCATCGTTTGGTTGGGCAACGTGGTGCTGTTCGGGGTAGGGTGGTTCTTGATAAACAAAGTGTTACGCAGGTAACCCGTTTTCTTTTTGGCTTGCTGGCCATTACACCACCTGCATGGGCACGGGCATCACAAATTCGTGAGCTGGTGCCAAGTGTACATTGGTGACTCGTTCCATTTGAAACGTGCGAGGTTCTTCGCGGCACAGGCACAGCGCTAGAAATCGATTGGTGGCCGCAAAACGAATCGGGCTGACCACACGTCGCGACGCTCGACCGTACTTGTCCAAATAATCCAGTACGATGACGTAATGGTCTGGGTCGTGGATCGCTTTGTTGATTTTTCTTCGCATCGTACTGGCCTCCTGATTGGCGTCATTTCGCTATAGGTATTGTCGGCACCGCTTGGACAAGTTAGGTCCATTAGGCGATTGGTATCGCAAAAATGCTGGCTTTTCCTTGGTATCGTTGGTTTTTTTGCGAGGAATTGTTGGCTTGCATTTGCTTTTTCTTGGCCAAAATGACGTTGCCATTACCACCGCCAACTTGCTACTCTCCCGCCCCGAGCCAAATCGGATTTTGGCTAAAGTTTTCCTCGGCATCGACCGACAAGGACGTCGCAAGTGCAATTTCGGAAGCGAATACGATCACAGATACGTGTAGGCACCATTGCGGTTGTCTTCATCGTTTTGGTTGTTGCCATTGCCGGTTTGTTGACGGTCGGCAAGTTTCGAGCGTTGACCAAGAGTATCCGCGATCGGGCTTACGAGCTTCCTCTTTCGGCCAAGTTGAATTACGAGATCGGAAACCTGCAGGTCGTTTGGGCCAACAACCTTCCTTCCCGCAACGATCAGTTCAAGGGGATCGAATCCAGTCTGTGGTCCACTGAATTTGATATGGCGTTTAACGCCGTCGGCAAAGCGTTGCGTGAATACGAATCGCAACTGCACAGTGAATCGGAACATGAATCGCGATTGGCCGATAACTCATTGGAATTAAAGTCAGTCGCAAAAATGAAAGCCGACTTGAGTTGGCTTACCAGTAATCGATTTGGCAACGACTTTTTAGACGCCAACCATCGGTACTTGGTGGAAGCTAGATTGACGAAACTGCGCGACGAATCTCGGAAACTGCCTTTGCATATGCAGCAACGGATGGAACAGTTTTCAATTAGTGCTCGCAACGACTATCACCGCTGGTTCCGGAATGTCTCGTTGCTGGCGATCGTCGGCATTTTGATCATCTTGTGGTTGATGAGTCAGTTCCGTAGTCGAGTATTTCGTCCATTGGACAATCTGGTTTGTGGGTCGCGACGTGTCGCCTCGGGTGACTTCGATTATCGCATTCCTGCAGAATCGGACGACGAGATCGCTGAATTGGCGTACGCCATGAATTTGATGACCGAGAAATTTCACAACATCAAGTCTGACCTTGATGATCAAGTGATTGAGCGGACTCGGGAAGTGGTGCGTAGCGAACAGCTGGCCAGCGTCGGGTACATGGCAGCCGGTGTCGCTCATGAAATCAACAATCCATTGGCTTCGATTGCCTGGAGCGCAGAATCTCTTGAATCTCGCCTGCGTGACATCTTGAGTCCCACGGGTGAGGTCAGCCAGGAAGTTCGCGACCAAGAAATCGTGGATATGAAAAAGTATTTGAAACGCATTCAAGACGAAGCGTTTCGCTGTAAAGGGATCACCTCTGGGTTGTTGGACTTCGCTCGCTTGGGTGATGCTCGCAAAGTCTCCACCGAGCTGGTTCCGTTGGTCGAGCAGGTTGTCGATATGCTGCGACCGCTTAGTCGTTACCGCGAAAAAGAGATTGTGGTGCGGTGTGCAGCGCGAGTCCAAGCTTTGGCCAACCCTCAAGAATTAAAACAAGTCGTACTGAACCTGGTGACCAATGCGTTGGACAGTATCGATGTCGGCGGTCGGGTCACGATCGAATTAGAACAAGACAATCAACACGCTCGACTTGTCGTAACCGATGACGGTTGCGGGATGGAAAACGACGTGTTGCAAAATATCTTCGAACCTTTTTTTACTCGACGTCGTGATGGGCAGGGTACCGGTTTGGGACTCTCTATCACGTATCGAATTATTGAGGAACATGGTGGCTCGATCCGACCTGAAAGTCAGGGTCCGGGCCATGGTTCCAGGTTTACCGTTTCCTTACCGGTGGTCAACCATGACAGACAAGAACTTAAAGCAGCCTAGCTTGAAAATCCTTTTTGCAGACGACGAGATCCACTTGCAAGAGTTGATCGCGGCCGAATTGCCCCGCATGGGGCATCAGGTAACCGTTTGCCCAGACGGTATAACAGCGACAGCCGCATTAGAAAAGAATACCTACGACTGCCTTTTGGTTGACCTGGATATGCCGGGCATGAACGGCATCGAGGTCATTGCACGCGCCAAAGAACTGTCCGAGGAAATTGAGTGTGTCGTGCTGACAGGCAAGGGCTCGACGGACACAGCCGTGCAAGCCTTGCGGTTGGGCGCCTTCGACTATTTGCAAAAACCTTGCAAGCTTGTTGAGCTGCGAACTCTGTTGCAACAGGTCGCAGAAAAACGGGAACTCAGTAAACGTTGCCAAGCTCTACAGCTACGATTGCATCAAATCGAAGGTGACCAACAAATGGTTGGCCAACATCGAAGCGTCCAGCGAGTTCGCGCGTTGATTGAAAAAGTTGCGCCTACTAATTCAACCGTCCTGATTCTTGGTGAAACAGGAACGGGTAAAGAATTGGCCGCGCGTGCCGTACATGATCAAAGCGATCGAATGGACCGCCCATTTGTGGCTGTCAACTGTGGCGCTCTGCCAGAAAATCTAATCGAAAGTGAACTGTTCGGACACCAAAAGGGTGCTTTCACAGGAGCCGATGCCGCGCGTGCCGGCCTGTTCGAAGTTGCCGATGGCGGTACGATTTTCTTGGACGAGATCGGCGAGTTGCCAAAAGCTATGCAAGCCAAAATGCTGCGAGTTCTGGAGAGTGGCGAGATTCGTCGCGTCGGCGCCAACGATTCATTCAAAATCGACGTGCGAATTGTGTGTGCGACTCACAGAGACTTGCATGCGATGGTTACCGATGGCGATTTCCGCGAAGATTTGATGTACCGCATCAATACATTCGAGATCCAGCTACCGGCCCTACGTGACAGAATCGATGATATCGAGGAACTGGCGGTCCATCTTTTGGGTCGCTACCGAAGTGATGCCACCCAATTGAAGCACCCATTCGATTTGTCGGCGATCGAGGCCTTGCGGTCTCATATCTGGCCCGGCAACATTCGCGAGTTGGCGAATGTCGTCGAGCATGCTTCGATTATTTGCGAGCAATTGCCAGTGTCCGCCGAAGACTTGCCGCGAAAGTTTGGCAACCGGAATTTGGTTGGCGGTAAACTGGTAACCTCTGGAATGTCACTGCGTGAAATCGAAGGTCACGCTATCGAAGCTGCACTCGATCGACATGAAGGAAATAAAAGTCGAGCCGCCGAAGAACTCGGTATCAGCCTGAAAACGCTCTACAACAAAATCAATCAAGGCTTGGTTCCAAATCGGGCCGCTTAGAATCGAGCGGACAAAAACGAGCCGTGCATGAGTAACGCTGGACCTGTCGAACATAATCTGTTTCAGCGATTGGTCATCGTCGGCGCCGGCGCTGTTGGTGGTACCATCGGCGCACGATTGATCCACAACCAAGCCGCCGTTGCCATGGTGGCACGCGGCAATCATGGCCAACAGATCCGCCAAGCCGGACTGCGTTTGCGATCACCGTTGGAGACCATTCTGGTAGAAGTCGATTGTGTCGATTCGATTGCCAATGTCCAATGGCGACCGGACGACGCCGTCCTTCTAGCGACAAAATTGCAGGACGCGCGGGCCGCCATGGATCAGATCCTGCGATATTCTGCGAATGGTGAACAAACGGTTGTCATTTGCGGTAGCAATGGAATTCAAGGCGAAGCTTGGGCGAGCGAGCGGTTTTTGAATGTCGTTTCAATGTTGATTTGGATGCCCAGTACCTTTTTAAAGCCGGGTGAAGTGTCCGTCTTCGGACAACCGGTAATTGGCATCTTGGATTGTGGGCCAGTCGATCGCACGTCACAACAGGCTGCGCAGAGCAGTCGGCAACTTGTTGATTGGCTACGACGGGCTGGTTTTGAGTCGCAGAATCGCGACGACATCATGCGTTGGAAATACGCCAAATGGATTACCAACTTGGGAAACGCTGCCCAAGCATTGGTGCATGACGATTGGAAGAAGGTTGCCAAGTTAGCGCAGGCCGAAGGTGTCGCCGTGTTACAGGCTGCCGGCATCGACCATGTCCAAAAATCGGAGCTGATGAAACGTTGCCAACATTTCAAACTAGCCACGATCGACGGCCAACAACGCCCCGGTGGATCGACTTGGCAGAGCTTGCATCGAGACCAACCGTTGGAGACTGAGTGGTTAGAGGGAGCGATGGCAGCGTTGGCCAAACAGATTAATGTTCCAACACCAGTACTGGACTTTCTTTGCCAAGCAGCCGAGCGAAGACAACCGGTTTCGGCAATCGAGGTGCCGGGTGCGTCCTAGCAGAAAAAGCCGCGCGGCTCGCGGCGTCGTGTTCATCGCATTGTTATCCGACAATTTCACCACTGGCATCGGGATCGGAGCTAGGGAAGCCAACATGTAGTATAGTGGCAACGGTTGAGTTTGAAAATATTCCGCTGGAGACTTTAAGGGCTGTCGAGCAGGCGGTTGGACTTTATCCTTCCGCTGAAAGTATTGGAGTTAGCCAGCACCGTTCACGTGAGAAGACCTTTTTCCGGGAGCACGGGATTCCTTGTGCGGTTCTGCCATATCGCGTTGGCAAAAGATGTGCCGGAACCCATGACTAATCCTGGATGGGTAACTGGTCGCGAACTTGATTCAGAACCTCGTTGAATTCCTGTCGGAACTGATCATTGTCTTCAGTGTAGACCTCGTTGCGACGACTGTTCAACATGACGGCATAGTTTAAGCCGTCCAATCGTTGCTCCATCAGCGTCGTTGTGGTGTTGGGGTGGGAACCGATCTGATAAAAGAACCGGCGCCGATTCACGTTCGGGTCGCGTGGCATTCCATCAATCCAATACACCGACATGAATCGGCATAGAGATTCGGTTGTGGCAGCTAATCCACTGGCCGAATCACGCAGCTGCATATTCAAACGATTGTCCGTGGGATAGAAAACTTCTCGGCTTTGACGATTCCGTTTCACTGCGGAGGAAAGAGTCAGGTCTTCCTTATTGAAGGCATCGCTTAGAAGATCACGAGTCGCGACGACATAAGAATCGCCTGTCACTTTCTCAATGGCCAGTCCCAGCAACAGGTAACCAAAGTTAGAATAACTCTTGCCATTGCCGGGCTCGAATTGCAAAGGTCGGGCCCACATGTATTGAACGATGTGACGCTTTTTCATTCGCGAAGCATTCAACTCTTTTTTGATCTCGGCGATGCGGTACATGGGGTCGAATGTCTCCTGACGATCCCATCCACCTTGATGCTTCAACAGATGGCCAATCGTGATTTCTTTTACTCGCGGGTCGACTAAGTCCTTCTTCGGCGGAATACTGAGCAGCTCAAATATGCGCGTTTCCATTGTCAGCTGACCGCTAGCTATTAAACGATGGATCGCGGCGGCCGTTAATGGCTTCGTACAGCTAGCCAAACGCATGGTTGTACGTGACGTCGTTTCGATACGACCTCGCCGGTCTGAATGGCCGTAACCACGACAATACAGTATTTTTCCGGCATGGCTGACCGTGACACTACCGGCAGTAGCTTGAGTCGTTTCCATAAACTTCTGGATACTAGCGTCAATTTTTTCGACGCTTGGGAATTCTACACCAGTGGATTGCCACCCAAATGCCGATAAATCGACTACCGAAGCAATAAACCAGAGGCAGACGACTGCCAAAAAGCGTTGATTCATTGTCAAAATTGGATTACTTATCATCGCCGTCAGTTAAGGCTAGATGTCGGTTGAGACGATACTTGATTGTGACATAATATCGTGGTCCTATATTGTGCGTCTGTTGACGCGCTAAAGCAAGTGAATCCCAAAATCACTCCAAGTTCGCCAAGACGCCATTAGAAATGCAGTTTCAACGTATCTACATCCCGATTTGCCTTGCTGTTGTTTTGTTGTCATTTAGTGTCATGTTGGTGACAGGCTGTGGGATCGCTCCTGAACCGCCAGTGGTAGACGAGCCCGGCGAAGAGTCTTCGTCGAGCAATGATTTGACCAAGCTAAAGAAGCTTGAGCCCGGTACTTATTTGCAAACATTGCAAATGCCAGATGGCCGGGTGGTCAGTTTCACGATCGCTATTCCGACCACCTACACAGACGACAAACAGTGGCCGATGGTTTTGTCTCTGCACTACGGCGCCAGGCAGATTAGACAGTTCTTCAGCAGTGATATGGTCAATGGGTTGGTCGTACCGGCGGTTGACGATTTGGATCCGATCGTGATCGCTCCGGACGTTATGAACAAGTCATGGCTAGACGCTCGTTGCGAAGAAGCGGTTTTGTATCTGTTCGGGCAGGCGTTGAAAACCTACAACATCAATCGCAAACAGGTCTTGGTGGTTGGTTACAGCATGGGAGCTGAAGGTGCCTGGTATTATGCCGGCGCTCATCCGGACAAATTCACCGCCGCCATCCCAATTGCTGGGCGCCCATTGCCCAACTATCAGGATTACGAATGGACCGTTCCCATGTTGGTCATTCATTCTCGGACTGACGAAGTCTATCCATTTGCTCGTACGGAAGAAGTTGCCAATCAAATCGGCGCTGAAACTGGATACGTGCAAGTCTACGCATTGGACGGAGCCAACCACTACGAATCGAACAAATATATCGAACCTCTGAAAGAGGGTGTACGGTGGGTGATGCAGGTTTGGGACTCGCTCGAAAACAACGACGGTGGCAGCCCATAACCGCGAAGTTTCGCTTCTGTCTTTAAGCGTCGCGACATCGTGCGGTATACCAAAAAAATCAAGGTTGCCAAAAAACCAAGCGGAGATGGCTCCTGCCGATTGACCGCAATCCTCTCAACAATACGTCGACGACAATTCTGAAGCCGACGGACGACGAGGACCTCTACGAAGCGGACCTCTATCAGGGCAAATCGTGTCTACAGCCTGGCGTCTCTTTGTCGGTCTGCGATCGGCAGCAATCCTGCAAACGGTCGATGTCTCGGAATACGTGCTGAACGTCGGTGAAAACGCCAGATTGCGTCAAAACACTGGTTTTTGCGGCCTATAAAAATTTTGTTCTTTTCCTGTCACAACGTTTCGGGTCAGCTGTATTGCCTCCATTGGAATTCTGCGCACTGGTTTTGATACCGCAGAATGACGCCATTTTAGAGCCCTTTGGAGCTGAAGCGCAAATTGATGAAATTGGAACAACTATCCTCTGATCAAGCCGCAAAACACCTTGCATACGCAATCGTCCAGGTCGGTATATCAGACGAAACCCAGATTCGATCTGACCTAGCGCGGTGGAGTGACACAAAACCAGAAATCGGTTTTGGCGAATACCTTGTAGAAAATTCATTGTTGGGAAACGCGGAACTAGGCGCGCTTTCCAAGGTTGTGTCAGCCAGCCTTTCTAGAAACTCCGAATCCATTCAGGCCAACATAGATACCTGGTTCAAATTCGACAACGAAACAGTTGACCAGGTTGACCAGTCAACATCCAGTACTCCAACACGCGCACAGAAGCAGTCGCAGACGTCGGCTTTGCAGCAAAACCACAAATCGCGAGGCGTTGCCAAGGACTCGCATGGTCCTGAGCGGTTTCGGGTGATTTCCCAGCATCGACAGGGAGGGTTGGGCGAGGTTTTTGTCGCAGAGGACACGCAGTTTCATCGTCAGGTGGCATTGAAACGGATCAAGTCGCAATACGTCAACAAAGCAGACCTTTGCAGTCGATTCGTCGTCGAGGCCGAGTTGACAGGTGGGCTGGAACATCCAGGGATCGTGCCCGTTTACGGATTGGGTACGGCCGAAGACGGCAGCCCGTTTTATGCCATGAAATTTGTGCAGGGCGAATCAATGGCCGACGCCTTGGAACGATTTCATCACCGTCAAGAAAAGTCATTTCGTTCTCTTGAATTTCGCAAGCTTCTGCAACGATTTGTAGCGGTTTGCTACACCATTCACTTCAGTCACACACGCGGTGTGCTTCATCGTGATATCAAGCCCGATAACATTATGCTGGGTGAATTCGATGAAACGCTCGTCGTTGACTGGGGTATCGCAAAGGTGATTGGAACTTCCAAAACAAAACCGGAAGACGATGCAACACTCGAGACCCTATATCCGGCTTCAGACATCAAATCCAAGGGCACCCAAGTTGGTCGAGTTATTGGGACGCCGGGTTACATGAGCGGCGAGCAGGCGCTTGGATGGCATGATTCGCTGGGGCCGGACAGCGATGTTTTCAGTCTGGGGGCGACCTTGTATTCGATTCTGGTTTCGGCCAGACCGTTTGACGCCCTGACCAACAATGACATTCTGAAAAACACCATTGCCGGCGATTTAGTACCGCCTCGCGAGATCGACGCCCGAGTGCCAAAGCCACTGCAAGCCATTTGCCAAAAGGCGGCTGACAAATCCAGAGCGAACCGGTACAAGTCGGCGCAAATGCTCGCCAGGGATATCGAATCGTGGTTGGCTGATGAACCCGTTCAAGCTTGGCAGGAACCGTACTTGATTCGAGCACGTCGTTGGGTCGGCAAACACAAGACCAGTGTGACCAGTGCCGTCGCCGCGTTACTGGTGTTGGCGGTCGCTGCCGTGATCGCGTCCGTGATGATGGCCTCGGCAAACAAAAGAGAATCAGCGGCACGAGAACGGGCCACTGGAAATTTCATGATGGCAAAAAATGTTGTTGATGATTTTCTTGGCGACCTGGCGTCGG
>CAZJBW010000080.1:0-1742 GCA_964543985.1 uncultured Pirellulaceae bacterium | reverse complement strand
AATTTCATGATGGCAAAAAATGTTGTTGATGATTTTCTTGGCGACCTGGCGTCGGACCCTCGTTTCGAAAACGCTGGCGTGGAGGACTTGATGGGCGAAATGCTTACCAAGGCAGAGACGTACTACCAACAATTGGAAGGCCAGTCACTGGAAGGCAAACAGTTTTCTACCGAAAGGGCAGAAACCGCATTTCGGCTGTCGAATGTCGCCAGAAGACTGGGACAACCTGATAAGGCCGATCGCTATCTGGTCGAAGCGAAACATCTTTTAAAATCCAATGGTGATGATTCGCAAGATCACGAAACCAACTTGTTGTTACTTGGCATGCACACGGATCATGCCGGAATTCTGACCGAGACTGGTCAACTGGATGCTGCAGAAAAAGTCGTGACCGAGGCGTTGGATCTGGCCAATCGTGGAATCGCGCAGGTCGCAGAAGATGACCCACGATACCTCGTTAAAAAGATCTGGTTGCTGGTTCGTCGGCGAACCATTTTCGAAAACAAAAAACAATTCGAAGCGATGCTTGCTTCTCGCCAAGAATACTGGGCAACGGTAAAAGCTTTTCTGGAAATCCAACAGAATGCCGAAATGGCCGATCAGTTGCAAATCCTCGACAACGCCATGTCCATCGTTCCATTAAGCGACCAGGAGGCGAGCGAAACACAACAGCTTCGTCTTGAGTTAATGGAACGATCTGTCGGCCTGATGAAAAACGCAAGTGGAGAAACGCTGGTTGTTCAATTGCTGCAAGCTAGAAATGCCGTCGCGCTGGCCGATGCCTACAACGCTTCCGGCGATTGGAAAAGGACCTGGGAATATGGCCAGCAAGCCGCGGACTTGTGGTTGGACCTGGTAAGGCGGCAGCCCAAAAGTGTGACGAACAAGCAATCGCATATCAACAGCTTGTACAAGGCCTTTTATGGTCGAATCAATCAGGAAGCTGTGGCGGTCAATGTTGCAAAAGAACCGATTGAACGATTGCCGGCAGCGCAGGTTGTAAAGATTTACGAACAGGCAACGGAATCGATTGAGCCCATCATGCAACAGGACACTGTCAATATCGATGCAGAAATGGTTTATGTGCATCTGATCAGCGGTATCGCCGGTTACCTGCACCAGGCGCAGCAATCTAGCGAACTCGTTCTGGAAATTACGGAACGCAGCCTGGAATTGCTGAAACGATTGCCCGAGTCTGGACATTCGAAAGTGACTTTCATTCGTAACGCAGTCAAGAAGTCATCGGCCGAAATCTACCTGGATCTGGGTCGTACTGAAACCGGAATTAAAATTTACGATGAACTGGTTGACGAACTCTCTCAACAAATCGAAAACCAAAACGACGATTTCGCTACCTGGTCGCAAAGATTGGATACTCGCGTCCAATACGCCCTTCAATTGTTTGAGAATAAGCAGCGTCAGAAATCCACGTCGCAAGTTAAATTGGCTTTGAGCGAAATTCAATCGGTTCCCGAAGATGTTCAGGTGCTTCGGCAGCAACTGATGCTGGGGATGCTTACGCGAGTCTCCAGCTTGTTGATTGCTTTGCATTCTGGTCCTGACCAGAAAACAGAACGCGAAGAGTATTTCGATTTGGGAACGCGAGAGTTGCTGGAACGTGGTGTGAAGATTGACAATCCCAAAGCGACTAGCTTCGTTTTGGAATTTGGAGTGAACTGTGTGCGGTACAAAATTGGAGAGTCGGATTTCCAAGGAGCGCGAGACTTGATCAGTTACCTGCT
>CAZJBW010000079.1:0-24592 GCA_964543985.1 uncultured Pirellulaceae bacterium | reverse complement strand
CAAACACCAACCTCTACAAACACCAACCTCTACAAACACAAAAAAGCCGCAATGTCATAAACATCGCGGCTTTTTTTGATCGAAAGCAATCGCAAGTAAATGTAGACGCAGCAAGGCGTCTACATTTACTTATACGACCATATCCTTTAGGCCTTTGAGGGGCCGGATTTTGACTTGCTTGCTGGCAGGACGTGGTTTCGCCCATACCATTTCGCCCGTACCTGGATTGCGGACTTCACGCTTCGGCAATGCAGGCTTGTCCTTTACAACGATTTTGCAAAGGCCAGGGATGGTGAACATGCCAGCGCTGCCACGCTTAGCGATGTTCTTTTCGATTTCGGCAGTCAGTGCTTCAAGAACACCTGCGACCTCTTTTTTGCTAAGGCTTGTAGCCTCGGCCAAATTGTTCAGGATTTCGGACTTCGTTGGCGGTTTAGCACCTGATTTCTTAGCCATTTAGGTTTCCCTCCTTGCGGGATGGTGATTGTGATGTCTCAAACAGTGATTAGTTGATTTGTTTCCGAATGACCAAAAGGTCACGTTTCGGCGATGGAGCAATTAAGTTCCATTCAAAGCAAAATTTCAATGGGACCATAGCTCTAAAACCCCATAAAAATTGGGATTTTGGACAAATTGCGAGATTTTATCCCCAAAAAACAAGGGTTTCAGGGCAGTTGACACTCAAATTCGTTACGATTCGCCCGAAAAAACCCGATTGGAAGCACCCATTTCGATCGCTCCAAAACCGTGAAAACGACACTCAGTCACCGTTTTGATTCCGCCTTGCGCAAGAGATGATATGCTGGCAACATGCCTCCGAAAGTACTCGTTACCGTCGCCAACTATTGCCCAGTGAACCATTCTTTCTGCACCATCCTGTACCTGTTAATTGGTTGCTACCTTGGTTTCAATCTGGGACCGGCTAACCCATTGGCCGCTCAAATGGACCAAGCACAACAGTCGTGGGAAGCAACCGTTTGGCCAGTCATCGAAGACAGTTGTTTGGACTGTCATGCGGGCGAAGCCGCTGAAGGTTCATTGGACTTCGAAAAATACCAAACCCTTCCGCAAGTCATTGCGGACCGGCGACTCTGGAAGAAAGTGGCCAGCCGTGTTCACGATCATCAAATGCCGCCGGCCGATGCTGGTGAATTAGACGAGCAAACACGCGAACAGTTTTTGAATTGGATTGACAAAATCCTGCCAACGCTGCCCTGCCAACACCCTAACCACGCTGGCCCGGTGACCATTCGCCGATTGACTCGCTACGAATACGGTAACACGGTTCGGCAATTGCTAAACGTCGACTATCCGTTCACCACTGCATTCCCTGTGGACGAGGTTGGTTACGGCTTCGACAACATTGGCGACGTACTGTCCGTTTCTCCTTTGCTTTTGGAGAAGTACTTAAATGCCGCAGAAGAGATTTCCGAGTTGGTTATCAATGATCCGATGAATCATCGTTTGGAAAAGACGTTTTCACCCAGCGACTTTGGAAAGGTTCGCGGCGGAAATGTGAGGGGCAATTTTATGATCTTGACCACACGTGCCACCATCACCGTTCCAGTCAAGACAACGTTGGCCACCGAGTATCAAATCGAGGTCACTGCCTTTGCACAACAGGCAGGCGACGAGCTTGCAGAACTTTCCGTGGCCTTGAACGGTCGTCCATTAAAAGAATTTTCCGTGGAACCGGACGATCGTGAAGATGCCGAAACCTACATCGTGAAGACGCGTTTCAAAAAAGGGTCCAATCGCCTACAGGTCACCTTCACCAATGATTACTACGACCCTGATCATCCCGACCGCCGACAAAGAGATCGCAATCTTGGCGTCATGGCGATCAAAGTCGTTGGCCCAACATCGCCAGCCAGGCCGTCGGCAGCCGAACGAGCCTTCTTGTTCACGACTCCCAATCAAAATCAAACGGCCCGACAATCCGCCAGCAAAATCATTGACCGACATGCAGTTCGAGCCTTTCGCCGACCGCTTGAAGATGACGAAAGGGAAAAGCTGCTGCAGTTGTTTGACCTGGCCATTAATGAAGGCGAGTCGTTTCAAGGGGCCATGCAAGTGGTGCTGCAGGCGATCCTGGTATCACCTCACTTCCTATACAAAGTAGAACAGCCGGCACCGACCGACGGTTCAAAGCGTTCATTAACGGATTACGAGCTCGCCACCTCGCTGGCCTACTTCTTGTGGAGCTCGATGCCGGATGAGGCGTTGCAAGGCTTGGCTCATGATTCGCGACTTACCGATACCGGTGTACTGGCTGGGCAGGTTCGACGCATGCTACGCGACCCACAGGCAACCGCCCTGATCGAAAACTTCGCGACGCAGTGGCTGCAATTGCGATTGTTGGATCAGGTCGATCCCGACCCGGATCAATTCCCAGGGTTCAGCAATCACTTGCGACGATCCATGTTAAAGGAAACTCAAATGTTGCTGGCTGACGTGATCCAGCACGACGCACCACTTACGACCTTGTTGACCGCCGACTACACCTACGTCAATAAAACGTTGGCCCGTCACTACGGAATGGAAACCGATGGGTTGCGGGAAAGAACATTCGTTCGCGTTCCAACGGATTCGACAAACCGAGGCGGCTTGTTGACTCACGCCAGTTTCTTAACGTTGACTTCCAACCCCACGCGGACTTCGCCCGTAAAACGAGGCAAGTGGATTTTAGAAAACTTGTTAGCCGAGCCTCCACCCCCTGCCCTACCCGATGTCCCGCAGCTGGACTCGCAAGAAGAGTTGACCGGTTCGTTACGCGAACGAATGGAACAGCACCGCGCTGATCCAAATTGTGCGTCGTGTCATTACAAAATGGATTCGCTGGGATTCGCACTGGAAAACTATGACGGTTTCGGCAAATTCCGTACGGATGATCAAGGGCTACCGATCGATTCCGCTGGCCAATTGCCGGGCGGCGCCGAATTCACTTCTGTGGTCGAGCTGCAAAAGTTGATTGCACAGCGATATCGTCAAGCATTTATTCGCTGTGTTGTGGAAAAACTTTTCGTTTACGCGATCGGTCGTGGCCCAATCTCGTCTGACGACTGTATCATAGATGGGATTGCACAAGACGCGCTACAGAACAACTTGAAGTTCTCTCAAATCGTTGAACAGATCGTGCTTAGCGAACCGTTTCTGTCCAGAAGACAAACATGGTCGATACCGACGGAGGAATCATCCGCCGATGAACAAAACAATTAGTCGCCGAACGATGTTACGTGGAACGGGTGCCGCCATGGCTTTGCCGTTGCTTAACATCATGTCACCAACCGTCCGAGCTTCCGCCAACGGGGCGATGAAAACTGCGCCGCAGCGTACCGCTTTCTTTTACTTGCCAAACGGGATGCACATGCCCGATTGGACGCCGCAGGAAAGCGGGGCTGACTTTGAATTGCCCGCAACCCTGAAGCCTCTGGGCAATTTTCGCTCGCGATTAAACGTACTAAGCGGTTTAACATTGGACGGAGCCCGCGCTCATGGCGACGGACCGGGTGATCATGCACGCAGTGTGGCGTCGTTTTTAACAGGCGCTCATCCTCGCAAAACTGACGGGGCTGGGATCCTTAACGGGCCATCCATCGATCAAATCCTGGCGAATCAAATCGGTGGCGAAACCAAACTGTCTTCGTTGGAAGTTGGTATGGAAGGTAGTGCCCCTGCCGGTCGTTGCGATTCGGGTTACAGCTGCGTTTACACCAGCAACATCTCGTGGCGGACGTCGACTAGCCCTGTCGCTAAAGAAGTCGATCCGTCCGCATTGTTTGATCGTCTGTTTGGAACGCGAGACGAACAGAACTCGATCGAGCAATCACAGCGACGACGCTTGTACCGTCAAAGCATTCTGGACTTCGTTCGCAGCGATGCCAAAAAACTTCACCATCAACTAGGCTCAGACGACCGTCGGAAACTGGACGAGTATTTACATGCGGTTCGAGATATCGAAAAACGACTTCTCAAAACCGAAAAGTTGGACCAAGTCGAACAAGACATCCCCGATTACCCACGGCCGGAAGGGGTCCCTCGCGATTACGAACAACACATGAAACTGTTGTACGATGTCATGGCGTTAGCCTATCAATCGGATTCGACCCGAGTCCTTTCGTTCATGTACGCCAACGCGGGCAGCAATCGTAGCTATCGAAAAATCGGTGTGAAGGATGGGCATCATGACCTGTCACATCACGGGAACAGTTCCGCAAAACAAGCCGAGATCAGCAAGATCAACTTGTACCACATGCAATTGTTCACCTACTTTTTAGAGCGATTGCAATCGATCCCCGAGGGCGAAGGCACGCTGTTGGACAACTGCACCATCTTGTACGGCAGCGGTATCGCTGACGGTAACCGCCACGCACATGACGCTCTGCCGATCATGACCATTGGCGATTTTGGTGGCCTCTTTGAAACCGGCAAGCACATTCGCCTTCCCAATGAAACTCCGCTGACGAATCTGTATCTGACGATGCTCCGGCATTCGGGTAGCGATGCGACCGCTTTCGGAGACAGTACTGGGACACTCGAAAAGTGGCTAACAAGCTAACAGGTTAAACGCAGCGAATGGAAAATTCGGAACGTGATGAACACTGGATGGCACTGGCTATTGAAATTGCCGCACAGGGACAGGGCTTAGTCGAGCCCAATCCGATGGTCGGCTGTGTGTTGGTGCGAAACGATCAAGAGATCGGACGCGGATTCCATCGTCAGTTTGGCGGAAAACATGCCGAGGTCAACGCGATCGAAGCCTGCCAAGAATCACCAGCAGGCTGCACGGCCTACGTGTCACTGGAACCGTGCTCGCATTTTGGCAAGACGCCTCCCTGTGCCGACCGATTGATCGAGGCGCAAGTCGGACGAGTCGTTGTTGCTCAAACGGACCCGTTCCCTGCTGTGGCTGGCCAGGGCATTGAAAAATTGAAACAGGCTGGTATCTCAGTCACCGAAGGTGTGCTCCGCGAATCAGCTGAATCGCTAAACGCTCCGTATCGAAAGTTGATCCAGTTCCAACGTCCTTGGGTGGTGGCCAAATGGGCCATGACTTTGGACGGCAAAATCGCCACGGCCAGCGGAAGCTCGCAATGGATTACCAACGAGGCCAGCCGAGCAGTCGTTCACCAGCTACGCGGTCGCATGGACGCGGTCGTTGTAGGCAGCAATACGGCCATCAACGACGACCCTTTGCTAACAGCTCGCCCGCCAGGAAAACGTACTGCCTATCGAGTTGTTTTCGATTCGCAACTGAAGATTGACTTAGATAGTCAACTCGCGAAGACTGCTCGGCAGGTGCCGACGTTGATCTTCTCGAGCAATGCAGCCGATCCAAAAAAGAGAAACCATTTGGAGTCCGCTGGATGTGAAGTCATCGTCAACAAAGCTGCTGATCGCAGCGATCGTCTGCAAGCGGCCCTAACTGAACTAGGCCAACGCAAGATGACCAACATCCTTGTCGAAGGCGGCAGCGGTTTGATGGGCGCACTTTTCGATATCGGACAGATTGACGAATGCCATATTTTTATCGGCAACCGCATGATTGGTGGACAACAATCGATCGCACCAATTGCAGGCAGGGGAGTCTCGCAGATCGGCGACGGCTGGCGGCTGAAAGAAATGCGAACTGAAACTATAGAAGACGACGTCTATATTTCTGGCCGCATTGATCGTACTGACGCATAAGAACGATGCGTTGCTCTGCCGGGCCTCAATCCGCCCGTTGCAACTGCTTCTTCAGCTTATCAACCTTCTGCGAGTATTCACTTTTCCGCTTTGAGGTATATTTCCACCAAATTTTTGGCGGGTTACCGTTCATGAAATCAACAATGGCCAGAAACGTATCCAAAACACATGGGTCGTGAAAGCATTTGGTTTTGGTACACAGTTTTCGATACAATTGCCAAGGGTCACGCCCAATCAATCCTTGAGGTGATTTGATTCCCAGTACTCGAAAATCCTCTTCAAAGGCCGGACCGACATTGACGATCTGTTGAAACCGAGTGATCGATGCTCGGTCCGTTGAATGATCTGCTTTTTTCATTACTAATTGCTCGCATGCCTGAATACCCAGACGTTGAATTGTACCTGCATGCTTTGCGAATTCACATCTGCCAAAAAGAAATCAGAAATGTTGTCGTCAAAAGTCCATTCCTGTTGAGAACCTTTGACCCGCCCATGGATCAGGCAATTGGCCAACAGATTCAATCCGTTTCTAGAATCGGCAAGCGAATCGTGTGGCACCTGTCGAACGACTTGTTCCTGGTTTTTCACCTGATGATCAGCGGTCGCTACCATCGTAGAAAGCCCGGTGCGTTACCTTGTTCAAAAACAGACTTAGCCGTTTTTCAGTTTGACGACTTCTCGCTAATGTTGACCGAAGCTGGCAAGAAAAAGCGAGCGTCACTGCATGTCGTCCGCCAGGCAAGCAATTTGGAGGAATTTGATCGAGGTGGTTTGGACGTAACCCGATGTGATATCGACGCTTTCGAGAAACGCATTTTGCAACACAACAAAACAGTTAAGCTCGCCTTGATCGATCCAACAATCTTTGACGGAATCGGCAATGCCTACTCGGACGAGATTCTGCATGCGGCTGACATGTCGCCGTTCGCACGCACCAACAAGCTAAAGAGACCATCGATCGAGAAATTGTTTGCTGCAATTCAAACAACTTTGCAGAACTGGCGGCAACGTCTTATCGAACAAACCAAAGACGCTTTCCCGGAAAAGGTAACCGCCTTTCGACCGGAGATGGCCGTGCATGGAAAGTTCGGACAGCCGTGCCCTGTTTGCAATGTCAAAGTGCAAAGGATCCGGTTTTCGGAACGAGAATGGAATTATTGCCCCGGATGCCAAACCAATGGCAAGTTACTTGCCGACCGTTCACTGTCGCGTCTGCTTAAAGACGAATGGCCCAGTTCGATCGAGGAACTAGCCCCTTAGGGCGAGGTCGAAGCCGAGTCGACTAAACACTTAATGCGATTCGCTGCCAAACTCGCCGATCCATCTCTTCCAAATAGTCTCGACCGTATTCGGTTTGTTCCAACCTGTTCCAAAGAACATCAGGAACGTCTTTTTGAATGGAATCGCAAACCGCAGCACAGGAACAAGCGATGGTGGCGACCGAATCCACATCGCCCGTGAATGCCACACAAAATCGAAGAATCTCGGATAACGAATGGCAACTTAGCAAGACCACCAAAGCGGCACGCACCGTTGAGATTCCGTGGACTGGCACCACCCCCTGCCAGCGTTGATTCCAGTCATAAGCCGGTAGATGTTGCGATAGAAAGTAACTCAGATCATCTTTCGGACCGCGTTCGTACAACAAGTAATTGCATATCAAGGCGGTAGCAACTGCTGAATCGATGCCACCCTTAGTATTATGAGTCACGGCGGCTTGCATGGCGGCCAGTCGTTTCACTGTCAGCAAATCCGGGTACAGCCCAATGATGGAGGCTCGCATGGCCGCGCCGTTTCTTTCGCTGTCTGGATTGATTCGCGCCAGTAACTCATCCCCGTCTGATACGTCGTCCAACAGCCCGCGAAACCTGCGAGCATATCCTGGCCGAGCGTCACGTTTGTAGGTTCGAACAAATTGTTTGGCAATCGAACTAGGCGTCCACGCATCTCCACTGACAATCAACTCGGCCAGCGCCAACTGCATTTGAGTGTCGTCCGAGTAAGATCCCGGGACCACATTGGTAAACTCGGGATGCTGATGGTAACTCAAGTCGTTATTCGCAGCGACAAACTCCGGCGCAGCGAACTCAAAACAAAAACCGTACGCATCACCAATGGCTCCTAAAGACAAAAGACTCGGATGTTTCTTTAGCCGCATAAATCTTTGTCACTTTGCAATTACTTGGCCACGTTTGGCAATTCCCAAGACTCTGAATCCAACCAAACTAGCAAAAATTAATACGTAGCGTTTGCATTATTCCCTCTCCACATTTGGTCGAGCAAAACGGGAGACAGTTTGCTGCTGTGAAGTCAAAGCGGAACCAAACCTTTCGCAAGCGCTGCACTACCTCCTCCCTAACAACTGATCCCAATACGGTTCAAATCATCAGATTTGAGGCTGTTTTCTTTGGCTTCTCCCTGAGAAACGTCTTAGTTTCCTGAAAATTATTCGAATTCGCAGAGAAAGTATAATAAAGGTGTTGGTTGGACGAACAAATTAAATTGACAATACTGCGTAAGGCATTTGGCTGGATACTTGGCGATTTTAATGACTTCAGAGGAATAAATAATGGACATCTTGTGCACTTGTCAGTCCAAATTTCGGGTTAAATCCAGCCAGGCCGGTCAGCAGGTGCAGTGTCCAGCCTGTGGTGCCATCTACCAGATTCCAGCAGCGAAAACGTCCGCTGCAACTCCGCCCAAAATCACTTCGCCCCAGTCGGCTGCATCTGTTGAGGGCAAGGTCCCGCCGTATGCCCCAAGTTCTATTAAAGGCATTCCTCAAAATATTAAAGGCATTCCTCAATATCATGCCGCCAATCACAGTCCAACAAAAAAGAGTTCCGGTTGGCAGACCGCGCTGGCTGTGTTTTTGGTAGTCGGTGTTTTGTTGGTAGTTGGCTTGTGCGTTGTCATCTGGGCTTTCCGTGGATGGCTGAACCGCAACGATCCGACTTACGAATACACGCAACGAGGATACCGTCGTGTTGTCAATATGATGGTTAATGAATCAGGAACGATTAACGAGGACCGGGTTTATACTTGCAACGTCGCCAGTTTTTCAGGTGACATCGATGCGAATCTTGCCGTGATTGGAAACTCGTGCGACATTGACGGATTCGTCAACGGAGATCTCGACTTCATTGGCAATATGCTCACGATTGGACCGGACGCCGTTATCAAAGGCGATTTGAACGTAAAGTTGGCGAATTTCGTTAACATTCATGGTCGAGTTGAAGGTGACATCAATGGAACCGTCAACTTTATGAACCGCGGCGATGAAGATCAGGGAGTGGATCGTGAAGGCATCCAGGATACTCGCTCAACACTTGATCACGTTTCTCAACACGTGGTCGCTCATGCCCAGTCACAAAACCGCTTGCCCAATGACGATGAAGGGCGAGGACTGTTAAGCTCGAATCGAGATGCCTGGGGAAAAGAAATTCGCTACGAACAGAATTCGAAATCGGAATTTGTGATTCGCAGCGCGGGGCCAGATGGTATTTGGGAAAATGCGGACGACGTCTGGCAGACGGAACGAGTCAGGTCGTTTCAAAACGCGGGTGACCGAGTTGCCGGTGCAGCGAACAATTTCAATCCGTTTCCGAGTCTTGATATCAAGCCCAGGCCCGGAACAACACCGCCCGCTGATTCATTGCCGAAGTCGATCGGCGAGGCGATCAGGTATCTGGAGTCTCCTGGTGAAATGCGGCGGGTGGCGGCTGTCGAATGGTTGAGTTCCACAACCGAAACCCCTACTGACGAACAGAAGGCAAGGATTGTCGAATTGACTTTGCCGTTTTTAATTAAAAATGAATATACGGCCAAGGCAAAACGGATTGTGCGGAAGTGGATTGTGCCCGATCAGCTGGACCAGTTGGTAAAAGTCGCTTCGTTCGCGGATGACGTGGGTCCCGCCGAAGCGCTGATGACAATTTTCGATGCCAAAAGTCTGGGTGACGGGTTTGCTGCTCTGCTCAATCACCCCAGCGAATCGGTGCGCAAGACTGCTCTGAACAAGTATCGACAGTTCTTCGCCAGTGATTCCTTGATGGGACTTTATTCCGCCAAAGATCTGCAAAATCCCAACCGGATTGAATACGCAATCCAACGGCTGAATTCGCTGCAGAGAGTGGACTGGCTGACTGAAATTCAAGCGACCGGTCCACTGCGAACAATCGTGGTCGATCCCGATTCGGTCAAGGCTCCCGCTTTCGATACTTCCATTCTGAACATTTTCGAAATAACATCTCGAAACACTGGTCAGCGTTGGCGAAATTCATCCGATCTTTCTGAAGCTGCGTTTGAATTACTGGCCAAATGGGGATGGACGTATGTGGACTCGCCCTTCCTGTTGCAGTTGAGTGAGGAGAAAAACCAACCGTTGTCCAGGCGAGCAATTGAAGAGCTGGTTCGCTTGAGAGATATCAGGGTGATTCCCCAACTAGTTGAATCGTTGGGGTTTATGCGTCATGTCGATCGCACTCAAGAGCAGATCAAGAAGTTTGGGTCGATTGTTGAACCCTATTTGCTTGACAGGGTTACAGAAAAACCACTCAATTCATCTGAGTATCTGGATTTGTTGGCCAGCATCGGCACGCCACGCTCAATTCCGGTCTTGCAGCGGGTTATCGACGATGAACAGTTTCGCGGTAGCGACTATGAATTCAAAAAAGCCATCAAGAGGATTCGAAAAAGTAATCGTAAGTCAGTCGGTTTGGAACAAAACGCATTCGCGACTTATATCACACGCTACTCACTTGATTCCAGCGAGAACAATTTGTTGGAAAGCAAGCGGGTCAACGGAAGCTTGCCAGAGTTGAATCTGATTGGGACAGATGGATGGGGTTCGCAAATCGAATATGTGCGAATAGACGACGACAGTTTTCAGTTGCGGAGCCCCGGACCGGATCGAATTTCCGGCAACGAAGATGATATCGTCGAAACTGCTCCTGTTGTCGCTCCTGTCGATGAGACGCAAGTCGCCAGTTACCTGGCCGGATTTGATAGGTCCCAACAAAACGCTGCGATGGGATGGCTTTCCAGTGTGGATTCAATCGGATCTGAAAAGCGAACTCCGATCATTGCCGGACTGATTTTTCTGTGCAACGACATTGACAGGCAAGCAGAGGCTCAGCAGTTGCTAGTGAAGCACTTGTCGATTGAAGATGGTTCTATGCTGATAAATGCATACAAGAATCAGCAGAAGTTGCCACTCCGTTACGATGGGTTTGAGTACTCGTTGGCCAAGGCCGTCGCTGAAATTGATTACCAAGATGGATTAGTCAAGTTTTTGAACGACGAAGATCAGTTGGTCCGAAATTTCGTACGCGAGGAATTAGAAAACAGGAACATCGAACAGGGATTACTTGTGGACGCCTGTATTGCTGACATCAATGAAGGGGTTGGGTTTGATGTGAAGCTGAACGCGGTCGACTACTTGCTTGAAATGTCGGACATTGGTCAATCGAAAAAAGCCGCGCTGTTTGAGGCCTGTAGCAAGATGCTGAGTGCCCATCATGGTGCATTCGAAGTTATGTCACGAATGGGATTCACTGAAGACGACGGCGAAATGCTGGCCTGGACCATGAACCAGAACAATCAACTCGATGAAGAGGTTGGCGAATTTCTGCCCGGTTTGGCGAACGATGCGTTAATCGAAAAGTATGCAGTCCAGCTACAGAGTCGTGATAACGGTGAGCGCCACCACGCGGTGCGAGTCTTGAAGATGTGCGGATCGAAAGCCGAAGACGCGGTGATCGAAGTGCTGGGTCATAAATCCTGGGTGATTTTTCACGATGCTGCCAGGATCCTGGAAGAGATCGGCACGAAAAAATCGATCGAACCTTTGACTATTCTCAAGAACGCTCCTCGCTCCGGAAACTTCAAAGAGCGACTGGAGGCCATTATCGCCAACATTAAAGCTCGCGAAAATTAGAATCTCAACCGGACGCTCGGGTCATCATAGACCCGATAACACTTGTCATGCCCGTGCGTCGAAGCGTGGGCCAGTTATTTTCCTTCGTTGCCGGAATCATTCGATGCCACGTTCGTACGCAACATTTCGCGGACTAACAACTGCAAATGGTCAGCCGGAATCGCATAGCTGGCGACGCGACCACCGCGAGCGATGTTCATGCCAATGACTTGACCATCCAAATTTACGACGGGACCACCACACTGTTCTGGGACCAACGGTGTATCGTGTTGAAACACCAAAGGGAATTCGTCACGTCTTTCGCTTTGAATCACCCCAAAGGTATTCATTTGTCGGAAGCGATCAGCCGTGGGACCACCCACATTTCGGCCTGCCAATATCGCGGTCGCCTGCCGTTCGACGCCTTCACGTCGAAAGCCAACCACCACACTATCGCCGGGCTCGTTTTTACGAATTTCGTTTACCAGCGACTGCACAGATTCCAAACGCACGCCATTGATCTCGGTCAGGATATCCCCGATCAACAAACCAGCCTCTTGTGCCGAACTATTGTGAGTCACCTCGACGACCTTAATTCCGGCAGGATCATCCACAGGTTTGACGCCAAGGAAGGCTTGATTTTTGCCGATCAAGGAACGGGGTGGGTTCGAGTAAACGCCCATTGCCATCGGGACTCCCTGGGCGTTGGTCGAAAACATAAACGCACCGATTTCAGGTTGCGAGGTGGCAAACTGAGCGACAGGTAATACTCCAGCTGGAATCTTTAAGATCGCGACATCGTGACGTTGGTTCCGTTCAACGATTTCGACCTTCCAGTTTTGCTGATTGGTTGATTTGCAAAACAGTTTTTCGTGCTCTTCGATTTCGCTTAGCTTGGTCAAGACGTGCCCGTCCGGGGTCACCACGATCCCTAAAGCGATTTGCACCTTACCGTTGGTCACAACCACCGTACTTAGATCCGCCTGGGCGACAGTGGATTGATTTTGTCGCAGCAAGTTGGGAGATTGCCGTTCGTACTTGCCAGCTTCACGACTGCGAATTGGCTGAGTCTCGAACTGCAACCTGATGATTCCGTCGATCGAGTCCGGGTCAATGCCGTCCCAACCTTCGAATGGGTTGGCTGGATGATCGCGAAAGCGTTTGAATTGATCAGGCGTCAATTCCAGGTAATCGCGTTCCTGTTCCAATGCCTCAAGAACCTTCTGTTTCAAGTCCTTGTTCAGACGCGGCAACATTTCGTTGTAGATCTCGCGCATCTCATCCGACAGTTGTTGCCCTTGAGCGGCAGGTGCAACCCACCCACACAAGCAAACCAATAGGATTGCGACAACGAATTGTTTTGCAATCTTGACTTTCAGACGCATTGTTCTCCCCCTCGCTCTATCGTTCTAGCTCCGCAATCTTTGCGTCATGGCAGATGCCACAGTTTCCTATCTTTGACCCAAGATGACGATCAAGGGCAGTTCGCTACCCCCGCGTTTTACGGTCATCTGAATCGTGTCGCCTGGTTGGCGTTGCGCAATCAACTCGATCAAGTGTTGCGAATCGTCAACGTAGTGCTCGTCAAACACAACCACGATATCACCCGGCATTACTCCGGCGGCTTCGGCAGCACCACCAGCGTGGACTAGTAAAATGCGAGCTCGATCGGATGCACGATCAATGCGGATCCCCATCGATGGCTTGGGCCCGTTGTTGTTGCCCGAGTCGGGATTTTGAGGATCGGATTTCTTACCGGCTAGTTCGGGTAACTGTCCCCATTTTTCGCCAGCGATCATTCGAGCCCAATGTTTCTTAAAAGTCCCAATTGCCACATGACGGTTCTCGATAATCGAGCTGCCAATGGAACTGTGAATCCCGATGACTTTGCCTTCCAGGTCAAACAACGGGCCGCCAGAATCTCCGCCGATCAACGGACAATCAGTAATCAGTTGATCGGGTTCGAAATCGACCACTCGTCCGGCACGCACCGGTGGACGACGACCAAGTTCATAGCCCCCGGAATGGCCCAAGCAAACGCACCAGTCCCCTTTTTGAAGCGAGCTGGAATCACCGATTTCAGCATGCTGCCAGGGACCCGCTTCGATAATTCTCACCATACCTGCATCGACATCCAGGTTTCGTCCCCACGATTCCGCCTTAGCTTCGCGACCGTCGGGAAAGATGACTCGGAAATCGGTGCCGCCGGTCAACATGACGTGACCTGCCGTCAACACTAGGCCGTCTTCGCTGACGATCACACCGCTGCCGTAGCCAACACCATCGGTGACGGCGACAACGACATTCATGTTCTTCCGAGCAACTTCTTGGACCTTGGCTTGCACGCGGCGAAGCGTCTCCAAGTCATTGTCAGAATCGGGCCAAGCGATCGCCGGCCAGTCCAGCAGAAAGGTCGCGCATAACACGACCGCGATTAATCCAAAGAATCTGTAACGAGTTCTTTTGTTGGGTGAGTGCAGCATCAGAAAGTCCGTTCTCTGAGTTTTTTCTGGCAGCGGCCAGCTGTTGCCATCCGCCATCGGCGACGTCAAAATTTCCCTGACGCCTCTTTTCATTTTTCGTCAATTTCGACAGTGTCCGTAAGTTCTAATGGTAATGACTTCCGAATTCCAAGGTTACCGGTGGTGCTATCAATTGATCCGAAATCGCACCAAAATCCTTGCTGTGACAGGACTTTTCGAGATAGTTTGCTAGGATAATCGTCCAAAGTCGTTCACAAAAAAACGCCTCCACAAAGTTCAGATTGCCAGCAAATCGAACCGTTTACGGGAATCAACAGCCCTTTGTTGGTGGCCCGGAAACCCGCTAATCGTTACCTTCTAACACTCAAAACTTTGAATTTTTTCGTCCGCCGCATGTTTCGCACCATAATCAAAGCCCTGTTGGTCCTATGGGCCTCGCCAAATTCTTTACTGGGCATCGTATTTGGCATGTGCTCAATGTGCTTCGGCGGCCGTGCCCAAATGCGTGAAGGTTGCATTGAGTTCTATGGTGGATTGGTGGCCTTCTTTTTAAAGCGGACCCCTTCAGGCAGCATGGCAGCGATGACCTTAGGCCACACGATCGTTGGCCAAACGCCCGAGATGCTGGATCGCAGCCGGGAACACGAACACGTCCACGTCAGGCAATACGAAAGATGGGGCCCCTTTTTTCTGCCAGCCTATTTTGGCTGGTCGTTGATAATGTGGCTGAGGCGAAAGAATCCTTATTTAGACAACCCATTCGAGGTCGAGGCCTATGGCGTCAGCGACCCACGCCGCCCCAAGAAAACAAAAAAGAAACATTAGCTCGCTAACTGACGCGGGCGACACCTTGGACGATCTACCCAATTCGTGCCAGAATACGGGTCGATGTAAAACTTCAACTTCTTAACCAAAGAGACCCATGATGAGATATATCAGTTGTGGTGTACTGTTTTTCGGTTTGCTAGTCCTGACTTCAGTCGGACACGCTCAATCGGACAAAGCACTAGACCGTCAAAACTTCGACACTTCCGTTCGCCCTCAGGACGATCTGTACCGCGCGGTCAACGGAATCTGGCTGAACGACACAAAGATTCCTTCCGACAAATCCAACTACGGTTCTTTTTCAGTTTTGGCGGACAACGCTGAGAAACAAATCCGCGACATCATTGTTCAGGCGGGCAAGGACTCGCACCCAAAAGGCTCTGACGCCCAAAAGGTCGGCGACTTTTACAAGAGCTTCATGAACACCGAACGGATTGAAGAACTAGGCTTCTCGCCGTTGCAAGCTGAACTGAAAAAGATCCTGGAGCTGGATAATCACGCAGACATCGTGAATCACTTTGCCCACCTTCAAACAATCGGCGTGGGAGGTCCCATCGGTTTCTTTGTCACGGTCGATGCCAAAAACTCAAGTCGCTATCTATCGGCGATCGTCCAAAGCGGCACCTCGCTGCCAGACCGCGACTTCTACTTGGAAGACAACGAGAAATACAATGAAGCCAAGCAAGCCTTGGTTAGTTACATCAACCGGTTGTTTGAGTTGATCGAGTTCCAGGACACGCAACACGGTGAATCAATCCTGGAAATTGAAACGAAACTGGCCGATGCCCAATGGCCTCGCGTGAAGCTGCGAAACCCTAACGCTCGCTACAATCTTTTCGCAGTTTCTGATCTTGCAAACGAACTTGGCACCAACATCGATTACATTTCGTACTTCAAAAACTCTGGCGTGTCGATTGAAGAAATAAATGTCATGACCCCCAGTTTCTTCCAAGCGCTGGATGGCATCATCAAGGAAACATCTGTTGACGCCTGGAAACACTATATGGTTTTCAACTTGGTGGATAGCTACGCCGAGGTCCTGTCAAAAGACTTCGTCGACGCTCATTTCAATTTTCACAGCAAAGCATTGGCTGGTATCGAAGAACCCAAAGCTCGCTGGAAAGAAGGCGTAGGCCTGATCGCCGGTGCTGGCGCCGGAAGCTTCGGAGTGCTTGGTGAAGTGGTTGGTCGCATGTATGTCGAAGAGCATTTTCCTGAAGAAAACAAACAGAAAATGCAAAAACTAGTTGATAACCTACTGACGGCTTTCGGCCAGAGCATCGATGAACTGGAATGGATGACCGACGAAACCAAGGCCATGGCCAATGAGAAACTGTCGAAGATCACTACGAAGATCGGTTACACCGATCAGTGGCGTGACTACAGCGGTCTGAACGTGACCGCCGACGATCTTTTCGCCAATCTACAGAGCTCAGCCGCCGTAGAATACGAACGCATGATTAGTAAGTTGGGCCAACCGATCAACAAAAGCGAATGGGGCATGACACCTCAAACGGTTAACGCCTACTACAACCCGACTCAAAACGAAATCGTTTTTCCAGCGGCGATTCTGCAAAAGCCGTTCTTTAACGTGGAAGCCGACGACGCAGTGAACTACGGCGCCATTGGGGCAGTTATCGGGCACGAAATCAGCCACGCCTTCGACGATTCCGGTAGCCAATTTGATGGCGACGGAAACCTACGCAACTGGTGGAGCGATGCAGACCGCGCAGCCTTTAATGCTCTGAAAGCCAAACTGATCGCGCAGTACAGTGACTATGAACCACTGCCAGGCAAACGAGTGAATGGCGAATTGACGCAGGGCGAAAACATCGCAGACCTTTCTGGTCTGGAGATTTCTTTCAAAGCCTACCACCTGTCTTTAGGAATGGAAAAAGCTCCGGAAATCGCTGGCTGGTCAGGCGACCAACGCTTCTTCCTTGGTTGGAGCCAAGTCTGGCGTCGCAAGTATCGAGAAGCAGAAATGATCAATCGCCTGCTGACCGATTCTCACTCGCCATCCGAATTCCGTGCCAACGGACCCGTGATGAACATCGAAGCGTTTTATAAAGCGTTTGACGTGAAGCCCGGCGATCGTTTGTACAAGCCAGCCGAAGAACGCATTAAGATTTGGTAGCTGCAAGAAACTATAAAAGCAATCAAGCAAAACAAAAGGACGCCCGTCGGTGGGCGTCCTTTTTATGCGCTAATGCAAAACTGAATTTGCAAACTGAATTCTTTTAAGTTAATCCGACTGAGTATATAACTCGTCAAACGTCATATCGTCTTGGAAGAAATCTTGGCAGTCTTCGATGCATTGTCGTTTTTGACGCACATTCAAGTGGTTTGTGCGATTGTTAGAGTAGCCTTGCGGGCATCTCTTTTTGTTGGCATTGGGCTGCTTGGCTAAGGCTTGGGTCTCGTTAAGTGGGCCTGTGCTGGCCACCACATCGTCTGACGATCCAGCCGCTTGGTTGATTACGATTGAATCATTATCGATTGAATCATTATCTCTAGGCGGCTGCAAAGTAAATCCCAAGGCCAAGCCTACCATCACGCACACGGCCATCGATAGCCACCCGACCATCGTAGCGACCGACCCTTTTGCCGAAGCCAATTTAGTAGCAGCGGGCGTTGGCTCGTTGCTGAATGGCGAATCCATACAAGGCAGCAAATCGCAATCGGGGTCAGCGGCAAACAACGACAATTCGTGTTCCAAGGCTTGATGCTCAAGGAAGGCCAAGGCGCAGTTCTTCCAACCGTTGGGATCAGATTCAATTTGCTTCAACAGCTGATCGTATTCCGATTTCGATAAACGACGGTCAATCAAGCGGTCCAACTCCTCCCAGTCGACGGAGTCTGAACGATTTGTCATTTCGTTTCCTCAATAGCCTGAATAGCCAACAACTCTTTTCTCAGTCGAGCACGAGCTCGATGCAGTCGAGCCTCGACAGCGCTGTGACTGATGCCAAGGTGCTCTGCGATCTTATGGTAATTCCAATTCTGCGCGTACTTCAACATGAGTATTTCCGCGTCGGAAGGACGCAACTGTCGCATCGCGTAACGGACTTGAGTTTGCCGTTCCGATGAAAGCAACCAGTCCAGCGGACCGGATTCGCGTGTATCATTTTCCGATGGTTGATATCGGTCGGCATACCGTTTCGTCAAGTTCCGCGACCGACCCATCTTTCGACGGTACAGCAACGTTTGACGAACAGCTAGACGATATAGCCAAGGGGCGACTTTGTTGCGATCCAAGATTGGTGCCGACTGGCGGACAGCTGCCAAGGCAACTTCCTGCATCACGTCATCCACCGCTTGGGGTTCGCCAAGCCGAGCATAAACGATGGACCTTAACCAACGGTCGTGGTCCTGCAATATTGCGCTCCAGTCGAATTCATGAACGACTCGCGCAGTATTTGGGTTCGAGTTCTCTAAAATTTGGGCCAAATTGTGTGCTCCATCTGGTACCGAGATGTTTCACGTACTGTGAACATTTTGCGGAAAAAATTCCTCGTGCACTCCTAGTGCTCGACGCCAAGTAGACCGGTGATTGATAGCACGACCTCTTGCTACAACAATTACCAATTAGATCTAATTAGGCCGTTCTTCACCCATACCTATTGTAGGCTCTACCGGAGACTTTCAAAATGAGCTATCCACTTCCTTGCGTCGGAATATTCGCAATTTCGCTGTTCATTTCCGCACAAACGGCACTCACAAACACCCAGACACTCCCGAAGATGCCCTCAAGCACCAATCAAGTGGAAAATCAACCTAGCCAGGACCATTCCGACACGACCTCCCAATTGCCCTCCCAAATGCCTAATCGGACCGTCGTGCAATCCGTGTATGGAAAAACCGCAGATGGGCAAACGGTGTTGAAATTCGACTGCACCAACGGGCGAGGCAACTCCATGAGCATGCTGTCCTATGGCGCAACAATGAGCTCGCTTAACATGCCCGATCGAAACGGAAAACGAGCAAACATTATTTTGACGTGCCCGGACATGGCGGGCTGGCAAGCTTGCACGTCCTATTTCGGCTGCAGTATCGGCCGCTTCTGTAATCGCATCAAAGAAGGCAAGTTTACGATCGACGGTCAGTCGTATTCGCTGGCCGCCAACAATAGCCCCAACCATTTACATGGCGGCAATCAAGGGTTCGACAAATTGGTCTGGGATGCGAAACCAGTAACCACGGCAGACGCGGTCGGCGTGCAATTCAATTACCGTTCAAAGGACGGCGAGGAAGGATACCCAGGAAATCTGGATGTCCAAGTGACTTACCTGCTAAATGACCAGGACGAACTTAGTTTTGAATTCCGCGCTACCACTGACAAAATCACTCCTGTTAATCTGACCAACCACAACTATTGGAATCTGGCCGGTCACGATTCAGGCAACCACCTGGAACAAACTCTTATGATCCAGGCCGACCAGTACTTGGTTGCCGACGACACATTGATTCCCACCGGCCAACTGAAAGACGTCACTGGCACGGAATTCGATTTCCTAAGCTTTCGCAAAATCGGCGAACGTGTTCAGGCAGCCGGCCTATCGCAAACCAAAGGCTACGACCTTTGCTATGCCATTCGCGATGCGGATGGACAACTACGTTTAGCGGCCACAGCCAAAGACCCTACCAGTGGGCGAGTCATGGAAGTGCACACGGACCAACCTGGCTTGCAGTTTTACACGGGTAATTGGCTAGATGGTCAGGCCGCCAGTGGTGGCTACGACCAGTACTCAGGTTTCTGCTTGGAGACTCAACACTACCCGGACTCACCGAATCAAGAGTCGTTTCCCAACACGCTGCTTAGCCCGGGCGACGAGTACGTTCATCGAACGGTTCTCAAATTCCGAACGGAATAATCAATGTAGGCAGCCACCGAAAAACGAAAGCCGAATTCTTGCGAATTCGGCTTTTTGCTTTTTGCTTTTTGCTTTTTGAAAGCTGTTAGTCTTCCGGCGCCCATTTAATTTGGAATTCGACCTCTTCGTGGCCGTCTTCGCGTTCATGTTCGATATTGTAGGTGGCGCGAACCGGTACGTAGATGCGCTCGCCCGCAATTTGAATTTCAAACTTTTCGTCGTTTTCAATGGCGTCTGCCAAACGGCGAAGCTTCTCTACGAACTCAGAATTCGAGTAAGTTTTTTCGATATCGCGATCGGACTTTTCGGTCACTTCAATTTCTCCCAGAATTAAATTCAAACTACGAAACGGTTATTTCTTCTTGGCTACAGCGATAAAGCACTCAGCCAAATGGTGATTGGCATCCGTGCATGGCACGATGCCCGCCGGTTGATCATGGTTGTATTTGAAATCGGTGCCCGAATTTTGATTGAACAGTTCGGTCACTTCAAAATTTTCATTTAGGGCCGCCAAAAAAGAGTCTCGGTTGTAGACTCGCACGTGGTGTTCCGCGATTGCCAAATCCCAGCCGTTGGGGGTCGAGCATATCAATTGACCACCCGGTCGCAACACTCGCGCGAACTCGGACAATAATTGCTGTTCGTTGTTTAGGTGCTCGAGCGTCTCAAACGAAGTTACCAAGTCGAACGAGGCGTCGGGCAAGCCATTATCGGCTGCATCGGCACATTCGAATTGTGAGTTCGGAACGCCGTGTCGCTGCCCAGCGTATTTGATGGTGTCCGGACAAACGTCGATCCCCTGAACGAAGTCTGCCTTACCTTGCTCGACCAGCATGCGAACGCCGTACCCAGTTCCGCATGCGATATCTGCAATGCGTTTACCGCCCGCATACTGACAGGCATATTCGTATCGGGCTAAATGAAAACCAGCACGGCCCTTGGCAAACAAAGGTACGGTGGGGTCCATCCGCTCGCTGCGATTGCGATACAGCCAAGCCATTTGCGGGTCATCGCAAACCAATTCGACGGCATTTTCTAAAATGGCAACGCGATCCTTTAACCGGTTAATTACCTTCCGGTTGACTTGTGCCATCTGTTGCAATTGTCGCAGATCAATTTCGGGCTCGCTCATGCAAAATAACGTAACACAGTTGGCCATTGCTGGCGATGCGAATGTGTCAGCAAGGCGCTCAAGGCCAACATGGCCCTGCAGTCTCCAATCAAATCTGTATTTCGATGGCTATTGCTTCTGTGATATCAAGGCGTTAGGTGGCGGGCGCTAGCCGTCGGTTCCTCAGACGCAAAACGCACCCGCGGCTAGAGCCCAACCGCTCACGGGGAACGCACCAAACCTGCTAAACGACCGCTGCACTGCGTAGTCACGTAAAACACATGACTTGATGAGCTCAACAAAATTCAGTCGTGCAGTTTTGCACGAACCGAATCGTGTTCCAGCTTGCAGTCCACGTAGATGCAATTCTGGTTTCTCCAGAATTCAAGACTGAATTATTGGTCAAAGATTGCCAATTCCCGTAAGATGTGGTGTAGGCAAGGCCCTTTAGGAGCAACACCATGACAATCTCACGCAGAAACGTTTTAATCGCTGGCGCGACTACGGTCGGTCTCTCTACCGCGAAATTTGCAAGCCCTTCTTGGCAGTTTGCCGCAGGCTCGAAAGATCAGACCGTCCACAGCATCACGCCCGTGACTGGCGACGGAAAATTTATTTGGAACGAGCAACCCACCGAAGAACCTGGCCCGGTCGTCGACGGCCAAGAATTCGATGTCTCAGTCGGAATTCGTTGGCGAAGCGCGGGCGATGCACGCGAAGTAAAGTCCACGACTGTCGCGCCAGTCGCTTTCCCAGAACAAGAAATCTTGAATGTCGAGATCGAAAAATCGGATGGCTGCGAAGCGCGATTGGTGCAGCTGAGTGAAACTGCTGGCCAATTGCAAGTTTACGCTCCGACTTTGGCACGTGACCAGGTTGTCGAAGCCGTCGCCAAGTACCGGATGAAGCTATATCGGTTTTGCCCTCAATACCAAAAGGACCAGTTTCCCAAAGATCAAACCGTCACCAAGGCAATCCGAGATCACGCTTTGGGGAACAGCCCAGGGATTCGTTGCGACTTTTCTGCCTTGAAAGAAATCGCAAACTCGATCGCCAGCCGCCACGCTCACCCTTGGGAAAAGGCTGAGAATTTTCATGCCTGGGTTTGGGAAAACATCGCAGGCATCCCCGGCAAGTACACTAGTGTTCGGGACGCGATTAAGACTCGCAAAGGTGATTGCGAAGAGCGAGCTGGGGTCTTTATCGCCATGTGTCGCGCCGTCGGCATACCTGCTCGATTGGTCTGGGTGCCCAACCACAGCTGGGCCGAATTCTGTTTGTTCGATCACGATGGCATGGCTCATTGGATCCCCGCGCATACGGCCGCCTACAGCTGGTTCGGTTGGACCGGAATCCAAGAACTGGTTCTGCAAAAGGGCGATCGAATCCATCAGGTCGGCCGAGACGCGGTCGTGCGATTGGTCGCAGATTGGTATTCGTTCGGTGGCCGAAAACCAGCCATCGAATTTACTGCCAGCCTGACACCCGTGACCACGGACACACAAGCAGCCGGGCCCGGCAAACGTCAGAAGAATAAAAATGGCGGATGGGATTTGCTAGATACCCACCCCGGTGACAAACACCTTCGCGGCTAAACTCTCGTTTCTTATAAGTACGTCAACCATCGGCGCGACATTTGTATCTAATTGATCGCTCGGCACTGATTGACGGACCAGCAAAGTAACGAAGCAGACAGGTCAGAAATAGCCTGAATGAGTGCTTGAACAGCTGCTCAATGAATTTATGAATCGCCTTGTTTGCAGTCGACGATTCGCCAGATAAGCTATGGGAAATATATCATGCATTTTCTCATTCGAAATTCCAATGAAACATTGGCATACTCACGCCCGCAATCAGACTCGCTCGACTTGGCAAAGCAATTTTCTGGTAGCCACGTTCATTCTTGTCTTGGTCGTTATTCTTAGCCCCGGCTGCAACTCGACCAACGAAGACGACGAAAACCAACAGGACACGCAAACCACAGAACAGGTTGGCATCGCCGTCAACGTGCTGGTAGTCGAAGATGACAAAATTGGTAGCGTCTTAAAACGACAATACAATGCTCGCGAAAATGGTGACGCCACGATCACGGAAATCAGTTGGCAGGATTTAGTGGACAGCGAATTCGCCGCCGTAAAGCAAAATGATATCGTCATCTACCCCACGCGCAGGATGGGCGAGCTGGTGACGCGTGACCTGCTGGCCCCGTTAACAGAAGAGAACACCCGTTTTAAGGATAGCGAGCCTCGCACACTACTGTTCGCTGATCGCGGTATCGGCGTCTCGTGGGGCGACCAACAATACGGCATGTCGATGGGCCAATCACACTGGGTCGCCATCTATCGACAGGAACTGTTGGCAGAAGACATCAAGCCGCCCAAGAATTGGAAACAATTTAACAAGTTCCTGAAGCGTGCCATTAAAGACGCGCCCGAAGGTGTGCCTACACGCGTCGCCTTTCCAATGTCGGATCACTGGGCCAGCTATTCGCTGTTAAGCCATGTCGCTTCGGCGATCCGCATCCCTGGAAAATACTCGACGTTTTTTGACGTCTCGACCATGGATCCTCTGATCGACAACGAGCCCTTTCTAGAATCGTTGAATGCGATGCAAAAATACATGCAGGACAGCGAAGCGTTAAGCCCCAAAGAATTGCTAAGCGAGTACTCGGCGGGCAACATTGGAATAGCCTTTGCGCCTTTAAATTCTTTTTGGTTACCGCAACAACAGGACGGAGACTCCTTTCCAAAAAGTGTGGTGGCATTAGTACCCGGCTACGCCGCGTCTTACGACGCTTCCCGTGGCAGTTGGCAAGACCAGTACTCAGGAAACCTGTTGACCGTACCCGTCATCGGCGGAACCGGAATGCTGGCCAGCATGTCAGCCTCTTGCGAAAAACAACGCAATACCGTCGAGGTGATTCAATGGATAACCAGTAAACAAATCAGTGCAATCCTTTCTGTCGAGTCCGAAAACACAGGCTTGTCTCGGAAAAGCCATCTAGGTAATCCCGCCAAATGGTTGGGGGAAAATTTCCCCAACGAGAACGGCACACAGTTCGCCTCAACGATGACCACCATTAACAGCAGTCGACGCACTTTGCAGGTCCTGCGAATTCCCGAATCAGACCAATATCTTGAACTGCTGGATGATGCGGTTCGCCAAGTTGTCTTGAACGGCGCGAACTCCGTCGAGGTCACTGCAGGATTGGATCGCCAATGGAAAGCACTCACCGAAAAGCTGGACCTGGAAACCGTTAAAGCTCACTATCGATTCAGCGAAGGTTTATCGAACTAAGAATTGATTCCAGTTTTTTTGACAAGGCAAACAACTCGATTCGACAACCACGTTGTCGCATTTTCGAAATAGCATTGCAAAAACGATCCGACTCACGATCCATTTTTTGCAGCGCAAAACGTCCGAGTGGATCATAAGACGTTGTCTTTTTTGGCCATCCCTTTTTCACCTCTATGCAAGGGTCGGAATTGTCGGCGGAGCGATCACTTCTGGTCGCAGAACCTCTTTAACGTGGAATCTCTATGTCTGGCAGCACTCTGGCCATTTCCTTGTGGCCTGCCCGCGCTGCGATAACGGCGAAACCATGCAGAACGTCTCGTTCCGCTGTCAGTGACTTTCCAATCTCGGTAAATATAAGCGACGAATATGTCTCAAACGCGGATTCGAATTGTTCTAC
>CAZJBW010000078.1:0-24945 GCA_964543985.1 uncultured Pirellulaceae bacterium | reverse complement strand
CCCTTGGAATCACCGCCCTTCGAGTCACCTTTCTTAGCATCGCCCTTTTCCCCTTGGCCTGCCGATGATGATTCTTCGGACGGGTCACTGGCGTCATTGATTGGTTCGCCAGCGATCTCTTCGGTTAGCTCCTCGGTTTTTTGCCGAGTGTCGAATTGCTGATCGGCAACTTTATCTAGAGCCCGCACACCTTCGTCGGCATTTTCATCTGTCGCTGTGATCACTTGCTGTTGTTGCTTGATCAAATTTTCGACCGCTTCGATTTGCCGCTTCAATTCTTGCAAAGTGCGATCTTTGTTGGCAATTTTGTCAGTTTCGCGAGTCTGATTTTGCTGTTCGCGTTTCAGTTGATTGATCACTTCAAGCCACTCTTTAAGCTTGTCAATCTCTTCCTGCCGGCTCATTTTGTCTTTATCTTCGGCCAGCAGTAGCTGCACCAATTCTCGCACATTCAAAATGATGACATCCAGCATATCCTCAGCTTCTTCATACCGTCGTTCTTCCAGCAGAGTTGTGACGCTGGACATATTGTGCTGGATCAGCTTTTCTTTAGCTTGCTTTAGCGCATCGATTAGACGTTTAGCGCGCTCGGGTTCATTCTCCTCTAGCTTCTGAGCGATGATTTCGAACTTGGTTTCCAGTTCGGCCATCATCCGTTGGACTTCATTTTGCCGACGGCTCAACTCAGAGGTTCGATTTTCTTGCGCAGAAAGAGGCAGGGCCACTAAGACCATCAAAGCTACAACGTTCCACTTCAACAGGTTTTCAATCACACGTCTCATGACTTCCTCGCTCTTTTCATACCAACGATATTTTTGATCGCACAAATTGCACAAAGTCTAAAAGTACTAAACGAAATCTACCAATCTTATACTCTCAAAATGACAGCAGTACGCTGCATTTTTTAGACACGAAAGTTCAATGTCTGGTTTTTCAATTCAATCGACGACTTCAATATTCAACCGAAACCTCAGGGCCAAGTTCCGTTCTGATCGGTTACAGAAGGAATTCTAACAGGTCCGCTATTCATTCTTGTCGTCTGATTTGTCCTTTTCCGAGTCCTTCTTTTCGTCATCTTCTTCGTTTTCTTCGTTTTCTGGCATCGATTCATCTTCGAAAAGGTCATCCTCGTCATCGAAGACAGCACCAGCGTCATCGCCACGTTCCTGAGCCAACCTTTTGATGATCTCTTCCTTCTTCTCGATCTCGATCAACTGGTTGATAATCTCCTGATACGTTTCTGATTTCTTCATCGCTTCCAAGATTTTTTGCATCTGGGTCAAAACTTCGTTCTGTTTGTTGACCGCCACATTCAATGCCGCGACTAGATTGGCCTTGTCCATGCTCTGTTGCCCTGAACCGGCGTCATAGCTGATGGCACGTTGGGTTAATTCAACCAACTGAACGCTTTCGGCAATCTGCCGCCGATCCAGTTCTCGAATCGGCTGCACGATCTTTTGGTTGTATCGCACCTCGTATGACTGCGACGCTCCGGCTTCGCTTTCTGATTCATCAAGACGATTGTTAAGCGCTTCAGCCAGGAAATCTTCGAATCGATCCCCGATCACACTAGCGTTGGTACCGACCAATTTTTGGCGTCGTTGGGCTTCACGCAATTGGTCCAAAACATCCTTGGCTTTGGCGGGGTTTTGGGCGTTGGTTTGATCGCTGATCCCTTGCAAGTCATAAATCAGTTTTTGTTGATTCTCTAAAATCAATTCGAACGCTTTGCGTTGTTCAATTTCGCGACGCAACAATTCTTGACGTAACTCGTCTTCCGTTACGACTCGCAAAAGGAACACGCGAGGCTTGCCTTTGCCAGGCCCCGTTAGCGTGTTGTTGTCGTAGGCATTTATCGACAGCCGCAGACTAACGTTGGTTGGAATGTTCAATGGTTCCAAATCGATTGTGGAAAGCGATCGAATTTCGGTCGTCCCCAACATCTCAGTTAGCGAAGGGTCAATCGTGGTCAGGTCAACTTCGCCCTCTTGAGGCACTGACCCTGCGGTCGCTCCCGTCCAAACATGCTCGACCGTCATCTTTGTGATGGCGAACTCATCGCCAACGGTATAACTAATCGGCACACGAGCTCTTGGCACAACCAAGCCACCAATTCCCGACAGCTTGCCACGAATCGAAGGAGCGCGGTCAGGTTTCACCTTGAAAGTAAAGCTAGTTGGCCGGCTGGACTTCATAGCCGATTCGTCGGCCAGATCAAACGTGTATTTTCCACCGACCAATTGCTCTGGCGAAATTTTCAGTTGCCAATCGTCGCCATTTTTTTCCATGTTCCATTGCTGGTCAGCCACTTTCAAATTGGCCGTTTGCAATGGCTTGTTCGACTTGCCTTTGATAGTCACGGTACTGTTTTCCAAAATGGAGTGCGGCCCACCGCCCGGCGGCAACTGCATCGTTCCCAATCCGGTGTATTCAGGCATCTCGACGAAGATATTCAATTCTTGCCAACCAGGCGGGTCAACCAAATTGACCTCGACCCAATCCGTGGTATCGTCACCCCCGACCGCTCGAAAGCGAAACTCGTTGGTCAAATTCCGGAAGACAAGTGAATGTTCCAGGTCGGCGGTCTTACGCATGTCTTGAGTGGTTCGCGAATTTCCATCGTCGAATTCAATTGAGACTGCGACGTCGGTCACTTTGCTATCTTTATTGACTTTCACCAATTGCCGATGATCTTCGCCGCGAGCCAATGTAAGCCGGCCATCTTCGACACCCACGATTTCCAGCTTGGTGTTGCGTGGCCACTGATCATTGGTCAACAGAATGTTTCGATTGAACCACGTCTTCCATAGATCCGTGGTGGCGACGCCGTAGCCGATGAAACCCAAACCAACAATCGAGGCTAACAAGATAATCATGTTTCTAGCGAACGCTTCGCCATCAATCGCCTTCCCAAAGTTTACCGATTCGACGGCCTGGCTACCTTGTCGAATCGTGGCATCGACCATCGATTGAGAATAACCTTGTTGCTCGAAATTCTCGCCTCGTGAAAATTGAGCCGCACTAATGACACTCTCTTGCAAATCCTTGTTTTTGCTCTCGACTTGCAAAATCAAAGCGTCATCGCTGACCTTCTTGGAAAACGGTTTGATCAATTTGAAAAAGATGACAGCCAACAGAACGACAGCCATCACGACCAGCATGATGCCTCGTTGAGCCAGGTCCATCTGGAACACTCGATCAAACAACAAATCGGCCAGTATCAACAACACCGCTATGAACAGAAGCTTGCTGAGCCCATCGATCAAGACGAACCGCCCCATCGCCGCTCGCAATTTCTGCAAACGCTGACTGATCGATTGTGGAATTTTTTTGGATGGTAATGTGGAGCTGGACATAAGGTTCCGTTCCAGGTTCAGTTTCTTGGTTTGTGCGTCTAGATCGTTTGTCTACAACAGTTTGGTTTTCTTACGAATCGCCCATTCGATCGTCAATAACACGACGGGCAACAAAAACACGATCCACCGAATGCGTTTGCTGACTTCCCAAAGCGGTTTGGGCGGCGTGCTGTAGGAGGACGTAGATTCAAGTTGTGGAATGTGTTCGTGCAGCTGGTCTAGCTGATCCAGAGTGAAGTATTTACCGCCGGAAGCGTCTGCGATATCGCGAAGTTGTTTTTCATTTAACCAGTAACCACGAGATTCGACGCTTGGCGGCTTAACCACATACCGCACTTCTTCGACTTCGGTGTTAGCGTCCGTTCCTGGAAGATCGACTTTGACTCGAAAGTCTCCCGTGTTAAATGCCTTAAACGCAGCCTCGTACTGGCCAGGTTGGCCGGGCAACAACTTCAATTCGATGTCACGGACACGCCCTTCATCGGATATGACTTGAGCGGCCAAGGCCGGAACCTCCATGTACTCGAAACGTTCATTCAAGGCCTCGCCTTTCAACGTGATCGTTTCGCCCAATTCGTAAGTATTACGATCGGTGTCGATAAAGCCACGTCGTTGACCCTGCAACGATCGAGTCTCGACCAGAAAGTTCACCACTTGAATCCAGAAGCGGTCAAAATACTGGGCTCGCGTGCCGACACGTCGCCATCGCCAAGTCCCATTGAATCCCATATACACGACGTTTCCGGCCCCGTACCGACCGGCAACCAGCAATGGTTGATTGCCGCTAATGTTGATTTGGTCGCCACGTTCCATCAACGTCAACGACGTTGGTTTTGCTGACAATGTTGGGAAGCTCCAGTAGATACTTGGCATCAAGTTCCACAAACGCAGGTTCTCTTCGAAGTCATTAACGAAACTCATCACCGGGTGCCCCAGGTTCGGATTCACCAACAGCATTTTTCCTGGACGGGAGTTCGAGGTCGTCGCCAACACCTGATTGGTCTCGATAAATTCTTCATCACCGAACCGCACTGGCAAAATATCACGAATACCGGACAACCGATTTAGCGTGACAAACATGTTGGTGTGTTTTGGGCCAGCCATAAAGAAGACGCCCCCAGCCTTCACGCGACAAAAGCGTTTCAGGTTATCCATCCAACCATCGGGGAAGTACCGCGGGTCCGGGTCAATCATCATGATGACGTTGTACTCGGCCAAATCCTCAAAATTCTCTGGCATTTCACTGATGCGAGCACCGTCGTTCCCCTCTTGAGGTCGATCGGTGTCCATCGTTTGCAGCCAACCAGTAAAGACGATGTTCGAATCACGCTGGAACAAACGTTGCAGCATTCGATACTCCCAAGTCGGGGCACCAGCGATCAACAACACTTTCACTTTTTGGTCGACGATTTTCACTTCGCCAGAAGTGTTTGTGTTGTCATCGGTATTGCTTTCGCCATCGACTTCGGCGATCCGAACCGTGTACTTGAAGTTCCCAGCTTGTTGCACCTTGTGCGAAAAGACGTGTCGCAAACGACCGCCACCGTCGGGAATATCGACATCTTTTGAATCGATGGCTACGCCTTCCAACATCGCTCCTTCGGCCGACAACTCGTGCTGCAGTAACTCGACCAGAATACTGTCCTCTTGATAATCTTCGACGTACATCGAAGCTTCGACAGCAAACGGCTCATTGACCGAAATTTTTTCGCGAATGTAAAGCTTGTCCACCGACAAGTTCTTAGGTCGCGACGGATCGCCAACACCAATGGTGTGAATTGGGATATCCAGTTCCCGCGCACGATCGGCCAACTCCATCAAATCGTCGGTACCATTGTGCTGTCCATCGGAAGACAAAATGAGAGCCGAGGTCCGTCCCGAATCTGAGAGTTTTTCGCGTAGTGCATAAGAAATATCGGTACCGCGACCATTGGCAATCAGCGGTGGAACACTGACCTGACGCGGTCCTTCTTGTTCATCGTCTGGGCGACTGGTGTCGGTTGCAGGAAGGACTCCTGAGTCACTTATGACTTCGGCAAAGTCAACAAATTGAACAGCCCCTTTTTCCAGCAGCTGCCGTAAGACTTTGGATTGATTGTGTTGCAACGCTTCATTCAACAATTCACCGCGAGACGCTTGACCTTCGGCCAAACGCTCGGCATCACGTCCGGTAGCCTTGGCCAATTTTTCAGCTGTGTCCGGATCCAGGTATCGATCCTTTCGGCTGAATGAAAGGGAGCTATCCCGCAGCATAACGATGTTAGGCTTGATAACCTTCTTCGTAGTAAAGACCATCGACGGGCGCAGAAACATCAACACCAACAACAACAGCACGGCGAAACGCATGCAGCCCAGTAGGATTTTCAATGGACGAGGACAAGTCTCGATTTCTCGAGTGTACATCCAGAAAACACCAGCGATGATCAACAGAACAATCGCGATCAAGACGAACACACCCCAAGATTCGGGCATACCCACCCAAACCAATTCAGGCGTTCCGTCAGCCGATGCCTGATCGCCCATCAACCATTTCCAAATTGAATTCAAGTTGTCACCTGTGACTTTTGTACTTACTGGTCAATCAATAATTCAATAATTGCCAGGTGAAGACCAACGGTCATTCGCCTGGATCAACGCTTCCGATCAAACACCAACTAATCGCTTTCCAGATCAGCTTCGGTCTGCGGCTCGGAATCACCTGGTTCCTTGCCATCGTCTGGCGACAAGGCATAAAGTCGATTTCCACCGAGCACCCAGATCCGGTTTCCGTCACTAAACAGGCTGCCCAACGGAGCCTTCGTTCCCAAGCGAACCTTCATCTCGCCCAGAGCTAGACTCAAGCCATCGTTACCCTTCAAACCCAGTTTGATAATCTTTTCGCGCAACGGCACGTAGACACCATCTTCGGTTAGCAACGCACGACCCAACGACTCGTCTTCAGAAATGTTGTGGACCCATTCCCAACGACCTTCGGCTTTGATGCTGATGGCGGCGATGGAGTTGGTTCCACCCAGATACAGGTAGTCGTCGTAAATCCCGATCAAGTAATCGAATTTGTTACCGAAAGGTTTGTTTTCTGTTTTCCAACGGAACTTGGCAGTTTGCCGATCAATGGCCCAAACTGCGCTGTAGTCGGATGCCATCACAATCAGATCGTTGCCGTAGGGAATCACCAAGTCCTCTAGCCATCCGTCCAATTCCAGCAAATTGTTGTGGCCACTCCATTGCTGTGCGGTCGAATTTTTCTTGCCGGTGCGCGAGTATCTTCGGGCGAAGCGGATCGTGCCGGTCATGGGGTCCATCGCGAACACCACCCCGGTGCCACAATTCACATAGGCCGTACTGCCTTCAATCGAAATGTGGATAGGCGACCAAGGTTGGGCGCCACCACTTGGTTCGTCGCACAGATACGACTTCCAAACGATTCTGCCTGTATCTTGACTATCCAAAGCGTATAGCCAGATCGAACCAGTGACGTTTACGGGTACCAGCAACAATTCGCCGAAACCGATCGGCGCGGCCATAAATCCGATATCGTCGAACTCCTCGACCAACTCACCGCCTTCGGTGTTTTCAACTTTCTTTTGATGATCTGCTTCGGCCGCTTTTAGCATCTCGAGTTCAGGCAAGCGCCAAAGAATTTTGCCGGTGGACAAATCATATGCAGCAAGCTTATTGGTACGCGTGCGTCGCGGGATCGATCCCCAACCGTATTGGTTTCTATTAGCTGTTGAGACGGCAACGCCATTCCAATCGTAGTGCTTCCCTTCCACGCAATAGAGGACTCCGCGGTGAATTGACATCGCTTGGGCAATTTGATCACCGAACATTTGAATTTCGTGATTTTTGCCCGGCACCGTTCTATTACCGCCACCGTTATTGTAGATCGCTTGCCAGGCGGCCGAGGCATCGTCAATTTGAAACTGATTCAACCACAAAGGCCGCCACGCAGGTGTCGATTCCAATTCGCCCTGTCGATTCCAAACGGTAACATCACAGCCCGTTCGAAACACGATTCGCTGTTCGTCGAACAACAAAGTTCCAGCAGGTCGCCAATTCCCGGTACGCCAAGAATCCACCAAATTTTCTTCGCTCGAGCTAATCGAATCTGAAATTTTGGTCGAGTCAAAACCGACGACGGTATCGCCAACATAGCTGTCATCGCGATATTGAGCTTTAGGCGTGAAGTAGTACTGCCAGTCGGCTCGCAATGGCTGACCGTCGTACTGCTCTGGCAAACTGGGCATCACGCCGAACCGTCGCAGGTTTCCCAATCGCGTTTGCCACGTGGCACCTGCGGTTTGGCTGGTATCCAGTTGCGGCGATTCTTGCATCAAGCGAGTCACGGACTCATATAAATTCGATTCCACATCCGCGCCGGCTTCAACCGCACTGCTTAGCGCCGATTCAGCCGACTCGCGATCACCGACATAAATGTATGCGATGGCGATTTTGATCCAAACTTGATCCATTGGGACGGTTGGATCGGGGTAGCGGTCCGTAATTTTTCGGAACAGTCGGACGGCGCCAACGAAGTCGTAACGATCCAAATAAATGCAGCCCAGTTTATAGGCTGCCTCGTCACCAACCGAACTCATAAAATAGGATTTGACGACCTGCGTCAGTTTGTCCAGGTCGAATTCACCTTCGCTTTGAGCCAGCAATTCTTGGGCTCCCGCATCGGCGCCGATCCGATAGGAGGACAGTCCGTTGGGCGGCAAAGTCGCCAGAATCGATTCGACTTGCTCATTCAAAGCGTAATAAGTTTCGTCGTCGTCGCTGTACAGAATGTCGCCACTTTCACCCAGCACCGACTGCCACAACCTGGACGCCACTCGAAAATTTCCGTCGCGTCGATACTCCTCGGCCTTTTTAAGTCGATCCATCAAATCGGGATCGGTTTTCAAAGGTGCCCCGCCTGCATACTTGTCATTGGCAGGCCGATCATCTTCTTCTTGATTGACGCTGACTGTGGCTCTAACTGCTTGGGCCAACAACTGGCCATCAAACAGGAGCAGAGTCAAAACTAACGTGCCAATCATGGCCCACGAAAATTTTGGCGACTGCTGAAAAATTGTCTTCATAATCCGTCCTTTATCTACTGCGCCCGAACCACCAACCCAAAAACTGTTCCAAAACCAGCATGCCGGCCAGCAAGAACAGAATCTGAAGCCAAACGTCGTTATTTGATTGCGTTCCATCTTCGGTCACCATACCCTCACCATCGACCAACGAGGTTGCCTCTCCAAAGAACTCATTGGGCAGAGCATCCAGGTCGAGTCGCCGCAAGTCTGATTCGGCAGGGTCCGTATTGACCGCGAACAACCGCCCTTCGGATTCGTCGTCTTCGCGCCGCAATTCCAGGTCATAAAAACCTCGCTTGGAAAGGTTTGGAAATTCGACTTCATACAACACAATGTCTTCACCACCGGCCAAAGGTTTGGCATTGGCCTCGACCTTCTCTTCCGACGGATCCGTCAATCCAACTCGCTGTTCAAATTGAGAAAGATCAACCAGCTGTCTCAGGTCGCCACCGACACGATACCGAGCGCCTTCGCTACTGCCACCAACCATATCGTTGACCAAGTCCCACATCACGCAGATGTAGGTTCGGTCTGATGGCCAGAAAGTCCAATCAGCATCGGCGGAGAACGCGAACGTCACGGATCGCCCTTTACCGATCGTGCGATCTGCCATGGCCGGCGTTTTATCTTGATTACCCAGCAACAGCGGCGTGGCCACCACCTTGCCGTCTTGGTCTGGTTTCACTGAACCACGCCACCACGAAAAGATTTCACAGTTGTCAAAACCAATTTCTGGATCCAAGACAACTCGCAATGCCGGATGGTTGGGGTCTTTGGTCTCCATGAAGATCCAAGTACCTCGCGTCAAATCGCCTTCCATTGCTTCCAGCTTCATTGGCGACAAACCGTTGCCGTCTTTATAAAACGACTCGTTAAACGTGGCCGCTCGCACTCGGTCACCCGGCATGAACACCAAACCACCACCGTTCTCGACCCACTTACCTAATGACTTCAGTCGATCCGGCGAGGCCTCGTCGACATTGCACAGGAAAATCACTTTGTACTTGGTCAAAGAGATCGTTTCCAACTCGCCCACCGTGGCCGTATCGACCAGGATTCCGGTGCCCGGCACGCCCAATGCCGAAAGGTAGTAGGCATCGCTTCGTTCGGGGTTAGCAGAAGGGTCTCCATCCACAATCAACACAGGGATGCCTTTAAGAGTCCTAGCCGCGAAAAATCCTTCACTGTCTTCGGCAAGAGCATCGGGCATGGAACTTTGCGGAATCAATTCAACCTGCACACGCGAATTCGCCAAGTTGCTTTGCAGACGGTCCTGAAAATCCAATGCTTGAAATTCTTGAGTATCGTGTTGGAACAAATGCCGAAACGTGATGGTCTCGGTTTTCCCAGGAGCGATCGATGCGATCGTCTCCGTTTGCGGCAAGCTGTCATCAACACGGAATCGCAAACCCACCTCGTTCGCGGTCGAGTCTCCGAAGTTGCTAACTTGAACTGAGAAACGCACGATCGTGCCAGACACCAACAAGTCCTCGGCCTTGATACCGGTCACCGCTAAATTGTCTTCGATGGTCGAACCGACATCGACGATAAACGTGTTTGGTGTAATCTCGGATATTTTCTTTACCAGCTTGTTTGGCGAGTTCTCATCTTCGGGATTGGCTAACTGCCAATCACGTTTTCTAAGGTCGGACATCACGTAGACGACTTGATTGTGGTCGGTCCGATCGGATTCCAACAAAGCGTTGACTTCCGCCAACACGGCTGGGTAGTTGGCGACTTGGTCCGAGCATTCCAATTCTTCAAGCCGACCGATGATGACATCCAACGACTCTTGCGTTACCGGTTCGGACGAGAAGTATGGTTTTTCAGATTCGCTGGTTAAATACAGTGTCAGGAAGTCGTTTCCGCCATCGGTAGCCAATCGTTGCACCAACTGCTTGATTTGGTCCAACGATTTACCGAATGCCGTTTGGCTGCCAATCTTAATCCGTTGACTTAACGAGTCGTCTAACACGATGACTCGCTGATACTGCTGCGATTGACCAAATGTGCCAGACGGAAGAAACGGCTTGGCCAACAACAAACCCAGCAGCAGCATTGCCAAACAACGCAACAACAACAGGATAAAGTTCTCAAGACGTACGCGTCGCCGATTCTTTTTGTCAGCATCGAACAAAAAATCCATCGCTGCCCAATCAACGATTTTGAATCGCCGCTTGTTCAGCAGGTGAATGATGATCGGCAACAGTACAGCCAGTGAGCCGGCAAGCAACATGATCGGGTTAGTCAGAAAGCTGGAGAGCCAAATTAACATGACGTTCGCGGATTAAAAGTAACGGTTTGTTTTGGTAGGTCAGTATGGCCGTGCCATGGATGGGGTTGTTTTACTTACTGTCTCAATATCGATTTGCGTCGTTTCTGGCGGAACGCTAAGTAACTAGACAGAGCCACATCCAGTGGTTTGCCCGTGTCTAGCAAGACGTGGTCGATCCCCAAGCCGGCGCAAGTCTTGCGGACGGTACTCATGTACTTCTCCACGGCTTCCAGATAGGAATCGCGTAACGCGCGAGGCTCAGTGTGCAGTTGGGCCTCGTGCTCCAAACCTCGGAACAAAGTATTTTCCTGGAACGGAAACGTAAGTTCATCTTCATGCATCACATGAAAGACAATGACCTCGTGCTTACGCAGACGGAACTTTTGCAACGTCTTCTTCAATTCCTCGGGGTCCAGGAACAGGTCCGAAATCAGCACGACCATTCCGCGTTTTCGAACTTGACCGGCCAGCCGACCAAAAATGCCAGAGACATCGGTCTGGTTGTCCGGTTCCACTTGTTCCAATTCGTGCAGAATCAGCTTCAAGTGCGAAGGGTGCGAACCGTGCTTTATGTTTTTGTCGACGCCAGTACTGAAGAAAACCATTCCTACAGCATCTTGTTGTTGCTGCATCATGTATGCCAACGATCCCGCCGTGGTGGCAGCGTAGTCGAACTTACCCATGCCGCGATCGGTTGGCATGTTCTTTTCGCCAGGTTGGCCGTAACGCATCGACTTACTGGTATCCAGCAGGATCGTGCAATTCAGATTCGTTTCCTCTTCGTACTCTTTAATATAGAGCCGATCGGTTTTGGACCAGACCTTCCAGTCGATATGTCGCAGGTCGTCGCCGGGAGCGTATTCGCGGTGAGTCGCAAATTCCACAGCGAAGCCGTTATACGGACTGCGGTGTTGTCCGGTGATATACCCTTCGACCACCAGCCGGGCTCGCACGTCCATACGTTTGACGCGATCCAGCACACGCGGGTCCAGATAGTTTTGGGATTCTGTAGCCACAACAACTCGGTGCTTCTAATTCAAACGAACACCTGGCTGCCCGCGTGTCCGGTCGGAATCGGTTTGGTCAAAACAGTTTTGAATTCAGGCGAACCGGGTTTGTTCGCCTGCCAAACCAGTATCAAGCCGCAAGTGGGCTTGTTTGTCAGTCTTACCCGAAGGCACCTGCTAATTCCGGAGCGATCTCGTCATTTTGATCGCGATCCGGTGTGGCCTCGACCAATTGATCAATCACTTTGTCCGAGGTGATTCCAGAGGATTCGGCGTTAAAGTTCGTAATCACTCGGTGACGCAGAACGGGATGAATCACCGACTTGATATCGTCAGTCGTCACGTAGAACCGGCCATCCAGAACCGCTCGAGCCTTGGCCCCTAACAGCAAATACTGCAGACCACGCGGTCCGGCACCCCAACTGACGGTATCCTTAACAAATTCGGGAGCGTCATCGGTGGCCACTCGCGTTGCCCGAATCAGTCGCAGGCCGTAGTGAATCACGTGAGGCGAAACGGGTACTCGGCGGACCATCTTTTGCAGATTCAAAATATCTTCGCCGGTCAACACTTGATCCACTTGCGGAACGACATCCGCCGTCGTGGTTGCGGCAATCGTGTATTCCTCGTCGTAGGACGGGTACTCGACAAAGATCTTGAACATAAACCGGTCCTGCTGTGCCTCGGGCAACGTGTAGGTACCTTCTTGTTCAATCGGGTTCTGTGTGGCCAGCACAAAAAACGGAGCGGGCAAGGCGTGTCGCTGCCCACCAATCGTGACCTGCTTTTCCTGCATCGCTTCCAGCAACGCTGCTTGCGTCTTGGGTGGTGTCCGGTTGATTTCATCCGCCAGAATAATATTCGAGAAGATCGGACCGCCCAGGAATTTGAATTCACGACTGCCACTGGTGCGATCCTCTTGGATCACCTCAGTACCAGTAATATCACTAGGCATCAGGTCAGGCGTAAACTGGATGCGGTTGAAATCCAAGTGCAGAGTTTTGGCCAGCGTGCTGACCATCAATGTTTTGGCGAGTCCCGGGACGCCTTCCAACAAGCAGTGCCCCTGCGCGAAGATCGCGATCATCAATTGCTCGAGGACCTGTTCCTGGCCAACGATAATTTTGCCAAGTTCTTTCCTTACCGAATCGTTAGCCGACTTAAGATTCTCCAGAGCCTGCAATTCATCTTTGGAAAGTTTGTCGTTGGATTGACCATTGGGCGAGTTCATAAAATTCCAGTCCTGTTTGCGGGGCAAGTCGTCAGTTGTGTTGGGTCGTCTGGCAATATCAGGCAAGTGCCATTGGACCGCATCGGAACACACAGGTTTCCAAACTGTTTGGGTTTAGCGTTGATCCGCCATTGCCAACAACAGCATTGGTCTATTACGGCCAGTGGACAAAGAACGTTCAACAAACACCAAACCGTTGATAGCAGCATCACCAGCTACACCTTGTGTGTAGGGTTGGGATAAACGCAACGTTATTGGTTCTTGCTCTGTTCTCCGACCCGCCGGCGTTGCCTGCGGTCTGATAAGTAGCTCTGTTGAACGGATGTCAAAAATTGGGTCTTGGTCGAATCAACCGACCGTCCGCTATTTGCCTAGCTACCTATCAAACGTCAATTGTAACTAAACCGCAGGGTGGTTTGCCACCAGCAACATCGCTGCTTTTGTAAATAGGCTGTTACAAATCCGTGCCTGTCAGATTCTGCAAACAGGGGATTCGTTTCAACAAAAGCCAAAAAAACCGCACTTTTGGAAAAGTATTTCCAGAATCAGATCGGAAATCAGACCACTTGGTGTCGAGGCGTTCATTTTTTATCAAAAGTCGGATCAAAACTTCAGAACGGGTGACACTTACAAAATCATGCCGTCTTTTGTTGCACTGCATACGGCCTAGCGCGTAAAATGGGACCGTGGGGACAGGACAGAGAAGCATGCAACCAAAACGAAGTGACCGTCGATCGATTTTGTTATCGATGTTGATTCATGTCACGTTGCTGGTGGCCTTGGCGTTGATTTGGACGACGCGGGTGACCGGGGGCGGTGACGAAGGACCTCGTCGTGTCTCGATCGTGTTAGCAGCGGCCGGAGATAAAACCGAGTACTTTGACGAAGCCGACGTTGCCGAACAAGCTCAGCAGCAAGCCGCGGAAGCCTCGTTGCCTGAGGCACTGCCTACTGACCAGCCACCGATCGACGTATCCGAACTGGTCAACCAAGTGACGCCACTAGAACTACCACTGCCGGGCATCAGTTCGTCGGAGATGGTAAAGCCACAGACGGCGACTTCTGACGGATCGCCGATTGCTTTAACTGACGCTCAAAAGAAACAGCTTGCCGAGGAGGCTGCCGCATTTGCGGCCAGTCGGCCCAAAGGGTCGCCCACAACTTTGCAAGTCTTTGGATCGGGGCAGCTTAACGGACGACGGTTTGTTTTCGTCTTGGATCGATCGAAAAGCATGGGCAGCCAAGGACTTAACGTGCTTAGCGCTGCATCCACGGAATTGACCAACGCAATTAATAACCTGGAAGCGAATCACGAATTTCAAATTCTTGGCTATCACCACGGAACCACGTCCATCGAGCGGCGTTCCTTACTGTACGCTACTGAAGAAAACAAAAAACAAGTTGGCCGATTCATCAGCCAGCTGGCGGCTTTTGGTGGGACCGAGCACGAATTGGCACTGAATGTCGCTTTGTCGATGTCCCCTGATGTTGTGGTTTTGATGACCGATGGCGGCCTTCCCGAGATGAATGAGTCTCAATTGAGACGAGTTCACCGAGTCGCAGCTGGCGCTCAAATTCACTGCATCCACTTTGGCTCTGGTCCACAACGCGACCCTAATAACTTTATGAATGAGTTGGCCGGTCAAAACCTGGGCACTTATCGATACGTCGATGTATCACAATGGAAGCGATAGATCCACATACTCACATTGAGGTCTGACATGTTCAAAACTTTGACTCTAAGCGGCTTATTCGGATTGATAACAGGCCTTCTGCTTTCAGCCACACTGTTAGCGCAGGACCAAACCGTTTCTTTGAACGTGCAGGCCCGCAACGGCGCCTGGTTGAAAGTAACGGCCCAAGATCAAAAATTTGAATGGAAAACCGTCAGTCAAGAAGGCGCCGTTTCCAAACGCACGATCAATATTAGTGAAGTCGGTTTTTTAGAATTCGCCGTCAAACCGGCCAGCGAAGAAGTGGCTCGAATCCGCGAGCTAGTTTCGGCACTTGCCAGCGACGACTACCGCACACGTCACGCTGCGGAATTGGAACTATCCGAAAACGGCAAACCATTTGAACCAGTGATCGAACTGGCTAGGAACCACCGCGAACCAGAAGTTCGCTACCGAGTCGATCGGCTACTTAAAAAGCTGCAAAAAATGGACAAGAACAATCGCACCAACTTCTCGTTGGACTTTGACCTGTTGCGCACTGGGACAGGACAAGTTCTGGAAGGCGATATCGGCGATTTCTCACTGGATGTTCAATGGAATGGTGAATCGTTTACGGTCAACCGAAATACCTGTCTCCAAATCAGCGTCAGCTCGAAAATCGAAGCTTCCATCGCTAACGTGGAACGAGTATCAGAATTTGAATCCACAGTACTTTCCAACCATATGTACTTTTTTACAGATGAAGACGTTCTGAATGAAGGATTCCGAACCGTTGGATTCGACTTAGGTGCGCGTGGCGAAAACATGGTTAGTGATCGCGATTTTGATGTCGGCGAAGTCTTCGCGTACTTGGGCTGCCTGCTAAGCTGCGAAACTCATGATGGCCGAGCTATCATTTCGGGTTATCGCTTCAAACAAAGCGTCAGCCGAAACCGTTCTGTGGGCAACTTCTACATTGACCCCGAACGTAACAAAAAGACCAGCTACCAAGGTGTCATGCGAATCGATTTCTGCCTGCCAGGATCACCAAATTCAGCTGCAACGGTTAATGCAGCAGGGCTGTTTGCTGAGATCGTGAAACCAAGACACACGATCGTCGAGGCCTACAACTCGGCAGGGCACATCGTTGGCACCTCACAATCAAGCGTTAAGAAAGCTGCCTTTATGGGCGTGGCCTCGGGTGCCGACATCGCTTACCTACGAGTGACTGCAAATGAGTATGCGGGACTCGATTCACTCAATCGCGATTTCGCAGTTGACGACCTTTGCTACACTGAACCTAAATTTGCACCTCAAATCAACTTTACCGATTCGAATACGATCCTTGTTACTTTTCGTGACTTGCAACAGATCCTCGTTAGCAATTTAGTATTCGATGCAAATAGCAATAACATCAACATCCAGTTACAAGCCGGCCTGGCAGGGAAAACTGAGACGAAACTTAGCCTAGACAATGTCGCTTGGATTACTCCTCCGCAAATACGCGATGTCACCGTTCCCGAATCGGGCAGATACTTCATGCTAAATGACGGGTCCATCCTGCATTGCGAATCAGGATTAACAACTTCACTAGACGAAGGCCTGACCTTGGACAGTGATTCCATTGTCGGCACATGGGCAGCCGGATCGCCTTGTCGGTACCCACAAAAAGGCGACTTCGATTTAGGAGATACGGTAGCCGTGTTCCCGCTTTACCGAATCGGTATCGACACTGAGAACTTCAAGATTACAAATGACGAATTTTTGTTGGACTTGGAAGCTTGCAAAACCGTCCAACAAGGGTTCGAAGATAACGTTGGGCAATTGCAAACAACCGCAACCTCCGTAGAGGAGTTCAAGGCGGAAGACGGATCGTTGCAATTGGCTAATTCCACTGCCACATTTTGGACTGCCAACCCGCCACAACGCGAAGCAAAAACTGGCCTGCTACGTCTAAACGATGGCCAGCAATTGGTACTGGGGGGCACAAGTGGATTCGCTTTGAAAGGCGTCGATGGATCGGAAATCACGATCACAAACGGGGATGTGGAATTAACCTTTCAACTAGATGAAATTTTCGCATTGAACTTCCCCGAGTAATCGATTCAACTTGGGTGGCTTTCCCTGCCAAACGAGGAACCACCCATGAATGACGAACCCGAACGACTGGATATCATTGCCGTCGGCGCACACCCAGACGATGTCGAGATTGCTTGTGGTGGCACTCTGGCCAGCATGGTGCGGCAGGGATATCGAGTTGGAATCATCGATCTAACCGATGGCGAGCCTACGCCGTTGAGCCCTGGTCCCGAGGTTCGATTGGCGGAAGCCAAAGCGGCCGCAGAAGTCTTGGGCGTTCATAAACGAATCACGCTGGACCTTCCCAATCGCCGTCTGTTCGACTCGTTTGAAGCACGAGTCGAATTGGCCAAGCAGTTTCGTCGCTACCGTCCAAAACTTGTCTTGGGTTTCGGAGAAAAAACTCCGATGGCCAGCCCCGACCACTGGCAAGCAATGCAAATTACCGACGCTGCGGTGTTCTACAGTCGGCTGACGAAGTGGGACGAACACTTCGACCACCTTCCCGTCCACACAATCGATCACCAAATGTATTTCTATCTGGGCTTTGATATCTCGTCGATTCCTAACCAGAATGGGTTCTTGACAATGGATATCAGTGACACTCTGGAAACCAAAATAGAATCGATCCGTTGCTATGAGACTCAGTTCCCACCCGGCAAGCGTCGCGTGTTCCAGCGAGTCGAACATGGTGCCATCGCCTTGGGAACGGCAGCCGGATTCCAAGCTGGCGAAATCTTAATTCCCACTCGGCCTTTGGGAACCAGGAATATAATGAGTAGCCTGTACCCGACAGACAGCAACGGCAATACAACTACCTAAAAACAACGACCACCTAACACAACGCAACCGTTACAAGGCAAAACGTCCTGCACGCCGCTTTTGCGCTTTTGCTTAGCGGGTGGCAGGCAAGATGTCTTGCCCGACAGCAACTACGGCCAATACTGATTTTGAATTTTCGATTGCGGACAACAAACAGATGCCAATTCGCTTTGTAATGATCGGTGGATTCCTGGGCGCCGGTAAGACAACCACGATTGCCCGCCTAGCCGATCGCTATCGCCAACGTGGCCAGTCCGTTGGGATTGTCACCAACGACCAGGCAGAAGACTTAGTCGACACGCTAACTCTACGCGAATTGGGCAACGAGGTTGGCGAGGTCGCTGGCGCTTGTTTTTGTTGCAACTTTGACGAACTCGCTGACACAATCGATCAACTGGGTAAACAACATCAACCCGATGTGGTGATCGCCGAACCGGTAGGCAGTTGCACCGACTTGGTAGCCACGGTTATTCAACCGCTGGTTCACCTTTACGATCAACAGTATGACATTGCTCCCTATGGAGTGATTTTGAAACCATCGCACGGTCAAAAAATTCTTAGTGGGAAAAAGCGAGCCGGCTTCTCCCCGAAAGCCTCCTACATTTTTCGCAAGCAGTTGGAAGAAGCCGACTTCATCGCTCTGAACCACATCGACCGACTGAGTGCCGAGCAAATTTCTGAATTGGAACAACTTCTGCAGGAAGCTCACCCAGACGTACCAATCATCAAAATGTCAGCTCGCGACGGCCGTGGGTTCGATGACTTGGTTGAAATGTTTGATCGACAGGGCGAATTTGGAAAACGAATTCTGGAACTGGACTACGACATTTACGCCGAGGGCGAAGCCGAATTGGGCTGGTTGAATTGCAGCTTCGCGGCCACCAGTGACGATCATTTTTTGCTGGATGAAGTGTTAGTCGGGATTGTCGAAAATTTGAAGCAAGCTTTGGCGACGATCGAAGCCGAGACGGCACACCTAAAGGCGATTGGTCTGTGGGAGGGGTTTCACGGTGTCGCCAACCTAGTCAGCAGTGACTCTCCGGCGGAACTGTCTTTACCCTCGGATTGCTCGACCAAAAAAGCTGAAATCGTGGTGAATGCTCGAGTCGCCGTGGCACCCGAGGACCTTAGCGAACTGGTTCATGCTGCGATCCAAAAAACCTGCCAGGCGTATCAGGTAGAACCCGAAATTCGACGCAGCCAAAGCTTTCGACCGGGCCGACCTGTGCCCACGCACCGCTACGAAAAAAATCAGCAATCGACAGACTAGCCAGCTTCGAAATCGTCTGTCTGCGAGCCACTTAGCGAACAATTCAACCAGCCGGGTTCGAGCTTCGCCGCATAGCGTTTGTAAAACTGGATAGCTGGCTCGTTCCAATCCAACACTTGCCATGACATGCCTTGGCAATCCTCTTCCTTGGCCTTCTGGATCGTCCGCTCGAACAGCACCTTGCCAATCCCCAGGCCTCGTTTGGATTGCGTGACAATCAAGTCTTCCAGATACATCCGCTTGCCCTTCCAGGTGGAATAGCGGTAGTAATACAAAGAAAGGCCGACGATTTGCGAATCCAACTCGGCCACAAAGAATCCGTACAGTGGCTGGGGGCCAAAACCATCCCGTTGCATCGTTTGGACCGTCGTTTCAACTTCGTCAGGCATTTTTTCGTAAACGGCCAGCTCTTTGATCAAAGCCAACGCATCTGGCAAATCGTTTTCTGTCCCTTGTCGCACCAAGAAATCTTGCGTCACTTGTGATTCCAATCCTGAACGTTTAAACAAAAAAAGGCTGATCAAAACGATCAGCCAGTCTTTCTACCATTTGTCCTGATCGTTAACGACCCAGCAGACGAAAGCCTTTGCTTTTGCGAGACTTGGGCACCTCGATCGGCATTGGCTGAGTGTCAAAGTTCATGCCACGATTTTTGAACTCGACCATTGTTCGCGGAACTAACTGCACACCACTAGGCGTCGATTTTCTTTCGCCTTTGTAACGGTTCACCACCTCAGCCAGTTCAGGGTTGTATTCAAACTTGCCATTGTCAAGTTCATGAGTTGCCCAATCGAAACTTCCAATGCAAACGATACTCTGGTACCGATCGTGGAACACGTAGGCTTCAACGCCTTTCTTGCGTAAAGCACGACATAAAATGTCCGCTTTGTGGAACGCTTCCACCAAAGGACTATTCGCAATTCGATCGCCGTTGATTCGACGTTGCTCGTCCTCGTAGTTGGCTTGTTGAATTTGCGAGGCATCGGCATTGAATTTCCGTTCACCGGTGAACGTGGCCACGCGAACGGTGAAAGCTTTGCGGCATTTTAATAGAGAATGTTTGACGCCACGGTTCATGTTCTCAACCGTTTCGTCCACGCCTACTTGCTTGAAATGATCTTCTGGCAACAGCGGATTTGGCATCAAAAACGCCATCGCCATAGGCGTACCACCTTGAGCTCGAACTTGCTGAGCCATCGCCTGGCTGTTGCTGGCATAAGAGGACTGCATCAAACTGCGTGGTGCCATTTGTTTGATGGCCGTCAGTGCTTGTTTGGCTCGATTGTCATCGGAGGTTGGAAAATCGCCAACCAAGACTGCTACCTGTAAAATCTGCTCGCCCGAACTTGGCTTCCATTCAATTGCCACCGGTCCACTGACCTCGTCAGTTGGTTTCTTCCAACCGCGTCCGTGCAATTTGTCGGAGTGATCGAATACATGCTCGTACACATAGGCCCTCAAATCATATTCATTAAGCACCCCGTTCAACTCATTGGCCAATTGGTCAGCCTGTTGCTTTGCAATTTCGCCTTCAAAAGAGGCACAGAAAATCAGCCAAGGACCACGCGATTGCGTTAGACCGTGACCAGTCGCTTCTTCTGTTTTGTTTCGAAAGGGAAGCACTTGGCATTCCGCCAGAGATCCCAGCGAAAGGCACAGAATCAATGTGGCCAACACGACCCGTCGTTGGTTCAGCAACATTAGTTACTCCTGAAATCCATTGTTTTTTTTGAGGCGTTGATATGGGGCGATTTACCGACTCCCAGCAAAGGTCGCGAACCGTATCAGAATGCCCATTGGGACTCCAGAGCGTTCCCAAATCCCAACCGAGCCTGCATAAAACCAACGCGAACCTCGGGAAATGCGTAAAGGCAGAGTATTCACCCAAAGAATCTCAAAGTTATTGCGGCTTAATAACCGCCAAGGGGTTTGAATTTCACACTAACTCGCTTATTCTGGAATGGACCCCGAAGAACTAGTGTATCGGAAGACAACTATGCAGTATTCATTCAGACTTGCCGAGCTTTTGGGCCATGTACCCGACCCGCGCAAACGGCCTGGCACCATTAAGGCTATCGTTGAGTACACCGGCTTGGACCGCCATCAGGTAGCAGCACTGCTAAAAAACGAAGTTAAGTACATACCTCTAAAGGCTTTGTCGCGGCTGTGCGATTACTTGATCGAACACGGTCATGCTACCGCTGATCAGTTACCGGGGGCTTTGTTCGCCGTCGAGCCTGAGAATTTTTGGGAAATGCTGGCACGCCGGCGTCGTTTAGTCATGTGCCTAGGCGTGCGCCGCGATGTCGAGAACCGCAATGCTGATACTGCCTATGTGGTAGCATCCGATTCGGTCTTGGCTGGCGAGATCCTGAATGGCGTCACCACGTTGGGTGGCACCGCCAAACTGAAGAAACTGGACGAGCAGCCCGATGCGATGCCCGGCCTACCCGTTTCCAGTCCTCACCCTGAACACTTAAAACAGATGTTGGTTTGGAGTCCTGGTCAGGCTTCGGACACCGACTTGAAGGCTCAAGCGAATCAAAGCTATCGCGAATTCTCCGATTCAACAGGAGACAAAGCGTTGGTCTGCCTAGGAAGTACCAAAAGTAATCCGGTCGTTGAATTGGTCGTGGCCAATGCTTTCGGATGCGATGCCTTCACATCACAGGACAATATTGCATCGGCGGCCGATCGTTCTTGCCCATTCTTTTTCCGCTATCGCGACACCGATCCGCACCCGGCGTCGTGTATCGGAGGTCTGAGTTTGTCGGCGGGAGAGAAAAACCTTGAGCCTGGAATCTATTACGAAAACGAACAGGGCAAATGGATTAACGCGAATTCAGGCAAAAAGAAATCGCCACATGTGGCGTTGGTTTTCTACGTATACCGCGAATCGCAGGGTCGTCTTGAAATGGCACTGGGCGGTTTTTCAGGCCGGGCTACTCGTTTGCTGGCACGAGCCCTGGCAACTCGCGCCGAAGATTTCTGGCCACCGATCTTCGTGGGGCAGGGGATTGCTATCGGCGCCTACCTGGTCGAATTTAACGTTGGCAACGAAAAAGAAGATGACATCTTGCGTACCGATTTGGTGGCCACAACTAAGGTCACGCCCATCTCGGAAACCGCCTTGCAAAGACGGTTAGGGAATTGATGCGTGGCGTTGCAAACGGTTGCTTGGTAGCGTCGTTTTCGCCAGCAATTGGGTTCATTGGTAACGTTTATTCGTTCTCTATTCCGTCGTCTGGGCCAATTCAAAGTTTGCGGACAATTCTACGTTAACGCATTAATATCCCTGGGCCGATAGTTCTCTGCATGAGAGCTGGTTTGTTGATCGAGTGGTTTAATCCCAACAAACCTATGGCGGCACAAAAACATGCTGACGGCAGTTGGCAAGCAAGGGATTTCTATGGCGGGTGACATCAGCATCGTTGCAATCGTCAAAGGCGAAGAGCGATACGTCTTTATGTTTGATGACGATACCAGAGCTGAAACATTGCGTACCCTGGGCCGCTATGCCTCGGACCCGGAACTTAGCTTCAATTGGTACGACGCTGCTGTCTTGAGTCAAAAAGTCCGAAAGACACAAACGTCAGACGAAGCGATCGATGCCGCTTTGGTTAACCGCTCGGACCGTTCCAACGCTGACTCGTTCCCCGAAATCGACTTCCCCAATCCAGACGACATCTGGATCGGCGACGACCCCTTTTAATCGCTGGTGGCATGCAAGACGCAATCACACGATTTTTGCGTTACTTGAAAGTCGAACGAAATGCTTCGGAACTGACGATCAAGTCTTACCGCGAAGACCTGACCAGCCTGACGGAATTCCTGGAACATAGCCATGGCCAGGTGCCGACTGTCGCCAGCATTTCGCCATTGCAGCTTCGCGATTTTGTGGCAGCACTCAACGAGGCTGGATACGCTCCTTCGTCAGTCTCTCGTAAGCTGGCATCGTTGCGAAGCTTCTTTCGATTTGCTCAACGAGAAGGACTCGTCCAACAGAATCCAGCCAAACCGTTACGCAATCCAAGACGTCGCCGCAAACTTCCTCACTTCCTGACCACCGACGAAATCTCGAAACTACTGAACGCTCCGCCCAAGAACCGACCGGCGGGGCTACGAGATCGGGCCATCTTCGAAACCATGTACTCGGCCGGATTACGTGTTAGCGAACTGGTGGGCGTCAATGAAGGGGACCTGGACCTGGAACAAGGCATTGTGCGTGTTCGCGGAAAAGGCAAGAAAGAACGTTTGGCTCCGTTGGGCCGCTATGCCATTGGCGCCATAAAGCGCTGGCTAAAAGCACGCAAGCTTTCCAACAAAGTCAAAGCCGGCCATGACGCTCCCGTATTTCTGAACAAGTTTGGCGAACGCATCACGACCCGCAGTGTCGCCAGGATGCTGGACAAGTACCTGAAAGAAACGGGCTTGGATATTCGCACCTCGCCACACACGCTGCGTCACAGTTTCGCCACGCATCTGCTGGACAACGGCGCAGACATTCGCAGCGTGCAGGAATTGCTGGGGCACAAAAGCTTAATCACGACGCAAATCTACACCCATGTCAGCACGGCCGGTTTGCGAGAAGCTTACGAGAAAGCGCATCCGCGTGCCCGTCAAAAAAGCTCGCTTAAGACAGCGAAGAAGCCGGCGAAGAAATCTCGCCAAATTTCTAAAACCTAGGACTGGTTTGTTAACGAACGAACAAACCAGACGAAGACCAGGACGGCGAAATTGATTTCTGGGACTAACCGAACGGACCTATCAATTAAAAAGCCAACAACCCCTTCGGGTTGTTGGCCCACTACTAATCACAGGAGGAGAGTCAGAGTTTGTGTTAGTAGAACATTAGTCTGGTTTTAGTCTTCCAAGACGCTGAAGTCCGTTGTTGTTCCACCTGCATCAACGATGAATCCTGTTGCACAGGTTTGAATTCGCTTGGGCAGTAACTGGATTCCGGTTTTAGACATGCGAATGCCGTTTCAACACTTCGAAGTGTGAGCAAAAACCGAACATTTGAGTCGGTTTTGGTTCTTGAGCTAGCTTGCGTTCAGCCTCTTGGCTATCTTGTTCGATAGTGCAGCGGTTACTGCTTTGTAACCAGAGTCGCTTCTTATTCGCGAAACTTATAACGGAGATTTGTAATGAACATGTCGCAGAAATCTACTTCATCAATTTCGCGTTGGTTGCGCCGTGTCGCTTTCGTGCTTTTGATAATCACGCCACTAGGATTCGCTCAGGCACAGGACTACGAAAAAGTAGAAAAGCGTCTCGGGAAAATGGTCAAGAAAGGAATCATCAATGGCGAGCAAGCCGATGCAATGATGATCGCGTTAAAAGACTCAGTTGGAAACGAGAATGAAAACCGGTGGGAATCCAAGGACGAGGAAAAATCAATCAGTGAAGCAGATATGGAGAAGATGGCCACCGAGATCGAAGCGGCTGTTAAGTCTGGTGAGCTGACGCGTGAGCAGGCTCGCAAAAAATTTGAATATCTTAATGCAAAGTTCAGTGGCGACGAGAAAGAGGATCCGATGGCTGGAATGATGCGCCGGCTAAAGATGGCGGTCGAGTCCGGTCGAATCACCGAACAGCAAGCCGAGGAGCGAGCGCGAGCCTACAAAACGGAGTTGATGAAGAAACACTACATGGAGGCCGAAGGAAAAATCAAAGCGGCGATCGAAGCCGGCAAGATTTCGGAAGAGGAAGCGGAAATACACAGGGTTCGTTTGCGCGAAAAAATGTCCGAAGCAGGCGCCGAGAAAAAAGATCCGATGGCCGGGATGAAGCGACGACTCGAGATGGCTGTCGAGTCTGGGCGGATCACCGAAGAGCAAGCCAAGGAACGAGCGAAAGCTTACGGAATGCAATTGAGAGAAAAACGATTCGAGCAAGCCGCAGCTGATATTAGAAAAGCCGTTGAGTCAGGAAAAGTCTCCAGAGAGGACGCCGAAAAACGCTTGGGCCAAATGCGAGAGAGGATGGCTCGAGCACAAGGCGGTGCTGCAACAGACGGCGCTGACCAGCAAGAGCAAGAAGTGCTGAATTTTCTTGGGCGGCGTCTTCGCGAGGCAGTTGCAGCTGGCGAAATGACTCGAGAGCAAGCCAAAATGATGTTCGATGCTGTCAGGTCCAGCAATGAAGGTGACGATCATGACCACGAGCA
>CAZJBW010000077.1:0-25069 GCA_964543985.1 uncultured Pirellulaceae bacterium | reverse complement strand
TTTTAGAGAATCGCAACGGCAAATATCGCATCAAATTTCGCTTTGAGGGCAGGCAGTACTCTCGTTCCCTGAAGACGTCCAGCCAGCAAAAAGCCGATCTCGCCAAAGGGCAAATCGAACGCAATCTTGAATTGGTCTCGCTTGGCCTGCTTCAAGTTCCCGACGATTGCGATGTCTTCGATTTCTTTTTGACTGGCACAGTTCAACAGAAGCCGGCCCCGGAAGTTCGTGAAAAGGCCAATAGGAAGAATGGTTCGGCAGTTTTATCCATTGAGCGTCTGTTCAAAATCTACTTCGATGCATTTTTGAAAGAGTCTATAGAAGAAAATAGCTACGGAATGCTCCAGACTCATCGAAACAACCTGGAACGTATTCTCGGCAAGCGAACGAAAGTGGCCACATTTGGTACTGGCGATATCCAAAAATACGTAGACAAGCGATCAAAGGAGCCTGGGAGGAGGGGAAAGGTTAAGCCAGTCACCATACGCAAGGAAGTTACTACCCTGTCGACAATCTTCAATTGGGCCGTCAGCAACGGGCATGTTGAAGCGGCACCAGACAAAAAGGGAATTCGTTATCCCAAGGGCAAAGAAAAACTGCCTTTCCAAACATGGAATGAAATTGAACGCAAAGTCGACCGAGGAGGTCTAACCAAAGATCAGATCGCGGACCTCTGGGAATGCCTCTTTCTAAATACGGCTGAGACCGGCGAACTGCTTGAATACGTCAAAGAGCGTGCCCGCCATGAATTCATTTACCCAGCTTTTGTATTCGCGGCACATACTGGAGCCAGACGCAGCGAAATAGCACGTTCACAGATTTCGGATATCGATTTTGATTCAAAGATGATAACTATCCGCGAGTTGAAACGAGTGCGGGGAATGCAATCGACTCGGCGAGTTCCGATATCGCCATTCTTAAACAAGGTTCTAGAAAATTGGATGAACAACCATCCAGGTGGCCAGCTAACCTTCTGTCTACCAACTAGCATGTCTCGGTCAACAAAAACGCGGACACTATCAACACGTTTGACACCAGACGAGCTACACGATCACTTTCGCCGGACATTGTCAGGCGGAAAATGGGAAGTGGTACATGGATGGCATGCGTTGCGACATTCCTTTTGCAGTAACTGTGCGGCGACTGGCGTGGAACAGCGTATAATCAACGACTGGGTTGGGCATCAAACGGCTGCCATGGTTCGTAGATACCGCCATCTATTTCCCAATAAGCAACAACAAGCGATCCAGAATGTTTTTGGATGCTGAATAGTTAGTCGGAGCTTGGTCTGTGGCGACAATTGGTAAACAGGCGTCCGGCAAACTCTGGCGTTTTGCCAAGTCTATCGTTGGCGAAGCGACTTCCAAATTTGCTTCCGACGTACAATCATGAACTCGAAAACGCTCTCGAATTTCCGTAACATAAATTATCACTCAACGTTTTGCCCAAGCGGAGGCTGGGCGCTCGGCAGTTGTTTCTTAATCAAAATTGGCCGCCTGCTCCCATCGTTCGTTCCAAGCGTCAACGTACTCCTCAACATCTTGTAAGGAGTTCATGGCATTCAGATACTCTTGTTGAGATGCGCTATCGAAGGCTGGTTCAATTCCGCCAACGATCATTTTTTGCGATAGTTCAAATCCATTGTTGGCCAAGAGCAAATCTACCTTATCGAAAAGCTTGCAAGCATGCTCAAAGTCACCACGTTCAATCGGTAGCAAACCGCCGAATCTCAAACTGTTCCGAAATCCATTTAGACTGGCAGGCACTGTGCCAACGCCCGGCAGATGAACAAACAGTGAACTGCCGTCGTTTTCAGTTCCTCCATGTGCGAATGGATTTCGAATTGCCTCCTTAATGGCCACTAGATCTGCCAAAGTCTTGGCACTGCCTTGAATTTGATCGACATCTACAATCGTGTTGAATTTAATTTTCCAATTTGCTCTTAGGAATTTGACAATCTGGCCTCTTTCTTGGAAATGATTCAGAAAAGCAAAGTGCAGAAACAAGATGTGTTCAAGCAGGCTGAAGTATGCGTCAACCATTTCGACCGTAAAGTAAAAGCCGTCGCCAGAAGTTCCTTGGCGATGTAGTATCCTTTTCATCGCACCAGTCAATTCGTTATCAGCCGGATCGGGCTCGAAGCCATTGTCGTGATATGCTTCATCGGCTTTTTTTCGAAAGAAGCGATAGCGATCATCGAATTCGTGGTACCGATTGGGAATCGTAACGTTGCCGTTTTTAATCTGGTTATCAACGATCGGTTTCAATTGTTTTTGGATCGAAGAAACCGCACCACCTAGTTGGCGAACCACACGTTTTGTGATTTGATCTTCTGTGCCTTCTTGAAACACAAATAGGAATCCGGACTTGCGAAGCTCAACAATGAAGTCAGTTTCATCAAGGCTGCCGAAAATTGACCAACTTGTTTTTTCTTCGCGACGCGAAACAACCGGATATTTCAAAAACGTTCCCAAGGCAAAAAGAACAAGACCCGGAACTGGAAAGTCTTCCCGTTTGGGCCGGATCTCGATCGCTCTGTCGTCGTCAAACGAGTTAGGGTTTCCAGGGGCATAGCCTTTGAGTCGTTTTTCAAGTTTCTTTACGATTCGCCCTTGAAGCTGGACCCAGTCTGTCTCAGTGTCCAATTTCAATTTTCGTTGAAATACACCACCAAGATTGGAAATCGTCTTCCAGAAATTTGCTGCATGTTTGGTAAAGTTCAATTGCTTGGTGTCCGTGTTGGATGATCGTAATGGCTTGGCGCTCATTGCCCGATCCCTAATGTCTCGTTGACCATAACCTCAAAATCTTCACTGTTGAATTTGTCGTAACCCTCAAAGGCTCGAAGTAGCCCTTCTCCGATTACCTCAACGAATTGCCAGATTGCGTTGGGCGAAGTGTTGAGTGGAACAAGAACCGATTCAACGATTTCATCTTGAAAACACCTCGGCGCGGAGCGGAGCATTTTCCTGGGATTGGCCCATGCTGCAAGCGATCGGCCATTCATGCGAGACCATCGAAAGGCATACGCAACATTCGACTGTTCAATGTCGTAATCCATCGCCTTAGCAAACGACAATCCGGTCGTAATAGCCTCTGTGATTCGGTGAATATGCAAAAACGGATCGAGGTATTTAAGTGGCTCGATTCCAGTGGAATTCATATCATCCTGAATAGCACGTTTCGTATAGAAGCGACCGGTTGGGGCAATTATCCAAAAATCAATCGTTGCTGCGCCCATTCCCATCGGCGGGGCGGAAATATTTGCTTCCCAAGCATCATTAATGACTCTTGGGTTCCAATCTTTGGCCTTCGGGTTGTGAATGTACACGAATGGCGGCCAACCCGAGTAGTCTTTGCGGTGTTGTTGCAGTCGGCTTAAAAACGTTTGATTCGCTTTGAGCAACTTCTTTGTTTGCCCGTCAATCACGATAGCAATTTCTACAAAGCCTACATTTGGAACCGTCGAGTTTGAATTGACTTCGTCAAACCGAGAAGCTCCAAAATCCATTAGCTCCATTGCTTGGGCAGATATCGACTTCGGCAATGAAAAGCTCGATCTCAGTTGGTCGACATCGACCGCAACGCCTAGATGCCTACGAAAAAATGTGCCGATGTCCGCTTCGCCGTTATCGAGGCAATGGCGTATCAAACGATCCCAGTCGCGTCGTCGGGGAAAACGAAACGAAGAATGGCAAGCTGGACTCGGCTATTGAGATTCGGGATGCGATTAGAAAACACTTCAACAACATTCGCCCTGGTTCGCTCGGAGGTTTACAAAAAAGAAACTCGCTCAAAGGTAACAATGGAGAAAGTAAAGAAAAGCACGACTCGGTCGCGGAGTTCTCGATCGTGGGTCCGGTCGACCTCGAAAGGTTACGAAAGGGAAGCAAAATTTATGCGAATCGTGAATACGAATGGGTGAAGGTTCCTGATGAGCTAAGAGATTGGCATTTCACAAGGCACGAAATTCGTACCGGCAAAACCTACGAAATTAATGTAAGAAGGGCAGGTGCTATTGTTGTATGTTTTGCGACAACGGGTGGATTACAGCGGACCCAATCATACTTCAATGAAGGGTGGACGCGAGTATTTTACGAATTTGACACCAGTTTTGATGAAGGTGAACACGGACCAATCTTTGCGAAAAAACAAGTTACCAGGGGCATGGTTCGTTTGCCTCTTGGGCACCCGCATTCAGGCACTATCTTGTTCGTCCCACCCAAACGCGATATTGAGAGTAGATCAATCTTCAAACCGGGCGAGAAATTTATCGGTACTCGTTATCCTCGTGCAGGTACTCGCGGCCTTCCTTTTGAATTCGGTATCACAGCCATAGATGATCGAAAATTCTCTGGATACGTTATGCGGCCGAACGACCTTGGGCAGCACGTGGAACGATTGAATGCAAATGGAACGATTAACGGGCAAAAACTAGTATTTGAAGCAAGCGGATCTCGTGGGCAAAGACTCTCAAGAGTTCGCATTAAGTATGTTGGTGTGCGATTGGAAGACGAAATATCCTTTGAATATCAAGGTACTGGTGGTAATGGAACATCGTCCTACGGCACCGCGAAAGTGAAACGGAAGAGCGATTAATTGAGCAACGCAATACGACGGGTAGCCAACTGACACCGGTTTTGCAGACCGAGGCGTTTTGTTCAATCAACTAACTGCGTTCGGATTCATCGTTCGAATGGACTTGGATTAACAAATTGTTAAAGCCATCGTTGTTTCACGCCGAACGCTCGAAGCAAACTACCGAAAATGCATCGGCCATTTTGACCGATGCGAATAAGCCGGTTGATAGGACGCGGGGATCGAACCCGTGTTTCGACCGACGTTACGCCGTTGTCACACAACGACTTACAACAACGCATTAAGAGTCTGGCTGCACTATGGCTGCAGTTGTCGGTCACAGCAAGTCACGATGTTGCGCGGATTGTCACAATCGCTGAGGAATGGCTTGTTCTTCCTGAATCGCAAAAAGTTGTGATTGAACTGGAAATTCAATCCGTGAAAGGTCTCGCCAACAACGGACACTAGCATGCCCCATCTAGTGTCCCAAGCAATACAATCTAAGTACTGTCGCTTTGAAACATGCGGCACTAGAACACAACCTAATTCTAAGCGATGCTACTAGCCGCCTGAGATAATTTCGACGAAGCCGCTGACATCCAACAAGTTGACAGAACCATCTTGATTGATGTCTGCTTCGGCTTGAAATCCGCCCCTTGTCAAAAGAGTAACAAACGGACCAACGTCTAACAGATTTACAACGCCATCAAGATTAACGTCGCCTAGCAAAACTCCCTTTGCAGGCGTAAAGTCGACGTTTAGGACGGCAGCCTGAGTAGGGTTGCCATCGAATGCGACGCAAAGACGCTCGGAAGTATCGACTGGATCGTTTTGGATCAAGAATACAATCGGTCCACCTGGAAGCCAGCCGGACTGGTTCACGATTTCCTGAACGATCGGGGATAGATCGACCGTTGTTGTGTTCGTGCCGTTGTCACCCGGAAACCAGGGATCAATGTTCCACGTCACTGATGCGTTGGTGAGATTACGACCAGTAAGAGGTGTCAGATCAGAAAATGCTTCGCCGTCAACTTCCCGTTCACCAACGATTGGGATGATCAACACGCCTACATCCGTTTCAGCACCTGTAAACGTGATGGTTGCTGAGTTAATCGTTGAATCCGCCGGAATCATGATGTTTTGGAATCGCAACCCAACCCATTGTAGAACTCCATTCTCATTGCCTATTTCAAGATCCGAACTGGAGCGTCGGACATTGCCAGCGTCAGGTCCAGTGATGTCTTCTTCAGCGTCATCGTCAAATGCAATGATCGGCACGGTAATTTCGTCGGCATTCGCTAATTGCGAATTGAATGAAGCGCCGATGGCCACCAGGAAGGCCAAGCCAAATAAGTATGTTAAATAAAATTTCATATCAATTCTCCAGTTCCGATTGAATTCACGGGGATGCGCGTTCGAGTAGCAGTATTCAAAAATTCACCAAACAAATATTCTGTATGTTCAACAATGCGAGAAGTCGTTTCATTGCGACTTTGGATGGATTGGCTGATCGCGATATGCCGGGCAAGTGACAATGCCTTGCAACCGGCAACTTCATTGCTCGAAGAGCGGTTGGCAAGTCTCAACCAATGAGACAATATCTGTTCCTCTTGTTCACTCCAAAAATATGGATCGTTGTGAACTCGGATTCCGTGTTCGGTTAAATGAGCAAGAAAGTTCCCGACATCTAATGCTGCAGGCCCAGTCGCAATCAGATCGAGATCAATCAAGTATGTCTTGTCTTGCGAGAACAGAATCTGATCCTGATAAAAGTCGCGATGAATGGAGGTGGGTACGGCACTGACGCTGTTGATTAAGTCAGCAATTGAACGAGCCTTTTCCAGAATTGTTGCGATCCTCGGCCCAAGCACTGCGTTCGAGTTTCGAACTTGTGCCAATCTCTCGGACAAGATCTTCATTTCTTCCGCAATGCCATGAGTTCGTTGCGGCGCGAATCTACTTTCATGAAGTTTATGAATGGCCGGTGCGATGCGATCAACAACCGAGGCAAAATCACCACTGTCCATCAATTCGCCAGCTGATTTCGCGTCAACTTTGTCTTGAAGCCACATTTGCCATGGCTCGCAACATCCGTAAGTTCGCGGAGTACAAATGCCGTCGACAGCACTGGAATTGAATCCGTGCTTCCTGAATAAACGGCGCTGAGCGTTGTAAGCCTTCTTGTCGGTTCGTTTAGCTGATGATTTGCCTAGTACAAATCGAGTACCCTTGTCAGTTGCTAATTCGAATTCGACCAAACATCGACGGCCTTCCTTGTGCCTGATTGGTTTTGCCCCGGCAACCGCAAAATTTCCGAATCGTTTCGCAAGTCGTGGGGCCTGTTTTTTCAAGATCTCAGTCGCATTTTCTCCGTCTATTTCTCTGAGAAATTCAAACGACGAGTCTTCTTGCAGCTTAGCAAGTTTCCGATGGTCTTGCGTTGGAAAATCGGAACACGAATGCGAGATTGCGGGGCGCATTTCGTCGAACAGACTTTTGCATTGATTCAAAACTGAATCAATTTGTTCAACCCACTTTGAATTTCCGGACCGGAACGGATGAGTGGACAATCGCATCAGCGCTATTGCTTGATTCCACAAATAACGTCGAACCACTTTGGATTCTGCAGCTTTTAGTTGTTCTCGACACAATGAATCGGTTTCGTTGACAAAATCGGATTTCAGTTTCCCAACAGCATTGCCAAGTCGTAAGTTGGCAACGAAGTTTGCAATATCTGCCGTAGCATCATCGACGCACAATTCATCAAAATCACACGCAATCAGTCGGTTGCCAGTCGTGAGCAGTTGCCGATCATAAAAGTCGCCGTGAGACAAAAGCGGTTGATACTGGCTGGGGCGATTGTCAATGAGCTGCCGAAGTATTTGGTTTGCCGTCGTGCCAATTGGACTGCAAATCAAATTTAGATACTTTGCGACTGGCCTTGTTCCAGTCATTGGCGGTCGAACGGCAACCTTGAACTTTTGCGTGTCGACCGGGCGATGGATTCGATCGAGAAAGTCAAAGATCTGATTGATGGTTTGGGGTAAATCGCGGCGCTCGACTTTTCCGAAGTCAAAAGGCGAACCGTCAATCCACTGGTATGCTAAAGCTCGATGTCTTTTGGAACGTCCGATCCGGCTTGGCAACCCGTCAATCCCCAGTTTCTTGATCGTTGCCGCAGCGGCACTGGCCGATTTGAATGTCGATTTACAATGTAGTTTCAAAACTGCATGGTTCTTGTTTTCATCGCAAACCATTGCGACGTATCGGCGATTCGGTTTGTAAGCCAACGTCTGGATCCCGTTTACTTTTCCGAATTCTTGGTCGTCCAGCAAAACACGCGAAAAGAATTGATCAGGGTCACTTTGTAATGTACCAAGTGAGGCCAATTTGTTGTCATCGGGAAATCTGAAAACTGCAACAGCTAGCTCGTTGTTCACCCAAGCCGACTTGCCAAACTTTTGGCTTCGCACTTGCCAGTCATCCGACTGAAACGCCTTGGCATAAATGAAATCTCGATTTCCATTTTGTTCGATGCAATAACTGACCAGGCAACTCGTATTCGGTTTGTAACGGATCTTTACCAGTTTCAATTCGCCCGTCCCAAGCCAATCACCCAAAGATTCGCGCAGCTTCGTCGGATCCAGCAAGACTGGAATTCCGGGCAACGAATTATCTGGCGTGTAAAGTTGCATTTGCTATTTCGAGGTGGCCGTTGAAAAGTTGCGATCTATCTGATTCGCGATCTCAGTATTTGATCGCTCAGTATGTTTGCTCAGAAAATTGTCTCGCCACCATCGCTCGACATTCTCGGCTATCTGCTGGACTGCCGCCGATTGAGTTTGAGTCGAAAGTTCATACCCACATCGTTGCAAAGTGTCTCCAGCAAGTGCTTCAAACAACTCGACATCGGCGGCATCCATATCGCGACGCCAATCGCGCAAGCCAGTCTTTGGTCCTAGCCACGCACTCTTAGCGGACAAATCAGGATTACTAGATGTCCTGCCCTTGTTGAACTGCAACATTGCTTCATCAAAGGGTAGTTGGAGAAAATCGCACAGCTCCCGGACCGACGGCTCTGGCGAATCCGTTAGATCCTCGTACTTCACTTCGCAGTACACCGAATCATTCAGGCCCTTTGCTTGCTCCAAACCTTGATCGACCAGCCATTTCCACCACAAGGCACAGACCGCGATCGGACTCTCGTTCCAAAGCTCAATTCGTCCGGGCCCTTTCTTGGGTGTCGCCCAATCAAGCAAGGAAAGAGCAACATTGCGACCATCGCGAATCAAGTGAATCAACTTGGCGTCGGGAAACAGTCGATTCAACAGCCGTATCCGTCTGACATAATCCGGCGTCTTTTCACCTGCCAATGACTTATTTTCCTTATCGGCGATGCAGTCAAACACGCCTCCAACCAGTTCTCGATACGTCGACGCTCTAGCGCGTATCGCAATGAATTCTGACTCACTCAAGCCAGTTCGATAGAATCGGTGATAATTGAAAACGTTGTCGGCCAATTCATCAGTCAGTGAAATTTCGATCGAATTGGTCGCCTGGACGATTAGGTTTTTTGAAGTCAGTTCCAATGCACGAGGAATGAAATGGGTATCGTTGGCAACGGTTAAATCCGGATGGCTATTGAGCATTCGTTGCAGTAAAGTCGTGCCGGATCGCGGAACTCCACAGGCAAATAGAACCGGGTTGGAAGCATTCCTAGCAATCATCGGGAACCTCCTTGGCTTTGCGTTTCGACTGTTGCAGATACATTTGACGGTACGGCCCTCCAGTCGCCATCAATTCTTCGTGCGAACCAAGTTGTTTCACTTCACCATCGTCGACGAACACGATTTGATCCATTCGAGATGCGAGCTGCAAGTTGTGCGTAACCATGATCGCCGTCTTGTTCGTGGCCAGTTGAATCAATGCGTCCGAAACAATTGCCTGATTGCCCTCATCAAGTCCCGTCGTTGGTTCATCCAGCAGAAGGATTGGATTCTGCGACAATGCGGCTCGGGCGATGGCAACTCTTTGTCGCTGTCCTCGAGAAAGAGTCGTCGAACGTTCGCCGATCTGAGTCTCGTATCCGCCTGGCATCTGCAGCACAAATTCATCGACTTCTGCAAGCCGAGCCGCAGCAACGACTTCTTCCTCAGTCACCGATCTGGAACACCCCAGTTCAATGTTTTCGCGAATCGTACCAGCGAACAATAATGGATTTTGCATGACGCTACAGAACTGTGACCGCAACGAACGCAAACTCACCGATTTCACATCCCTCGAATCAATCGAAATTGTGCCTGAAGACGGTTGATAAAATCGAAGCAGCAAACCGAGCAGCGTTGATTTTCCGGCCCCAGACGGACCAGTGATCGCGACGTTGCGACCGGGCTCCATCCTCAAATTGAAATTCTTCAAAACCAACTGGTCGTTGTCATAAGCAAAATTAACGTTGCTGAATTCAATCGCACCTTTGACGTTTTCCAATTCAGACGCATTTTTTGAATCGGACTCCACTGCACGCTCGAGCAAAGCAATGACTCGTTCACCAGCGGCAGTCGCCTTCGCGATTCGAGCCGTGTACTTTGCAAATTCCTGAGCGGGCTTGAAAGAGCGTTTCAAGTACACAAGAAAGACGACCAAGTCACCGGGGTACATGGTGCCGCTGAAAACATAGCGGGCACCCAGCCACAAAACGCAGGCCGTGGCGATAGACAGCAAGATATCAACGGTGCGGCCGAGCCTGAGCGAAAGGCGGCTCGCTTTCAAATCATCGGTTTGACTCTGGTTGTTCTTTTTGTCAAAGTCGTGCGCAAATTTTTCTTCCTGCCCAAGTGCCTTAATCGTTCGAATGTTTCCGATCGTTTCCGACGCGATTGTCGCCATCGCACTTTCGCGTTCCCGCTGCTTTCGTGCCGTCTCTCGGATCTGTCGGCCCATCCGAACCGTCGTTAACCAATACAGTGGAATGATTGCCAGGGACAACAACGCCAGCTTCCAGTTCAGCCAGAACATGACGATCGCCATCCCGGCCAGCACCATCGTGCTTCCGAGCAAAGGCAAAATCGCTGTCGCGGTAACATCGCGGAGCAGATTAACGTCTCGCGTAACGCGAGTAATCAGATCGCCGTGACGGGCGCGGTCGTGAAACGACATGGGGAGATCTTGCAGGTGTCGATACAGACGATCGCGAACCCGAATCACGACATAATTCCCGACTTTGAAAAAGCCGACCTTGCTGACGTAGTCCATCGCAGCACGCGCAGCAGCAATCGCAACAACTGAAACTGCAACCACGATGACGACTGTGTTGACCGTCCACGAATCTGGAAGCGTCAATGAAGTCGCGGTGGAATCTGTGTTATTCTTAAACACCTGATCCAACACGAATTTCAATGGCCACGGCTCTAACAGCCGAAATACAACGCCAACAAGCAGTGCCGCAAACGAGCTGCCGATCAGCCCTGATTTTCGCAAAATATCTTTTCGAAAGTAGCGATAGACCTTCGCCAGATCCGGCAGAATTTTAGCGAGCTTCTTCTTTTTCTTACGGCGTCCCATAGTGAACCTCAACGCTGTCGGGTTGCCGATCAATTGATGCCATGATTCGAGAGACGACATGTTGCCAAGTGTGATTTTCGACGGCCTTGTGTCTGGCCGCATCTCCTAATTGCGTCCTTTGGCCCGAGTCATCACACAGCTGCAAGATCTTTTCAGCCAGGTCTCGCTCGCAGCCACTTTTCACGAGGAATCCTGTTTGAATATCTTGGATCAAGGTTGGTATCTGGCCAATGTTGCTCGCGACGATCGGCAATCCGGCAGCCATGTATTCCAAAATTTTCAACGGAGAAAAGTAAAAGTCTTGCAGATCGGGGTAAGGGGCAACGGCGATATCAAAATCACGGAGTGTTTGCGGGACTTCGCAATTAGCAATGGCTCCAGTCCATTCCACTGATTCAGCGATGGCCAGTGAAAAACGGTGCAGCCTTTCTTCAAGTTTTTCGCGCTCAGGACCATCGCCAACGATTTTCAGTCGTACATCATCGCGCGATTCGCGAACAATCGCGAACGCATCAATCAGTGTCGAAACGCCATGCCACGGTTTCAAAGTCCCAAGAAACCCGATTGTAATCGGAGCGTTAGCATCCTTTTCCTTTGGCTGGATAGACTCAAATTTTTGACAGTTTACTCCATTGGCAACAACGGTAGTTTTATCAGCCGCAAAGTAGTTTTCGCGTAGGCGACTGGCGACTTCTTCCGACACGGCGATGATCGAAGTTGCGTTTTGGAAACAGGTTCGCCGAATCGACTTTGCCAATGATTCATCAATCAATTTTCGATACGTTTTTTGTTCATGGATCAGCGGCGAATTAGCTTCGAGAATTCCAGGGATATCTTTCTTGCTGGCAAATTGCATGGCGGCGCAATTCCACAGCGAAAATCGCTCGTAAACCAGATCAAATGGCCCCGCATCCGATAAGGCTTGCATCAAGTCATGGTTTGTATCGGCCAGCTGCCGTTCGCGAACTTCGACTTCCGAGTCGAGTTTTTCCCCAATTTTATGGACCTTGACGTTCACCAAATCGGATGGAACATCACCACCAAGTCGTCTTGCAAACAATTCAACTTCGAATCCGAGTTGTAAAAATGTTCGAATCACTTCTTGGCAGTGAATTGAACTTCCTTTACGACCGAAGACAGGAACGCCCGGATCGAGGCAAACGTATGCAATTCTCATTGCGTTGCCTCCTGAAATTGTCTAGCGAAATGGGAGCCTTTGAGCGTTTGAGTTTGACCGGCAATCAACTGGCGAATTTGAGCCACGTTTTGCTCCGCATCGAATTCTTGCTCAATGAGTCTGCGAGAGTTATCGGCAAGCGTTCGACAAAGTTGTTGGTCGTCCAGCAATCGACGAAGTTCATCAGCCAGTTCTTGAGCGTTTTCCTGAGCCACAATGATCCCTGTCTCTTCATGTCGTACGATCTCGGGAATGCCGGTCACGTCCGTCGAAATACATGGCGTGCCGATGGCTAAAGATTCGGTGATCACGGTTGGAAGTCCATCACGGTTTCCATCGTCACCGATTACGCATGGCGCGGCAAACACAGTCGCATTGCGAATCTTCTCGCGAACAAGATTTTGCGGCATTGGTCCGGTCAACCGAACCTGCTGACCCATTCCGAGTCGTGCGATTTGCTCATGCAGCTCCTCCTCCAGCTCACCAGTCCCGATGATTTCACAACGGAAATCCACGCCTTGATTGGACAAGATCTTGCAGGCATCAATCAGGTACCGGAATCCTTTTTTTGGTACAAGTCTACCTACGGAAATGATCGAGCGAGTGTTTTGTGCATTCTTGTGAAATCCGAACAGATCCAGATCCAGGCCGTTGTAGATTCGATGGATTTTTTCCGAGTGGCCGAATTGCTTGGTCAAGAATTGTTTGTTGAAGTCGCTGACCGTGACGACGAATTTCGCATCCTCAATTTTTTGGCGAATATCTTTTTGCACTACCGATTCATGAAAAATGTCTTTGGCGTGCATCGTGACCGAGTATTCGATGCCTGCAATTTTGGCGGCGAGCCGCGAAACAGTTGCCGCTGATGTTGCAAAGTGAGCATGTAGATGCGAAATGCTTTTTGCCTTTGCGGCGGCAGCCAGTTCTATTGCCTGATAAGCTTCATCCACAGTCGCCAGTTTGGTATTGGATAAAGTTTCCCACAGATTCGGAAATTCCGCAGCCAGTTCATGACATCGTTTCCAAAGCACTTTCGATTTAACACTACCGGTAGGCAAGTAGTTAACCGGAGCGCGAACTTCCGAAATGATGTTCTGAAAATGAGTGTCAACGCTTGGGCGAAGAGCGAAAATCTCCATGTCAACGCCGGCAGCTTCATGCTGCAAAATTTCGTTGACGATAAAGGTCTCAGAGAATCGCGGATAACGCTTTACGACATAGGCGATGCGGTTTTGCTCGTTAGCTTTGCTCATAGGACTTTCCATTCTGCGATGCGTGGGACGCGAAAAGACTTTGAAACTCCTTCTCGATGATCGCACTAATGCGATTCAATCCATTCATACTCAGGTTTGCAGATTCCATGCACGGTGCATTGGATTCTTGCAGCCAGCCGTTGATGAATTCGGGTGTCAGTTCATCTGGATGTTTCGTTGCGATTAGACTTTTGTCTGCCAGCCGCTGGGCACGAATATGTTGTTCCTGTCGCAATACACATCGAGGTACAATCAGAGCTGGCTTTTGATGCGAAAGTATCGCTGCAACCGTGTTGTAGCCGCCCATTGAAACGACATGACTGGCATTGCGAACCAACAAGTCACCTTCGTCGACAAACTCAACGACTTTCAACATGGGGATATTTTCCGCTTGCTTTTGCAAGGACTCGGCAGCAGACTTTGGCATGTAAGGACCAGTCAGCAATACGGCGTTTTGGGGAGACTGTTTCATCGCTTCGACGAAGCATGTTGCGAGCTGCTCACCGTCCTGCCCACCGCCAACGGTGCACAACACATAAGGAACTTCGATTTCGTAAGGTAGTTGGCTTAGATCTTTCAGCCGAGATTCAGTGTTCAAATATCCGGTGTAAGTCGTCATGGCTGCGATATCTTCGGGAAAACCGTACTCGGCCACCGCGTCGTAAAGCTCAGGATCCCCGTAAATCCAAACAGACGAATAGTATTGCCGTAGCACCTGGGTCGAATCGCCAACATTCCAATCTCTTTGAACCGTTTCAGGGCTATCCAGAATATCTCTTAGCCCCAGAACACAACGGCAAGACGATTCGTTTGAAAGCCATTTGAGCGAAGGCAACAACTCACCACCGGCACCGGCTGGAACTTTGTCAACGATGAAAAGGTCAGGCTGGAAACTTTTTGCCGCCGCCAAGATCGTTTGGCTGCGAACTTGCAAAACATCGCTTGCTGAGATTCCAAGATTGCGAGTCGAATAGGTACCGTTGGCGTTCTTCGCAAACGCAGGCAGGGTCAGACAGTCAATACCAGCCTGTTGCGCGAAAGTGTTGGCTTCTTTGGCACCCGCGATGACCAGAACACTGGCGTTGGGAAACGCACGTGTGATTTCGCCTGCGATTAACAGATTTCGTCGCATGTGCCCGACACCCATCGTGTCGTGCGAGTACAGAATGACCCTCAATTGTCCATTACTGGAACTATCTTCCTGACCCAAAAACTCCTGTTTGATCCGGTCGGCGACTTGATGAAATGATTTCTTTTTCGAGACTCCATTCATTGAGATCGTCTTGTTCATTTCTGAATCTCCCATTACCTATCCTTGTGACGACTCAGAAAATTTCTTTTTGATACGGCGGATCGTCGATTCGGCCGTCCTGCGAACGTCCTTATCAACGTCTTCCAACAGCGGTTCGATCCGTTCCAGTGCGCTGTGTGCATCGGCTCCCAGCTTTGCCAAAGTTTTTAAGACGTAACGACGAGTCTTCGCATCTTCGTCATTGAGTGCATTGACAAGATTTGGAAACGCGTCTTTGACATGAGAAGGATCGTGATCGGCAATCTCGTCGAGTGCTTTCGCCGCGTAGTATCTAACTTTGACATATTCGTCATTGGCAAGAGCTTCGCCCAGTTGGTTGCTGACTGATTTGGAAGCGAGCCCAAGTTTCGCCAGTGTCTTGGCTGCTCGATAACGAACTTTCTTATCTTCATCTTTCAAACACTTGGCGAGTTCCGGAACCGCCGGAGTTGCTCGCTTGCCCATGTTTTCGAGCTCTTTGGCCGCGTCCAGGCGATCGCCAGCTTCATCGTCGTCCAATTCGTTAATCTGGATTTTCACGTCCGGATCAATCTTGTTGCAACCAGTCGTTGTGCCAACCAACAACGCCAACGCAATTAGTGGAAGCCAGCAAGGTCGAGCAAGTGAATCGAACGAATTGTTCATGGCCGTTCCCTTAGTCCTGATTTGCCGTTTCGCCGTCAGCTCGATTACCCATGAACTCGAAGACATCTGCCTTTATCGAATACGAAACAGGTTTAACTGATCCATCGACGAAGGACATCATGACGACACCCGGATGAGAAGAGCCAAACAGCTTTTCCCCGTCTCCCACCGGTGCAGAATAATCAGCGGCAGGCGGCTGGTCAGTTCGGCGAATCGTGTCTTCATTGAAACCAGCCGTATAGCCTTCGTTATCATCGTCCTGTTCACTTCCCAGCGTCGCAGTGTTCAAGCGCTTATCGCCAAGTAGTAGCGTATTGGACGTTCCGTCGGTCACGTCTTTAAATGCGACTGGAAATCTTCGACGCAATGCGCCGGTACCATCTCGATTGCTGCCTGCGTAATCGCAAAGTGCACGTGTTACAGTTTCCAATTCGAATCGAGGAAAATAATTGTCTTCACCGACAACCGTTTGCGGGCCTCGGCGCGACGGGCAAAAGAAAATTGGATTTGGTGTTTCTATTGCGGTCAGTGCATCGGATTCCCAGACATTGTTTGCTTCGATGTAAGGGAGAACCTGAAACCCCCAACCAGCATGCTGCTGCTCTCCAATGACTGGTCCACCCTCAAACAAAGGTGGTCGGAACCAATCCCAGCCTCCAGTTGGAAAAAAGTCGTGCGAATCGTGATGCAGATGAAAGGCAAGCGAAAGCTGTCTCAGTTTATTGCTACAACTGGCTCGACGAGCCGCTTCACGAACGGCCTGGACGGCTGGTAAAAGCATGCCAATCAAAATGCCGATGATTGCGATCACAACCAGCAACTCCACTAATGTGAAGGCGAATCGTGAACAGGTCTTGGGATTATTTAGAGAAAATCGCACGGTACATTCCTTTTAGAGCCGCATACTAATTCAGGAGGGTTATTTTGCGGCCCAACTAAGTAAGTAGATTTTGTGGCGTTGGACCGCCAAGAAATATCAATTTTTGGGAATCGTCGGAAAAGCCCCGTAAATCAAGCCATTTTGTGGCGTTTGACCTTTAGACTAACCCAGCCAATCAACGACCCAGTACCAATCGTTAGAATCTACCCAAGTTGGGGGAGGATCGTTGGGAACGACATCGACTTCATCGTTATCAACAAAAATGAATGGATCGGGCGAAAATCGGTCATTCGGGTAACAAAAATCTGAGCCTGCTTTGTCACAAGGCCCGAACGGATCGTCAGCAGGGTCGATAACCTCAGGCCCCGTAGGTTCCGAAACGCCGACTCCCTCAATCAGATATGCGACTTGTGGCGAACGACCTCTAACCCTTTGAGTCAAAAAATTGCCGAAACGGGAAGTAAAGTCAACCGCGACGGAATAGCTTCCCGGCGTCAAGATTACACTTCTGGCAGATCTCGATTCGTTCGGTTTAGTCGCAACACGAAAACGCAAATCGCCGTGTTCGTCGTAAATTGACATCCAAATGGTTGCATTGGCATCATAATAATTATTTGTTCCAGAAAACAAAAAATGGAACAACTGAGTCCGAGCAACATACAAAGTATGTTCGCGATGTCGACGCTGCCGATTAACTATGCCTTCCAATAACGAATCCAATATCCTTTCTTCCGCGGCGAACGCGACGTTCAAATCGTAATTTCCGGTGCCAAAGTCTCCCGAAGGTACGTCCGCAGCAACAGACAGGAAATACAAGTCACTGGGAACCACATTCGGAAATTCAATCAGCAACTCCCCGTTGCCATTAACCTTGGTGATACCTGCTAATTCATTCTGCTGCGCATCGAACGCTCGTATATCCGCAATCAGCCCCTGGTCTTGTAATGCGGTAACACGTACTGTCATTACTTCGCCTTCTGCAATCAGTGAATAAAAGTCAATGTCTTCCGCATTGGAAATGCTCGCCTGTTCGCGATAGGAGCTGTGCAAGGCGATATTGACAGGCGGCATCAACGGCGACGCCGTCATAAACGTGTCGTTGGTATGCAAGTCATCTACGATGGGCGACATCAGGTCCGTCAAAAATAGTTCCTGCAAGTCTTCCTGATCCAAATCACCAAAATTTCGCCGAAGTGCTGGTTCGATCAGGTCCTCGCCCTGCATTACATTTTCCAAGATCGTAGCGATCAAACCGTAAGTTCCAAAGTTGGTAAGCTCGTTTCCAGCTGCTTCCACTTTGACGTAATACACCTCCTCATCTTCGACATTGATATCAACAGAAATGTCGCTGCCTCGTTGTTCAACCGATGTTTCTTCCTCCAGGAAAATCAACTGATCCGTATCATCATTCAATCGAAAAATCGTCAAACGTGGCTGAAGCAGACTAACGTTTTTGGAAACGACACGGAAGTTTACCACGCCCGACTGTAGAGGCTCGAACTCAAAAAAATCGACATCGTTCTCGTTTTCGATATCACCGAACACCATCAACGGCACTTCGCCATTGATATCTTCTTCGTTTTCAAATTCTTCAGCTCGTTCAAATTCGTCATTGTCCTCGTCATCTGGGTCATCATTTTCGTCAAGATAGATGCGTTCCCCGTAAAGTGATTTTAGCTCAAGCAGGTCCATTTCATTGAACTCGGTATTCAATGCCGTCGGATGCATGACGGAAGTTTCGTTTGGCGAATGCCCCAAGCCCAGCACGTGTCCAGCTTCGTGTAGGGCGACCGCAAAGAGCTGATTGGCGTCTACAAATTCAGCATCCGAGTTGAATAACAAATCGCCAGACCATGTTCCGGAAACAAAATCAGAATTGGGTACGGCTACCGCAAAAACATCTGGAGCCATTGGAACGGCACCGATACGAATGTCACCAAATCGAACATCGCCTTGGGAAGCGCCTCCAGTCCCAAACGGCAACCCTGGGTCACCCATCTGAATCGGGTTGCCTTCGTCATCAAATTCTTCGACCAAACCGACATTTATCGCGGAGTGTTGAGCCCATTTTTGAAACGCTTCCAGGACCAGCGATTCAATTTCTTCGCGCGTCAGGATATTGGAGAATGCCGTGAACAGCTGACTCTCAAATCGAGAAATGGGCGTTCCATCTTCAGCGAAGCTAAGCGTCAGGCGGCTAACGGTTTGAAAGCGAATCTCATCTTCATCATCGTCATCATGACCGGCGGGAGCCGCGCATACAAAATTGCAACTTAGAGGGAAATGGCTTCCACTAAAACATAGTAGCATCACCAGCCAGAATCGGAGAATTAGCTGCGGCGTTTTGTTTCTAGTGCCCGGCATTATTAAAAATCCTGCTTTACGATCGACTAAAGGAGAGCAGCTTTGAGGCTGGGCATCCGCCAAAATAATAACGAAATCCTCAAATTAACCTAATTTTAATTCCCCCGGGCTTCCTTCGCCATCTTGGAAAGAAACAAAAACACGTCTCTTGCGGCACTGTTTTCCGCCAATGGTTCAAAATCAGCGTCATTTTTCCGCAATCTGAGCACAGTCGCCGGATCATCAAATGCCGCCATGGCGAGGAATTTCAGTGCAGTGCCAATATGTTTTCTATCAAGTTTCGAAAGTTGAGCGTAAACGCCCGCAATGCGGTAGAAAATGTTGCCCGATCTTTCCAGCTGGACGGCCTTCTTTGCGTCTGCGAGCGATTCGGCTTCATGGCCAAGTCGTGCCTGTAATACCGCGCGAGACGCATACAGAACTGGTTCATCTGGCTTACTGTTGATTGCTTTGTCCAAATACTCGATCGCCGTTTTGTTGTCTTTGAGCGTTTCCGAATAAACGTTTGCCAAATTATTAAATGCCGCCATGGAACGCGAATCGTACTTCAAAGCTTTTTTATAATCTGCAATTGCCAACTGCGGATCTGTGGGCAGCAGCCGAACCCCGCGAGTGATGCAGCTGAGTTCATCCATCGGCTCAGTCGACATGAAGTGGTCGTAATCTTTCTTGGCACCCTCTTTATCACCCAATGCATTTTTCAAACGACTGCGAAGATAATAGGCTCGCGTCTGGTGGGCACCCAATTCGATCGCTTTGTCATACTTCTTCAAAGCGTCATCCAGTTTTCGATTTTTGCCCAACGCCAGTGCCAGATTCAAAAGCACAGAAATGTCGTCAGGTGCCAGCGATTCCGCCTTAGTCAAGTTTTTTAAAGCTTCGCTGTGGTTGTTTTGCTTCAAGTTCTCCATGCCTTCGAACAGCCACGGGATATGGGAATCCGGATCAATCGACTGGCAAACGTTATAGTAGGCAATCGCTTTTTCGGATTTCGATTGACGACTGCAAACATTTGCCAACAACAACCATGAAGCAAAATGATCTTTTCTTTCTTTAGCAAGCGATTCATAGGCGTTCTGTTTTTCCGACAAAGTTAAATCCTGACTCATTGTCCACAACAACCTATCTTCAAAATTATCAGGTTGTTGGTCGCTCGGCTCGGTTGCGTCGCCGTCCAATTCATTCCATTGTTCTTGCAGCGCCAGATCGCTTCGGCCCGCCGGCCAAATCGCCCGTCCTTTAGCGTTATGCTTTTTCGCCAACTGCAAATTCGATTGTGCCTTTTCGTCGTCGATATTGTTAGGCAAATTCTGGTAAAGCTCGGCTAACCAAAAATGGACTTCGCCGGCCGACAACTTTTCCGAATCTAATTGGTCGTTTGACAACCGACTCGACTCGCTAGACGCCTCGATTTCAGCCAAATCGCCCCAGGTGTTGTCTTCAATCAACGCATTTGCCGAATCAATGGACGTTTGAAATGCAGATTCGTCCATGCGACCATCAAATGCAGAGGCCAGAGCTGGACGCAGCGAATTAGCAGATTCAATCCTCTTGTTACTGGCTTCAGTAGCCGCAATTGCACCAAGGCGGGCATTCAATAACCAGATTCCGGCAACCAATAACCCAATGATGCAGGCTGCGAGCGTTGATACAACAGAAGCCGAAGAAATTTTCGGATGACGTTTGGCCCATTTGGCAAACCGGTTCGACAAACTTCCACGATTGGCCTGTTTCAACGGTTGATAATTCAAGCATCGACTCAGCTCTGCTGCCAACTCGGTACCATCCTTGAAACGTGAATTCGGGGCGGGACTGAGGCATTTTTCGATGATCGAAGTCAGGTCAGGTTCAATATGATGTTTGTTTTCGGCAGCGATCCAAGGCACAGATTTCCTGTTGGCAATCTCGTTTAGATCTTTGCACCCTCCGATTGAATCGACAAAAGGAGGTTTTCCAGTCAACAATTCATAAATTAGGGCACCAGCCGCATAGACGTCGTACCGCGGAGTTGGCTCCGAATACTCGTTTTCAAAATTCCGCAGCTGTTCCGGCGGCATGTACGGAATCGTTCCACCAACAAGGTTCCCAATATTCCCAGCGACTGATCGGCCAAGATGAAAGTCAAGAATGATTGGCTCACCATCGTCGCTGATCAAAATGTTTGCTGGCTTCAAATCGCCATGCACGATTCCTCGCTGATGTGCGTAGCCAAGGCCTTCCGCGATCTTTTTCGTAATTTCGATGACGCCATTGCGACTGGCAAACGAACGACGAATCGGTTGATAGTCACCATGTTCGAAATCTTGCCGCTTCAAAAATCGGGTTGCACATTTTTGATCCGAAATCGAATCAACAACCGTGTCCTCCTTGGACTTCATGATCGTTTGAATCAAGGCACGATCCTGTAGCCCCTGACTTGGGATTTCCGTCTTTTGCAACAAATCTCGAAGCGTGATGATGCCAAGCAGCGGCATGCAAATCGCCTGCAAATCCTCAAACTTATGAACACTATGAATCGGCACAATGTTTGTATGCTGCATTCGCGCCAGCAGGCGATGTTCAACCGTCGTCTGATTTGAGAACTTCAAGACGACAAGTCGATCTTCCAGTTGTTTTTGCTGAGCCAGAAAAACACGTCCGTAGGCGCCTTCTCCAAGCGTCCCAATCAAGTTGAACTCGCCGATCTGACTACCGGCCTCTGGAAACTCAATTTTCTTGGCGGGTTCGCCGTCCGACGAAAAACCTGAAAAGTCCAAATCGTACTGAAAACCGAGCGACTGTAACGAACGTTTGCCTCCTCGATTTGAAGCCTGGCGAAACTCTTCAAACACGATCGCTTTTTTCGCGGAATCGTCAAATTGGACATCGTCAAATTGTTTGAAATACTGGCTCGCAGTTTGTGGCTGATCACAATCCTGGGACAACTCCATATGTGCCCGAATCAGCTCGACAAGAATTTCTTGATATCGGGGGTGATTTTTTTCAGGCAGGAATTCTTGAATCGTCGTGCTGCGATTCTTGAACCAGGACGATTCGAAGTCGTAGAGAACCTTTTCCAGCAGATCTTCCGATGCCGCCGAGTTCGCAATGTTGGCTGAATTAGGCTTCGATTTCATTTGCCAATCTCGTTCGAAACTTTTGCAAAATTCGTTCAACCGATCTTTTTGATCGCCCACATTCGTTGGCGATGTCCTGAACCTCGTGACCTTCCATTCTCATCATAATGATCTGACGATCATTTTCGGGCAAATTTTCGACAATCTCTTCGATCGTCATCTTTAGGATGGCGAGGGCTTGTTCATTATCATGGGCAGCTTCCTTGCTGTGCTCCAGTGAAATTGTTTTCGAAACATCGCGTTTGATCGCACGGTGAGATTTCGCGGTCGCCCGCACTTTATTAAGAGCCATGACCAGCAGCAACTTCCAAAGTTCGCTTGGATCGGAAATATCGTATTGGCCTTGGTCCACGCGTCGAAAAAAGGTGCGAAACACCGATTGCACGATTCCTTCGGGGTCAACCCGAACGGCCATTTGCGCACCGGTTTCGCCCTCTGCGATAGATTGCAATTGTTTTGCATAGCGCAAATACAATGCCGTCGCAGCATCATCCTCTCCGTCTCTATATCGTTGAATCAGATCAGAAATTTCCTGACTGTATTCATCCTTAACCATGTAAAAACCGGCATCAATCAAAAATGAATCGCGTACTGACCAACACGTGTACCAATTAGAGTTACAAACAATCTAATCATCCGCCAAAAAAACGAATGATTTAGGATTTACATCATTTTTCAGGCCAACGTGCTGACGCGAGAAAGATTCGGTCAGGAAAATTGTGAAAAACAGATATTGCGAATACAAGATTCCGTTGGCGGACATCAGCCACAAAACTAGCTCACTTTTAAAGAGCAACTTTCAACCAATTGAAAAATCATGAATCTTAATTTTACTCGTCAACTTTCGGTTTTTGCTATTGCAGTCGCCTTGATTGGATCCTGTTCGTACGCACAGTCGTTCCATCCTGAGCCACTCATCATTACCGGCCGCCCGGCCGATGATCTTGGCTTTGCCGGTGACAATATCGCGTTAATGTACAACTTTGCGCTGAGTCCCGACGGCACTTGGTGGGTTGGTGAATTCGAATTGGATAACGCGTTGGATGCGGTGATGTTGCGTGGGTCTGGGGCCAATCAACCCGAAGTCGTCTGGGCAGAACATGATCCGGTTCCAGGTTTCGCAGGTGAAGAATTTCGAGCGATATTCGAAGACCGTCCGAATGCCATTGATGATGGCGGTCATGTCGCAGGGCTCGCTCGAAGAAACCTGGCTGGAGTTAATCGGCCACTGGTTTACAAATTCGATGGCACGGAACTGAACGTCATCGCAACGGAAGAATTTGGAGTCCCTGCTTTACCGTTAACCTATGGCAATCAATTTCATTCGCCCAATGTAACTTCTGAAGGCGCAGCTGCGTTTGTAGCTGAAAGTCTGGTTGGCGCGATCCCAGGTGAAGATCAAGTCAGCTTGTTTGAGGATGGACTGTTTGTCGGCCAAAGAATTGGCACAACTTCATACATTGGCGAATTGTTGGCCGATTTCAACGACGGTCGATTTTTCACGACCAACGATTTCTTTTTGTTTGATGGAAACACAATTGGCCTTGGAGCATCCAATGAAATTGTAGTGTTCGGAGAAATCGGAAATGACGGAACCGTCGTGTTACAGGAAGACACAACCGCCATCACATTGCCAAATGGAATAACCGAGTTGTTCGACCGAGCGGATCAAGTTTTTTTAACAGGCAACAATGACTGGTACGTTTTGGGCGACACCAATGGGGCCGGCGGCGCAACGGAAGTCGCCATCCGTAACGGTGAAGTGTTAGTCGCCGAGGGCGATCCATCCCCCGATGGATTCAAATACGATCAACCCATTGCTTTGTCAGGCGATGCGAATGGAAACTATGTATGGATCTGGGAAACGACCAATCCCGATTTGGATCGCGACACCGTCCTGGTCTACAACGGAGACCATTTGTTGCTGAGTGAAGGCGACACCATCATGCTTGACTACGACAATGACGGCGTTGACGAACCAGCCGTTCTCGAATTCTTGAATTTGGAAGCCAGAAATGTTGCTGTTGGCGGCGGCTACGTATACTTGATGGTAGAAATTGACGAACCGGGAACGACAATATTTTTCGGCAACGCCTTTATCCGATTCCCCTTATTTGTCCTGGGCGACGTCAACCAGGACAGTTTGGTCAATCTGCTCGACGTGCAACCTTTCGTCGCCTTGTTATCAAACAGTGAATTTCAAATCGAGGCAGACACTAACCAAGACGGCGAGGTCAACCTTCTCGATGTCGCTTCGTTTGTGGATTTGCTTGCTGGAGGATAATTTGCTCGTCTATTGCGACTAAATTATCGTCGCAACTCATGAAGTCTGGATGCAAAGTCCTTGCTTAAAACGTATTCGTACAAAGCATCAACAGAAAGTCCGACATCCAGTAGATTAAAAACTCCGCCACCGATCATGTCCACTTGTTACTGGAAACCAACCTATGATAGTAAGTCAACAATCGGTTGGAGGTCCAATAGGTTGTCCGCTCCGTCTTGATTGCTATCACCAAGCAAATCCCGATGACAAAGTTACGATTGGGTTAATCCAAAACGTATAGTTTCCAGCCAGTGCATGTCATTCACTGTTCTGCTAAATGAAACATGTAAGATTTTGGTGATCGTGTTGACAATCTCGATCATCTATGGACGCAACGTCGTTGTGGCGGAAGACGAGAGAATGCAATGACTTACAACCATATTCCGATCCTAAATCTAACTCTCATTTCTGAGTACTAGGAACGCCGTTCGATCCTTTGAAGCTGCGGGTTAAGCACCCGAGTCCTCAAGCATCAAACCGACTTGTATGTCGCCGAACGTGCGAAACGCCGAAAATTGGCTGCACTATGGCTGCAGCTCAGGACCGCCGATAGGCGCTGCCTGTCTCGAAATGACGCGCAACTATCCAAAGTGCATCGGTCTAGATGGCCGAACCCAAGAATGCAGAATTTGTATCTGCGTCAAATTCATCGTTCGAACGCATTTCCCCAATCTCGGATCGTTCTCGTTTTGGGAACATTTTGGGAACATCATTGGCAATTCAAGCTCAATACAAACAGTTGACTACCGATAGTTGGAGCGGGTAAAGTTAAGAAAAAACGCGAGGGAAAGTATACAAACACTGCATTGGAGCAATGCTACCCGAATAGCGTTTCGTCAGATTCAGGTTCTAGTGTCCTCACGGACGTGGAGGTTCAAATC
>CAZJBW010000076.1:17051-25170 GCA_964543985.1 uncultured Pirellulaceae bacterium | reverse complement strand
AGACAGGATAAATGTCACCGAACAAAGATTTGAAAGCGGCCACCGGTTGTTCGATACACCGGTTTCGATGCGGGAGAGTCGACCACGATCAAAATGTTAAAGGGTAACATCCGGCGGTTTATCGCTTGCGTCCGATGAACCGGTAATAGGGCATGCGAACCATCGGCATATAGGGAATTTTGCACTTCGATTCCATCAATTCGATCGTTTCGAAATGATGAGTCAAATAGGGCACATGGTCGGCTGAGGGGTACACGGCATCGATCGCAAACCAATTTGGCCAAAAAGCGCGAGTGACCGCGCCATGTTTGCTTTGTTCTTGCTCGGGGAACTTGCGAGAGACATAGAAATCGACAACGCCAATCACACCGCCCGGTTTCAGCATCTTCCAAGCGTTGTCGATGGCGGCGAACCAGTTGGGAATCATTGTCAGCGAATAGGAAAACGTGACGACGTCTGCCTGGCCCTCGGCGGGCTGCCACTTGGTGGCGTCGGCGGCCTGAGTTGTCACGTTGTCCCAGCCACGTTGTCGGAAGCGATCGTTAGCGACTTCCAAAAGTGATTCCGCCAGATCGATGACATAGACCTTTTGGATTTGGTCGATGGAATTCGCCAGGTTTTCGATGTTCCAACCTGTGCCACCTCCCATGTCGACCCAAATACCATCTTGCGGAGTCGGCACGGCGGCGTACATCTCTTCGCGACCAGTTAGCAATCGCTTGCGATAGTCGTCGTAGTCTTTGGCTTGAGCGCCATAGAAGCTTTCCATCCGTTCGGCGTGAGTGCCTGATTTGTTACCGCGGCTAAAGGCCATGTGATAGATGACACGGATATCTTGAAACAGTCCCATTGGTCGAACCGGCAAAACGGAGGAGGTGTTTTGAATGAAGGAGGTGTTTGAAACTGATAGTCAATCAGGCAGACAGATCCGCAATGTAGAAACTGGCGTACGTATGCACGCGATCATTTTGGTGCAATTCGGCGGCCAAGTCGGTGTTATAGGTCAGCATGTCGTTCACTTTGACCATCTGGCCATTGTTGTGGACATGCACCTGATCGATGAAGTCGGTTCTTAGCCCACCACTTCGCCATAGGATGCGAGCTTGCGGTGTGGCTCGTTCGACGATCGCCTGCCATTCGGCTTCCAGGTACGGGAAAAAGTGATCGGAAAGCCAGTCCATGTGATCCAACAAGATGAAACGTGAGATCTGACCGTCAAACTTTTCCAAGAACCCTTGAACGGAATCGGTGTGAGTCGAAATGCGGTCTTGTAGGTTGTTTTTCAGCAGTTCAAAATTCTCAGGCTTTATATACTCAGGACAGCATTCACGCGTGTAACTGCCATTCATGTAGACTCGCCAAAAGTAGTTGTCTTTCATGGGCAGTTTTACAAAGACGGCTTCGACACAATCTTGAATGTACTTTATCAGCCCGCCTGGATACTGGTTCTCAATTTGGCGTCGTTGGGCTTTGGGTACGCCCAGCATGGACATCGTGGTGTCTCGATTCATTGTGAACTTGACCAGTCCCGTCCAGAATTTTTCGTACATTTGCCCGTAGTAGATCTCCTTTTGTTCCTCCAGAGATTCGGCGTCCAGCAACGCTTCAATTTGCGGGCGTACCTTGATCACTTTGTCGGTGTACATTTTCATCATGCGTGCGAACGACCCCGAGGTACCTCGGAAATAAAACGAACGCCGCGCGTTGTCGAACCAGCGGATTCGTTTATCCCAAAACGCCTGCGATCGAGGCTGCAAATGTTGCCGTAACAACGGGTCGTAGATGGTACGGATCTTGGGCAGATAGCCTTCGCCAAACATCCGAAAGAAATCGTCGTAGTCCAATTCGCGAATGGCAGCCAGCTTCAACTGCAACAAAGCGTTTTGACGCGGATTCATATCGACCGCGTAAACGTGGTTGGGTTGTGCGATCAGATAATCCAAAGCATTGCAGCCTGCCGAGGTGATAACCAGCACGTTGTCGTCGGGTGTTAAGTCCAACGCAACGCGATCCAGCCGGGGATCTTCCCAGCAGGTGTTGTACACCAAATTGTTGCCGTGAACTGTTTTAAAGACACGTTGGCTGATCCACTCTTTGAGTGCCATTCGTTGTCCCGTCTTTTTGGGAGAAACAGAAGCTTGTACCGTTCAAGAGCGGAATTGTATCAGCAGTGTACCGCCAATCCAAGTTGCTGAATTTTTGGACGGAGGTCCATCCAGCATTTACCTGCCGGCGTGAAGCGCTACTGAGAAACGATGCAGCTTCTCAGTCGATAGATAGCCATCACGCGTCCGCCGATGACTTTTTCTTTAATCTGAAAGCGACCGGTGACCTCGACCGGCAGCACGGTGTAATCGGCAAGGTGGCCTTTTTTCAACCGAACCAACATGCAATCAAACAGAGCAGCCCCTGGACCGAAACAACATTCTTGGTTGTCGCGAACCAAAATGAATCCCTTGTTTCCTGTTTGCTTGGTACCGTTGGGCAAGATGTAACCACGAAGGCTGATCACTTTTCCTTGCATGGCCAGAATCTCGTCCGTCAACAAGGCGCGATCGAATTTGGAGTCGATCTCCATTTCGAATGCAACATCGTCGAACGTTAGATTCAGAATCTCCTGCTTCTTTTCTTGAGCATTGCTGCTGGCAGGTAAAACGACCAATCCCAACGAAACCAGTAGACCGGTTCGCAGTATGCTTTTTACGATTTCTTGCGAAGGTAGTTTCAGCATTGATCAGTCCAATAACAGTTTTGTTAGTCGATTGGTTTAAGCTACTTTACGATGTCGGCATCGATCTGGTAATAGACTTTGGGAACTTCTTTTTCCCGAGTCGGCATGGCGCGATCATTCAAGCGGAATTTGCCAGCGATCTTTCGCAGCCGGTAACCATAGTTGACTCGTTTTTTTCCTTGAATCGATACAGCTACTACATCCGTAATGTCCGGTGAACCGCCAAAGCAACAAGAGCCAAAGTCACCGACCATGATGAATTCTTTCAGGTTGATTCGACGGACACCTGGTCGCACGTAGCCTTTTAGGAACACCTTCTTGCCATGCAGTTCGGTTGCCTTTTCTGAGTACGGCAAATCAGTAGACGTGTCATCCTTTAACATACGATACGAAATCCGCTCGTAGCCATCCGGCACCTCGGTCATGTAGACGTAGGCATGCCAAGCGACACCGCCAGCCAATGTCAGCACCGAAAGCGTCAGACCCATATTGGCGATTTTCAAGCCGACAAACTCTTCGGGATGTCGTTTGATTGCGGCGATACCGATTAGGCTTAATCCCAGTGCCAGGATTGGCAACAGAATCAGGAGGCTGAAGACGATAAACAGCACGCCCATAATGGAGAAAATGAATCCGGTAACAGCTGCTTTGCTGATCGAGCGGTAGTTGTCACCAAGTTCGTGAGTTGGGTCGTAGATGGTGTCTTTGGGGTCTAGTTTGGTATCCATGTTTGCGTTTCCGACGAACTAAGAACAATGGTTTGTTAGCTTTGGTCGAGACTTGGTGTCATTAAAACAGCAATCGTTCAAAGGTTCCGTTCAGCACCGTCCACAGTAACAAGAATAGGCTGGCACAAATTCCCAAGCCGACCAAAACCATCACCCACGTCGCAGGGGACGCAGGCACAATGATCGCAGCGGGCGGAGTAGGTTGAGTTGTTCTTTGAGCCAACTGGCCCGATTCGTTCAAATCTGGCAGTTCCGCAGCAGGTTCGGTGGACACCGTCTCATCTGTTGTTACGTAAGAGGAGTCACTTGGGTTCGTTTGGTTGTTTCTTCGGCCACTTGTCACGGCTGGCTTCAGTGTCGTAACGGTTTGTTTGTTTGTTTGGGCATCAACATTGTTGTCGACTGAATCTTTATCACCCTCTTTTTTCGAATCAGATCCTTTAGATTCAGACTCTTTGGAATCAGAGCCTTTGGAATCAGACTCTTTGGAATCGGACCCCTCAGGTTCACTTGGTTTGGGTTGTTCGACCGGGACATCTTCTTCGTCTTCGTCGCCCCATTCATCGTCATCCCACTCATCGTCGTCATCGTCACCCCAATCCAAGTCGGCCAACATGTCGGCTCGCTTGGCAGCATCGGGGTCGATTTCGCGAAGTTTGACAAGATGTTCTTTGGCCTCTTCGCGAGGGCAGTCTTGAAGATACGAAATGATCGGGGTGCGAACCCAACGAGTCTCGTCCGAGTCGCACTCGACAAACATTTTCACTAAGTCTTCCATCACCGACCAGTCTTCCCAGCGAGCCAAGTCTGGGATCACCATATCGGCCATTTGCGGTCGATCCAGAACATTCCGCAATGCTTGAACGATCCGTTCCTTGGAGACTCGGTCAGCCTCGGTGCCGTGGAAACGCAATGCGGAGATTGCCGAAAAGACATCGATGTATTCGGCGTTAGGATCTTTCAAGAAAGTGTCTTCGATCAAAGCCACACCATCGTCGCCTCGCAGCGTCAGATAACAGGCGATCAAAGCGTCCAAGCCGTCCTGGCGATCGCGGTCGCCCGACCTGATGATGTCTTCCAAGAACGGCAGTTCCGCTTCGGTCCCACAGACACCCAATAACGTATAGTACATTCTTTTGCGAGACTTCAAAACATCGGGGTCTTCCAGCCAACCAATCAGGCGTTGGCGGTCGAGGCGATCTTTGACTTCTTTTACTTCATCGTAGGAAGCACTAGCAAATTCGTCGAAGGCGTCGTAGGCCAAGACGGATTCTTCGTGTTCGAAATATTGGGCGAAGAACGCCAAACGGTCGCCACCTGATTCGGGCAGCCCGTCAAGTTTCTGTAGGTATCCAATCACAAAATCCGAGACGGCCAGCGGAGTGGTCCAGTTGAACACGTCGGTTCCGTTGCCCATCAACAAAAACTTGTCGCCCAGATTCATCTCGCGACTGACAACTACTGCCGAGAACCGATGGTCGACCTTAATCATCTGTTCGCCTCTAAGGATTTCGGTGACCGCGAACACGGCGCGAGGCAACTGAGTTTGATCAACGTCTTTGGGCTGCTCTTTCAATTCCGCAATCACCACCACGTCCGACGAATCCATCTGTTCGGTGAAGGTTCGGTCGACGGCACTGCAGAACGGACATGACCGAGCCGGAACGGCCACCACCATTGCCAACAGCCCGAAAGCCACCAGCCAAGACAGACGATATACCGATGTTCTCAAAAGGCGCGAGGTTTTTGGGTCGCACATCGTTGTGTTCCAAAATAATTTGAAGAGCAGTGGGTTACTAAAAAAGCATTGAGCTGGCCGTCATGTACCGGGGTGCTGTAAGGCGACAACACCTAAGAGCCAAGTGACTCAGCGACATCCGTGCGATAGGCGGTCATCGCAGGATAAATTCCCACAACGATCGCCAAAATGATAAGTCCTGGAATCAACAGAAGTTCTGGAGAGACCGTTAACCATTCTAAACCACCATTGCCCGAAAATGGAATACTTGTCTCGCCCAACCAGCTGAGCAGCGGAATCCCGGGGGCAAAATCAAAAAAGCCGATCGCGACACCTGTGCGTTCCTCAACAAATGGACTGGCCAAAGCATTTAGCCCGTGCCCGGCAATCCAGCCAATCAAACCGCCCAAAATCGCCAAAGTGACAGATTCCATCAGTGTCACCATCAGAACTTTCGAGCGACTGGCTCCCAAAGCTCGCATGACAGCAATTTCGTGTTTCCGCTGAGACATGGAATTATAGATGCCAACCAGGATACTGATTCCCGACACAACGCAGATCATGATCGTCAGTAGCAACAGGATCCAGCGAAGTGGATTCACGAAGTTGATCAACAATAAGGTGACTTCCATGACCGGCGAGACCGCTTGGATTTGGTCCTTGGATCGTAGAGGCCGGAAGTCGGACCAATTCAATTGATCCTTCAAGCCGCCTTCATCCACCGATGCTTTGATTGCAAAACTGGTAGCGGCCGCTGTTGAGTTGTCGTCTTCCCATTCGTCCTCCTCATCCTCATACTCATCCTCTTCCTCGGCGTCCGGGTCGGCTTGCAGTGAGCGAACCAGAATGGCGGTGACCTCGCGTTGCTCGATCGGCAAGCGAACTCGTCTTAAGTCTTCTGTTGAGGTCTCTACCTTTACCGCTGGAGTGTCCAACAACGGATCTATGAACGTTGTGCTTTCGGTCTCTGCCGCATGGTCTTCCATTAAGAAGAAGCCTTCTAAGTTGACGAAGGTCGCGCGATCGTGAGGCAGGCCCGTGGTATCCAAGACGCCAACGATCGTAAAGCCTTGTTCATGCGTGTGAGCTCCGGGTGAATTCGGATCACCATGAATCGGATTGATCACGTCTCCCACGCCTAAGTTTAATTCCTCGGCCACGGTCGCTCCCAAAACCGCCTCGAAAAAACCGTGTTGGTTGTTGAACTCTTCGAAGGCTCGACCGTCGGAAAAGCTCATTTGTTTCTTCGAGTCATAGTCCAAATAGATTTCGGTGAAGAATTCAGGAACCGTACCGACGACTCGAAAGCGATCTAAGTAGTCGCCCAAGTTGACGGGGATCGCCATTTCGCAAAGGAACTTTATTTTTCCGTCGCGATCGTTGGGTGGACCAAAAATGCGAACGTCGTCCAGCGTGTGTTCGGCGCTGCGAGTCGACTGACGCGCCAAATCGATGAAGCTGGAAAATGGGCTGCCCACGCCGCTCAGTTTGTCGGCCAGTTGCTCGGAACGTTCACGCATCAAACGCGACTGGTAGGCCACCGAATACCGAAGCTGATCCTGACGACGTTCTTCGTCACAAAACGCCAAGTAGAATTCGTAGGGAATGTTCTCGACGGGCGAACTTAAATAGAACGTTGTGTTCATCGTGACCTGCATTCCGCTGCCCGAGGTGGCGACGATCAAGTCGTAGGGGAACGTCGAAATGCTTTTGAAAGATTGAGACACGACGCCGTGGACTGTCAAAACGGCGACCACCAACATGACGCCTAGCGCCATCGACAGGATGGTTAGCACCGACCCCAAACCGCGGTGTTGAATACTTCGCCAGGCAATTTTTAGAATGCTCATGGGTGGGCCGTTACGGTGCTTCTTGGGGTCCTAGGATTTCTTGGCGGCAGCGCGAGCCTTCGCCACAACTTGGTTGACGTCTGCCAGTTGGTCGATCCGATCGAATTGACTGGAGACTTCCATCGAGTGCGTCACCATGATCAACGAGATCTTCTCTTCCTGACAAGTGTTACGTATCAGGTCCACGATCTGTTGTTGATTGATTGGGTCGACGTTGGCCGTCGGTTCGTCAGCTAGCAAAAGTTTCGGCTGGTTGGCCAGTGCGCGAGCCACGGCAACTCGTTGTTGTTCACCAACACTCATTTTGCCAGGCCGGTGGGACGATCGATGAGAGAGTCCGACGCGGTCCAGTAGCTTTTCAGCTCGCTGGACGTTTTTCTTTCCCTTGGCGAAGGTCATGCCAAGGATCACGTTTTCCAGAGCGGTAAAGGCTGACAATAAATTGAAGGTTTGAAAAACATATCCCAACTTGTCGGCTCGAATTCGGTCGCGGGCGGACTCGCTGTATTTGGAGGCTTCGATGCCGTCCAGTATGACCTTGCCGCTCGTTGGCTTGGTAATGCCTGCGATGATGTGTAGCAATGTGGTTTTGCCGCAACCGCTGGGACCGATCAACGCCACCTGTTCACTGGCCGCTACCTCGTACCGCGGCACGTCCAAGATGGACAGGACTTCCCCGTTGGGCTGTCGGTATTGTTTTTTGATTTGGTCGAGTAACAGCATTGCGGCACGTTTTCGGCAGACGTTTCAGTCCAGCGTGTTTAGTGGTCTAAGTGTATTAGGGTCGTGGTCGATCGTATTTTAGTGGTTTGGCTAGATATTAATAAGAAGACGCTGGTCTTTTTAAGATCGATCGCCAGCAATTTCACAAATAAGTGGGGGTTTGATAAGTGGGGGTTTGTTTAGGCGGTGACCGAAATTTTGGTAGCCCGTCAACCATCTTATGCCACTTGTACGCGAGAACGGGTGCGTCGGTTCAGTGCGACTGGCGATAAACAGGACCCGAACGGATAAGCGGCCGGCCGGCTCGGCAATAAGCAGCGAATTTGCGACGTTGCGAATTTACCGAAGC
>CAZJBW010000076.1:0-16951 GCA_964543985.1 uncultured Pirellulaceae bacterium | reverse complement strand
GCCGGCCGGCTCGGCAATAAGCAGCGAATTTGCGACGTTGCGAATTTACCGAAGCAGCGAATTTACCGAAGCGGCGAATTTACCGACCTCGTCCACGCATGGCACGGTCCAGTTGGCGTTTCACTTCACGATCTTTCAAAGCGTTGCGTTTGTCATGCATCTTTTTGCCGCGCCCGACTCCGATCATGACTTTGATGATGCCTCGGTCGTTGAAATAGAAGCGTAGCGGAAACAACGACAGCCCTTTCTCGTTTTGCCGTTCACTTAACTTGGCCAGCTGGCGGCCGTGGACCAGCAGCTTTCTGGATCGCTTGGGATCGTGATTCCAAATAGTGGCTTGTTTGTATTCGGGGATGTCGGCGCCGATTAGCCACAATTCGTTCTTGTGAATACGCACGTAGGATTCATCCAGCGATAGTTTTCCGTCACGCAGGCTTTTCACTTCGCTGCTCATCAGCACCACGCCGCATTCCAGTTGCTCGTGAATTTCGTAACGATGTCGCGCTCGGCGGTTTTCGGAAATCGTCCGGCTACCGTCGGCGGGCTTTTCGTTCTTCTTCTTTTTCTGTTTCTTGGCCATGGGTGGTTTCGCTGAGGTCGCCGATTGGGACTCAATCGGACGTTAGACAGTGCCTAGGTAACATTAAATGCCGCTTGCTGGCAAGTCGTCGCCGGGTTGGTACTACTGTTGAGCCTTTTGTCGGGTGACCCTTTCGATGTCACTGTCTAGAATACTGGCGGCCTGCAGGATGGAACCCTGTTGGGCCGTTGTGGTTCACTCTGTTTTCGCGGGTACGAACATAGCACGTTTTGTGTCGTTGCCCGAACGGGGCTGGATCCTGACATTGCCAGGAACTGATCCCAACAACGCAAATTCCATTCATCTTGCGAGAAATAAATTGTCCGAATCGACGCCATCCACCTCTGCCTTGCCGCTGGTTCAACTGGACGCCTCCAAATCCGACGATCGACGTCGTTTGCCGCGATGGCTGAAACGGTCCGTTCCCAAGGGCAACGCCAACCATTTTACCGCTTCGTTGCTGGACGAGTTAAATTTAGAAACGGTCTGCGATAACGCCAAATGCCCCAATCGTATGGAATGTTACTCGCAAAAGACTGCGACGTTCATGATCCTGGGAAATGTTTGCACGCGACCATGCGGATTTTGCGCTGTGAAGCGAGGCCGACCCGAGGCCTTGGAATTGGACGAACCCCAGCGACTTGCCGAGGCCTCGGTCCGTTTGGGCTTGAAGCACGTCGTGATCACGTCGGTGACTCGTGACGATTTGCCGGACGGTGGGGCTGACCACTACGTCAAATGTATTCAGGCGGTGCGGGAACGCACGGACGCCACAATCGAAGTCTTGACGCCTGATTTCATCCACAACAAGGCTGCCTTGGACGAGGTGATTGCCGCGGAACCGGACGTCTTTAATCACAATACAGAGACCGTGCCCAGGCTGTACCGCCGTGTCCGTGGTCCCAAATCCGTTTATCAATGGACGCTGGGTTTGCTGCAGCGAATCAAGGATCTCAATCCAAAAATTAAAACGAAGAGCGGCCTGATGCTGGGGCTGGGCGAAGAACGCCAAGAGATCTTGGACGTGTTGGCCGACCTACGTGACGTCAATTGCGACTTTCTAACCCTGGGCCAGTATCTACAACCGGCCACCGATCGTTACTTGCCAGTGGTCCGCTATGTGACTCCTGAGGAGTTCGATTTGCTGGGCGAACAGGCGAAATCCATGGGCTTTCGAAAAGTCGCCAGCGCCCCATTTGTGCGTAGTAGTTACCACGCCAGAGATATGGCCGAAAGCGATATCTCTTAAACAGAGACAAACGAGGCCAAAGGCTTGAATAGGCCAACAGAGACCAAAATTGTGGAAAATACACCTGCCATTTCCATCGTCGTCAATGACTCGGCGATGCAAGTCGAGCCCTCGACGACCATCGATGTGCTGTTACAAACGTTAGCTTTGCGATCAGGCGTTGTGGCCGTCGAGCGTAACGGCCAAGTCGTGCCCAGTCTGGATCATTCAAGCACACGTCTTGCCGAGGGCGATCGACTAGAGGTCGTTTCGTTAACCGGAGGTGGCTAGGTGATGACGAGCAAAACAAATATCAACCAAGATATGGCAGCAACCAATTGGCCAGTTTGGAATGCCCTGTTGGAACCGTTGACGATCGGCAAGCAAGTTTTAAAGAGCCGCCTGATTCTAGGGACGGGACGTTACGCCTCGTTTTTGGAAATGCAAAACTCACACCAAGCGGCCGGAGTGGATTGTGTGACGGTCGCTGTTCGACGCGAGAAACTACACGACAGTAGTGGAAACAACATTCTCGATTTTCTGGACTTGGACCAGATGACTCTGTTGCCCAACACAGCAGGTTGTTACGAAGCAACCGCCGCGGTACGAATCGCGCGAATGGGACGAGAAATCTTACGCGGCCTAAACAATCCCGGTGCCGATTGGGTCAAGTTAGAAGTCTTGGGTGACAGTCGCACTCTGTTGCCAGATCCATTGGAAACGTTGAAGGCAACGGAAGCTCTGGTCAACGATGGATTTCAAGTGCTCTGCTACACCAACGACGATCCAGTCATCGCGTTGAAATTGAAACAGGCTGGTGCCGTTGCCGTCATGCCCGGCGGCAGCCCTATCGGATCGGGACAAGGCATTGCCAATCCGTTGAACATCAGCATTATTTTTGAGCAACTAAAGGCTGATGACCCTGACTACCCCATCATATTAGATGCCGGATTGGGCTCCCCCAGTGACGTTGTCCAAGCGATGGAACTGGGCGTGGATGCAGTATTACTAAATACGGCAGTTGCCAGAGCCAATCGACCCAGCCAAATGGCCACAGCCATGGGTTTGGCGGCAATTTCAGGCAGAATGGGATTTCTTTCAGGGCGAATTGATAAGTCTACGTATGGTTCGGCTAGCAGTCCGGAATTTGGAATGATTTCGGAAAAGCTCGAAAAGCCTTGAAAAATCGGTAAAACGATTGTTTTTGTTATTTTCTGACAAAATTATTAATTACCTAGATTGACTCTTGGCCTCCGTTCCGGCAAACTTGTCACGTTAAATGGTGTCTAGATTCCCAAGATTGCCATTAGCACCGACCGCCTGGTTGGTTTAGAATGACTATCCCGCTTAAGTGTGAGTTTTATCTATTCTGCGAGTTTGCATCATGAAAGACCTAATGAAGGTAATGCGTTTGGCGTTCTATGTTTGCGCCCTTCCCCTAATCGTTACTGCCGTAGCGACTGCACAAAACATTTTTGTTGACGAGTCTGAGCCGTTGGTTTTGGACCTCGTTCATCCCGTCAGTGATGTCGTCATGGATCGTGCCCATGTTTTGACAGCTGATTCCGCTGGTAACTTGAATGGCCGCGTAATTCAATTTGAAAACGCTGCTCAAGACCTCAAAGTATTCTTTGTCCGCAATGGCCAAATTGAGCAATCGGTTGTTACCGACGCCGATGGTCGCTTCGATGTAACCGGCTTGACTGCCGGCCCCTACTCGTTCGTTGCTGCAGGACAAAACGGTTTAGTTGCTCACGGTGTCTATGTGACGACCGATGCAGCCAATCCAGTAGTGATGGAAACAGCCGCAGTGGCTCCGTCATTCGAAACTGTTTCTCAGTTTGTTGCCGAGAACCAAATTCCAGTATCTCAACCAATCGCTGACGTTCCTGTCAACGAATTGGAAATCTCTGAGATTGCTGGTGGTAACCGCATTCAACTTTCAGTCGACAACGTTTTGACTGGACGAGTGGTCGCTCTGCAACACATGCGAAACCAAGCTAATTCATACACTTCGACTCGTGCTCAGCTGATCAATGAACAGCAAGAGTCGCGAGAAGTCTTCATCGCTGAAGACGGTTCGTTCAAGGTTAGCGACATCGAACCTGGCATCTACGATTTCGTAGCCGCTGGCGATCAAGGATTTGCTGCCATTAGCTTCGAAGCGGTTGCTTTCGAAACAGCTCCTTCAGTACCTGCCTCCAACGCCAGCTTCACAAGTCAAGATGTTTTCTGCGATGGTTGCCACAGTCAATTGGACGTCTGCATGACCGCTCCGATCGATTGCGGCGTGGTTTACGAGCAAGTTGAAGTTTGCTGCGAACCACCGGTTGTTGTTGAAACATTTGAAGAGCCAATCGTTGAAGAATTCATTGTTGAAGAACCCCTACCAGTTGCTGATGTCGGATTCGGCTGTGCTTCTGGATGTAACACTGGTTGTTGCGGTGGTGACTTCGGCGGCGGCGGCTTCGGCGGTGGCGGTGGCTTCGGCGGCGGTGGTCTTGGAGACTTCGGTGGAATCGTTGGTGCCGCTCTGGGTGCCTTCGTTATCACGGAAATTATCGATGAGATCGATGACGACGATGATTTTGGTGGCGGAGTTGTCACTCCTCCAGTGATTCTTCCTCCAGTAATCGTTCCACCACCTGTTTCACCTGCTGCCTAAGGATTCCTTCCTTAACTCACACACAAAGCGAGCCCGGCTGCCTATTAGGTAGCCGGGTTTTTTTGTGCTTCTTCCTCTACAGATTCTCGCGCGGTCATCAATGGGTTGCGGCCTATTAATAGAGTTGAGGATCTGATTGCCTTGGAAATGGAGTGACATTATCACTTTTTGAATGATCCTCAAAAATAGATCCAGCAGGTCAAACTTCTTGTCCTATAGTTTTCGGCCTGATGAATTGGGAGCACCATTAATTCAAGATTTATGAATCGAACCCGGACGGCAATCAATGGACATAATCGACATTACAATTTTGTCGGCTCACGCCTTAATCTGTGCGGTTGGTTTTTTTCTAAAACCAATGAAGTCCACTCCCTATGTGACTGGGATGCTCGCTATCGCTGTCAGCACATTGCTGATGCTGATCATTCTCGAAGGAGGTCCCGGTGGTTCGCTAGGGACAAACGGTAGTTGGTATCTGATCTTTTCCGTTGTGACCGTAGGTATCGTTCCAGCGATTACCTTAGGCTCGTCCTTTTGGTCGGGTCGTTTTCTTTGCAGTTTAATCCGACAGGGTTCTCTGTTACCTGGACGACAGAAGACGTTTTAGATCTAGCAAATCTCGAGAACATTCCGTTGGAAAACATTCCGCCAACTTGAATTGGGTGGAATAACGTTAGAGTCCTCCTCCTCGCCTTGGTTTCTCGAGACCAAACAAACGATCTTTTCCGGCATCAAGATGGCACGACATGCAGTTCTTTATCTTGCCGGATTCGACAACGTGATTTCCGTCTGCTGCAACTACTCCGTACACCCATCCATTGTCGGTCGCTTCCGTATCCGGGGCCAGCTTGTACATGATGAACAGCTCTTTCTGCTCACCCACAACATATCGCTTTCCATTGTCCCACGCTTGTCTGATAAAACTTTCCCCTGACCGATGATTCGCATCAGGCAGCCATCCATCTGGCACTTGTTCTTGGTGTACTGCGCCCCAGGATTCCTTCACGATGACCTGACCAACCGGGCTTGGTTCTTCATCGCAAACCAAATAAGACTTCAAATCAGATGCGAACAGCAGGTACAGCTTCTTGCCATGTGATTGAGTATCGTCGCTCTGGCTGAATGTTACCCGTGGCTGAGGGGCCGTAATACACATCGTCGGTGCGAATTTGGTCCTTGGATCGACCAACTCGTACTCCAGATACTCGTTGGCGATTTCCAACAGCCGCTTGTTGAATACGGTGGAATCCATTTCCGAATTTTCGTTATTCTCAGCGTTCGGCTGTGCTTCATTCGGATTCTCACCATTTGATTGGCCACCCGTGTGTCAGGGCCTCCGCAACCGGTCTCAATCAAGCCCGCGATCAAAACAAACAAAGCAACAGTCAGTCGACGAAATACTCTCATGCGATTTCTTTCTTTTGGCGATTTTGTTGTCTACGACTCAGGGGTGTATTCGTCAGTCCACATTGAATAATTGTATGCCATATCATTGCCACCAATATCAACGATTCGATTTTTGTGAAGCAGGATTCCGACGCCGTGTTCGACTTCCCATGGACAATCGAATGTAATGCCAACGTAGGCATACCCATCAGTGGACTTATTGTTGAAATAGACCGAACCAACCCTTATCGTTTCTTGAATACCATTGAAAGTGCCGGCGTGTTCAATGAGTTGTTGTGAAGCGCCAGAATCCTGCCAGTAATAGCCGTGGTATTCGGTGAACCACGAAGCCATCTTTTCCAGAGTTAATTTGGTGATTTCCTTTTCGTTGGCCACGAAATATTCGAAAGCTTTAACTTGTTCCGGGTAGGGAGGGATTTCGTTTTCACCAAACTTTCGAGTATCCAAGTGCGTTGCATAAATCAGAAATTCAAATTCACAGGTTGGTTTATAGTCGTCCAATTCCTTGCCAACTTCGTTCCATTTGACGCGACAATTAGAAAACGAATTGATAGTTATCGAGCCCGTCCAATACGAAAGGTAGTCTTCGGGTTTCCACGTGATCTTTCCGAAAGGGGGTTGAGATTTTGATTTGCTCATCAGTCAAGGTTCTATTTTGAGTGAAGCATGGTTGGATCTGACGTCGCCGACAGTGAATTCGTTTGTCCATCGTGGTAGAAGCAACAGCCGAATTTGCCAAACACCAAGTGGTTAGCTGATCTTTTTAAGTCGATCTACGGGTACGTAAAAACGTCGGTAGCGGCGGTTGTCCGCATAAACTTCTCCCTGGCGGCTAGGTACCAGGACGGTGGCGCGACGGGTGATTCCATTGACGAAACCACGCATCTGCTTGCCTTGGTGTTGAAAGGAAACTCGATCCCCCGTGACAATTCCGTAGACTGCCTGAGCAGTTTCAGATGGAGTTAGCAGTTGATGGTTGGATTCTAGATGGCCAAAGTACCGTCGTACGATTGATTTGAAGCGCTGTCGCGCGCAGCTAGAATCGTCCCACAACAACATCTCGATAAGGTGAACCAGTTCGTGCTCGAAGATTCTCTGCAATGCGTCTAAACGGTGAAACGTTTTGACACCACCCACTTTAATGACAGCTGAATCAAAGGGAGTGTTGAACAGTAGGGTCGTTGATATGGCAATTTCAAAGTTGCGGTTGATCTGGTTCTTTTTAACGGGCGAACGCGTCCGCATGTAGGTGGTCGTTCCGCCAGTGCTGGTCATGCGACTGGACAAACGAAATTTCAGCTGGTGATCTTGTCGCTCGAAGAACTTGTTAATTTCACCATCAAAGAAAAGCTCATCGTAGTGCACATACAATTCAAAAAGATCAGAAGTGCTGATCGTTTGAAAGTTAGCGTCTCTTAGACCAGCAGATTCACGCAGGATTCGGACGGCAATCCGCTCGCGTTGTTGCTCGATGGCAGCTAGGTCAAGTTTGCGGTCCAGAATGGTTTGCGAAAGCATGTAATTAATTGCGAGTAAGAGGGGGTCTCAGGTTCGCATTTTTTCAAAGCTTTTGATTCGCGTCAATGTAAACTCGGATTCTTACCAAGTGTCCAAAAACAGAGGCCAAATCAAAAGATTTGGCCTTCGTGGTTGGTAATTAGTTTTTCGAACTTCTGCTGTCAGGCGATTACCGCTGTTTGCGGCGTCGGCAAATCGCCAACAAGCTTAGCCCACCAATGATGGACAGGTGTCCTGGTTCAGGAACGGCTACCAGGAAAGAACCAATCGCTAAATCGGATCCAGGGGACGAAGCAAAATCGTATGCCAGAATGATAGATTCGATATTCGAGAAGTCGACACCGCCAGTAAAGTTGTCAAATCTGACAGTCAACAGGCCGGGGACGTCTACATTGCCGGGTAAATCGAAGCTATGTGTTGAGACCACCGAGCCATCGCTGACGGTGATCGAAAAGACGTCGGATATCGGCGAGACAGAATCGACCGAATTGACATTGAAGACAAACGCACGGTTGTCACCGCTTTCTGTCAAATCCAACGGGGCGAAATCATCGTAGGTAAAACTTCCAGAAATTTGGTCAGAAGCACCCTGTGCGATTTGCAAATTACCATTGAAACCCACGGCACCGAAGAATTCGCCTCCTGTGCTTGGTACGACTAAAAGGTCGTCACGAGTTCCGCCCAAAATGTCGGAAGATGTAGTAATCTGTGTAACCGAACCAGCACCGAACTGGATCAGCGTTCCACCGACAGTGTAGTCGTCGATCAGGATAGTGGCGGCCAAAGGGCTAGTGGCGACCATACACACAATAGTTAATAAGGCGGCGTTTAGGCGAGCGTTCATTCTGTTTGAAACCTTCGAAACACTTTTGCGGGAAAGTCCGTTGGTACGCATTTGATCGGGCAGATTCCCTAAATATCCGCGTGAAAATGCGGTAAAACCCGCATGTTAGGATGCCAGCGGAGGGATTTCCCATACGAGACGAAGGACCTGTAAGACCCCTAGTGTTTGCCCAGGCGTTAAGACTTAACGCATCCTGAACCATCTACCGCAGCTTGCGAAGTACTTCCGACAGCCCATTCGCGAATTGCTGGACTTCTTGTTCCGTGTTGTAGAGATAGAAACTGGCGCGGCAGCTAGCGGCAATCTGTAGGTGATTGTGCAATGGCATGGTGCAGTGATGCCCAACACGGATGGCGATGCCCTGCAGGTCCAGCAGTACGGAAACATCTTGCGCCGAGACACCATCGATCACAAAACTGACAATTCCACAGGTATGCTCAGGACTCGGCCCTAAGATTCTTAATCCGTCTATCTTGGAAAGTGCAGCGTGAGCCGTCGTGGCCAGTTTCCGTTCGTGTGTGGCGATGTTTTCGACGCCAACTGATTTCAAATAATCGATGGCCGCCGCTAAACCGATTGCTTGCGTAATCGGCGGTGTACCGGCTTCGAACTTGGCCGGTAGATCGCCTTCGGTGAACCCTTCTGTCGTGACCGTTTGGATCATACTGCCGCCACCCAGGAAAGCCGGCATGGATTCCAATATTTCGCGCTGTCCGTACAGGACGCCAATTCCAGAAGGGCCAAGCATCTTGTGGCTGCTGAAGGCGGCAAAATCGACACCCCAATCAGTGACGTCCATTGGTTCATGAGGCACATGCTGTGCGGCGTCCACCATTACTACGGCTCCCGCCTGATGTGCCATGCTGGTCAGCTGTTTCACAGGGTTGATGGTTCCCAGTGTGTTAGACACGGCGCAAAACGCCACCAACTTGGGCTGCGCTTTCAGTTTCGATTGAAAGTCCGCGATGTCCAAACGACCGTCGTCGGTAACGCGGGTAAACTCAATTTTCGCACCGACCCGTTCAGCCAACTGTTGCCACGGCACAATGTTGGAATGATGTTCCATGATCGTCAGCAAAATGGAGTCGCCCGATCCAATGTTCTGATCACCCCAACTGCGCGCCACCGTATTGATTGAGGCTGTGGTTCCAGCGGTAAAAATGATCTCGTTGGTCCAGTCGGCTGCGATGTACTGCTGAACTTTGACGCGGGCCTCTTCGTACAGCCGCGACGATTCTTCACTAAGCCAATGCGTTCCGCGATGCACATTAGCATAAGTCACTTGATAACTGTCGATCATGGCCTGGATGACGGCCTTGGGTCGTTGTGTGGACGCGGCGTTATCGAAATAGATGAGTGGTTTCTGCCGATGAATTTCCTGGTTGAGGATCGGAAAATCAGCTCGGATCTTTTCCGAGTCCCAATCGAGATTTGCAGCCATATTATCCACGGAATCAGTAGCCATGCTGTTAGCGATACCTTCGTTTAGACCGAGGCAGGTGATAGCGAGACGTGCATCAGCGCTTTAGTTGCGTTCTATCCAGTCTATACCGGAAAGGCCAGCCAATGCTAACTGTAATGCTTGGGTTCCACTGCGGGCGTGTCCCTGCGCCGCCACTGCGTTGTACAGTTGGCGAGCCATCGAGAGCCCCGGAAGGCTGAGTCCCATACGATCGGCCTCGCTGATGGCGATGCCCATATCTTTGATGAAGTGTTCTACGAAGAAGCCAGGATCAAAGTTGTTGTCGATTATCCGAGGCGCCAAATTACTTAATGACCAACTGCCAGCGGCTCCACTACTGACAGACTTCAACACCGTCTGCAGATCCAATCCCGCTTGATTGGCATACAACAACGCCTCGCACACGCCAATCATGCCCGTCGCAATCAATGTTTGGTTGACCATTTTGGTGTGTTGGCCCGACCCTGCAGGCCCTTGGTGTACGACCGTCTTTCCCAGGATGTCCCAAATTGGTTGCAAAGCGGATACGGTGTCTGCAGCGCCCCCGATCATGATCGATAGAGTGCCATTTTTGGCTCCGACATCTCCACCGGAAACCGGTGCGTCGATGGCGCCGACTTGGTTGGCTTCAGCGGCTTTTGCGATCTCGATAGCCAACGCTGGTTGGCTGGTCGTCATGTCCACGATGACATTTCCTGCTTGGCAGCCGGCCAGCACACCTTGCGAACCAAGAATCACATGTCGAACATCGTCGGGGTAGCCCACGATGGTGAAGATAATATCGGAAGCCGCGCCGACGTCTTGCGGTTGATCGGCCCAAGTGGCTCCTTTTTCGATCAGCGCCTGAGCTTTGGACTTCGTCCGGTTAAAGACGGTTAATTGGTAACCGGCATCCAGCAAGTGGCCGGCCATGGCGGCACCCATCACACCGGTTCCAATCCAGCCGATTCGAGTGGATTCCGGCGAAATCGTATTCAGAGACATTCAGTTGCTAACGGTTAGTCGAATTCGGGACGTTTGAGTATTTCGTTTAGCAGGATTGCCTGACGAATACTTTTGGGGTTACTAAGCATGTCCAACAGATCAGCCGCAATGGGAGAAACGTCTTTCGACGTGGTCGTCGTTAGAGTTTCAACATCCTGACGTTTTTTCAGCCGGCCCAATTGGTGATCAAACGTTTGATGGAGCCGGGCGTCCAGTTTTTCATCAGCCAATGCAACTTCTTCACCCAATTGAGTTGCATGATCTGAAATGTCTGAGGTATCCAAATGCTGTCGCACGTGGTTAGAGACGGAAACCGGTTGCATGGTGCCATCGGACGAACCAATGATCACAATGTCATCAGCGGCCGGCTGCACCGGCGGTCGACTTTGCTGGGCAAGGCGACGTCGAGCCGGTGTCGGTTGAGCGGGACGTTGGCCCGTGTTACCGGATTGTTGCTTCTGTTGTTGGCGACGCTTGGCCGCCATTTTTAGGAACTCTTCAATGTCGCGTGGCATTTTGATGTCACTCTTGTTAATTCGACAGGATACTGTTGGTCAGTTTTGGAAATCCACTATGCCGATCGTTACTGGACCTCGCGTGGCGTTCGTTGTTGGCCAACGTCGGCGATGGATTTCCTCATATCCGTATCAGCCTGCACGTTTCGCAATTTGTAGTAGTCCAGTATGCCAAGTTTTCCGCTGCGAAAACTCTCGGCCATCGCTTTTGGAACTTGCGCTTCGGATTCGACAAGGATGGCGCGACTGCGTTCGATTGCGGCCTGATTTTCTTGCTCTTTAGCAACCGCCATGGTTCGCTTGCCTTCCGCACGAGCACGAGCCACACGCGTATCGGCTTCCGCTTGGTCCGCTTTCAAGCGAGCACCAATGTTTTCACCGACGTCAATATCGGCAATGTCAATTGAAACGATCTCGAATGCAGTTTGCGAATCCAAGCGACGAGCCAATACCGCTTTTGAGATCACGTCTGGATTCTCCAGCACTGCTTTGTGATCGACCGACGATCCAATGGCACTGACGATCCCCTCACCAACTCGGGCAATAATCGTCTCTTCGGTGGCACCACCAATCAGCTGTTGCAGATTGGATCGCACGGTTACCCGCGCCTTAACCTTTAACTGAATACCGTCCTTGGCCACCGCATCCAAACTGGTTCTCGCCGACCCTTTTGCCGGGCAGTCGATGACTAGCGGGTACACGCTGGTTTGAACAGCTTCTAATACATTCCGCCCAGCCAAATCGATTGCCGTGGCTTCCCGAAAACTCAGGTTGATCGTCTTGGCTTTTCTGGCCGCGATCAGCGAGCGTACTACCATTGGGACGTTGCCTCCCGCCAGATAGTGGGCCTCCAATGCCTTGGTGGTAAGTTCGGGGTCTTCTATGCCCGCTTGGGTCGCCATGATTTTCGACGGCACGATGACACTCGGTTTGACCTTACGAAACGTCATGCCCAGCAAATCGAAAAAGGTGATCCCCGCACGCGTCAAGACAGACTGAATCCACCAGCGGAAATACGACATAAAGATCGCGAAGACTACCAGCCCCACTACGATCACGAACAGTAAAATGGCGATGATGATCGTATCTTGGTCCATAGCTAACGTACCATCCAAACGGCGAAAGGTTTAAAGAGTCATAAACAAAGGCAACGCAATCTGCGACCGCGGCCCAATCAATATTGTAGAGTAAGCGGTTTGGGTAGAGTAGATGCGATTGGTCGCAGTCGGCGGGAATAATGCCTGCCCCCTCAGGCTCGATCATGAGTCGGCCGAGCACTAAGTTCGAGCACTGGGGCTTACAGAATAGGCCCTCAACAGAGCAGATCGCTGCTGTTTCTTTCTAGCGGCGAGCTCGCGGGTGAGCCAGCGTTTTCCATGATCCGTCCCCGCTGCTGGCAACGCATTGTTCAATGAACATCATGCCTTCCACGCCGTCGTTGACGTTTGGGTAGATGGAATCGACACGTTCGAACGATTCACCGGCAGCTCGTTTGCAAATGTCGTCGTAGGCACTGCGGTAGACGTTCGCAAAGGCTTCGAAAAATGCTTCGGGGTGCCCGGCGGGTAAGCGGCAGGCTGCCGATCCCGCTTCGCTTAAGAACGGGGCGTTGGGATCACGAGTATAGATTTGATGCGGCTGGCCGTTTCGTCGCACGATCATTTCATTGGGATTCTCTTGCCGCCAAACCAACGAACCCTTGGTGCCATCGATCTCAATGAACAAATCGTTCTCGCGGCCGTGGCTGATCTGCGAGGCGGTGACGGTCCCCAATGCTCCGTTCTTAAACCGCACCATGGCGGTGCCGTAGTCGTCAAGCTGACGTCCGGCTTCGAACGTCTTCAATTGGCATAGGACCTCTTCAGGAAGCAGTCCAGTCATGTAGCGAGCCAGGTTGAAGGCGTGAGTCGCAATGTCACCGAAGCAGCCCGCGGCACCACTGCGTTTCGGATCGGTACGCCAAGCCGCCTGCTTTTGGTCTTCGGTTTCCAAGCGAGTTCGTAACCAGCCTTGAATGTAAAAAGTGCGGATCGCCTGGATCTCGCCGAAGTCACCAGACAAAATCATATCGCGAGCTTGTCGCACCAACGGGTAACCCGTGTAGTTGTGCGTGACCGCGAAGACGACGCCGGATTGATCGACCGCGTCGGCCAACTCTTCGGCCTGCTGCAGGTCGAACGTAAGTGGTTTGTCGCAAATCACATTGATCCCAGCTTCCACTGCCGCTTTGGCAATTTGAAAGTGAGTGTGATTGGGGGTGGCGATCGAAATAAAGTCGACTCGTTGATCTTCAGGAAGGCTTGCCTGACTGTCGATCAATTCTTGGTAACTACTGTACGCTTGCGATTCGTCGATGTCGTAATCAGGAGCCGAATCTTTGGCTCGTTGGGGATCCGATGACAAGGCACCTGCGAAAACTTTGGCGCGATTATCCAGCACGGCAGCCGTCGCGTGGACTCGACCGATAAACGAGCCCTGGCCGCCACCGACCAGTCCCATTCGTAGTTTTCGATTAAGTGGTGCGTTGATACCCATGACTCTAGACTTCCTGATTGGTTTCGATTTTTTCTTTTGGAATGATTCGCAACAACATTTTCAGTTCATTGACCAAGGCAATCAGGTGGATCCTTTTTACCGAGGCCCACTCATCGTCACGAGCTTCGCTGACGGCTGTTCGCAACTCGCGAAACGGATCCGCAATGTTGTCAGGCACGTCTTCTAAAATAGATTCAATGTCGACCTTGTTGCCATTTGACTCAGCCGACGTCGCCGTGGAACTAGTCCCGTTTTCGGAAAGGCTGCTACTGGATGAATCTTCGTCGCCAAAATCGGGACCTTCCCGCAGTGGACCTTGGATGCCGGGGCGATCATTTTCGTATACAGTTTCGCCATCGTTGCCGGCTGGGGCAATCATGTTGACCCCTTCTTCCCCGGGATTGGCCAAAATGTCACTGGCTTCCGGCTTGTCCTCTTTCAATTTTCCCAAAGTTTCCCAACGCTGGTAGCGCATCTTTGAGACGGACCATTTGTTTTGAACGGCACCCTCTAACCACATTTCTGCGTCGTCCCAATCCAGTGCCGCAAAAAAGTGACTCCAATACAACCCTTGGTAATCCGCATAGGACTCGCCAAACCGAACGTAGGTTCTACGTAGTCGGCCGACATGTTGAGGAGTCACTTCGCCCACCAAACGACTCCATGCCGGATCGGCGTACAATTTCGAGTCGACACCTTCCGTTTCCAGCTGGCTTCGCCACTCAAGAATGATCCGTCCTTTTTCCCAGTTGGTCTGACTGATCAGGTTGTGCCACGAACCCACGTAATCTTTCGAGGGTTCCATGATGGAATCTAATTCGGCACTTGAGATTTCAAGTTGTGAATCTGTACGCCCGATGACTGTTTCTGCTTCCATGTTTCCATTGATCCTTTGCTAAGTGAGGACCAACAAGGTACCGCCGGCAAAAAACAATAAAAGACTTGAAAAAAAGAATTCTGCCGTTCCGCCAGACGGTAATTCCACCACTCGAAATTCCGAGTTTCCTGTCGCATTCTTCGCTAAATTCACACCAGTGTCAGACGACGTCCTGCAGCGACTGAGACTTTCAACAAGTTATGCCTGATCGAATTTTGAACATGCACGGTCTCGTTGACCGTCGGTCAGTTTTCATTGGCAGTCGACATTGTCGATCGTGAAGGTTATTCCGCTGTCGTCATGGGGCTAACGTGAAACATTTTTTGCTCACTTGGCCTTCGGTTTCTTTGAGCGTTCGGCCAGGTGCACGTGAGGCGTGTTGCCATTGGATCCGCGAACTTCGATGACTTGGTCGGCCCTGCCCTGCGTTAGATACTCAGTAAGTTGGACTCCCATACCGGCCAGTTCACCAAGGTGTTCTCGTTTCAAGACGTCGTTGTTTTTGTAGATTTCGGACTCGAGTTCCGAGTCCAAACGTTTTTGGTTTCGTTCAAACTCTTTTTGCTGACGTTGTTCTTCTAGCTTGGCAACCGCGCGGCAATTTTGTAATTCGATTTCATGTTGCACCTCGGTGGCCTGTTCGTTGCGTCGTTCTCGCGATCGATCCAGTTGGCATTGCAAGCGGTAGTCTTCCAATTCTTGCGTTTGTCGCTCGGTTGCTTTTTCCAATTGCAAACTGGTTCGGGCCGCGATAGCCTCGTCATGCATTTTCTGAAGAGAATCGGGAGCTCCATAGCCTCGGTAAACCACATTGTTGATTTGGTAGCCGCATTGATTCGCTCGATGAATCAGTTGCGAATAGGTTGTCAGTTCGTTGAGATGTTCGGTTTGTTGTTTGAATTGCTCAAAACTGCGTTTCCCGGTGAATTCCACAACGTCACTGGTGGCGGCATTGATAAAGTCGCCGATGGGATCATGCGTTGTGTCCAACATTTTTTCGATGTCGATTAGTTCGAAGAAGATCATCAACCGGATGATCAATACGGCATCATCGGCTGTCCGTACGTCTCGCACGTCATGGTACATTTGGTCGGGAGTCAGCCACAGTTTTTCGAATTTCAAATTGTTCGGTTTCTTTTCTGCTCCTCGCGACCCACCTCGACTAGCGTGCCACGAAAACGTATGCAGCCATTCCCCCGGTTCGGGAACGAACAAACCTGGCCCGTGCACAATTCTTCGCTGTGTCACCCCTTTGGGGTCAGCACCGTAAACGACGACGGCCTCTTTGGCCGCCAAGGGCAGTCCTTTTTGAATTTGCACAGACGAGTGAATTCGGCGGTCATACCATAACTCGCACGGCCCACTCATGTGCTGTTGAGTTCCATTGATGAATTGAATTCTCAGATACTCGCCAGGGTGAGCGACATAGTGAGGCATCGACTCGAATCGAGAACGCCCTTTCCAGACTCGGGTTGGTCCTTGTAGTAACTCGATGTTACCCCCGGAACGAAACATCAGTACTTTCTGTCCTTCTTCCACCGTATAGAAAAACATGCGATCCCCTTGATTAGTTTTAGTTGTTGCATGGAGAGACTTTTTCAACCGAGCGGGTTTGGCTGAGTAACCGGATATCGATCCCAAACTTCTGGCTTCTCTGGTTGAAAAGGAAGGTTTGGGGGCACGCACCAAATCCGTTTCGGTAAAGTCGATGGCTGAATCTGTGAACTCCTGCAGCAAGGAATCACATGATTCGTCAGGAAACATGTAAACCGTTGCGATATGATTCAGAATTTCTGATGCGGGTCGCGTGTACGCTTGGACGTCGCAATTCAAAAGGAATCGCAGTTTGTCCAACAGGTAAACGTCATTTTGGTCAAGGCAAGCGATATGCAAGACCTCGCCATTCTTCTGCAGAGCCAGACAGGTGTTTTCGCGAGCCACTGACGATGGCAGATATTGCGATGCCTGTTCAAGATCAAAGTGGGTTAACGGAGTATCGTCCGCAAGTTCTAATCGGTGACGGTCTGCCGATAAAACACCGGTGACCGAAAGATGGCTACCTGTCATTCTTCCCCCAGACTATTGATTCCTTGCGAACATTAACGTTGTCCCGCATCCTAAATCGCAAGTGGCCACAAATTATTCGCAGATGAGGAATGATTGTCAAAATGTAGCCGTCCAACGGAGCTTCCTAACCTGACTGATTCGATGACGTGGCGATTGGGATACAAAAAAAGCCATGACCTTAGTCATGGCTTTGTGTTTTAGGCGACCGGATCAGGCGTCGTTTCGTCGCTTATTGAAATGGCGAAGCGGCTGGAGGGATGACCGTGGGC
>CAZJBW010000075.1:2961-25881 GCA_964543985.1 uncultured Pirellulaceae bacterium | reverse complement strand
TTTTTTTGCCCACATCGTTTTTCTCCGTATAGAGTTATAGGTTAAAGACACGCTTCGGCACTAATTCCCCGCCGCGTGGCTGGCAGAGCGCAATGAAAAGCGGGTCCATTCCGGCAGAATCGCCAGAAACATGGGATTGGGTCGTTTCTTTTTGTAGTGCTCAGGACTAGCATTGGTCGTCTACAAATTCTATTGAATCCGCAACCCTAAGTCTGTCAGTATGTCCGCCTCCTCATTTCCACCGTCTCAAACGGAATTGTCAGAAACATTTGAAGAGCTCGAAGACTGGGAGGAGCGATACGAATTCCTATTGGACGTCGGCCGCGAACTACCCAAGTTGGACGCAGCCGCTCAAACGGAACAGAACCGAGTGCACGGTTGCATGAGTACCGTTTGGTTGCAAATCGATTCGGTCGATTCAAAAGACCCAGAGGTCACCGGATCAGTGATTGAGATTTCAGCCGATAGTGATTCGATGATCGTTCGCGGACTGATCGTCATCTTGTTGTCGCTGTATCAACACAAGACCGCCGAGGCAGCGTTGGGTGTTGATCCAGAAGCCTTTTTTGGCTCGCTGGGACTCAACCAACATCTCAGTCCCAACCGCCGCAACGGCCTGTATTCAATGGTGGGACGAATTCGAGAACTGAGTGTGAAGCTGGCCGCAGGGGCCTAGCTGACCGACTTTACTTTAGACTGTCCAGCGACTTCAAAATGGCGCTAGTCGAAGTCGACTTGTTCAAAACGTAAAAGTGCAGACCGGGAACTCGGTTGACGACCAAGTCGTTGACTTGAGCGGTCGCATGTTCGATACCCACATTCAGTTGCCAATCGGCATCTTCGGGTTTCTCGTTCAAACGATCTTCAAACGACTTGGGCAGTTTGGCACCGCACAAACGCGTGATCTTCTTCACCTGCTTTAGACTCAATGCCGGCAAAATCCCTGGTACGATTGGAACGTTGATTCCGGCAGCCTGGCACCGCTCGCGGAAATCATAATAGTCCTGATTGTCATAAAACAGTTGAGTTATCACGATGTCGGCGCCACTGTCGACCTTTCTTTTCAGGTTATCTAGATCGGTTTGAGCGTCGGTGGCCTCCTGATGCATCTCGGGGTAACCGGCCACGGCCACGCCAAAGTTTGGAAACTCCGCGCGGATCAGGGCCACCAACTCATTGGCATAACGAAATCCACCATCGGCCGCTTGAAAGTAGCTTCTGCCAGAAGGTGGATCACCACGCAGCGCGACAATGTAGTCGACGTTGTTTTCAGTGGCGGTCTTCAAGTACTGACGCAATTGATCCTGCGTCGCATCCACCAACGTTAAATGACTTGCCACCGGGATGGAGAACTTATTTTTGACCTCGCAAACGATATCCAGAGTCTTTTCGCGAGTCGATCCTCCGGCGCCATAAGTGCACGTCACGTAATCCGGTTTGAAGACCATCAACTGCTCCAAGTGCCGGTACATGCTCTGCTTGCCCTTGTCGGTTTTGGGAGGAAACAGCTCAAACGAAATGGCAGTACGATCTGCCTGATAAAACGAAGCAAGGCTCATGAATATCAGCAATCCTGGTGGAGTTTTTCAAATAAAGAATTATAGAACCAATGGCTCTTTGACCAGACCGGTTCTGTCGGCTTCCGTTAACTTGAACATCGACAGAATTAGTTGTTTGTCACATTCGCGTTGTTCACGATTTCGACGAGCAAACATGCGAGCTTGAGTCGTGACGATCACCTGGGCGTCAATCTCGGTGACCTTACCCATCAATCGGGCATCGTTGGTAAACGCTGCCACGTCCGACGCCACCACACCATAGGCCATGCTGCCGACGCCCAATGTTTTACCAGTGAAGATCGACGAGTTGATTGCTGTTTTTGCATAGTCGCCAATGAAGCATCCCACAAACTGCATCCCAGTGCTGATCTTCTGACCGGCTCGCGTCATGTTGACCAAGCCATAGGTGTTTTTCAGATCGCTGTTGCAAGTGCCCGCGCCCAGGTTGATCCAACTGCCTAAATGGCTGTGCCCCAAGAATCCGTGATGTTGTTTGTTGGTGTAACTCTCAAAAATCGAACACTCGATCTCGCCACCCAGTTTGCAAGTCGTGCCAGCAGAGACACCGTCCTTCAACGCCGAGTGCTCAGCAACTTTGCAATTTGGACCCAGGTAAATGGGTCCTTCCAAAAAAGTAAAAGGTCCAATCGCTATATTCGATTCCAGAATGATGGGCCCGTCTTTGGTGCACACCGCAAGATGTGGAGTCAGCTTCAAAGAGGCATCGGCTGAAAAAATACCATCCTGAATTTCGGTGTAATTCGATTTTGCAATGCGATGGTTCAGATTCCCCGTCATCGATTTGGCATGAATCCGAATCAAATCGTGCAAGTGACGGACGATGTCCAGCGATGTGTCCAGTGACTTGATACCTGTCTGCTGCGAAACAAAATCAGAAGGTGAAAAGTTGACTTGGAATAAGGCACGCGCTTGATCTGTTGAGATTCTGGCAGCCAGTACCTGTTGCGAGTCGACGATCGCCCAAGGGCCGTCCTGTTGGACCAATTTTTGAAGTTGTTTTAGGTTATCGGCCGTCGGGGCCAGTCGAGCATTCAGGCACAGCAGATCATCGTCATCCGGCAGACTGTTTGAGCCGAAATCGAAAATTTGCTGGATTTCCCGCCAGTCTTCAGTCACGATTTGTTGTAAGTGGTCGCGAACATGTGCGACTATCGGATAGGACAGTTCGACCAACAGATCGATCAAACGATAGCTGGCAACGGAGATCCCAAATGCGGGGCGTCCTGTGGCAACGGGATCCAATTCACCGACCAATGAGTCCTCGAAAAGCACAATTTTCGTCACGATTTATTCCTAAGCCGGTTTTGTTGGAATTTTCCACTGGTAGCCGAATATATTTGAGATCATCGTAAAACAGTCAGCCAGTTTGTTCGACGGGTAATGAAAACCTGGCTGTGGTTTTTTCAGCAACTGTTCAAAACCAGGCGATTCCGTTGACGGCTTTACGATTTGGAATCACCAAGCACGCTACCCAAGCTCCTTAATATCGATTCAGGATAATTCGTGAACAGCAAACTTCACACATCGTCAGAAAGCTCGACCTTCAGAGAAATGAAGGCCGAAATCGATCGTTTGCGAGCCACGGTGGCCGAACAAACCGCTGAAATTTCTCGCCTTGGCCAGTTGGCCGAGACGGACTCGCTGACCGGGTTGGCCAATCGACGGGCTTTCGACAAACATTTGCAGCAACGTATGGCTCAACATCAGCGGGACGGTCAGCGATTCTGTTTGATGATCATTGACATTGATCAATTCAAATCAATAAATGACCAGTTCGGACATTTGATGGGTGACCGTTTGCTGCAACAGATCGCTGGAGATTTAACGCGCAACGTTCGTCAAGCGGATATTGTTTTTCGAGTAGGTGGTGACGAATTTGCCATCATTCTGCCAGCCACAGACTCAGCGCAAGCCACGCACCTAGCCAAGCGGATTGTCGATCAAGTGGTTGAAAATATTCGCGATGAATTTGACTGTTTGTCGATCGGTCTGAGTATCGGGTTGGCCAATTCCAATATCGAATGGACAAAGGATCAGCTGGTAGAGCTAACCGACAAAGCGATGTTTCAGTCCAAACGACACGGCGGCAATCGGTATCACATCGTGGACCGAAAATAGACCGCTCCAACAAAAAAAGCCAGCGACCAAGATTGGACGCTGGCTTCGAGACCCATCGGACGATTTTTGGAGAGCCGTCCTAAATGTTGTTTGACAAGTTCAAGACTTAGCGGTTTAAGTTGCCAGGAGCCGCAGCAACCGTAGCCATCTTCTCAATCACCATCGTGGTCAAATCCAGATTCTTTTGGTAAACCACATTGCGATTCACTCCCTTGATTACCTCGGGGCGATTCTTTGGATTGATGGCTTGGCTGTCAAAACGAATGATCAACGAGATGTTGTATTCGCCGGCCAGTGTATTGACGACCTGTTGCATGCGAGTGTAGGTATCAAAGTAGATACGAGCTTCACGATTCAACAGTTCCGTGTTGGTTTGCGTGGCGCGAGTTCTCAGCAAGGCACCTTCTTGTTCCAGTTGAGCCTGCAACTGGTTAAATTCGGGCGAGCCAACGGAGTAGTCCTGCAGCGGTGCGGCCTTCTGTTGCAAGCGAGCTTGTTCTTGTTCCATAGTGGACTTGAACTGTTCGGCTTCCAATTTGATCGCATCCATGCGCTGCTTAAACGCAGTGTTGGATTCAAAAACCTTGGCAACATCCAGCACGGCAACCATGCCATTGCTTTCTTGAGCCTGAACATTAACGGCCAGCGATAGAAAGCAAGCCACAGCGATGAATTTAATGGACGACTTCAAGATCAATCCTCCCTGATTGGATGTGAAGTTCGTGATTGTTTCGTTTTTATAACCAAGCGGCTTCATGCCAAATGATTAGGCTTGTTGAAAAGCACGTTGTGTGCCAAATCAACAAAATTTTGTTTTCTTCGCAAACGCCGAAGGTTAACAAGATTGTTCTCCAATTGAGCCCAACCATGTGTTCCAACATTTGCAACGGGGTTTGTAAAGGTTACATCTAAGGTCAGCAATACGAGTTTTCAAAAAATGTATCGGACGGATTGATAGCGAAATTCTGGTATCAGTTACGTTCAACCGATTCACTATTTGCTGGGGCGGTTCTTGATGTGGGCAGACTTAGCAGCTTCATGGCAGAGATCGGCAACTGGTTGGCTGTCCAGTTGCCATAGATCGCTTGGACGTGAGCCGAACGTGTTCGCTGGCCACTACTTTTGAACTCAGGATCGGTCGAACTAATCAACATACTGTGAATGTATCGATTGACTGCTATCAACCAGTGCGAGCTATCAGACATGCGATCCAGCTGGGACCGAGGGATGGCCATTTCTACCTGCCAAAAACGTTCGGTGCGAGAGGCTGCCACGTACCATTCAGGATTCCAAGCTAGGTTGTTGCCGAGCGAATCAGCAACTCGGCCAGCGGAATCGACCGAGAATAAAAAGCTGGTTTCCGTGTCACGATCGATATCGATCGCAATCTCGACTCGGTCGCTCGTCGACAGATTGGCGTCTCGTTTTCGCGGTTGGTTAGTGTCAAACGCTTCCGAGCTGCTTGATAGCCGACAACGCACGGCCACGTACAAGAATTCATTGTCAGCCGAAAACTGAACTTGGTCGTCCGTCGGTTCTCCATCCATCCACAACGGTAAAGGGTCCGCAGCATCCACTTCCGTTTGATTCCAAATCGAGTCGTCAAACTTGCCGTCCAGCAAAGGCTTCTCAGCCGCTTGACCACATTGAACACAAAGCACGTCAGCCGTCCGGTCATCCTCAACAATTCTAATTTCACTAGCAATCAAATCCGCCAACGCCGAATGCGTTTGTCGATTGGCTGCAGCTTGTCGCAATTGGTCACCGACTGCCGCCGATGAGTCCAGCCGTTGATTTAGTCCGATCCTTAGCAGTTGAGCACGTCCTTGGTACAACGCCGAGTTATCCAACAAGGCGTACGATTGACCGATGGATCGAGCTTGTTGCAGACGCCGTCGACGTAGCTCGTTCAGATCCGTTTGTGTGACGCCGGTGTGTCCAACGGACGCGACATCGCCTGTTTCTTGCCGAGGATCATTTTCAACAACTTGCCACTGAGTAATAGGTAGGCCTTCAAAGATCTCAGTTTTCGTTTCGGTAATGATGGCACCATCGATCGGTTTGGCCGACAAGGCAGCCGCGTTCCGTTGCGATAGCTTGGCGGCCGCAATGTTGGCGTATTCGGCGCTGGCGTAGTAACGATATAGCCAGTGCAAACTGTTCACGGCCAAGGGGTGTTTTCGCAGATGGTCCGTCAGATACAGGTGGGTGGTGACTGCCAATTCGGTATAGCCATTTTGTTCGCAACGAAAAGCCAGCTCGGTAAGCCATACACCTGCCGTACGTTGATCCAACTTCGCAACTAACTCAGCTAGTTCGCGATTCCAAAGTGCTGGCGCGTCGACTTGGTTTGGCGCCTTTTCCAGCATTTCGTTTATTGTTTTTTTCTTTTTGGATAACTGTCTCATCTGAATCAAATTGCCCATCACAAATTTGATTTTTCGTCTGGTTGGAACTCGCGCGTCAGTATTCTCGATACTCCCAAACAACGTTGAATCGGAACCAGCAGCGTAAGGACTCGTATAGATGTTGGTCAGCGATACCGGCTGTGGCTGGTTGATCGATTTGTTTAACAGCAGACGACTGACGGCGCAATGATCGGAAACCAAAGTCGACATCCCAATCAGTGCCTGACCAGCTGAAATTTTAATGGTCGCCGTATCACTTTCGGCGACAAACATGATCTTGCCGACATCCCAGGGCTCGAGCCCCAGTTGGTCGATATGGTCCGGAAATTGGCGGCGATCACCGGCCGCTTTGACGGCTTGGATGGTCAGCGTTCTTAAATCGAATGCGTCGTTCAAGCTATTGGTCGACGGTATACAGACGACTCGTGGGCGTAGCGAACGGAATTCTCGTACCAAGTATTCAACGATCAGCGACGTTTGGTTTTCGATTGAAAAGGCTGAAAAGTCAGCGATTTCTGAAAAACTGCCACCGACACGACTAATCGAGGTTCGCCATTGATTTTCCGTAACCGACTTCCCTGATTCTGGATCGATTTTCAACATCAAGGCGCTGCCCAAATAGTTTTCCTCAGCACAATACCGCGAGAATATTTCAGGGAAAAATTGCTGAGGTCGATCTCCTAGATGCAGCAATGCCACACCCGATATGCCACGCCGTTGATGATTCCAATTCACGCCACCATCGGTGGAACGCAGAATATCGCCGCCCGAACTGATGGCCCAACCGGTTTGCTGGTCGACAAACTGGATACGTTGGATGGCCGTCGAACAGTTGACCTTGGACGACTGCCAAGTCCGTGTCGAAGCGTCCATGCGATATATTTGATTGCCTGGTTTTCCTGCCAACCACATTCGAGAACCGTGCAATGCGATGGTTTTATAGTCGACCCCGCGAACCGGCAAACCTTGATTCAGTTCAGCCGGGTGCCACGAATGGCCACCGTTGATCGTTTGTAAAAGACGCCCGTGATCAGCCGCGGCGTACCCGAATTGGTCGTCCAGCATAATGGCGTCGTTGACTTGGACTGGACGAGTGTCACTGACGATGCTGGGTTGCAACTGGTTATTCTGCCATAAACCAAGCGTTCGATGATCGCCGATCAGAAACACGCGATCATCGAATAGACAACCACGTTTCCAGCTTTGCCGTTCGGCGTTTAAATCGGTCGACCAACTGACTCCACCGTCCTTGGTCATATAGACGCCGTTCGGTTTTAAGGCGTTGCTTTCACCGAACGCAATTCCGTCTTGATGATTGAAGAAATGGATGTCATTGATCTTGGGAATGGCGATGCCAGGTAACGCTTGCCAATGAGCACCGCCGTCATTCGTGCGAAACATCACCCCACTGCTGGTAGAACCGTTTGGATAGTGGTATCCACCAGCGATCCATCCTTGGGTCTCGGAAATGAAAAAGACCGATTCCAAACGACAGGTGATTCGCGATTCACTATTGCTATTTTGAGCCAGCTTCAAAAATACTTGTTGCCAAGTTTGCCCGCCATCGTCAGTGCGCAACACCAAACCTCGGTCGCCCACGACCCAACCCTGTTGCTGGTTGATCATGCAAATATCTGTCAGCTGGGCATCGTCATACCAGTTGGGCGGAACCGGCCACTCCAACGTTTGCCCTAAGCAAAGCGAATGAAATAGAACCAAGCAACCAATCGGCAATAAATTGATTCGCCGTTGCAGCGCCCTTCGTCGACCGAGACCAGGCATACCATCCCCATAGGGTTGATTAAACACGTACAGAGCCCATCCGCACGTACACAGCGCGCAGCTGGATCTCGAGAAAAATTGAGGGGCATACTAGCGAGACAAGCCAAACAACCGTAGATCGGTTCAACGCTAGCATCCGCACAGATTCGCTGTACGCCGGTGGCAAGTCTTACGCTTGCGAAAGCATGTCGGCAGGATCGGCAGCCGGGACCACTGCAGAAGGGTGGTGCGATTTGTGCGATCGGTGGTCGCTTAGTCTTGCTTCTTCTCGATCTTAGCAATCAAGTTGGCGACGAGTTCGGGGTTGTCTTTCTCGACCAAGTGATTGATGGTCGTTTCGGCAACGCCTAGCTTTTCCAAGTGTACTCGCAGGTTCTTCCAGTGCCGTTCACGGCCTTTGCCTTCCGACAAATACAGTTCCGTGACTAACTCTTGAGCACGTTGCAAGGCAATCGCGTCACGGTTGTCATAATAATTTTTGATTATGTTTTGCTGATGCTTGGAGTAGTTTGTCATGGATGAAGCATTAAAAAACGAGACTAGATATGACGGGACTCATTCTGATTGCATTGTCAGTTCAAGGCAAGGCAATGGTGCCAGCAATTGAGGTCGGATCATTGTTGGCAGGAACTTAAGTTTTTGATTCAACACAGGATGATTGTGCTGTTCGGAATAAACGCGGGTTTAGTGGCGATCGGTTTTTACGGAACGATTTTCGATAATTGCTGTGCCAGATCGAATAAATAGTCACGTCCTTTGTCGCCGTTTTCCAAGCAATCGATCAAATTTTTTGGCACAGCCTGGATTCCCAAGTAGGCACCGCTGATGGAACCGGCCATGGCCGCGATTGTGTCAACGTCTCCACCAGCTCCGATAGCTCGCGCGATCACGGCCGAGTAATCATCCGGGCTGTCAGCGAAACAAACCAAGGAAGAGACGACGCTACGGTGAGCCTCCAGTCCGTTGCCAAAGTTGACACTGGAAAACCGAGGCAGATCTTTGGCCGTTTGTAGTTGCCATTGAAATTCTTCCGTCTTGGCAAATTGTGCGACCTGACTGAAAAAATTGTCGCGGTCAAAGGTCGAGTTGGTGAATGCCCAGGCCACTGCTTTGGCGATCACGCGGGCTCCGTCGATTCCCAACTCATGAGCGTGCGTCATTTTCGACGCCAGCATAACTTGGTGGTCCAACGGTTGGTCGTCGTTGTGGAACATTAAACCCACAGGAGCGATTCGCATGGCTGCTCCGTTTCCGTACGAGCCGTCAGGAAATACTTGGCACGCCATCGTTTCTTCGAACTCGTCATTGGCCATCGCTTCCAACAGAGGTCGAACGCCTTGACCATAGCCGCGACCCTTCTCGTAATTTTCGCCAAATCGATGACACAATGTCGGCACGTCGATCTGTTGATGTTGCACCAGTGTCTCAACGATCCCGATCATCATCTGAGTATCGTCGGTGTAAACGAGTTTCTCACCAGACGTGTGTTGGACAATTTTGTCACCCCCACCGTATCGCATGATCAAGTCAGCGAACAATCCTTCATAGGTGGCACCGACCGCGTCACCGATGGCCAAACCCAACAGGCAACCTTCGACGCGTTGTTGTTTCGGAATGAGTTGGCTCATGATGATCTTGTTGCCGAGTAGTCACGGATCGAGAAGTTTCCAGAAAAGGTTCTGAAACAATTCTTGATCGGCAACTCGTAAAATCAAGTCCGCGTTAGTCCAGTAAGGCTTCTAAACGCTGGATGGCGATCGCCAATTGATTCCATTCAGTCAAGATATCTGCAGCATCGAATGTGGCAGCGTCAGCGCGACCGAAACCAATTTCGGATACACAAACTTGCTCGTCCAGCGACAACATGGCCTCAATCAGGTCATCTCGATCGATGGTTTCGGGATCAGACCATTCGATCGTGCCCAAGTCGACTCGCGTCGACAGAAAATGGTGGACAGCCCATAAAGCGGCTGATCGTTCGTCCGTGGCTGTGGTTAGAAACGTGAATTCCCCACAGGTGATGTAAAACTTGTCCATCGCGATTCCTTTCTAATAATGCAATGATTTTCTGTTGCATTGGATTTATCGCAAGTAGTTGGACAAGTCTGGTCCGTCAAAAAGTGGAATCTTTATTTCTGTGCTATCACCATGGATTTATCGGGTTTTTGTTAAAAATCCTGCCGCTGAAAAACAAAACACGAGATGACCAGCAACACGCAGGTGAAAATCAAACCACTACGCAATGGCGACCAAGGGTCGTCACGGTGAGGAAGGTCCGTCAGATCGACGTCTGGATTTTCGGAACTGTTGGTCGAGCTGCCTAAGTGCGTGACCACTTTGTAGAATTCACCAGGCTTGGGAAAAACTCGATAGAGCGGACGAATGCCGTACCGAAACAAATTGCCAAGCCAGCCAGAGGTTGCATTTCTTTCGGTCAGGATTTGTTTGGTATCCAAGCTGTATCGGTAGGCATTGCGGAATCGATCGGCAACCCACAAACCACCTTCACCGTCGAACGCGGTCGTCATGACGTCGTATTGAGGGACTGGCAGATTCGACATCGCTTGCGACTTGATGTCGAACAATAAGAATTGGCCACTACGCAACGTGATGGCAACGAAGTTCCCTCGTGGATCCATATCCATGCTGCGGACCGCGGCGCTGTCTTTCAAATCGAATTTGGTAACCTCGGACAGATCGACAGTATTGACAATGCGAAGTTGCCCGTTGCCTAGAAGCACTGCAGCGTGCTGCGATTGATGGGCCACAAAGGCGGTCATGGACTGGTTTTCATGGTTGCCGACCTTGGCACGTTGTCTAATGGTGTAGGTGATATTCTCTTCATCATCCGATTCAGGTTGCAACAGAATCAGTTCCGTTTTGCTATAGATGGCGATTTCGTCGTTGGTTGGATTGAGAGCCACGGCCGCCGGGTTTTCAATAGACAAGTCAGTTACGTCATTGATTTTTTGGTAAGCCGATTCTTCTTTTTGGCGATTTAGAAAATTGGAAATCGGATTCGGCAGGCTCTTTTTCTTTTTGGCGTCACCACCGTCTTCGGACTCGTCGGGGCCTTCCGTTTCGGTACCCGTCCACTGGTAGATCGATCCGTCACGGTCAACGGCAAGTAGTCCGTGATTGGGCGAGACCAAAATCTGTATCGTTCGATTTGGCAGTGGTCCTCGCGACATTGTTTTCCAGTCATCGGACGGATTGACAGAATTCAACGAGAGTCGCGATTGGGTGACGAGCGCTTGCAAACCACTGTCCAAAGTTAGAAATTTCTGCTGTTGATCGTCATACAGCGGACCTGGCAAGTCACCGAATTCATCGAATCGATCTAAGAACGAAGCAAATTCGAAGCCTTCCGGCGGAGCATTTTCATTGCCGATCGTTGACCAATCGTTACTTTCCCATTTGTAGGCCCGCTGGAACATATCCACCATCACCACATCGTCGTCGGTAGCTGCGATTTGCAATGGTGACGTGTTGTAAAATCGGTAGTCCAACCAATTGTGTCCCGTACCGATTGCAAAACAAACTGCCCAGAACAATATGGCAAACGTGATGCACAGAATTGGACTGCGAAACCAAATTCCCGCCAACACGGATACCGAGTAGTACATCGCGAAAACGAATACGTAAATGGGAATGCTTATCAAGATCGCTCGCTCCCAAATTCCTAGCTGGATGCCCATCCACAACCAGATGCCGGTGAAGAACAGCCCGGCACACAAAAAGATGAAGGCGCAACCCCCCAGGTATTTGGCTAACAGCAAACCCCACCGATGAACCGGTTTACTAAGCAACAAGTTTAAGGAGCCCGGTTCCAGCATTTCAGGAACGATTGATGCCGTGACCAGAATCGCGATAAAGATTCCGATCGACATGATGAATTTGTCGAAAAACGAAGGCAACTGCGTCGTTATCGAGCTGGCAAACATGGCATAAGGAATGTTGGTTGTCAGGAATGGAATATTCCAAACCAAATAGTAAAAATCCAACTGCGTGGCGCCTGGCATTTCGACATCGCGACGTATTGCGGTGGCCAATAATAAGCGGTTGAGTCTCTTGTTTTCGATATCCGTGCGATTGTTGTTATCCAACAGCAACTTGGTTTCTTCGTTAAGTCGCTTGCCCGAAAAAGCTTCTTCGTCATACAGGTTGTCGCCTGAAATTAGCTCGTTCAACCCGTGGACGAACTGACGGACGATTCGTTGACCCTGGGGACCACCGCGTTGTGGTTGTGTGTCCTGAGATTCGTCCGCGTCATTCTCTTTGACGTGGTCACTGATCTCTTTTCGCAGATCGGATGGTAATTTGCCCCAGATGTGCGCGACGGCCGCTCGCTTTCCGGACTCGCCCTGCTCAACCAATCGCTCCGCTAAACGATCAAAGTTTGGGATGTTGTTGCGAGCCAACTTCCAATCGGCAGTATGCCGGATATGGAGCGGAGCCAAGGCGACCAGGACCAATAAAATCAAGCCCAGGACGATGTACAGCACCTTGGAACGGAGTGCCGCCCGAAAGGAGTCCTGAATAACGGTAAAATAGGATCGTAACATGGCTATTGTTTGGGCTCGCTTCTTCCGGTCTAAGTATCACTGGCGACGATTTGCAAAAAGGCGTCTTCTAGTGAAGTCGATTCTGGGTTCACTTTAACAATGCTGATTTTTTTCTGTCGCAACTGATCGACAAGTTGGTCCAATGCTGATTGATCTTTCATGCTGATCGAGCAATAAGTCCGCTCAGTCGAAGATTCCAAGTTGACGATTTTCCCGGAGGCGCTTTCCAACAAGGGTTTGATGTCAGTGGGATCGCCCAACAGTTCCAGGTACAGTGACAATTGGTTGTCGCCTGGTTGGTTCCGTACGAAACTGCCAATTTGGTCTACCGGGCCACAGTACCGCAGGTTGCCTTTGTTCAAAATGGCGACTCGATCACAAACCATTTCGACTTCTTGTAGCAAATGGCTGTTCAAGAAGATGGTGGCACCCTGGTCTCTTAGGTCGTGCATTAGCTGACGCATTTCGGCACGAGCACCAGGGTCCAGACCGTCGGTTGGCTCGTCCAAAATCAACAATACAGGATCATGCAAAAGGGCCTGGGCTAGCCCCAAACGCTGCAACATCCCTTTGGAATATTTGGTGATGCGATCTTTGCCACGACCTTCTAACCCAACGAAATTCAGCAATTGATCCTGCTTGGATCTAATCTTGCTATTGGTAACGTCACTTAAATTGCCGTAGTACTGTAATGCGTTGTAAGCGGTCAAGTGTCTGGGAATTCGCAACTGTTCGGGCAAGTACCCCACTCGTCGCCGGCCGCGGCGTCCACCAGCTGGATGCCCTAGCAACGTGGCATCGCCGCTGGTTTTGCGAATGATGCCCAGCAAGATCTTCAAGAAAGTCGTTTTCCCGGCACCGTTGGGTCCCAACAGGCCAAAGATTTCGCCCTTACCAACCTCGAATGAGACTTGTTTCAATGCGGGGAATTTTTTTCGGAATATTAAACCGTCGCGGTACGTCTTGGACAATTGGCGAACCGTAATGACGGGTTCACCTTTGGTCGTGGATTGATGCATGTTGCCGAAAATAAACGATGTCGTGGGTAGCCAACTTGATTGCCAGTTTGCCGTAGGTTGCTAGTTATACCACGGTCGCAGTCAATTTGTTTCGCTGGAATACAGCTTCTGGTTGATGTTGCCAAAAAACAACGTCGATCCATATTTGTTCGAGTTCGTCGACGGAATTGAAATATTGGCAATTCCAAATGCAGAAATTGGTTGGTCGTACGACTAAAAGTTTGCTCTATCGAAATTTCAAGTGAATTTTTGTCAAGAACGGGAAACCTTCCGACCAAGATTTAAATCGCAACGTAGGTTTTATTAGCAAAGGCAACCGCTACAGACGAAGGAGACCCAATGTTACGAAGTACCGCACGCGCCGCTTCGCCCGAACTAGAACGACTAGTCGGCGAGATTTTGAACGAAGAAACTCGACAACTAATGCGTGATCGACGAGATAGTACTCGTCAAGCCATCACGCGTCGCGTTACGATTTCACCCAACGGTGGCTCGTCGATTCGTGTCAAAGCGTTCTCACGCGATATCTCCAACATGGGCATTGGACTGGTGGGCGAAGTGCCATGGTCTGTTGGTCAAGTGGCACGGTTGGAAATCGACCGTCTAGAAAGCAGCAGTTCGATCGTATTGGCCGAGTGCCGCTGGAGCCAAGAATTTGCCGAGGGCTGGTACCTGTCTGGCTGGAACTTTATGAACGTCGTCCAGATGTAAGTTGAGCCAGTAGTTAGTTGGTTGGGGTTCGGTCTTTCTTCTATTGCTGATCCAACCCCGACACGTCTTGCTGGGTCATTTGGCTTTCAACCCGCGACATGATTCCTTACTTGGGATCAAGTTTGATGTGGTCGGTCGGCCATAAATTTATCTGCGATTTGTTCGGCTGTGCGTGGCTTGCCATCAGGTGGGTGAAAAATCCACAGACCAATGTCCGGGAACCCTGTCGCTTTCTCAAGTCGATTCATCATGGAATCAAAATCCGTGACACAGGCGCTGGTGGTTTGCACCTGACGAATCAAGGTGACCAATTTTTCACGCTCTGCCGTTTTATTGGTCTCGGAACTATCAGACTCGGAATTCGACATAGACCACACAACGGATTGATGCACGAGAATTGAAAGAGTGCCAGTGGCAAACAACGGGTGCGCGACCACTCGGCAGTTTCAGGAGAAGAAAGGGTGGTTGAGGGGATTCGAACCCCCGACCCTCGGAACCACAATCCGATGCTCTAACCAGCTGAGCTACAACCACCATCGTTTTCCAGAAGCTCGATAAATCGTCACCGACGACTCAAGCGGTCCGAATTCTAAACAGGCCCCTGTTCATGGTCAACATCGAGCGTTGACTGGCTTGCAAAACGGTGCAAAACGAGCTGAAAAGCGTCCGATTCTTCGAATTTATCGACGCGACCGCGCAACTTCAATCCTGACGCCGCTCAATTGATATAATAAGCCGCAGGCACAACCCATCAGCAACGGGGCAGGGGATCCGTGCCGCTAATACGGCGGAATTCGAATGGAATATATAAACAGACAATCACAGGCTGGCAGGGGTTCACGTTTGCTGCTTCTAAACTTTGTCATGGCGGCCTGCTTGTCGATCATGCTCGGCCCCCAAATCGTTCAAGGGCAGGAACCGGCGGTTACTCAGGATCAGTTCGCTAGCCAACTGTCCGTGTTGGTCGACGAAGGTGAATCTCGCGGCTGGCAAGTCGACGCGCTGGAATCACTGGTCGTGAAACAGGATCCGTACCGGCAAATTATCTACTTGCCGTCCAACGCCAACAGCATGTGGGAACAGCCGACCACAGATACCGAGGAACAAGCCTGGCGAGCTCGCGTCGACCAGTTGCGATCCAGCTATGCCGACACCTTGTTAAACCACGCCAGGTCATTGGCGGCGGACGGCGACGGTGATCAAGCCTATCAACGTCTGCATCAGATACTGGTGGTCAACCCGCAGCACAAAGAAGTTCGCATTATGTTGGGCTTCAAGCTGCACCACAGTTTGGGATGGGTGCGATCGACTCGGCCAACGAACGCCACCAACGCTCGGACAAGACATCGCACGTTTGGTTGGGACCGAGGAACCTACTGGGTGATCAAATCGCCTCACTTCGAAATCGTTTCGGGTGCGGGAGAGCAAGCTGGGTTGCAGTTAGCCGAAGAACTTGAGCGTACCTATTGGACCTGGAGACAAGTGTTTTTCGATTACTGGGCAGGCGTCGATGAGTTGAACGACTGGTTGGCAGGATCATCCAAAGATCGCACGACCACCAAAAAACACAAAGTGATTTTGTTTCGCGATCGAGACCAGTACATCAATGAACTGAGTGAACGAGTGAAAGGGGCCATTGCCATCAGCACTGGCTACTATGACGACAAAGCCAAGCTGAGTCTTTTCTATCACAGCGAAGCGGATCCTCAAATTGCCACGTGGCGTCACGAGATTGTGCATCAGTTGTTGCAAGAAAACGCTGGTGCCCGTCCGATCGCGGATCGAGGTCATGCTTGGTTGGTGGAAGGACTGGCCATGTATTTTGAGTCCATGCGGACGTCTCAGCATCACGTGACGTTGGGAGGCTTCGATAGTGCCAGACTACAGCTGGCGCGGCTGCGAAAAAAGAGGCAAGGCTTCTACGAACCGATGCAACAATTGGACGCCTTGAATCGTCAACAACTGGTTGAAGATTCGACACTGGCACCACGACGGTACACGCAAGCCGCAGGGGTCACGCAGTTCTTGTTCACCAGCGAAGATGGCCGATATCGTGACGGGCTGATTCAATTTACCAAACAGTTGTACAAAAATCGTCGCGAAGGCGCAAACCTGACCGAGCATACCTTGGCCTTTGATCAGATGGACCGAGCCTACGATCAGTTCCTGAATTTTGATCGCGAATCATTTCTATCCTATTTTCAATTCACCGATCCTGACGGTTTGTCGTTAAGTCACAGCCAATTGCAAGCCAGCGATTTGCAGGCCTTAAATGACTGTCCAAATTTGCAGTGGTTGGAATTGTCTGGTAACCCGGTAGATAATTCGGTGATGGATTACTTGGCAAATGCGACTGAGCTGATTCAACTGCATTTGGATAAATCGCGGGTCGATAGTGCCATTGGACCGGCATTGTCCAAACTGTCCAAATTGGAAGAGTTGGATTTGGCGACGACCAAGTTTCAAGACGACGGGATTCGACACCTGGAATCTCTGCCCAATCTGCAGGTCTTATGGTTGGCCGGAAGCCAGGTCTCAGATAGTTGCATCGACAGTCTGATCAAAATGCCAGCTTTGGTAAAAGTTGATCTGCGGGAGACTCAAGTCACGCAAGCCGGGATCGACAAACTCAAACAGGCGAAACCAAGACTGAGTGTTAGTTTTTGAGCGATCTATCACCATCTGCTTGTCTAATGTTGGCGAAAACTTATGGCTATATTTTTGGTGTTAGGGGCTACAGGTCGATTAGACCCTTGAAAATCCCGAACCCGCGGCCTTCTTGGCCCTCTTTCTGGCGGTATTGATTCTGGCAACCAAGGTGTGTTGCGTCATATAATCTTGTACTTGGTTTGTATGACGGGGATTTGTGAAACTTTGCAAAAAGGCAACATGAGAATAGGCATCGATCTAGGCACCACCAATTCGGTGGTGGGCATGATGACGGACGAGGGACCTCAACTGATTCCCAATCCGTCGGGCAGTTTTTTGACTCCATCAGTGGTTGGAATCGATAAGTCGGGCACCGTCTTGGTGGGTCAGGCGGCGCGAGAATTCCAAGTGTTGCATCCTGATCTTTGTGCATCAGGTTTCAAGCGAGCGATGGGGACCGAACGCGTTTACAAACTGGGCAAACAATCGTTGTCGCCGATCCAGTTGTCCAGCTTGGTCATAAAGTCGTTGATGCAAGACGTGCATCACCATACTGGCCAGATGCCAGACTCGGCCGTCATCACGGTGCCCGCCTACTTTAATAACACGCAACGTCAGGCCACGATCCAGGCCGGTACGATGGCCGGTCTGAAGGTTGAGCGGATCATCAACGAACCGACCGCTGCTGCGATTGCCTACGGAGTGCACGACTCGAACGCCGAGAAAACGATCGCCGTTTTCGATTTGGGTGGCGGAACGTTCGACATTTCGGTCGTCGAGTTTTTTGAGGGAGCGATCGAGGTGCGGGCATCGGCGGGCGAGGCTATCTTGGGTGGCGAAGATTTTACTCGAGCGATTGCCAGTGCGATTTTGAAGGAGCAGGGTGCGGCGTTCGAACAACAGGAAATGAAACATCCAGCCAAAGTCGCGCGACTGATTCAACAGTGTGAAAAGGCCAAACGGAAACTTGCCAAAGAAGGCTCGGCAGAAGTCCACGTGCCCGACAAAAAAGGCGACTTAGATCTACAGAGCGCACCCTTTACTATCAGCCGACAATTCACGGCCGATGCATGTCAACGTTTAATTGACCGTGTACGCACACCGATCCGCCAAGCGATGGCCGACGCCGGTTTGTCTCGCAACGATTTATCCGAAGTCGTGTTGGTGGGTGGTGCCACCCGGATGACAATGATCCGCGAACTGTCAGAAGAGATCTTTGGCCGCAAACCACTCGATCATCTGAACCCGGATGAAGTCGTTGCCTTGGGCGCCACGATTCAATCGGGATTATTGGCCGAACACCGGGCTTTGGAAGACATGGTGGTCATCGACGTGGCTCCGTTCACTTTGGGGATCGAGATCTCCAAGCAAATGGGCCACGATATCAAGAGCGGTTATTTTTTACCGATTATCAACCGCAATACAGTGATCCCTGCTTCCCGATCACACGTTGTGGCCACGATCCATGCCAATCAACGCGAGATCTTTGTCAAAGTTTTCCAAGGAGACAATCGCCGGGTGACAGGAAATACTTTGCTAGGTGAATTCCGAGTAACCGACATTCCTGCAGCGCCCAGTGGTGAACCGGTCGACATTCGATTCACCTACGATTCCAACGGTTTGTTGGAAGTGGAGGCGACGGTCATGAAGACTCAAAAGTCAGCGACTTTGGTAATTACCAAGATGGCCGGGCACCTGACTGAATCGCAGGTCAACCAAGCCGTCCAAGCCATGCAAGCGTTGAAGGTTCACCCTCGCGACGAATCACACCATCAGTATCTGATGCTGCGTGCTGAACGTTTGATTCCAGAACTTCCAAACATGTTGCGTGACGATTTGAATCAGCTGCTGGACGCCTACGAGTACGCAATTGAATCGCAAGAGCCCGAGATCATAGATTCTACTCGCGACAGCCTTAGGAACTTTCTAAATGTCTACGATCCCGATGGTGAAGATGAACCAGACGAATAACCTAACGTCTCAATCAGGATTGAAATTCGGAAAACACTGATGAGTCGCCAAGATCCGCAACACGATAACAGCCGCCGAAAAACGGATTGGGCAAAACGGGCTCTGAATATCTCAGCTGCCGAAACGGATGTCGTTTCGCCAAACCGAATCCTCGAAAGCATAGCCTCGGAACGGTTCGGCGATGGCATGATCAATTATCAAACTCAACATGCCGCTGAACTGCTGGCCGATCCAGAACAACTCATGGCTTGGCAATTCCGCAATCAGGCATTGCAGCAGCAGTTTTCTGAAGTTGACGAATTGGCAAGCCAGTTGGCGATCGATCCACAGGGCACCACCCAACAACTGCAGCGGATGTTGGAAACACCGACCAGCGACAATCTGCGTCGGGCGATTAACCGAGTCATCAAGCTTGGGCCGCAGATCATAAACCTAAAGACTCCCAAAAACGAAATCACTAAGCGAGTTTTCAATGCCACCATTCATGTGGCCGCTTCTCGACCAGAACGAAAACAGACCATTCATGCTGATTACATCGAACAGTTCTCAAAACAAACCAGCAATAGCCAGGAAGATGAATTGCGGCAGGCAATCCATCAAGTAAGAAACAGTTTGGGTGAATTGCAGACAATGCACGAACCATTCCTTGACGAGCTGGCCAGTCGCGATTCAAAGATGACAAAAATTTTGGGCGAGCCCGATCGGTTAGACAACACGGTAGACCCAGGCTACATCTCGCAGAGTGAAAAGGTCGACCCGCTGCATCGGATTTTCTGGACTTTGCTGGTGATGTTTGTCTTGATCGGACTTCCGAGGCTTGCCTCGTTAAGGAACGCCCAAGAAACGGATGCTGGGCAAATCAACGTTCAGGACCAACCAAAATTCAACGTGCAACCGCGAACGCCAGGATCCCCGAAGAACGCAAAAAATTTCAAGCGAAAATTTGGAACGCTAGATCGCCGGTCCTTGCAAACGGAACAATTGGAATACCACATGATGGTCCTTTTGTTTATCAAGTCCGATGATGAAGAGAGTAGGACGCTGTGGAATTCCTCATGGCACGAGATTGCAAATCGCGGACATGTCAGTCTATTAGCTAACCTCCAATCAGACTTGGTCGCGCTGGCAGCAATGGAAATGCGTCAAGCGAGATCAAAGAATGAATCTCAGGTAACTTTCGAGACGATGGTCCGTGACATGGCAAAGGGAAGCGTCCAAAGGTTGCCCCGGAAATGAGCAGTGAATTGCCCGAGGATGTAAATCGCTGGCCCGCCGATCCCTGGAGGCTGTTAGGGATCGAGCGCGGTGCTTCGGAACGAGATGCAAAGCGAGCCTATTTCAAAATGGCTCGGAAATTCAAACCGGATAAAGCACCTCTGGAATTCCAAAAGATTCGCACGGCTTGGGAAAGCATCGAAGGCTACTGGCAATCGCAAACCAATCAACGCGATCGCTATCTGGAAGACTTTCAAGCCAATCAAGCAAACGAAACCGACCACACCTGGGAAGTCGAACCAAACGATCAGTTAGATTCCTCTCGTGATCAAAAATCAGATAACGAGATTGATGATTCCATCTTTGACGACGTCATCGATCAAGATCTTCCGGATCCCATCAGTCAGCGAGAGACCACCGATCAACCGACTGAATCTGAGCGGAAACCGGCTGCCGAATGTCCCGATCCTTGGCAATTGATGCAGTCCGGCAAGATCGACCAAGCATGGCAAGCCTGCCAACATATCGATAACGCCTTTGACGCTTCGGCAATCATCGCCAAATACACCATGATGCGTTGGGGTGAAAAGGCTTCTCAGTTTTCACCAACCGATCGAATTAAGACGTTAATCAAAGCGCTCTCGATCAACGCACAAGTCGAAGGCGAAGTTCGCGAGCTGCTGGAATTCGAACTTATCAAGCATCCAGAACTGGCCACCGATCAAGTTTGGTTGACGGCTATCTCAGAAAACCAAAACCGGTCATACCTGGTCGGCCTGTTGCTTAGCCTGCGTTGGGCAACCATCGGGTGCCAACAGCCTGAGCAAGTGGTTCAGGACTGTCGGCGATTCCTGCAGGAATGGGAACTGCAGAATCACGAATTTTGGTTACGCATGAATACGAACTCGCTGAAATACACGATTTGGAATCACACCGAAGTATGTGCCGAGCATACCGTTGGAATATGCGAAGAACTGGCTCGGCAACGCAATGATTGGTATTCCGAATCGGCAGATCGATTGCTGTTGGCTGTCCAGGAACAACAAACTCTTTGGACAGCTCGCGCCGAATTTCCCAACAGTACTCATCATTGGATCCAAACAATTCCTTTGTCGCATGGTTTGTTGTTACCCAAACATCAAGAAAAATGGACGCCCATCGCACACGAAATATCAAACGACCCGGCATGGGCTCTGAAAGTCCTGGATCAAATGTTTAGTAAAGCATCTGTTGCCATGGGAATTTTTCGCGATGGCTTGGATCGGTTGCCCAAGTGCACCGGCAGTCAGGAATCACGGTATCACTTCCAAGAACGGTCGATCTATCAGTTCGTCAAATCGTTACCCGCCAACTACCGGGAAAATCGCCCACGTATTCTTGGTTTCTGCCTTCGCAACTTTATTCAACCTGGGCAGTTAGCTACGGTCGCCGACCGGTATCGCAGTGAATTGGCTCGCGTTTCCTGGCGGGATGTAATAGACCGCGACCAATCGCTGTATTGCGTTTTTCGAGCTCGAAGCTCAGTGGCCTAACGTTCAGTAGCTTAAAAAGCCCGCGAAATTGAACTTTAGTACTGGAAACGCCGCCAGAATCAGCGACGTTTGATCAAATCGAAGCCAATGGCGTTTTCACTGTGTGGTGGTTTGTCTGTCAAACCGACAAGCACTTTTGGGGCAGGAGACAATCCAACGCACACGATTGGGCGCCGGGAATATGTTGTTACAATAGCAGGCCTTCTGAGTTAGGCGCATTCGCGCTTGGCTAAGTAGTGAAATTAAGATTCTACCTTTGTTACTCCTCCTCTGATTCTGGTATCTCTGATGACAAAAAAAAATTCTCGTGCTTTAAATTTTGCCTTTCCGATTCTTCTCACGCTAATCGGGATGTTGTTCTGTGCTCAAACTTCGTTTGGGCAAACTCCGCAATTACGACTGGTTCCCGAAGACTTTCCTTCTCCTGAGGCGGCACTGGCCGCAGCCAATCCGGGTGACACGATTCTGTTGGGCGGTGACACCGATTGGTTCACCAACCTATCCATCGACATACCGATCACGATCGCCGGGCGAGATGGTTCGCGCTTGTTGCCTGCTCAAGACGAGCCGATCATTCAGGTGCGATCAGAGGATGTTGTTATCCAGGATTTGGAATTTGCTTTTGGAATCGTCGGCGTTGAGGGGCTTGCTGAGGCAACTCGATTACGCATTTCGAACTGCACTTTTGAAGAATTCTTTGGCGATGCAATCCGTTTAACTGGCTGCCAAGAAATCACAATTATCGACGTCTTGACTGCCAACAATGATGGTCGTGGCGTCTTCTTGGATCAAGTTGATGGCTATTTGCTGGAGCGAGTCCAAGCAACGGCCAACGGCGGGTCTGGCTTTGAGATTTTGGCCAACAATGGATTGGTGACCAATTGCATGGCCCAAGACAACCAATTTAGCGGATTTTCTGTTCAAGGATCCGACATGTCTTTTTTAAGCAATATAGCGGTAAGCAACTCTGGCATTGGTGTTTTCTTTTTCAACAGCCAGCGCTTTGGCTGTTTCGGCAACCAAATGGTTTCGAACGATCGATTTGGATTGCTTTGCGTTGGCGTAGAAGGTGCTTTGTTTTCAAGCAACCTGGCTCTTGGCAATTTTGATATCGGCTTCCTTTTCGACGACACCCGATTTACCACGTTTGCGTCGAATTCGATGCTTTTTAATGGGGGTGTTGGCGCGTACTACTCACCAAGTACCAACGACAACTTGGCCGAGAACAATGAATTCATGGGGAATTTTTTGGGTGCGAGCGCGGTTGATGATGGAACCAACAATAGTATTGAAAATTGATTTGAGGCAGCGAGCGTGCTGCAAGACCTCAAACAATGTGATCAGAACCCGACTTGATGGCCGTGTCTGTA
>CAZJBW010000075.1:1428-2861 GCA_964543985.1 uncultured Pirellulaceae bacterium | reverse complement strand
CATGCAAGACTTAGGGCGTCACAGTAATTTTTTGTCAATTGGATGCCACCCAATAACTGTAACGGATCAGCACTTGAGCGTAAAAATTCACGAAATAGCAATCGTGGATGAGCGACGACGCTTGTCTGGCAAATCGCAGAATTCGCTACATTGACAAGATCATCGCGGACAGTCAGACAGTTGAGTTTGCGTTTGAAGAATTGCAAATGCCTTTTTCGTCGCCGACTTGAATCTAGCCGAACCAGGCTTTGGGATGATCGAAGTTTTGTCCATTAAGTGGATCCGCGATGGACCAAAAAAAAGGTCAGCCACTGCTGGCTGACCCTTTGATTTTTAGAAGGTAACAGACGGTTGGTTATTTGTTGCTGGTCAGCATGCTCAACAGGTTTTGGCCGGCTGAGTTGTGTGAGGCGTTTTGATCCGGTGTGCCAGCTGAATTCACTTGCAGGCCTTGTTCCCGCTCGACTTTTTTGACGAACCAGGTGATTTCCGAGATATCAACACCGTTACTGACCAAGCGGCCATTCTTCATGAAGGACTGAGTCAGACCAACAAGCTGGCCCTCATCATTCAGCATTGGACCGCCACTGTCGCCAGGGTTAACGGGCGAAGAAGACTCAACCACTTGCATGCGATTCGAATCGACTCGCTTGTAGTAGTTTGCTCGCACGTAGCCATTGGTGTAGATCCATAGTGCGCCGCTTGTACCGGGGTTGCCAATCGAGTGGACCATGTCGCCAGGTTCAGCTGGTAGACCAACCGAGATCTCGACCGCATGTTTGGGAACCATAGGCAGTTGCAAGATGGCAATATCTCTTGTTGCGTCAGCGGCTACAACCTTGGCTTTGATACCGTGCTGTTGGATGTGGTTTAGGTAGTATTCTTTGTCCTGAACCAATTTGTCTTGCAATTCGACTGGGAAGAACACGACAACCGTTTCTGAACCTTCAATGACGTGATGATTGGTGACCACTAGGCCATTTTGACGATCGATCAGGACACCCGATCCACTGGCCACATCTGTGACGATAAAGGTCGTCGAGTTGATGGCTTTGCGATAAACATCGTTGTTGGCCGAGGCCGCGCCAGCGAAGCTACAAGCCAAGCAGACGACAATTAGGACTCGATGGAATAGGTTTCGTTGAGCACGAGCTGTTTTAGTTTGAGTTTTCATGGTTAGTTTCTTTGTATATTGATTTGTGATGTTGTTGTTGTTTTGTTTCATCACATTCAGTACCACCAACCATGCAAGCTGTGACAGAAGACGTCGGTTTTTCAAAAGAATTTCTTAAGTCATTAATGGACTAATTGTCACATTTTGCCAAACAGTCATTGAGCCACTAATCGTGTCTGACGCAAGAGACGAATTAGGCAGGCTTACTTGCAGCGACAATGGAGCAAAGAACACAAAAAGAGCACTAAGATTCTGGTCC
>CAZJBW010000075.1:0-1328 GCA_964543985.1 uncultured Pirellulaceae bacterium | reverse complement strand
TGTGCCTTGTGCCTTGTGCCTTGTGCCTTGCGGCGAAAGGTTTTCGTGCGCGCGCAAAAAAAGCCGCCTGCTTAACAGGCGGCCTTTTGGTTTATTGATGATTCTTTTACTGTCGTACGAAGACGATTTGTTGTCCGTTGACCATCAGAGTGAACTGGTTGCCGTTGTCCAGGCGAATTTTGCCTTGGATCGACTCGCCTTTAGTGTCTTTCATGCTTAGGTCGTCGCCATCGATTTGGTACTGACCGCTCATGACTTGTCCGTTGACTTTCAATTCGAAGCCGCCTGATCCGCTCAAGATCAACTGCATGCCGTTGGAATCAGCGTGCCAGGTGCCGACATGTTGTGGCAGTTGTTGGTTCCAAGTTGCTGGGTTCCAGTACTTTTCTGTCTTCAAGGCGGCGATGGCCATTCCTTTGATGAAAACAGCTAGTCGTTCTTGATCGATACTGGCGTTTGACGTTTGCAGACAACCATAGGTCGTGATCATGCGGTGATCGGGATCGTAACTGAAAAAGTAGTCACCGTTTTCGCCGCTCATTTTTAACAGGTTCAGCAAGTGCTGAGCGTAGTCGGCGGGGTTAGCGTCGGCAGGGATCGTAGCCAAGCGGAAACCGACCCAAACACTACCTGCTTCTGTTGTGTGCATGTTGGTTGGGATTTCGATTCCTTCGTGTGTATAGGTGAATAGGTAGGCGGTCAGGTCTTCCGTGGATTCGTAGCTGACGCCCAAGGAATCGACGTATTGTTTCAGTTGAGAACCGACTGCACTGACATTTTTATCCGAGTTGGCTGGCTGTCCGAAAGCTGAAGTTAGATTGTCGTTGGCTTCCAATTGACTGGCGGCCAAAATTCCAAGTACGAAGCAAACGGTGAGGGTTAAAAAGTTGCGTTTCATGATTGTCTCCAGGGTTATTTTTTGAAGCCCTGAGTCGTTATGTTTCAGGGCGTGATTTTGTTGATTCACCGTCAATACCGGTACCTGGGGGTTGTGTGACAGGGCCGGGTGAAAAAATTTCAAAAACCCGTTTTTCCTCGGGAAAAAGCGGGAAAAAGGTTCTGAGAAAATAGAGGAAGGCATAAGAATTGGGACAATTTGAGGTCCCCCTTCCCGTAGCGGACCAGCGCCCCGCAGGGCTGTAGATCAGGACAGTTGTCACCCCCATTAGGTCCAGAAGCGTGTTCGGTCTGCTGCGTTTCTTTGACGGCTGATCTTTTTTGGCGCAATTACTTAATAGCGTGCAGCCTCGGCTCAACGTGCAGTCCCAGCAAAAGGAATTTCTGGGGAATTTCCATTCCGGTCTGTCACAAGGTCTCGCTGAGTTGGT
>CAZJBW010000074.1:0-26440 GCA_964543985.1 uncultured Pirellulaceae bacterium | reverse complement strand
TGGGCTGCAGGCGTTGAAAGAACTCGAACAAGTCTCCGATGACTTCAACGATTTAGCTGCCTACGCAGCGGTGGCAGAGATGTTGCGACGTGCCAATCGCGTAGAGACGGCTCGTGAATTGCTGCTTCAATGTGCAAACTCAGTTGAAGAATTGGAAGAAAACCAAAGGAGTGTTTATGGGTTCAGCAAACTAGTCGAGCAACTGGACTTGATAGGGGAAAAGGAAACAGCGACACGTTTGGCAGCCCTGATTAAAAGGCAAGATGTTCAAAAAAATCCTACGGGATCACTCCGGGACCATCCTCTGTATTCGATAGCCATTGGACTCGCGCGTACGGATGTTGATCAAGCGTTAGAAATTGCCGATCAAATCGACGATACCTATTGGAGTGCGTTAACGTATTGCGCCATCGCAAATGCGCTTGATGCGGAAGAGCAAACTTTGAAAACCGAGTTGCTTCAGCATGCGATCGAATTAGCGGCATCGATCGAGAATATGAACGAAAGGGACTCGGCGATTGCACGGATTGTACGCGAGCATGTTGAGACCGGCCAACTAGGTTTTCACGGCGCGAAGGAGTTGTTAAAGCAAGTAGAGGACTCAAAAAAACGAGCGCGAAATTTGGCACCCCTGGTGAAGAGTTTGATGTCGAATGAGCAAATCTCGGAAACCGAGATTGAGGAAGCCATCCAATCTATCGAGGCAAGCTCACGCTCGCACTTGCAATACATTGTCGATGGGTATTGCCTGCGCAAAGAATGGAATAAGGCTGCCGACACGATTCTCCGTATCGATCTCAATAGCAACTGGAATCGAGACCGAATCGAAAAGTTTGCCTCCCTCTTTTTTGAATCCAGGGGTTTTGAGGAGTTGCTAGAGTTTCTAAAAAAACTGGACCCCATGGTCCTGGACGTCGCCGTTTTACAACTCTTGCCGCAACTGGACGCCAGCCAAAAAGACAGACTGTTCCGGCAAACCGTGGATCGTCTTCCTGACCAAGGAAACCGAATCGAGATGCATCTTGAATTGGCCAGACATTTCATGAAGTTAGAGGATTGGGCGTCCGTTAAGAAAGTATGCGATTCTGGTTTTCGTCGTGATGCTACAGAAACCCAATTCAAGAATGAGTTTCAAAGCTTGGTCGTGACTCAGATTGAGTCATCGGGGCAGTCGTCTGTGAACGAACTGGAACGGATCGCCAATAGTGGCTTGTCGGCAAAACCAATCAAGTTCGCAAGAATTCAGGCAGATTTGAATTCTGGAGAATTCGAGTCCGCGCTGGAACGAATACAAAATCTAGCCGACGACCTGGAGCGAGCCCGCTGGACTTACGAATTAGGTTGCCAAGTCCTGAACAAGTAGACCGACCTACCACGCGCTTTGACCAGTAGGTCAAACTGGCTTTCGTAAAGCCAAGATGGTGGCAACCAACGGGCTCGCAGCCCAACTAGCATTAAGAGTTCTACTTGCCAGGTTTCATGTTTCTCAGTCCTTTGAGAACGCTTTGCATTTTGGGAAATGCACGAACGGCTGTTTGGGCAAACCCGGACTGAAGGCTGAATACCACGCTTTGAAAAGCGAGTTGTTGGCCCCAAATTCGACTCAATGTCGATTTCTCTGTATCCGTACACGAATCGCCTCGCTGAACCCCTTCGCGATGCAGGTATTCGATGTTCTTGAATTCCGTTTGAATCCCTGGCGAATAGTGAGCGTATGAAGCATCGTACGCAGTCTTGTAGCAATAAACAGTCGACTGAGTTTGGATGTCAGAAATCATTGCGATCGATTTACCGTCGACCTTCAGGACCAGAAACTTTGCTTTCCCCTGAGCTGCACTTCGCTGAATCAGGTCTCGAAAAAAAGATCGAGTCGATTGGGAACAGGCCAGAGCCGTGCCCGCTTCCCCTTTCCAACTGGCTGCCTCAAGTCGCAGAAAGTCTTCGGCCAACTGTTCAAAGTCGCTTTCGTCGGTGGAGCGTTCCCATGTGACGTCACCCATCCGCCCAAGCTTATTCATTCTTGCGCGTAACTTCTTGCGTGTCTTTTTGGACACATGTTTCATCACATAATCACCAGCCGTTACATCCGGATCAAAACCGGCTCGTAAAAAACGATCACGCTGGAATCGAGTTACGCCGGCTTGTTGCTCCAGTTTCTGAAAGACAGCATCTATTTCCGGTGCTGCGGAAACGGTATCCAGACTCAACAACGAGTAGCCATCGGAAACAAGAAAGTCGCGGATCTGATTCCAGGCTTCCGCTGCACAAACTTTGCTAAGTAATGGCGTTGCGTTGAAACATTGGTCGTGCCTCCAAATCTCGGCCGCTTGGAACGGCAGCCTAAATAATCGCTTGGTCTCCATTGGAACGAGCGCAACAAATTCTTGCCCCACAGGTGCGTTCCGGTTTTCCACAACCATTACTTGAACTGTTTCCGAAGCAAGATACTTCAAAGCGGGAATCAAATAGTTTGATTCGAATGCCGGGTTGGTTTGCAGCGCATTTTCAGCCAGAAAATCCCAAGCTGATTTGCGGGCCTCAAGTTCTTCCATGTCGATCCATCTGACATGCAAATCAGAACTTGGAATCTCTGACGACGGTTGCGGCGGAGAAACTACAACAGAGTGGACAGGGGTCGCAATTTGTGTGAAAGGAATCATTAGGGCGGGCGCAATGACATTGGGCAGGAAAGGATAGGCGCACCAACTCTACAACACGATTCATGCCCGATGTCGACTCCAGAAATATGCCATTCATTTTTGAGAGACGATGATGCCAAAACGCAACATTTTTCGGCAAATGACTGATAAAGGTTACAATTGCCGACAGCCAATGCGTGACAGAACACACACTTCAAGCAACCCCAGCACATTCAATCCAACGAAGAACATTGCTTAAAAAGCCTCCCCCACCGGAAAGCTTTTGGTGAGAACCCTCCCCATCAATTGCCAATGGATAGACCTTAAGTCGCGGCGGCTTATCTGCGGGGTTCGACGCCGAGTAGCTTGCGGACAAAAAAGTCTTGGCGACGGCGTTGTAGGTAGGGTGATTCGCCAACGCCATGGTTAGCGCCGGGGACAACGATCATGTCGAAGTCTTTATCGGCGCGAATCAAAGCGTTGACAACTTGCATGGTCGAGGCCGGGTCCACATTGCTATCGACCTCGCCAACCGTCAACAGTAGATCGCCTTGCAATTTGTTAGCGTGAGTGACGTTCGAGTTTTTCGCATAGTGAGGTCCCAACTTGCCCATCCAGGCTTCGTTCCACCAAATTTTGTCCATCCGATTATCATGGCAGCCACAATCACTGACAGCCGCTTTGTAAAAGTCGCCATGGTGCAATAGCGCAGCCAGTGAATTCTGTCCACCCGCACTACCGCCAAAGATCCCCACTCGCGAGATATCCAGCCATGGATACTTTTTGGCAGCAGCCTTGATCCAGGCGATTCGATCCGGCAAACCTGAATCTGCCAGGTTCTGCCAACAAACGTCATGGAACTTCTTGGAGCGCCAATTGGTACCCATCCCGTCAATTTTCGCGACGACAAAACCGAGTTCGGCCAACGAACGTTGCCGACCCTGCAAACCAAAACGTTTCCCGACATGATGATCATGAGGCCCAGCATAGATGTCCTCGATAATCGGGTATCGAACCGTCGGATCAAAATTCGTTGGAGTGATCAGGTGTCCGTAAATCATGGTTTTGCCATCGCGACCGGGCGCGGCAAAGCGAATTGGCTTTCGATACCCTGCTTCTTCCAGTCGCTGAAGATTTTGTTGCCAAAGATCGGTAATCAGCGAACCATCCTTGGCATCACGTAATTGCCAAACCGATGCCTTGTCGACTCGCGACCACTTGTCCAACAGCAGCGAGCGATCAGGATTAAATTCCCATTGGTGACTTCCATCGCCATCCGTCAAAATAACCAAACCAGTACCATCAAAGTTAACTCGCGCTAAATGCCGATGATAAGGATCCTGATCGGCATGTATCCCCAGAGCGGTGAACCAGACGACTTGCTGTTGCTCGTCAACGTGTTGCACGTCTCGCACCACCCAATCCCCTTTTGTAATTTGATTGAGCACCTGTCCGGTTTTAGTATCGAATCGATAAAGGTGATTCCAACCGTCTCGTTCACTAGCCCAAATCAACTGCCCCGTCTGATCCAACCAGTGCAGCATCGTTTTCTGCGAGTAATCAATAAAGGTCTTGGATGTCTCTTTAACGATGTCGCGCACACGACCGTCTCGCTCGATACAACGTAGCGATAATTCTTGGTGGCCGCGCCGGTTGTACATCACGTAAGCGTGTTGGCCGTCAGTTGACCATTTTTGAAATCGCACTGACCAAGAATCTTGAAACGGTTTCGCATCAACATCAATTGCTCTGGCGTTTTCCAAGTCCAATAAAGCAGGGCGTTGTTGCGAGAGTTCATCGCCTGGTTTGGCGTAGTTCAACCAACGAACTTTGGGCTGCACTTGATCGTTAGGGGAAGATTCGATCAATGGAATTCGCCGAGTTGTCACTTTCGAGCGTCGAAAGACCAATGCGAATTTGCCGTCTGGTGAAACGTGAAAAGGTCGACGGTAGGGGTCGTCCGCCGTACCGTTTTCTGTGAGTTGTTGGTCTTTACCATCCGCTTGCAACCAAACATTATGATTTCTGATTCGCAGATTGGCGGCTGGTGCAGGAGTATTGGAACGCTGTGCATCGTATCGCTTCATCGCCTGGCGTTGTGATGCTTGATTGATCTTGGCCACGCCGTTGAACGCGCCGGCTTCAAAAATCCCTGCTAGATCATCTGCGGAAAAATTCGCTACCCAGACATGGCTTTGGAACGTTGAAATGGTGTATTCGGAATCTGGTGCAATATCTTGATACTTCTGTAAGTCGCCATCAAACTTCACCCAGTAAAGACGTACTGGTTTATCAAATGTGTTTTGAAAAGTGAGTTCCACCGACACGTCACTGTTTCGACTGCGTCGCCAATCTGTCAGCGGCGATAGCGATGTTGGTTGATTCAATTCACTGGGCTGGTCGACGTCTTCGATTGAGCCTGTCTTGGCATCGACTCGCTTGTAAGATTTCCTGCCATCTTGTTGGATCGTCAGGATCAACCCTTCATCGGTCCAGGTTACCGAGGGTCGTTCGGAGCGCATTATCGCAGAAAACTTTGGCCCAAGTTCAGCAGCTCGTCGATAGTCCTGCTTGGTCCCTTGCCCGTTGGCGTCGCCAGCAAAAACGAAAAAGGCAACGAAGCAAACAAGCAGAGTCTTTAACCCGTTCAAGCGATAAATCATGTTGAAGCTCGACAGTGTGAATCTGGAAAATGTGGCCGCTGCCAGCAGTATAAGAACTCTATTCGCGCTGATGTCGAAATTAAAATTCGATTGCGGCTTTCAGACAACCGTCTTTACGGCCTGCGAAGATATCGTACGCCGTCGTGCACTCGTCGACCGAGAAACGTTTGGAAATGAATGAGTCGATTTCGAACGTGCCATCGGCGATCAATCCAGTCAGACGATCCATATAGTGTCTGGCGGGACAACGACCCGTCCGATAGGTCAGGTTCTTGTCGAAAGCATCGATTGGGCTAAAGGCAAAATTCGGTGTGCAGTGACAACCGACAACGGACATGATGCCGCCGGGGCGTATCACGTCGAACGCCATTTTTTGAGCGGCTGGCAGACCGACTAACTCCATAACTCCATCGGCACCTCGTCCATCCGTTTGCGATCGGACTTCGGTAATGGCTTGCTCGTTAGCGTCCAGAGCTTTAGCACCCAAGGATTCAGCTTGTTGGCGGCGTTCCAACACGGGATCAATCGCATAGATGTTTGTCGCACCAAGATATCGAGCGGCCATGATGCCCAACAATCCAACCGTCCCGCAGCCGATCACGACGTACGTTCCGTCGGGTTGAATCTCGGCCATTTCGGCACAATAGAATCCGGTACTAAAATTGTCACCCAACAGAAGAGCACTGGCGTCAGACACCGTCGGGGGAACTTTTTTCAGTGTTCCATCTGCCAAGGGAACTCGCACAAATTCGGATTGTCCGCCGTGTAGCCCGACCCCATTTTCCACCCAGCCGAACAATTGGCCCTGTTCACACCGCGCCGTTAGCCCTCGGTTGCAATAAAAACAGTTCCCGCAGTTCGTGGTAAACGGCGCGTAGACTCGATCGCCAACCTGGATACCTTGCACCTCGGTTCCCGTTTCCACAACGGTGCCCACCAGTTCGTGCCCCATGACCATATCGACGTCCACACCCGCTTCACGTCCGAAGTAGACATGCAGATCGGAACCACACAAACCGGCCAAACTGACTTTGACGATTGCGTCTGTTGGCTGCTGAATCTGTGGGTCCGGAATGTCGCGGCAAGCGACGGATTCGATAGCTTGGAAGCAGGCACCCTTCATGATGGTTCTTTCATATTGCGAATTTGACGTCTAGCTTCTTCGGTGGCTTGCAAATCTACTTGATAGTCTTCGGGTAAGCGAACTAGATCAGTCGCTTGCCCGGTAAAGTTAATGACAACACCATATTGAGTTCTGGCGGAATCGATCGATACGTATCCCATGACCACATCGTTCAGGACTTGTTCAGTGCACCGCTGCAACGGATCGCCGAAGCCACCACCGCCCGGCGGATTCATACTTACCTGGGAATCTGGCTGTAACCACATAACGGTTTTCGGTTGAGCGTCTTCGCCATCCAGTTGAAATTGTCCGACGGCGCCGGCTTGGCCTCCCTGCAATCCAGTCGCTGGATACTTGATACGATCGACCATCCCCGAAACGCTCCAAGGATCTTCACCTAAGTAGCCAACGGAAATGTCTTGGCCCAAGCCACCACGAAACTTGCCTGGCCCTCCGGAATCGGAACGCAGTTGGCGATGATTTTGCAACAGCGGAGCTTGCGTCTCGGCAACCTCTGTCGGCACGCCACCGACACCACTTGGAAAGCCGGTCGTGTTCAGGCCGTCTTTACTGGGCCGAGCCCCGGTGCCACCCAACATGAACAGAGTAAAGTTGGAAGACTTGCCGGTCTTCGGCCACTTGGCTCGCCAAATACTCATCCAGATTGGATCGGCGCTGCCTGCCATCACTCGATCAGGAATGGCGTTGGACAGAGCTCCAAAGATGGCGCTCGGCAAGAAGTGCCCGACCAGGTGTCTGGAGGCTACGGCGGCGGGTCGTTGGCAATTCAAAATGCAGCCCTCAGGGGCCGTGATATGAACGGGTCGAAAGGCGCCTTCGTTGTGCGGGACGTCGGGACTGATCGCAGCTTTCATGGCGAAAGAGGCGTAGCCCTTGGTGTAGTTTAGAACGACATTGATGCCACGATGACTTTGCGGAGAAGATCCATCGAAGTCGATATGGATATCGCGATCCTCGACGGTCACAGCCACTTTGATACGCAGCGGCTCTTCAAAACCGTCGCTCCATAGTTCATGTTCGTAGCGACCATTTTCTAGTTCACTGATGCCGTCGCGCATCGCTTTTTCCGAACGAGCAATAATTTCGTCAGCCAACGGGTCGATGGAATCGAGTGCGAACTCGTCCATCATCTGCAACAGGCTTCTGGCACCCACAGCATTAGACGAGGCCTGAGCGTAAAGGTCACCGACGGTTTCGTCCGGCGTTCGCACGTTGGCACGAATGATTTTGAAGAGTTCTTCGTTGGGTCGTCCTTCGTCGAACAGTTTCGTGATCGGAACTTGCAGCCCCTCTTCGAAAACCTCATGAGCCTCGGCGGACAGAATCCGACCACCAATGTCTGGCGCGTGGCAACAATTCGAAAAATAGCCAACGATGGTGTCGGCTCGAAACACGGGCGTCAGGACCGTAAAGTCGTTAACTTGGCCGGCCGTCTGCCATGGATCGTTCGTGACCAAAACGTCGCCGGGTCGCAGAGTCTCAGGTGGATAGGCATTCAACAAGTGAATGGCACCCGTCGCCATTGGGTTGATGTGGCCGGGAGTCCCAGTCAATGACTGGGCAATCATTTGCCCGCGAGTATCAAAAACGCCGCAGGCCAAATCCAATGACTCGCGAACGATTGTGCTGAAAGCCGTTCGGATCAACGTCGTTTGTTGCTCGTTGGCGACCGACAGTAAACGGTTCCAAAGCACTTCTAATTGTATTGGGTCCAGCATCACTTTGTTTGTCCCGTACTAGTTGAATTGGGACGAGTAGAACGATCGGCTGCTGTCAGATTCTGTTGCGGCATTTCGATTACCAAATTGTGATCTTTATCCAAGTGACATTCTGCCGCCGGTCCAACGATGACTGTCGATTCACGCTCTTCAACAATCGCTGGCCCCGTAAACTTCATGCCTGGTTGCATGGCATAGCGATCGTAAACGTTGGTTGCAACGAACCCATCGGTTTCGGGGAAGTAGGCTTGGCGTTGGCCTTTAATCGTGTCTTGGATTGTTTGAGCGTTGCCGGTTGTGTTGACCTTCAATTTTATTTTGGGAGACGGGCCACAAGAAACGACTCGCCAATTGGTAACTTCGATGCCGACTGGCGGACCTGCTCGTTCGTAGAGTTCGCGGTACACTCGATCGAAAGCGCCCTTCAAAATCTCCGTATGCGAGCTATTCAAGTCACCAACGTCGCTCGGCAAGTCGACTCGAATTTCGTGGCCTTGACCGACAAATCGCATGTCGACCGAACGACGGTGTTCGATTTTTTGCGATTCAACTCCGGACTGAACAAGTAACTCAGTCCCCTCACGTTCCATTTCGCCAATCAACTGATTCGCGTTACCCCAGTCCAAGTCATGCAGTTCGGCATGCCATGACCGCACAAAATCAAACGCTAATGGCGCTGACAGGAAACCCACCGTGCTCATAACACCGGCGCCCAACGGGGCCAGCAATTGCGGAGAGCCCAACGACTGCGCGATGCGATAAGCTTGCACCGGGCCTCCACCGCCAAACGCAAACATCGGATAGCGTCGCGGATCTTTACCGCGTTCCAACGAGTGGACTCTGGCGGCATTGGCCATGTTTTCGTTCGCGATTTGATGGATCCCCCAGGCCGCTTCCTCGATCGACATCTTTAAGGGTTTGGCGATCTTTTGTTCGATCGCATCTCGGGCAGCTTGAACGTCCAGTTCGATTTGGCCACCCAGAAAATAATTCGGATCCAAGTAACCAAGAATCAAGTTCGCATCGGTCACGGTTGGGTCCGTTGCGTTCAAGCCGTAACAAACCGGGCCCGGGTCTGCGCCTGCCGAATCTGGTCCGACTTTCAGTAAGCCCAATGCATCGACTCGCGCAATCGATCCGCCACCTGTCCCGATCTCGATCAATTCGATGACTGGTAACTTAATAGGCAGGCCCGACCCTTTTTTGAAGCGGTAGATTCGATCCACTTCGAATTCGTGAGCGATCAGTGGTTCGCCCTGATCGATCACGCAAATTTTCGCCGTCGTCCCACCCATATCAAACGAGATCAAATTGTCGTGTCCGGCCGCCTTGCCATATGCGTTGGCCGCCAGTGCCCCAGCCGCCGGACCGGACTCAAGCAACCTGACGGGAAACCGAACGGCGGTATCGACCGTGGCGATGCCTCCGCTAGACAGCATCAAATAGAAGCTGCCAACAAAGCCAAGTTGATCGAGTCGCTGTTCTAACTTTCGCAAGTACTTTTCGACAAGCTGTTGAACGTACACGTTGGCAACCGTCGTGGATGCTCTTTCGAATTCACGAATTTCAGGCACGACATCAGAAGAGATTGAGACTCGCAAATCAGGAGCAGCTTTGGCAATCGCCTCGCGCGCCCGTTGTTCGTTCTGAGGGTTGGTAAAGCTGTGCAGGAAACAGACGGCGATAGCATCTATGCCTTTTCGGTCGAGCTCGGTGGCCAATTTAGCGACGAACGTTTGATCGACCTGCGTGCGGATCGACCCATCAACCAGTGTCCGTTCGGGAACATCGAATCGCAAGTACCGTGGCACAATGGGTTGCGGTTGTTCCAACATCAAGTCGTACAGGTCGTAACGTGTTTCGCGTCCAATTTCGATCGAGTCACGAAAGCCAGCCGTCGTCAACAGCGCGGTCTTGGCACCCTTGCGTTCGATCATCGCATTGGTGACCAAGGTTGTGCCGTGGATCAAGTGTTGGATTTGTTGGGCCTGAATTCCAGCGTCGCCAAGTGTCGCTAACAAAGCCTGCTGGACTGCTTGCGAAGGGTCAGCCGGCGTCGTCAACACTTTGCCGATTTTGAACTCGCCCGATTCTTGATCGACGACAATCAGGTCCGTGAAAGTGCCCCCGATATCTGCGCCAACGCGATAAGGTTGACTCACTCCAGATCCTCCAGCGACGGAAAGTCAGCGGGCGGACGAATGTCCACTGTCGCCGAACGCTGTTGAGCCAACATACCGCCGTCCACCACCACTCGCTGGCCAGTTATATATCTGGCGTCGTCGGAGGCCAGGAAAACGGCCGCGCCGGTCATGTCAGCAGGTTGCCCGATCCGACCAAGTGGCACGTTGGTACCTCGCAATGCCAAGTCGTCATCGCCTAGGCCGGTTGTGTCGATCGAACCTGGCACCAAAATATTGACTCGCACTCCGTACGGCCCCAAGTCCAGTGCCAATGCGCGACTCATCGCCTCGATGCCGCCCTTGCTGGCATCGTAGGGAACAAAGCAACGATGCGCTTTAGTGGCTCCGCCCGACGACAGATTGATAATCGATCCACGTCCTTGCTTGACCATGATCTTTGCCGCCTGCTGACAACACAAAAAGGTGCCGGTCAGATTGACGCCGATAATCATATCCCACCACTGTTTGTCACCTTCTAAAAAGTGCTTCATTGGTGAAATCAGACCGGCATTATTGACGACGATGTCTAGCTGCCCAAACTGCTGAAGTGTTTGCGAGAATAGATTTTGGACAGAGTCCTCTTTTGAAACATCCGTGACGATGGCGGTCGCTTGGCCGCCAGAATTTCGAATCCCTTCGGCAACGGCTTTGGCTCCGTCACCATCGATATCGGCAACGATAACTTTGGCGCCCTCGTCAGCATATCGAACGGCAATCGCTTGGCCGATCCCCTTTGCGGCGCCGGTAACAATGGCGACGCGACCTTCGATACTTGCATTGGCCGTTGACATGATGAACGTTCCCTGGTGAGTCTTGAATTCGAGCCGACTGGTCAGCCAAACGTGGCTAAACAAAAACCAAACACGGCATTTTTCGGTCACCTGCGTAAGACGTCCAAAGGTCACCCAACATCCGAATTCACCAATGTAAATTCCAAGGCGGAACGGGGCAATCAGGTGATCTTAAAGCTTTTCGTAGTTTCACCGTTTCGCAGGTCGGCTGGCTCACAATCCAAGCGAGCTATCAACTCAATGCAACCCTGGCTGGGCAGCTCATTGAGCGACGAAATCAATTTAGAAAAAGCGTTGGCCGCAGAGATGTGGCCAACGCTTTCTTTTTGACGATTCGCAAATTGAAATTTCGCAAACTGAAACTTACGCAACACGTTGCGTGGTATTGGTCATCAGCCGGCTACCATGGCCAGCGTGGCCGCGGGTTCGGGGCGGACTTTGTAATCGGCATCAAATTCGATCGATTTGATGACATGGTTTACACCGACGACCAAACGGGCTGGGATAGCCAACTCCCAAGTTGGGTTACCGTTGGCCTGACCGACATCAATTCCAAAGGTCCCGTAAACAGATTTCAGATCATCGTTGAACCCATGCACTAAATCCAACTTTTGAGCATACCCGTTGTCCTTGTCGAACAGGATCTCAAAATTCAACTTCCGCGATTCGATAAGCTCCCGGCTTTTCTCTGGCAACTGAGGTGAAACGGCGACCAAGCGGGTGTTGTTTTGAGTGAACTGATCTAGAAATTCGTTTAGAGCATCCAGCTCTACATTGCAGTACGGTCACCAGCCGCCACGAAAGAACGAGATAACAAGGTTGCCATCACCGATCAATTCGCTAGACGATTGCATGTTGCCTTGACTGTCAGGCAGTTGAAATTCTGGAAGCGTATCTCCCTTCTTGGGGATCTTTCGAGATGCGATGGAATCGACGACCTCTTTCATCGACGATGTAATCACCGTTTTGATTTCATCGGTCAGCTTTCCAGCTGACTGATCGATTAGTTGTTGTAGTTTTTCTTTTAGCATGTTTTCTGACCAGTAAGTTTTAGTGATGAGACGATTGCCACCCCCTCGTTGCAGTCTGCAATTATGTGTGTTTTGATCTCCAATTCAACGACCTTTCCCAGAAAAGGAAAAGTAGACCAGAAAAGCAGAAAGCAATGAAAGTAGGCGACAGGGAATGTTTGACTGTTGTTCTAATCAGGCCCAGGTTCTATCGCTATTCCACATGCTTAACTTCTGGCCCAAGAAAATACCCGCCAACAGTGCTGGCGGGTATCGAAGTTTTATGAACTTTCGTTTTTGTTAAGCGACATCGAATCGATCAAGATTCATCACTTTGTTCCAAGTCGAAACGAAGTCGTTGACGAATTGCTGAGTTGCATCATCGCTGGCGTAGGCTTCGGCGATGGCTCGCAGTTGACTATTTGATCCGAAAACCAAATCGACCGTCGTGGCTGTCCATTTCACGTCGTTGGATCCACGTTGACGAGCTTCGTGCAAGTGAGAACACTGCGCGTGTTGCTTCCACTCGACATCCATGTCCAACAGATTCTTGAAAAAGTCGTTCGTTAGCTGTTCGGGCTTGTCGGTTAGGACTCCGCAATCCAAGCCACCGTGATTGGCGTTTAGCACTCGCATACCACCGACCAGCACCGTCATCTCAGGTGCCGACAGAGTCAACAAGTGAGCCTTATCGATTAACAGTTCGGCAGTCGGACGATCACTTCCTGGGGCGCAGTAGTTGCGAAACCCGTCTGCTTTCGGTTCCAAGTGCCCGAAGGACTCGACATCCGTCATTTCGTCGGTGGCATCTGTGCGTCCCGGCGTGAATGGAACGGTTGTATTGTGCCCGGCTGCCTTGGCTGCGGCTTCGATCGCCGCACAGCCACCTAGAACAACAAGGTCTGCAAACGAAACGGTCTTGCCAGAAGCATTAAATTCCGACTGAACTTTTTCCAAAGCGGAAATTGCTTTGGTCAGCTGTTCTGGGTTGTTGGCTTGCCAATCTTTTTGAGGTGCCAAACGAAGCCTGCCGCCATTCGCGCCGCCTCGCTTATCCGTGCCTCGAAATGTCGATGCTGCACACCAGGCCGTGTTGACGAGTTCGCCGATCGACAAACCGCAATCCAACAACTTGGCCTTTAAGTCACTGATTTCGGCATCGCCGACGACGTCGTGGTCGCAAGCAGGAACCGGATCCTGCCAAACACGTGCCTCGGGAACTTGCGATCCCAAACAACGAGCGACGGGACCCATGTCGCGGTGCGTCAACTTGTACCATGCTTCAGCGAAAGCCTTGGCAAACTGGTCTGGATTCTCGTGAAAACGACGCGAGACTTTTTCGTAAGCCGGATCCATTCGTAACGCCAAATCCGTTGTGAACATGATCGGCGCCGTGGCAACACCACCTTCGTGAGCCGGCGCGACCAACTCCTTAGTCGCCGGATCGGTCGGCACCCACTGCTGGGCACCACCAGGGCTGGTCGTCAAATCCCAGTCGTAATTAAACAAGTTATCGAAGAATTCGTTGTTCCATTCAGTCGGCGTACTGGTCCAAGCACCTTCCAAACCGGAAGTGATGGTGTCGTTACCAATACCAGTCCCAAAACTGTTTTTCCATCCGAGACCTTGCTCAATGACCTCGGCGCCTTCGGGTTCTGGACCAACGTATTCGGCGTCGCTGGCTGCACCGTGAGCTTTCCCGAAGGTGTGTCCGCCAGCAATCAATGCAACAGTCTCTTCATCGTTCATCGCCATGCGAGCAAAGGTTTCGCGGATATCGCGAGCCGCCTCCATTGCGCTGGGCTTGCCGTTGGGGCCTTCCGGATTGACGTAGATCAAACCCATTTGGACGGCGCCCAGGGTCTCGTCCAGTTCGCGATCTCCGCTGTAGCGTTTGTCGCCCAACCATTCACTCTCTGGACCCCAGTAGATATCACCTTCCGGTTCCCAAACATCTTCGCGACCTCCGGCAAAACCTAGAGTCTCAAAGCCCATGTGTTCCAAAGCCACATTGCCGGTGTAAACCATCAAGTCGGCCCAAGAAATCGAACGTCCATATTTTTGCTTGATCGGCCACAACAAACGACGCGCCTTGTCCAGATTTGCGTTGTCCGGCCAGCTGTTCAACGGAGCAAACCGTAGCGTTCCGGACGAGGCACCACCGCGACCGTCGCCCACTCGGTAGGTGCCCGCGCTATGCCAAGCCATGCGAATGAACAGTGGTCCGTAATGACCATAATCGGCAGGCCACCAATCGACTGATGTGGTCATGACCTGAATGATGTCTTTTTTCAATTGATCCAAGTCGACTTTGGCGAACTCAGCGGCATAGTCAAAATCGTCTGACATCGGCGAAGTGCACGCAGCGTTCTGGTGCAAAAGTTTCAAATTCAGTTGATTGGGCCACCAATCTGCGTTGGACAGTCCGGCGGCTGCTGTATGCCGCTGCTTGGCCGGTGACATGACCGGACACTTGCTGATATCGCCGTTGCCGTTTTCTGAGGACATGGAATTCTCCGTAGTAAAGTGGGTATCGAGGTATCGTAGAGCAACGCAATTGCCGCCCCACGTCAAATGGCTGTTTAGATTATTGACCATTTAGCGTCATGCACAAAATAACTGGAGTGCATAATCATCATGCACAATTTGCATGACAGGATTCTTCCATGGAATGCCTTTTTTCACAAAAAAAAGCTCGCCCCGTTGCAGGCGAGCTTTTGAATCAACCAATGTGACGTGTACCCACGCCCGAGTTCGCGTTAGCGATCGCGATCGTCGTCCTCTTTGTAGCTTTCCATGAAGGTTTGATATCGTTTACGTAATGCCAATTGCCGCTCTTTGGCTTCCTCTTCATCGATCTCGCCTTTGTCGAGTGCCTCTTGAATATTCCTGGCGGCAATTCTAAAGCGACGTTCTACTCCTTCGCGTCGATCTTGCCGTCGACTGCTGTCATCATCGCCAGCCTGGTTGTCGTCATCATGCGCATCCTCATTATTGTGTTCGTGATCGTGATCATCATGTTCGTGCTTGCCATCTGTTAGTTCGAACAATTTCACTCGTAGCTCGTTGAGTTTTTGCTCGGCTTCTGAGTATTGATCTCTTATCATTTTTTGGCGAAGCGCATTCAATTTAAGTTCAGCGTCTCGTCTAGTCATCTTTCCAGCCTCGACAGCCGCTTGGATGTCATCAGTCATCAGCTGCAAGTATACTTCATTCCGCATAGCCAGCTCGGGCTTCACAGATCGATCATCATCGTCTCGATGCTCACGCCAAAAGTCTTCGTCGTGGTGCCCATCGTCGTGGTGCTCATCGTGATCGTAATGCATCGATTCTTTAAGCGCGTCCAACATGATCGCGGCTTGCCGCAGAGTGATTTCACCGTCAGCAACAGCCTCGCCTAAACGACGCTCAACCGCTTGCATGTCTTGGGCGACCACGAAGCCGAGCGGAAACGCACAAAGGACACCGGTGCAAACTGCAACGCGAATCCACTGGGGCAATGAAATTCTTTTTCCAGCCATGATGATTGTTAACCTTTTCTCTAGGAGTCCGCCGCTATTGATAGCACTGGCGACCGCGGGCGGGCGGATTGCCTCGGTCGTCAACAATTCTGCAATGTTTAAAAGTGAGTTCGCGTAGTCTGCCTGTTGGCTATTGGTCGCTTGCAAAACCAAGCAGTCACAAGCAATTTCTTCAGTGACCCGCAAGTGTCGTTTGGCCCACCAGACCAGTGGGTTCCACCAAAACGTAATGCCAGCCAAACACTCCAACCACCGGACCCAATGATCTCGACGTTTGATGTGAGCCATCTCGTGACTAAGCACGGCATACAAGTCTTGTTCGGTCAGTCCAGCAATGGCTCGCTCGGGAATCACGACTGTCGGCGTGCCGCCCAACCACCACACAAACGGGGAAACGTTGGCCGAGACAATTCGTAGTCGTTGCCCGCTAGGGTCCAACCCCAACTGACGAGCGATCGAGTTCGCCATTCGCTGCGTATCCAACTCGGGCACCTGCCAACGGCGTTTAAGCATTAAATGAAATCGCACGATACGCCAAAACGAGATAGCCAGAATCGTCAATGATGAAATCAGCCAAACCAACCCCAAGGGCACCAACCATTTGGCGATCGAGTGTTGCTGACTAACTGGCGTTGTCGTGGCGAAACCGGAGACATCAGTCGAATCATTGGTCTCTATTTCATTTGGCAACTGCAGATTGAACGAAGAAACTTCGGATGAATTTTCGATTGGCGATTGCTCCGCCAGCGACTGCATCTCGAACACAGGTAGCGAAAAAATCGGTGGCGTCATCAGTTTTGCCAACAACACAATCCACAACAGGTTAGCCAATGAAGCGGCCTGGTACCGACGATGCAACCAGTATGCGACGGAACCCAGAATCGTGGCTACAATGAAATTACTTAGCAACGCGTGAACTAAAAAGTCGGACATTACGAAGCCTCCTCAAGTAATTTACGCAACCGTTTGATCTCGGCCTTGTTCAGCTTTTTTTGATCCAACAAATGAGTCAAAAGAGGAGCGATTGATCCGCCAGTCAACTTGTCGGCCAACGACTCCAATTGCGATCCGCCATAGGCTTGGCGAGTCATCGTGGCAGAAAATAAGTGCACACCCAAACTGCGATCTCGCTGCACAAACCCCTTTTCTTCCAAGGATTGCAACAATCGCTGCACGGTTCCGTGCTGGGCTTTGGTCGAGTCCGCATAAAGTTGCTCACGAATTTGCCTGGCCGTTAACTGCTCGGCATCCCACAGCAACTCCATGATCGCTAATTCAGCATTGGTCAGCTTCGATTGCTTCACGCCAAAACTCCCTGCGAGCCGCTAAAAACTATGACTGGAACTCGATCTACGATTCATTACCGTAAAACTACGACAACCCACCGTACATGTCAAGTGTCATTGGAAATGAGTAAACATGCAAACGAAAAAACGGCCGCTGTCTTAATTTGCTGGATATAATCAATGTGCATTAACGAAGGCTGATTAATGCAAAAAACGAATAACGATCAACGCAGGCTCTTCATTAATGCGAAGCGACTTCGATTTCCAACAGATCACCCACTTCCTGGCGGTCGCCAAGGCCGGCAATTTTACTCAGGCGGCTTCCGAAATCGGTTTATCACAGCCAGCACTCAGTCGGTCCATTCAAAAGCTGGAACGGGCGGTAGGCGAGCCTCTTTTTGAACGGCAACCGCGTGGCGTCAAGTTGACGGAACTGGGCTCCTTCTTTCTAGTTCGCGCCAACCAAATTCGTGATCTTGTGGAAGACACGTTTTTAGAAATGGGCGAGGCCAGTAACCGCATGCAAATTCGGTTGGCGGTGATCCCTACGATCGCGCCCTATTTGTTACCCTCGGTTTTGAGGAAGTTTGGCAAGCAATTTCCGGACATCAAAATTCAAGTTCAAGAAGACACGACTCAAAATATCATCCGCTTGTGTCGTGATGGTGATGTGGATCTGGCCATCGTCGCCTTACCAATCACCGAAAAGTATCTTGATGTTGAGGCGCTGTTTGAAGACGAGCTGGTCCTGGTGATTCCTCGCGGTCACGAATTGGACGAGAAAAAACGAATTCGCTTGTCCGACATTCAAGACTATCCGTTCATTACTTTGGATCAACAACATTGCCTGTCAGACAACATCGCTGAATTTTGCACTCGGCAATCGATTGCTCCCGTCACCATCGAAAGGACCAACCAGCTGGCTACGATCCAGGAACTGGTTGCTCTGCAACATGGGATCTCGATTATCCCTGCGATGGCACGCGAGTTAGACAAAAACAAGAACCGAGTCTACCGACCATTTAATGGGGAACCAGTCAAACAACGTCCTACTCGCACAATCGCCCTACTGCAAAACCCCTACCGCTACGAGCACCGTTACGTACGCATGTTCAAAGAATACATGCGACAATTTGCGGAAGAGCTCGCCAACCGATCATAAAACTCATCGACGCGGTCTCAGTTGGAAGCCGGCCCTTCATCCTGGTTTCTTAAAAAGTTAGCAACGTGACCGAAGAAGTTCTGCAAATTGATAATGTCATTTTTGGGGACGTTGGCTTCCTGAATCGCCTCGTTCATCAGTTCGATCCAGCGATCACGTTCCGCAACACCAATTTTGAACGGTGCATGACGCATCCTCAGTCTGGGATGCCCGCGTTCGCGGATATAACGATCGGAGCCTCCAAAGCGAAAAACCAAAAAGTCTTTTAACCGTTCCTCGGCGCCGTCCCAATCATTGTCCGGATACAGTGGCCCCAACAGGTCGTCGACACGAACACGACGATAAAAAGCAGCAACCATATCAACAATCGTTTGCTCGCAGAATTCCTGTGGCGTATCGGTTGGTGATTGGTTTGGGTTGTCTTTGGGTTGGCTCATGCTCGGTCGCTCATTTTCCCACGTGCCCTCAAAAGTCTTGAATTGGCAAGAGCATATATTACGATCGGCATATAAATCAACTTGTGATTTGCTGCTCGCACTTCAAAAAACTCTATCGAGGAACGCATGAAATCGCTGACGACCGGATGCCTTTGTTTCCTAACATGTTTGTCGATGACTGTTGCTTGCCTGTCGCAAGACGAATCACCGACCAAACCACCCACCGGTTTCGATTGGCTGACGCAATTCGAAGGTCAATGGAACGTTGTCTCCCAAACGCCGGGCAGCAATATGCCCGCTAGTCGAGGAACGATTCATTCCAAAACGATGGGTCAACAGTGGCTCATCAACAAACACCAGGCCGAGCTTGGCGGGATCGCGTTCGAGGCCATCCAAACGTTGGGTTACAATTCGGAAAAAAAGGAGTTCGTAGGCACCTGGATCGACTCGCTGAGCGATTTCACTTGGCAGTACCGTGGCACGCTGGATGAATCTGGAAAGAAAATTGTCTTGAACGCTCGCGGGCCAGATTGGACTGACCCAACCAAGATGCGGGACTATCGTGACACTTACAAATTCGTCTCGGAAAACGAAATCGCTGCCGAATCACAAGTCAAAAACGAGGCAGGGCAGTGGGAAACGTTTATGTCCAGCACCATCACCAAAGTCGAGACACCCGCCGCCGAGGCGATCAATAAAGTCACGCCCTTTTTAATGTTCGAAGGACAAGCCGCCGAGGCGATCGAGTTTTATCAAACGGTTTTTCCTGATTCCAAAGTACTCGTCATGGAAAAGTATGGCGTAGGCGAAGAGGGACCTGCCGGCACAATCAAAGTTGCAACCGTCAGCATTGCAGGCCAACACGTCAGATTCTTCGACAGCCCGATCGCGCACGACTTCAAATTCACACCATCGTTTTCGTTCTTCGTGGAATGCGAAAGCGAACAGGAGCTCAAGTCCAAATTTGAGGCACTGTCTGAAGGTGGCGAAGTGATGATGCCCATGAACAACTACGGCTTTAGCCAAAAGTTCGCCTGGACCTCCGACAAGTTTGGAATCAGTTGGCAGTTGAATTTGAAATAACGACAGGCATAAATGCCATCGCCTGGACATGTTTCAATTCGTTAGTCGCGGAGCGACAGCAGGTAGTAGCCCTCGGACTTCAGTCCGAGGGTGTAAATTTCATCTGAATCCGATAGTCGCGACTATCTTGAAATGGCGGATACGTGCACGACCGACTATTGATCAATCGCGGTTTCTGCGTTTGGATCTTGAACGGTTGGACCTGCCACCGTTACCGTCGGTACCCTGCAGTGGGATCTCGTTTTCGAAGTGGATGCGTTTGCGTCTGCCTTCGCGAACATGAGATTCGTAGTCCTTACGTTTTTCGACGGTTGCAAACTGCTCATTCGCCTTTAACAGAGTGGCTTTGATGGCATCCGTCTCGGAATCGATGGCGACTTGTTCCAAAACTTTTCCATCGATACCGAACTTGCCGGACTGAATGACAAAGATAGACGGTGAATCTTTGGCTCCCTCAACCACACTGGCCCATTCGGCATCCACTGCAGGGTCGGCGAAATTCAGATGGAACTTGCCAAGCACCTGTTCATCAGCAAAAACGGTTTTCAGTTTTTGCTGAACAGATTCCGAATCGTAGGGTGCGTTTACAAAGACGAGCAAACGTTGATCGGCGGAGGCACAATTGAGAGCTTGCCGCAACGAATGAAAATCTTGTAGCTCGGACGCGGAATCGCTGGCTTGCGGTTCATATCGGTCAACGATACGGACCATTTTATCGATCAGCTCTTCGTTTTCGCTTCCGGTCGTGTCGGTTTTTCCTCCGTTGTCAGACAACGCCCTACTAGGAGAGCGTCCTCCGGGGGTTAACATTTCCTGCCCATCCGGACTGAGGATTGCGAAGGCGGTATTTGCTAATCGACCATTGATTCGCTTTACCAGTTCTTCCGATTCAAGATTTTCGTAAGTTTCCAAGCGAACGCAAACAAACTTACGAGAGGCTTCAATGAACTCTTCGGTTGAGAACAAACTGTTCTCAGCTTTTGTGTAGCCAGGTCAGAAGACTCCCGGCACACCAGAACAAGTAGTTGCCGCAGAGGCAAACAGGATCGGACGATTGGAACGCTGGGCTTCCGTCACGGCAGTGTCCCAGGTCGTGTACCAGGCGACGCCGGAATCTCCGATGGCCAATGGATTTTCGACTATCTGATTAGTGGGCGAGCTTCTGCCGGGAATGCCACGTTTTTGACCTGACTGGTCTTGGTTCCGTCGTTTGCCTCGTCGCTCTTGCTGCGCTTCGGCAACAGAAGCTATTGCAAACACCAACACCATTGCGACAACGATTGACTTCTTCATCTACTATTCCTTCTATGATCATTCCGACACTCTATTATTGATCACGCAATGCCTACCAAGCGAGGACCAAAGAACCTTAAAATTGGCAAAAAACGGCATTTCACGAGTGATCGATCGATCAGCGAAAGAATTCAGGGCACGCTGCAATGTGAGCGTTTCGGATAATCGGGGCAACCTGACGACCCACAAATTTGGAATTGGTTGCGCCCAGATGGCCACCAAGATTTCTGTCCACTGCCATGCTGGGACGGAAAGGGATTTGAACCAATCCAGGGACCTGCGTGTTAAATCCTCGCCCGCCGGCCGCCGGCGCGTGATCACCATCAATGGTTCCAGTGACCGTCGTCCCCACCGTCAATTGCACGTCCAAGGGTGAATAGAACAACCAGACGCCGGACGTCACTTTGTGAATAATGTTCTGCACTGGATAGTCGGCAGACACAGCCGGAGCCAATAAAACGACGGACGTCACTGGTTGATTGTCAGGCAGATTCTCCAGAGCGGTCATGATAACGCCCGCGCCTCCCGAGTGTGCCACTAAGCTGATCGGGCGATTCGGAAAGTCGCGATGAGATCGTTGAATCCGTTCGGACAACCTTAAAGACTGATCGAAGACTCGGTCTTCATCCAACAAGTGCTCGAAACTTCGCAATGCGTTGCCTGACGTCCAATCGAACACCTCGATCTGACCAGGAACTTGACCATCGACTAGTCCATTGGCAATGTTACTGCTAACGAAACTGTCACCTCCAATCCCTGGCAACACCAACGTCAATCCGTCGCATGGATGCAATACGGTTGCGGTTTGAAAACTAGCACAGCCACTCGCCAACAAACTAGCGATGGATGTTGCGAATATCAGAAGTCGCGTTTGAATTCGAATTCGCACTGAGCTTGCATTAAGTGGGGACAAAAAATCAGCAACACACAATCCAATCCAGTCTTCGTTTAGCAAAAATGCATTGGATTCTGCAATTGCGGATCGGCATTGATTCAGCTGTTGTCATAGATGCAAGCATCTTGGCGGCTCAGTTTCTTGAACTTTTTCAGAAAAGGTTTGTTTTGCCCGTACAACATTACCATCAAATAATCGTCGGGAAAGTGAATCGTTTGCAGCAGTTGTTGAAAGATCCTGTCGTAGAATTGGTCTGAGTAAAACTTGTACCACTTCTGGTGAATTTGAATCCCAAAGACGTATATCGGCTTTTCCGAGTAGTACTCGATCTGCTTGCGAGCGGCCCAAATACGTTTGACTCGCGGGTCCTTCGACAACTGCTCGACAATTAGTTGGCGTCGGTCATCGGGCAACTGATGGGCTATAAATTTGTCATTTACGACGATCGTGGTGCGTTCTTGTTGAGATTTTTGAATCGCGTCCGAGGCACCAAAACTATGTTCCAGCCAAGATTCAGCCTCATCATACTTTTCTAACTCGCGACACACGCTAACCATGCGATGACTGATCTCGGCTTCGTATCTAATATCGGCGTCTAAAGCACGCAAGAAATACGATTCGGCTTTTGGCAAATCGACAGCAAATTCGTAGTTGTAGTTTCCGCACCAGAACAACGCTATTTCGTTTTCCGGGTACTCGGCTAGCACATCTTGAAATGCCTGATAGCCAGCATCTGCGCCTTCCAAAACCGCAACCAGATTTGCGTGATTCACTCTTTCATGTTCGCCGACAGAGCCATCTTTACTGTTTTGTTGAATTTGTTGCAGCTCCAACTTTGCTTGTTCAAACTGCAAATGCTGGACCTGCCATTCAGCTTCGTTTCGCCACTGCCAAAGCGATTCCAATTGATCCAACAGTGTCGGAAACTGATTGCCCAGATAGTGATTGATGGCATTGTCACGCGAACGAGATTGCAGCATTTGCCAAGCGTATTCGGCTGACTCATGAAGTGACTGGTCAGTTGGAAAACCGGCGCAAGCAATTCGATCTTTGCAAGAAGGGTGACTTTCGTAAATCAACGTTTCCTTGGCCAAAGTTCTCCGCAGATAGGGCAGACTGTGATCGCGCTGCGGCGTTTGTTCCAAGCGTAGCAGGAAGCTTTGAAGCACGTTATCGATGGGTTTGGCGTGCTGGACAACATGCCTTTCCAGCTGTTCTAAATGTTCGACTTCCACCGTCTGTTTAAACAACGCGTCCCATAGGTGGCTGGTGATAATCGCTTGACGACTGACGGAATTGAACGCGATCCTGTCGGCCTCGAATTCGTACTCGCGAGAAATCACGTTGGCCATTGCTTCGAAGTAGCTTCCATAGAATTTGGCAAACCATCGCCACCAAATGGGAACGCTACCCGCTTCGGGGTACAACAGCTTCATCCACATTTTGCGTAAATGCCAAACGGTCGCGCTCAATCGACTGTGCCCTCGCGCCAAATGCGCAATTTCATGAGCGATCACAGACCGAACCTCTTCCACATTCAGAGACTTTAACATCGGTAAGCCAATGGCTACAAAACGGTTCTTCCGGCCCACAAAAAACCGCGAGCGAAATTCTCCGGCGCTGGCATTTAAATCATACGTCAACAAAACATCGTCAATCGCCGGAATATCCATCTCGTTGCGTAACGAATCGATCTCTTGAAAAAGGGTAGGGCACTGCTGCGGGTCCAGCCGAACACCGGCGGGTGTCGAAATCTTTTCGAAGAGACTCAAAAACAAATCAACGGTTATGAAGGCGACGACAATGAAAAATAGCAGCAAAATCAAATTGAATGTCAGGTACGTCGCCCAAGCCAGCAGGACAGCCACCAAAATGGATACGATTGCCACGAAAATGATGTATGCGTAGCCTAGCCAAATCTGCCTTTGGACTCGCCGATGAAATCGCTTGGGATGCTGTTTGGCCTCGGCTTCGTAACGTCGCACCAGCTGGTAGAAAGATTTGCTTTTCATTTCAATATATGTGCGCGGTGCCTAATGTTGCCTTGCGTAGTTAGGTAGCCTTTGTTGTTATCCGACGCAATACACTCTGGGCAAAAATGATGGTGACGATGGTCATCAAGAAGTTGCCTCCCGCGATACCATACCACACTGCGTCCACTCCCCAGTCCAACGATGCGAAAGCAGCATACAGGCCCAGTGGCAAAAGGATTTTACGTAACACAGATTCCAAGAATCCATAAAACGGTCGCTTGATGGCTTGCAAGAACGCCAGATGAGTCGAGGTCAATACATAGCACCATTGAATCATCATCATAATTAATAAACAGTGCACGCCGATGTCAATCACATCTGGCTCGGACGTGAAAATTCGCATCAATGGTCGTGAAAAAATGACAATTAGAATGGACGTTGCAACAGCCAACGTTCCACCGATCAAGTTGCAGACTCGCATCGATTCTTGAACCCGAGAGAAATTGCGAGCTCCATTGTTTTGGCCCACCAGTGCCATGATTGCCGCATACAAACCAAACGTGGGCATCAATCCGATTTGCTCGATACGAGTGGTAACGCCGAATGCCGCCACCGTCGACTCCCCGAATTGGTTCAACAACCACGTGACGGCGAAGTACCCCAAGGCCACGGACATGATATTGAAGCTGGCTGGAATAGCTTGAATTAAGATCTCTTTGACGATCGACATATCTGGAACGAAGGCATCCCATTTTTCAAAAGAAATAAGTCCTCGCCGCACTACCACAGACAACATCCAAAAACAGCCAAACACTTGAATGATGACGGTTGCCCAAGCGATTCCTGCGATGCCCATCGCGGGAACACCAAACCCACCGTACATCAGCCACGGATCCAAAACCAAGTTAAGAAAGAAGCCAACAATTAGCAAACCACCAAAAGTCTTGCTGTCGCCCGTCGCCACCAGGATCCCATTGCAGACGTTAACGGTGACAAAAAATATCGACCCGTAGAAAATTGGAAGCATGTACTGCAAAGCCATTTGCAGATAATCTCCCGAGGCGCCCAGTATTTGAAAGAGTGGCTTGGCGACCCAACTGCCGATAAAGGTCATGACCACACCGACCAACAACGCCAGCGACAATCCTTGATAGACCAGCTTTTTTTGACGATTGGGTTGGTTGGCTCCAATCGCATTGGCCAGTAACGCCGACGTGCCTCGCGACAGTCCGCCGCTGGTGGCTAACACTAACAGATAGACGGGAAAGCTAATTCCCAAGGCGGCCAAACCCGTCGTGGAAACCTGTCCGGCATAAAATGAATCGACCACGTTGTACATCGTCTGAAAGAACAGACCGATGCTGGAAGGCAGTGCCAAGTTACGAACGTGAAGTGCAATAGAGCCTGTGGTCAGGTCCTGGGTTTTCATGGACCCGCCATTACTTGTTGCAATATTTGTTGATTCCGTTCTTGGCTATTGCTGCTGACTGACAAATGGCAAACGGTGACAGGTTTTTGCTGGCAAGCGCTTAACACCAAAACTTTGGCGTCCGAGATCTTTTCGGCAACGGCGATCAACTGATTCAGAGTTCCAGGGAACCTTCCGCTGGCTTGGTAAATTCCCTGGTCATACCCTTCGTTCTTAAATTGACGCGAAGCCATTAGGAACGGCGACACCCCTGTGAGTCGCGGATTGACATCAACCAGAAAACACTGTCCTTGGTTGTCTTGCAGAATATCAACACCGACGACTCCGAAATACGATTGAGAATGCAAATACGATCCTGCTGCTTGTACGATACTTTCAAAATGAGGCCGTAACAATGTTTGAGCCGCCGCCGAATATGCTCCTCCGCACCAACGTTTGTTTTCGTCAAAGTGCTGTTCCGTAAACCCCAACCAGACGATCTGCCCATTGCGTCGCAAATAAAACTGCACTCCATAATCACCGACAACGTTCTGGATCACCGAATTGATGACGCACTTAGCGTCTGGCCAATGTTGATTCAATTTTGCCTGCATGACCTGTTGGTCATCAGAATCACGTAACAAGTAGTTACCCAAACCGGCGTAACCGTGGCTGAGTTTCACGATGCAAGGAAAACGAATCTCCGAAAACACATCCGCTTGAGCGCAATCCATGTCGGCGATCACAGCCTTTGAGTGCAGATGGTAATTCACTTGAGGATCGACCACCTGGCGATGGGGTGGTACGGATTCCAGTGGAAACAGAGTGATATAGTTACGCTCGGCGGCCAAATCCAAGGCATGCCATTGCGGACATGAACCAGGTCCTAGCTGGCGATCCCAGTGATCGAGCAGCTGAGCATCTGGCGCAACTTGCGAAGTAACCGGAACACTGTCTCCCCAACCGCACATTAAATGATGAGGCCCAAGCTGCTTAATCAATTCGGGCGGAGGAGGTGGAAACGGGTCGTGAATGATGAACCGTTGTCGATTCTGCAGAACCGTTTCGGTACTGTTGGACGAAGGGTACTCGGCCAACAAATAGGCATCAGCAGCGTCTTCGCAATACAGTTCGGACAAGAACTTTAAGTTAGGCAGGTCTTCAATCACAGCCGAAATCGTTTTCCAAATTTCTATTTAGAGCAGTAGTAAAGCAGCAGCGGGAAAGCAGCAGT